>CAXTVJ010000003.1:93985-99348 GCA_964247715.1 uncultured Acidobacteriaceae bacterium | reverse complement strand
CCGCCGAACTCGAGCGTGCCGCGGGCGCAGCCGAATGAGCCGGATACGACGTTGCCGCCGGTGACGCAGCCGCCTCCGGGCAGCGGGCAGCAGGGCCAGCCGGTTCCGGGGACGCAGCCGCCGGCCTAGGGGTCAGGCAACAAGGACTGGAACGGCAGAGTCCCGCAGAGATGTATGCTGCGGGGCTTTGCTGTTTCCGGCTGGATTTGCGCAGTGCAGCGTGCGATAGGGTTTGGGGATGAAAGATTTTTTTGTGGCGGATGCGCCGCGCTTTGAGAACGTCGTGGTGACGAGCTATTTCTGTTTGTCGCAGGCAGGGCTGCGGGAGCGGAAGCAGGGTGGCGGGCACTATCTGGCGCTGGCGCTGACGGACAAGACGGGAACGCTCGAGGCGCGGATGTGGGAGGATGCGGCGGAGGCGTTCGCGGGCTGTGCTGAAGGTTGCTTTGTGAAGGTGCAGGGGCTGGTGTCGAAGTACAACGGCCGCTGGCAGATGACGGTGTCGAAGATGCGGTCGGCGGCGGCGCATGAGGTGGAGACGGGAGACTTCCAACCAATCTCGCAGTTCGCGCCGGAGGCGATGGAGGCGGAGCTGCGCGGGTTTGTGGGCGGGTTCGCGGATGCGGATCTGAGGCGGCTGGTGCTGGCGTTTCTCGATGATCCGGAGATCGGGTCGGCGTTCGTGGATGCCCCGGCGGCGAAGGGACTGCATCATGCCTGGATTCACGGGCTGCTGGAGCATGTGCTGCAGCTGGTGCGGGTGGTGCGGGCGGTTGCGCCGTTCTATCCCGAGGTGAATGAGGATCTGGTGGTCACGGGAGCGATTCTGCATGATATCGGCAAGGTGCGGGAGCTGCGGTGGAAGACAAGTTTCGAGTACACGCTCGAGGGTCAGATGATCGGCCATATCTCGATCGCGCAGGGAATGCTGCGGGAGAAGGTGCGCGAGCTCGCGCCGTTTCCGGAGAAGCTGCGGGTACTGGTGGAGCATATGATCCTGTCGCACCATGGGAGATACGAGTTTGGGTCGCCGAAGCTGCCAATGACGCCGGAGGCGATGCTGCTGAGCGCGCTGGACGATCTTGAGGCGAAGTTCTCGGCGCTGCGGCGGGAGTTTGCGGGGGCGGAGAGTGCGGGCAAGAGGCCGGACGAGACGACGGAGTGGGTGCGGAGCATGGAACGGCCGCTGTTCGACTCACGGAGATGGCTGAAAGACGAGCCGGTACTTCCGGAACAGACGACTGCGGACGCGGATACGGCGGAGCAGAGCGAACAGTCGGAGGCAGGTGCGCCTTGACGCCGAATACTTCATCCCGTTGTCGGGAAGCTCGCCCCTTGTGGGGTGGGTGGATTGCTTCGCGGTATGGTCAGGAAGGCTGCGCCGCGAGTTCGTCAGGATACCGCTGCAGCGTGCGGGGCGGGCGACCGAGGACGGCTCAAGGACGAGCCCGTTACCGCCGGGAAAGCCGAAGCGGTCGTAGTCTTCGTACATTGTCCGGAGACCTTCGCGTAGCGGGTCTGGAGGCATGTGCGCCTGGTCGGCCCATGGGTCGAAAGGGATCTCGGCGGGTTCGATGAAGCGGCCGAGGGCCTGGCTCATCCGTGTGGCCAAGTCGATGCGGGTGAGCATGCCGGGAGCGCACAGCTCAAAAGTGCCGAAATCGAGCTTGTCGGAGGTGAGGGCGATGGCGGCGGCATCGGCTACGTCACGGTAGTCGACATAGCATGCGGGCTGATGGATGGAGTAAGGCAGGGCGAAGCGGCCGGTTTCGAGGATGTGGGGCCAGCTCTGCTCGAGATTCTGCATGAACATGGCGGGCTGGAGGACGGTGTCGTTGATGCCGGACTCGTAGATGGCCTGCTCCACGGGCTGCTTGCGGGCGTGATTGACCATGCGGTGGATGGTGGGGTGAATGACGTAGAGAAGACGATCTTGCGGTGCGGGTGGATTTGGCGGCATCGACGACGGCGATGCCCATCTTGCTTTCGTTCGGGGCGAAGCCGGGGTTGAGGTGGAAGACGCCGTCGGCGCCTTCGATGGCCGCACAGAGAGACTTCAGGTCTTCGAGGTCGCCGTGGAGACTTCGTCGGCTCCGCGCTCGCGGGCTCCGGCTTCCCGGGAGGCGTCGCGGAGGAGAGCGCGGACACGGGCACCGCGAGCTTTGAGGGCGGGGATGACGAGGTGGGCAAATTTGCCGGTGGCTCCTGCGACGAGGACGGTCATGCTGTCACTCTCTCCTTGCGCGCTGAGGACTGGCCTCACGGAAGGGATGTGACGCGGATGTGAGGCAGGTGGATGCTCTTGCGGGCGTGCATGTGGACGCGCAACCCCGTTGCTACAATCGAGGTTTGGCGCTTGGTGCGAAGAGCGCGTGTGGCGGGCGAGGCGGATGCTGAGGTTTTCGACAGCGGGAGAGAGTCACGGCGAGGCGCTGGTGGCGCTGGTGAGCGGGCTGCCGGCGGGAGTGCCGGTGGACCAGGCGCGGCTGGATCGCGAGTTGTGGCGGCGGCAGCAGGGCTATGGACGCGGTGGGCGGATGCGGATTGAACAGGATCGCGCGCATATTCTAAGTGGCGTGCGGCATGGCAAGACGATCGGGTCGCCGGTCGCGATGACGCTGGCCAATAACGATTGGAAGAACTGGGAAGAGATTTTGCCGGTGGGTGCGGGCGATGCCGAGAAACATAAGGCGGTGAAGTCGCCGAGGCCGGGCCATGCGGATCTGGCGGGGTCGCTGAAGTACGACTTTCCGGATGCGCGTTATGTGCTGGAACGGGCGAGCGCGCGGGAGAGCGCGGCGCGCGTGGCATGCGGAGCGCTGGCGAAGATGCTGCTGGCAGAGTTCGGCGTGGGCGTGGGGAGCCATACCGTGCGTGTGGGCGAGGCGGAGCTTGGACGCGACGCGGCGTGGGCTGAGGTGGAAGCGGTCAATGCCCGTAAGGAGATTCTGCTGAACTGCGTGGATGCTGATGCTGAGGGGCGCATGAAGGGCGAGGTAGATCGCGCGCTGCGGACGGGGGACACGGTGGGCGGGGTTTTTGAGGTGGTGGTGCACGGGGTTCCGCCGGGGATCGGGACGCATGTGAACTGGGACGAACGGCTGGATGGACTGCTGGCGCAGGCGGTGATGAGTCTGCAGGCGGTGAAGGCGGTGGAACTCGGGCGCGGAGTGACGGCGGCGGGGGCCATGGGTTCGCGCGTGCACGATGAGATTGGGTATGACGAAGCAGGGAGCAGGGAAGAGGGAGCAGAGAGCGGGGAAGGCGGCTTCACTTCGTTTACGCGGGCATCGAACAATGCAGGTGGGATTGAGGGCGGGATGTCGAATGGCGAGGATCTGATTGTGCGCGGGTATCTGAAGCCGATCTCGACCTTGCGACGTCCGCTGGGTTCGGTGAGCTTTGCCGCGGGTGAGAGTGGCGCACGGGAGCCGGTGAAAGCCGCGTATGAACGCAGCGATGTGTGCGTGGTGCCGGCGGCGGGCGTGGCGGCGGAGGCGATGGTTGCGCTTACGGTGGCTCGGCTGATGCTGGATAAGTTTGGCGGGGATTCACTGCGCGAGATGCGGCGGAATCTCGACGGGTATGTGGAGCAGATTCGGGCTTATTAGGGTGTCGCGGTCGCTTGCAGCGTCAGAGCATGCAGGTTCCTCGCTCTTTGGCTTGGAATGACGACGAATTAGAGGATGGGATGGCAGTGGCGGAGAAGGTTGAGAAGCGGAAGTTTGCAGGGAAGATTCACGAGGTCGTGAAGTATCCCGACCCGGTGCTGGCGCGGCGCGGCGAGGCGGTGACGGCGTTCGACGCCGAGCTGCGGACGCTGGTGGAGGAGATGTTCGAGAGCATGTATGCGGCGCAGGGGATCGGGCTGGCGGCACCGCAGATCTCCATCTCGAAGCGGATCGCCGTGGTGGATGTGAGCTTCGGGAAGACGCCCGAGGAGAAGATTGCGCTCATCAATCCGGAGATCGTCCTGCTGGAGGGTAAGCAGTATGAGGAAGAAGGCTGTCTGAGCCTGCCGGATATTCGCGAGAAGGTGGCGCGGGCGGCGCATGTAAGGGTGCGGGCGCAGAATGCGTCGGGCGCGTGGTTCGAGGTGGAGGGCGATGAGTTGCTGGCGCGGGCACTGCAGCATGAGATCGACCACCTGGACGGGGTGTTGTTTATCGACCGGGTGAGCCGGCTGAAGCGGGAGCTGCTGCTGAGGAAGATCCGCAAGCTGCAGAAGAATGGTGAGTGGTGATTGAGTGGAGCTGTTAGCTCTTAGCTTTTGGCTGTTAGCTCCGGTTGCCGGTACGGCAGCTGTTCCCTTGGCTGTCAGTTGGGCGGAAAGTTCTTTGAGTTGTGAGTTGAGGCTTGCAAGGACGCAGTTTCCAGCTGAGAGCTGGGGCCGCTGGAGGCGTGATGAAGCTGGTATTCTGCGGGACGCCTCGGTTTGCGGTGCCGACGCTCGAAGCGGTGATTGCCGCGGGGCACGAGGTGGCGCTGGTGGTGACGCAGCCGGACCGGGCATCCGGGCGCGGGATGCAGGTGCAGGTGGGCGCGGTGAAAGCGGCGTCGTCGGCGCACGGCATCCCGGTGATGGCGCCGGAGAAGATCAAGCGCAATGAGGAGCTGCGGGCGGAGCTCGAGCGCATCGCGCCGGAGGCGATTCTGGTGGTGGCGTACGGGCGAATCATCCCGGACTGGATGCTGGCGTTGCCTCGATTTGGGTGTATCAATCTCCACGGGTCTTTACTGCCGAGGTATCGTGGCGCGGCGCCGATCCAGTGGGCGCTGGCACAGGGTGAGACGGTAACGGGCGTGACGACGATGCGGCTGGAGGCGGGGCTTGACACCGGGCCGATCCTGCTGGCGCATGCGGTGCCGTTGGCACCCGAGGAGACGGCGGAGGATCTGTTTGAGAGCCTGGCGGCGGTTGGCGCGGAGCTGATGGTGCAGACGCTGGCCAGGCTGGAGGATGGGACGGTGGTGCCCGTCGAGCAGGATCACGCGCTCGCGACGCTTGCGCCGATCCTGACGCGGGAGGACGGACGGATGGATTTTGCACGGACGGCAGAGGAGCTGGTGAATCGGTGGCGTGGCTTCCAGCCGTGGCCGGGTGCGTGGACGACATTACGTGGGAAGAAGGTGACGGTGCACCGGATGCGGGTTGTTGAGGGCCTGGGTGAACCGGGTGTGCTGCGGGTCGATGGGGCGCGGATGTTTGCGGGATGCAGCGGTTCGCTGCTGGAGTTTGAAGAGGTGCAGATGGAAGGCAAGAAGCGGATGGCGGCGGCGGAGTTTCTGCGCGGGTTCCAGGTGAAGACGGGTGAGCGGGTGGGCGAGTGAAGGGCAAAGGGCAGAATACGGGGGCGCGGAAT
>CAXTVJ010000003.1:41025-93885 GCA_964247715.1 uncultured Acidobacteriaceae bacterium | reverse complement strand
AAGCGGGTCTTTGCTCCGGCGGAGCCTGCCGCTGCGCGGTCGACCGTGGTGGTTGCGCCTGCGCGGCAGGTGGCGTTTGCGCTGCTGATGCGGATCGAAGCGGGCAAGGCGCACAGCGATACGGCGCTGCGGGCCGGGGCGGTCGAGGCGTTGAGCGAGCAGGACCGGCATCTGGTGACGGCGCTGGTGATGGGCGTGTTGCGCTGGCAGATAGCGCTCGATGCGGTGATCGTGGGCTTGCTGCAGAAGCCGGAGGAGGAGCTGCCTGCGCCCGTCGCGCTGGGGCTGCGGATGGGAGCGTTCCAGCTGCTGCATATGGACCGGATCCCGGCTCATGCGGTGTTGAGCGACAGCGTGGAGCTGGTACGGCAGGCGGGAGCGGAACGGGCGACGGGGCTGGTGAATGCGCTGCTGCGGAAGATCGCGGCATCGAAGGATGCGCTGCGGGCAAAGGGTCTGGCTAAGCCGATTGTGGAGCGGACCGACGCGTTGGCGGTGCGGCTGGGACACCCGGCGTGGCTGGTGGAACGCTGGGTGCGGGAGTATGGGCCGGCTGCGGCGGCGAAGGTGTGTCAGGCGGATCAGGAGGAGCCTGGGCGGGGAGGACTGTTTGTTTCCCCACCTGAGCCTGCGGCTGAGATGGAGCACTCAGAGCCTGTCGGCGGTCAGGCAGTGACCGAAGGCGACAACTCCGACCCTGACCTCGTGAGGGTCGGGCTCTCGGAGTCCGACCAGGATCGTTCGCAGAGGGATGCGGGGCGGCTGCCGGAGATCGATGACGGGTCGCGGCTGGTGGCGGAGCTCGCGGTCGCGGCGGTACCGGAGGTTGAGGGCCGGCCGGCGCGGGTGTGGGATTGTTGCGCTGCCCCCGGGGGAAAGACCCTGGTGATGGCTGCCCGGCTGGGCGGGCGGGCGGACTTGCTGGCGACGGATGTGAGCGGGAAGCGGGTGGCGGCGATGCAGGCGCGGCTGCGCGAGTTCGGGTATGCCGGAGAGGTTAAAACCGCCGCGCTTGATGCGACGAAGCTGCCGGAAAGCGCCGGGCTCTTCGATCTGATTTTGTGCGATGTGCCTTGTTCAGGGACGGGGACGCTGGGGAGAAATCCGGAGATCCGGCTGTTCCTCAAGCCGGAAGAGCTGGTGCGACAGGCGGCGCGGCAACGGACGATTGTGGAGGCGGCACTGACGCGGCTGGCGCCGGGCGGACGCCTGGTGTACTCGACCTGCTCGCTGGAGCCGGAGGAGAATGAGGCGGTGGTGGCTTCGTTTGCGGCGAGTTTCCGGCGGGTTGGGCTGGAGGAGCTGCTGGAACGGGTCTCTGGGCTGGCGATCGGGCTGGAGACGCTGGTGCGGGATGGGGCGCTGCGGACTCTGCCGGGAGTGCATCCCTGCGATGGATTCTGGGCAGTGGTGCTGGAACGGGTCTGAGGCCGGACCTACTGCGGGGTGTCGGACGCGGCGTCCGCGGAGCTGGGGTTTATCACGGTGACGTGGATGGAATCGGCGCGGGAGACGCGGCGGCCGGGCAGCGGGCTCTGGCTGGTGATGACAGAGCTGGACCGAAACACAGGTGCGGCGGGCACGTCGGGAACGACAGACGGGGGGATGGCAGGATCCTGTGTCGTGGGGTCATCGCTGGTGTCGGGAACGGCGACAGGCGGCGGGGCGGGTGCGGAGACGTGCAGGCCGGCGGCTGAGAGGCGCGCGTTCGCCTGGCCGACGGTGAGGCCGACGATCGGGGGCATGACATAGCCGACACTGGCGGGGACCTCTTCATCGTCGGCAACCAGGATGGCGACGCGCGGACCGTCAAGGCCGGCGCTGTTGGGCGGAGGCGACTGGGCGAGAATGGTCCCGGCGGGTCCGGGGCCGGGAAGATGAGCGGTCTCGCCAAGCTCGAGCTGGAGGCGCTTGAGCATGAGCTCGGCGGGGTGCTGATCCTGACCGGTAACATCGGGCACGGGAACCTGCTGCTGGCCGAGCGATTCCGTGACGCGGATCTGCCAGCCGCGGCGGACATGCGCGCCCGGGCTGGGCGACTGGGAGAGGACACGGTTGGCGGAGATGGTGGGGGCGTAGAAGCGGTTTTCAACCGAGAGGTGCAGGCCGAGTTTGCGGAGCTGGGCTTCCGCGTCGGTGTCGGAGACGTTGGTCAGGTTGGGCACGGTGACCTCGCGGCCGTGGATGAAGAGACGCATGGCGGCAAAGGCGGAGACGAGAAAGACCGCGACGAGAGCGCAGGTCGCCAGCGTGCGGACGAGGATGAGGCGGGTGGTGGAGAGGAAGGCGCGTAGGCGTTCGCGAGTGGTGGGCATGCCTGTCTATCTTAGTTGCGAGGAAAGCGAAGGCAAGTGCGTCCTGATGCCGGACGGGCTCCGTGCGGTGTTGGAGGCGTGTGCAAGTGGAAGACGACTGTATTAGCGGGCATTATCGGTGGCTGGCTCGGGGTGGATCAGAAGGCGGGAGACTTCGGGGGCTTCCTGCTTGAATGCGTTTTCGAGCGCGGTGATGATCTCGTGGACGCGTGACATGGGCATTTCGTCCGGCAGGGTGCAGTGGCAGTTCACCTGGAGGCGGTCGTGGTGACGGGTGACGACGATGTCGTGGATATCCAGGATCTCGGGGAAGAGCTGGGCGGCGTTGCGCAGGGCATGGTTGAGGAGGCGTGAGCGCTCGAGCGCGGCGGGCCGCTCGATGGTGGAGGGTTCGGATTCGATGTGGGTGAGGATGGAGGCAATCTCGGGTACTTCGGCGCGGATCCCGGCCTCAAGGCCGGTGACAAGATTGTGTGCACTTTGAAGTGAAAGAATCTCATTTACTTCAAGGTGCAGCTCTAAATGCAGGCGGTGGTTGAACTCTTTGATGGAGAGGTCGTGGATGGAAAGGTTGGCGCGTGCGGCGACGGCGCGGACCCGGTCGTGCACCGATTCGGCGACGGTCGCGGTCGGGACGGGGTGGACGACGACGTCGGCTTCCGGGAGCACGCGCTGGACGGCCTCGGTGGCCTCCTGGGTGATCTGCTCCGAGCGCTGGAAGGTGAGGTTGCGCGGCATGGAGAGGGTGAGGTCAGCGAAGTAGCCGGAGCCGGAGCGGCGGGTGCGCAGACGGTCCACGGAGAGCACGCCGTCGATCAGGGCGAGGTCGTGGAGGAGCTTGCGTCGGGTGGCGGCGGCGGTCTGGCCGTCCTGGGCGGGGGTGGCATCCAGCAGTGCGTCGAGGGTGTGACGGGCGAGGCGCCAGGAGACGGCGAGGATGATGGCGGAGACGACGAGGGCGGCGATGGGGTCGGCGAGCTCAAGGCCGGCGATATGAGCGCGTTCGCCGAGGGCGGTTGCGGCGAGGCCGATCAGAACGGCGAGCGAGGACCAGATGTCGGTGGAAAAGTGAACGGCGTCAGCGGCCAGGGCGTCGGAGTGGGTGTCCTGGGCGACGCGGCGGAGAGAACGGGAGCGGAAGAAATCGACGAGGATCGACAGGGTGAGGACGGCGAACGGCCAGAGAGTGATCGGGAGGGTGAGGTGGTTGCGGTAGAGGATGCGGTGGACGGCCTCGTAGACGATCCAGAGGGACGACGCCAGCATGAGGCCGGTCTCGACAAAGGCGGAGAGGGCTTCGATCTTGCCGTGGCCGTAGGAGTGGTCGTCGTCGGCGGGGCGGTCGGCGGCACGTACGGAGAAGAGGGTGATGGCGGCGGCGATGAGGTCGATGGCGGAGTGGGCGGCCTCCGACAACATGCCCAGTGAACCGGTGAGCAGGCCGGTGGCTAGCTTGAGCAGCGTAATGCAGGCGGCGGCGGAGACGGAGAGGACGGCGGCGGTGCGTTTCCGTGCGGCGGGATCTGGCATGGAGCGTGGAGCGGCGGCTGCGGAATCGTGTGTTCGGCGTTCAGCCGCGGCGGGGCTCATGGGGGCATGGTATCGCGTTGGCGGTATGGCCGACAGGAGCTCGGTCGATTCACAGATGCGCCGGTCGAGCGAATGCGCGGTTCCGCTACACTGCGAGGACGATGGCGGAGACGAATCCAGACGTTGAGGTGCAGACGAATCCGCTGGGAGCGGAGCCGGAGTTGGTGCGTCCGGTGGAGGATCTGGAGGCGGCTTCGCCGGCCGCGCCAGGGGTTCCTGAAGGCAGGCGGGCGGCGGCGACGTTCATCTTTTTGACGGTGACGCTGGACATGCTGGCGATGGGGATGATCTCGCCGGTGCTGCCGAAGCTGATCGAGGATTTTCTGCACGGGGATGCGTCGCGGACGGCGCAGATGATCGGGCTGTTCGGGACGCTGTTCGCGGGGATTCAATTTGTGTTTTCGCCGGTGCTGGGGTCGCTCTCGGACCGGTTTGGGCGCAGGCCCGTGGTACTGCTTTCGAACTTCGGGCTCGGTCTGGATTATGTGGTGATGGCGCTGGCACCGACGCTGCACTGGCTTTTTCTGGGGCGGATCGTCTCCGGATTGACGGCTTCGAGCGTGCCGACGGCGATGGCGTACATGACCGACGTGACGCCGCACGAGAAGCGCGCCGCGGCGTTCGGGATGCTGGGCGCGGCGTTCGGGATGGGATTTGTGCTGGGGCCGGCGCTGGGCGGGCTGCTGGGTCAGGTGAATCCGCGGCTGCCGTTCTGGGCGGCGGGGGTGCTGAGCCTGATCAACGGGATGTACGGGCTGTTTGTCCTGCCTGAGTCGCTCAAGAAGGAGAACCGGACGGCATTTTCATGGAAACGTGCCAACCCCGTGGGCTCGGTCCGGCTGCTGGGGCGGAACAAGGTGCTGGTGGGGATGGCGGCGGTGCTGGTGCTGGGGTATCTGGCGCAGCAGTCGCTGATGAACGTCTACATGCTGTACGTCTACACGCGCTATGGGTGGACGGTGCGGACGGGTGGGCTGTCGCTGGGCCTGGTGGGGCTGTGTTCGGGGCTGTATGGGGCGCTGCTGGTGAAGCGAGTGGTGGCCAGACTGGGCGAGCGCAGGACGATGTCGGTGGGGCTGGTGGGCGGCGCGTTGGGCTGGTGCATGATGGCGCTGTCGAAGACCGGCGGGCTGATCTGGTTTTCGATCCCGGTGCTGAACATGATGAGTCTGGTGTGGCCGTCGGCGCAGTCGGTGATGTCGCGCGAGGTAGGGCCGAATGAGCAGGGACAGCTGCAGGGTGCGGTGAACAGCCTGCGCGGGATAGCGGGGATGGTGGGACCGGGGCTGTTTACGCTAATCTACAGCCGGACACTGGGCTACTTGCCGGGGACGGCTTTCTTTGTGGCGGCCGGGATTCTGATCGCTTCGCTGGTGGTGGCTGAGGTGGTACGACCTGAGACCAGTGCGGCCTGACGCCGGCCGGGCGGTCACTTCATGACTGACCTGTACGTCGCGTGATCCTCCCGCTGGGGCACGAGTTCCTGCTGCGACCGACGTGTTCAACGGCTTCGCTATGAAAGGCTCAGGGCTTTGTTGCCTGGTAGAGGCCGGCTACGCCGAAGGTGTAGCTGGTCCAGCGCCCGTCGCGGAAACCGGCCTGCCGGATGAGCTCCAGCATGCGCGGGGGACGGGGGAAACGCTCAACCGATGCCGGCAGATAGCTGTAGGCAGCGCGATTCGAGACCAGGCCGCCGATGGTGGGGAGGATGCGCTTGAAGTAGAGGCTATAGAGCGCACCGACGAGACCTTCGGGCTGATTGCACTCGAGGATGGCAATCTGGCCGCCGGGTTTGAGGACGCGAAAGAGTTCGGCGAGGCCGTCCTGATAGGACGCCAGGTTGCGAAAGCCGAAGGCAGCGGAAATCAGGTCCGTACTGCTGTCCGGCAGGGGAAGATGCAATGCATCAGCTTCTATGGCGTAAATTGGTCTATCTGCAAACTTTATCAGTCCGCGATGGAGCATCTGGTGAGAGAAATCCACCGCCAGGAGGGGGGCTGTGGAGGGTGTGGAAGGACGATGGCGCAAGAGCGCGAGCGTCATGTCGCCGGTGCCGCAGCAGAGGTCGAGGATGCGGACTTCGGGGCGATGCAGGAGGGGGCGCAGGGCGTGTGCGGCGCGCCACCACCAGAAGAGATCGGAGCCGAGCGAGAGGACGTGGTTGAGGAGGTCGTAGCGGGCAGCGATGGCGTCGAACATGCCTTGCACATCTTCGGCGGGCTTAATAGCACCGGAGGTTGGCGGGGGCGTTTGATGGAAGGTCAAGCTCTTGCCTCGGTCCTGGTGAGGCGCTTGACGTCGGCGAGCATGGCCCTGGTGGCGTCGAGGAGCTCTTTGTCGGTGACGTCGTGGAAGACCTCGGCCTTGCCGATGGTGGTGGGAAGGATGAAGGCTCGGCGTTTACTGCGGGATTTTTTATCGGAGGCGGTCAGGCGGACGAGCTCTTCGGCGGGGGCGTGGAAGCGGGGAAGCGGGCCGCAGGCGAGGATGAGGTTGGCCATGCGGGCGAAGGTATCTGCGTCGATGGTCTTGCGGTCGAGGGCGAGGTGCAGGGCGGCGAGCGAGCCCCAGGCGACGGCTTCACCGTGGAGCAGGCGGGTGTAGCCGGTGGCGGCTTCAATGGCGTGTCCGACGGTGTGGCCGAAGTTGAGGAGCATGCGGACGCCGGATTCCTTCTCGTCGGCGGCTACGATGTCGGCTTTGACCTGGATGGAAGCTGCGATCACACGAGCGAGAACGGCGGGATCGGCGGCGAGAAGTACGGCTTTTGTTCGTTCGAGATAGCGAAAGAGCTTAGCGTCGCGGATGATGCCGGCTTTGATGGATTCCTGCAGGCCCGCTCGGAGTTCGCGCGCGGGCAGGGTCGAGAGCACGTCGATGTCGGTGAGGACGAGCCGCGGGTGGTGAAAGGCGCCGAGGAGGTTCTTGCCGGCGAGGAGGTTGACGCCTGTCTTCCCGCCGACGGAGGAGTCGACCTGGGCGAGAAGAGTAGTGGGGATCTGGACGTACGGGATGCCGCGCATGTAGACGGCGGCGAGAAAGCCTGTGATGTCGCCGACGACGCCGCCGCCGAAGGCGATGAGCAGCGAATCGCGGTCGGCACCGTGGTGGGAGAGCTGTTCGGCGAGCGCCTCGACCTGGGCGAGGCGTTTATGTTTCTCGCCTGCGGGGAGGAACACGACGGTCGGGTGCGCGGCTTCGGGAAAGCTCGCACGGACCTGCGCGGACCAGAGCTTCCAGATGTTTGGACTGGTGACGAGGAACGGGCGGTATGGCTTGCCGGCGGCCAGCTTTTGCAGGCGCGGGTGGAGCGAGGCGAGAAGACTGCGGCCGACGACAATGTCGCAGGCGGCGGAGGTGGTTTCGAGATGGATGGTCTTGGTGGGCACGTCTCCTCAATGATAGAGGCAACAGCACCTTCACCCTTGCGCCGGGTACTTTGTACTGTTCTCAAAGAGCACGCCACTTCGTGGGGTGTTGGACGCGCATTGCGCGTGTTCGTGGGTGTGAAAGACAGCGGGGCTGGCGGCGTAGGATTTTGGAATGGATGTTTTCGACTTTGTGGTGGTTGGTGGCGGAATTACAGGGCTGAGTGCAGCCGTACGGTTGAGCCGTTCGGGTAAGGTTCTGCTGGTCACGAAAGAGGCGCTGGCGGAATCGAATACCAGTTACGCGCAGGGAGGGATCGCCGTTGCGATGGGTGGGTTGGAGGACGTGCGGCTGCATCTGGAAGACACGCTTGCGGCGGGCGACGGGCTGGTCAATCGCGAGGCGGCGGAGCTGCTGGTGAGTGCGGGGCCGCAGCGGGTGGCGGAGCTGCTGGAGATGGGTACGCAGTTCGATCGCGGGGCGGAAGGCGAGCTGGAGCGGACGCGCGAAGGAGCGCACTCGCTGAACCGGATCCTGCATGCGAAGGGCGACGCGACCGGACGGGAGATCGCGCGGGCCCTGCTGGAGCATGTGCGCGGGCTGGCGCATGTGGAGATGCGGGAGTGGACGACGACGGTGGATCTGGTGGTCCACGAGGGGCGGGTAGTGGGTATCTCGCTGCTGGGGCCGGATGGTGGGCTGACCGAGGTGCGCGCGGGGTCGGTGCTGCTGGCGAGTGGAGGCGCGGGGCAGGTGTACAGCGAGACGACCAATCCTGCAGTGGCCACCGGAGACGGAATCGCGATGGCATACCGGGCAGGTGCGGCGCTCGAGGATATGGAGTTCTACCAGTTTCATCCGACGGGCTTCACGCGGGAGGGCGCGCCGCGTTTTCTGATGAGCGAGGCTTTGCGCGGTGAGGGTGCGTGGCTGGTGAATGCTGCCGGAGGGCGGTTTATGGTGGGGCAGCATCCGCTGGCGGAGCTTGCGCCCCGGGACGTGGTGGCGCGGGCGATGACGCGCGAGGCGCTGGATGGGCCGGTGTATCTGGATATGCGGCACGTGAAGAAAGACCTGACGGTGCGATTTCCCGGGATCTCGGCGTTCCTGCACGGGTATGGGCTGGATTTGAATCGGGATCTGATCCCGGTGCGGCCCGCGGCGCATTACCTGATGGGTGGGGTGAAAACGGACGTGCAGGGAAGGACGACGCTGCCGGGCTTGTATGCTGCCGGCGAAGCGGCATGTACGGGGGTGCATGGGGCGAACCGGCTGGCGAGCAACTCCTTGCTGGAGGGGCTGGTGTTTGGGGTAGAGGCGGCGAAGACGATGGTGGAGGAGCAGGGTTCCGGAGAGGGCGCAGGGTCCGGTGCTCAGGCTGCGCCGCGCGCGCCGGCGCATGGTGGGGTACTGGAGGATGAGGGCGCGGTGGAGGGTTGGATTGCGCGGTTGCGGGAGTTGATGTGGAGGGACGCGGGACTGCTGCGGGAGGCGGCGGGTCTGAAGCGGGCGCAGGCGGTGCTGGATGCGATGTTCAAGTCGATGCCGCGGGGGTTGACGCGTCGGGCGATCGAGGCGCGCAATCTCTATGCGGTGGCGGGGGTGATGGTGGAGTGCGCGCTGGGGCGTGAAGAGAGCCGCGGGGCGCATGCGCGGCTGGACTTTCCCGGGAAGTGGGAGCAGCCGATGCACTCGGTGCTGGAGAAAGGACGTTTGCGATTCGAGGCTTAGCGCGACGGCGGACCTGTGAGGAGGTGTGGCTTCTGCGCCATGCGCGGATGCGTGCGTTCGTCGCGCTGCTGGCGGCTTCAGTGGCGGTTGGGATTTGTTTGTATCAGGGGCACTTCGTCTTGAGCGCGGCCAATCCGCAGGACTGGTGGCGGGTGATGATTCATCGGTGCGCGGACCTGATGGTGGCCATGACGGTGTGGATGGGGATCGAGGCGGTATACGTTTGCTCCGTCTTCGGATGGGAGCGGGAGAAAGGCGGCTGCGCGGCGGAGCGGCCGGAAAATGCGGTCGCTGGAGCAGAGTAACTGCCTTGGGAAAAAGAGAACTGCCGAGGGTACGATGACTCCGGTGAGGGAGAATCCTCCGCGCCCGTGGCGTAGCAGCGGTGTTCACACTGCGCCATGTTTCTCGGCGGAGCATGCAGACGGGTCAGGGTCATGCGGCAGGTTGCCTGTGGCGGTACGGCGCGAGGCGACGCCAGATGTGTTCCGATGTGCGTAGGGTCTGACTCAGGTGAAGAAAGCTGCAGTTCGAACCAATCAGCTTACGCACGGCGACACCTGAGGTGTTCGGCATGCATCGTGTCTCTGCAGGAGTTTTTGCTCTGGTTGCGGGTGCGTCTGTGCCCGCTTGTGTTGCGCAGACTACGCCGGTGGTCCTGACCACGTGCGTGTCGCGTACCAGTGGTTCATCACGGATTGTGGCGTCGGCGAGTGCCTGTCGATCCGGATTAGAGACAGTCCTGCTGCAGAATCAGGCAGGTCCGAAGGGTGCGGCGGGTACTGTCGGGCCGGCTGGGCCGGCGGGACCACAGGGAGCGACTGGACCGGCTGGACCGAGCGGACCGCAAGGGCCGGCTGGACCCGCGGGAAAGTCGGGACTGGTGACGCTGGCCATGGATCGTGTGCTGGTCATTGCGCCGGATGCGAATGATCAGCCTGGGAGCGGTCTGACTCTGGCGCAGGCGCTGACGACGTTAGCGTCGCTTGCGAGTGCGACGAGTCCCTATCTGATTGTGCTGACGCCGGGAACCTACATTCTTCCGCAGGGCGGGACCATTGTGCCGCCGTTTGTGTCGCTGCGCGGAGCAGGCATGTTCACCACGATCCTTCAGGGTGGACTGACCTTTACGGATCCGAAGGGACAAGTGGAGAACACCTTCCAACTGGATGAGCTTTCCATTGTGAACGGGACGACCGGTGGAAGCATCGAGTCTCTGGTCGTGAACGCGGGAAATGTTTCGATCGATCATGTGTTCACGAACGGCATGTTCATCGTTGACGGCACTGAAGCCAACGCGCGGGTGCAGATTACCAACTCGATCTTTCAGTACCCGCTGACGATCAGCTTGTCTTCGTACGCGCGGGCATCGATTCTCTCGACCGAAGTGGACGCGATGGGCTCGCTGTATGCGGGCGGGCTGCTGGTGTGTTCCGGCGTTTATAACGCGAGCGGGGCGTTCTACAGCAATGCATGTCAGGCTCCGGCTGCTCCGCCATCGGGGCCGTAGCTTCTTGTTGTGCGAGCTGGAGGCAAGTACAACACCAGGTTCGCCCTGACGCCGGGCGGACCCCACTTGGGGGGAATGCTTCGCGTCTTTGATGGACACGAATTACCCACTGTTTAAGGGTTGGAGGCGGCGAAGTGAGAAGGCGAGGGTGACGCCGAGGACGCCGACGATGACGCCCAGCGAGGCGAGCGGGCCAACTTCGAGCCAGCGGGTCAGAACCATTTTGGCCCCGGCGAAGGCGAGGATGGCGGCGAGTCCGAAGTGCAGGAAGCGCAGGCGGCGCAGCATCGCGGCAAGCAGGAAGAAGAGCGAGCGCAGACCCATGACCGCGAGAATGTTGGAGGTGTAGGCGAGGAACGGCTGACGGGTAATGGAGAGGACGGCCGGAATGGAGTCGAGCGCGAAGACAATGTCGGCGGCTTCGACGGCGATGAGCGCGAGGAAGAGCATGGTGACCATGCGGCGGCCGCTCTCGCGGGTAAAGAACGTATCGGTGCGGAACGAGACGGGGTGGATGCGGGCGATCCATTTTACCCAGAGCGGAGTTCGGGCCGTCTCAGCGTGCTTGTCGTGGGACGAGGGCCAGACGAGGCGGATGGCGGCGATGATAAGGATGGCTCCGAAGACGCTGCTGATCCACGCGAAACGGGTGAGCAGGCCGATGCCGGCGGCGATAAAGGAGCCGCGCAGCAGGATGGCTCCGAGAACACCCCAGAAGAGGACTCGGGGCTGAGCGGTTTCGGGGATGGAGAAGACGCGGAAGAGGAGCAGGAAGACGAAGAGATTGTCGACCGAGAGCGACTCCTCGATGCTGTATCCGGCGAGGAACTGGATCGCGCTGGTACCTCCCATGGTGTGGGCGATCCACGCGGCGAAGAGCAGCGCGGCGGCGGTCCACATGCAGGTGGCGCGGAGCGCGGTGCGGTGCTGGCGGGCGAGGCGCGCGGGTCCGGGCGCGGGCAGATGCCAGCGCGCGAAGAGGAACTCCGCCGCGAGCAGCACGATCAGGGCGAGGTGGAAGCCGAGCCAATGGTTGAGCGGGGTGACGGGCATGGCTTTAGGAGATGATACGGTGCGGGCGGTTGGCGAAGGTCGGGTACGATGGCGGGGATGCGTTGCATCCGAGAGCGGAAGGCTCTTGAGGAACGGGAGGAACGGAATGAAGAAAGCGATCTTGAGTGTGGTCCTGACGGGGTTGATGAGCGTGGGTGCGGCGCAGGCGCAGAGTGCACCCGCTGGAGCTCCGGCAGGGGCTAATGGTATCTGCCGCGACGGCAGCTACTCGACCGCGGCGAACAAGAGTGGCGCGTGCCAGGGACACAAGGGCGTGCAGACGTGGTATGCGGCTTCGGGTGACGTGAAGGCTGCGCCTTCGGGGTCGACGGCTCAGAGTGCGGCGCAGAACGCGCCGGCTGCTTCTCCTTCGAAGCCTACTGCAAGGCAGGGGCCGGCGGCGGCGGCCGCCGCGAAGACGGCGCAGCCGGGCGGCGGGCCGGGAATGGTGTGGGTGAATACGAAGTCGAATGTGTACCACTGCTATGGGACGACGTACTACGGCAAGACGAAGGAAGGGTCGTATATGTCGGAGCCCGATGCCAGGGCCAAGGGCGCGCATGGGGTGAGCGGAAAGAGTTGTTCCAACTAGGGGCAAGGGCAACGGCACGGGCAACCTGACGGGGATACTCCGTTTCGTTGTCGCAAGCCCGTCACATCGTGGAGTATCGGACGTTTCGCGTGTTTCAGGAATTTACGAGGAACGCCGCTTACCGGCGTACCATCTCGTCATGCTTGTGCCCGAGTTCATGCGCGAGTTTCTGCGGTGCCGCGTGCTGCGGCCGCTATTGCGGCAGCTGCGCGGCGGTGTCACGCCCCGACGGCTCGCGTGGAGTCTGGCGCTGGGCATTGTGATCGGAATCAATCCTTCGGTGGGGATCACGACGCTGCTGGTGGTGCTGCTGGCGTGGGCCTTCGGGCTGAATCAGATTGCCTCGCAGATCGGCGCGTATGCGGCCTCGCCGCTTCACCTGCTGCTGTTTATTCCGTTCATCGAGCTGGGCGTGCATCTGTTTCATACGGCGCGGCTTCCGCTGAGCCGCCGTCAGATCGAGCATCTGAGCCGGCATCCGTGGCGACTCTTTCGCGACATCTGGCGGTGGGAGTGGCATGCGCTGATCGTGTGGGGCGTGGTGGCTGCGATCGCGCTGCCGCTGCTTGCAAGGTATATCCGGCGCGGGCTGGTGCTGCTGATGCGCCGCCATCGCGCTCTGCTGCAGTCGCGCCCGGCGCTGGATTGATCCGGATCGGCGTTGGCCAGTGCCGGGCCAGCCTCGGCTAGTGCTGGTCGACCAGGTGAATCATCTCAAGGAAGAGATCGGCGGAGGTCTGTAGAGACTGCGCCGAAAGCTTGTCGATGGTGTCCTGCGGGGTGTGGTGATAGGCGTAATCGCCGGTCGCCTGGTTGAGCGGACCGTACTGAAAGTCGATGAGGTCGAGGACCGGGACGCCGCGCTGCTTGAAGGGGACGGTGTCGTCTTCCATGGGCTCATGAGCCTTGTAGATGGAGTTCGCGTGGCCGGTGTCTTTGGCGGCCACCTGCAGCATCGCAAGCAGCTCGGGGCTGGAATTGTCGTCGTGAGTGATGTTGAGGTCTTTGTAGCCGATCATGTCGGCCAGCAGGAAGGCTTTGATGTGGCCGAGGACGCCCTCTTGGCTCCACTTGGCGGCGAGGTGGCGGGTGCCGTAGAGGGAGTCCTGCGCGGACCAGGATTTGACGGCTTCCTCGCCGTCGTCAAAGAGCAGCCAGATGCTGTAGCCCTGCGGGGGGTGGGTGCGGAAGTACTCGCCGAGCTCGATGAGGAGGGCGGTGGTGCAGGCTCCGTCGTTGGCGCCGACGAAGTTGATGTCCTTGAGCGGATAGTTGGTCTCGTAGTGGGTGGCGAGGACGATGATGCCGTCGCGTTTGCCGGGGAATTTAACGATGATGTTGTGCATCGTCTGCAGGCCGGCGGGGGTGGTGGCGGTGAAGGTGTCGACCTGGAGGCGGTGGTCCTGGTTTTCGGGCGCGAAGTGGTCTTCAATGAACTTTTCGGCGGCGGCGTGCCCGGGGGAGCCGTTGAAGCGCTTTGGCGCTGCGGTGAGAAATTCCTTCGTGAGGGTGAGGACAGCCTGGCCGGAGACGTGGGCGTGATCGGCTGAGGCGGGTGCTTTGGCGAGGTGGACTTCAATCGCGTTTGCGGGCGCTGCGAGCAAAAGCAAGAACACAGAGGACGCGGAGGTTGCGCAGAGGGCGCGGAGTAAGGCGAGTCGGCTGGCGCGAAGGAAGGCGTGGCGGAGATTCATCAGGCTTTCAGCTCCCTGGCTTTGCGGCGGTCGGGGTGGACGAACCAGGCGATGGCGACGCCGAGGACGTAGAGGGCCAGCATGGGGCTGGCGAAGAGGCACATGCTGAACGGATCCTGCAGCGGGCAGATGATGGCCGAGACGAGGAAGACGATGAGCACGGCGTAGCGCCATTGCTTGAGGAAGAACTTGGCATCGGCGATGCCGAACAGCGCGAGAAAGAACATGAGGATGGGCAGCTCGAAGCAGATGCCGAGGCCGAGGATCACCGAGAGGAAGAACTGGGTGTAGTCCTCGATGGTGATCATGTGAGAGAAGTTCTTGCCGATGTCCTCTATGAGGAAGACCATGGCGCCGGGCAGGACCCAGTGGTAGCCGAACCAGGCGCCGGCGAGGAAGAGGCCGACCGTGGTGCCCATGAACGGGAAGACGTAGCGCTTCTCGTGAGCATAGAGGCCGGGCGAGATGAAAAGCCAGATCTGATAGAGGATGAACGGGCTGGCGATAATGATGCCGACGACAAAGGACGTCTTCACGACGAGGTTGAGGGCGTCGGTGGGGTGCGTCATCGTCATCTTCAGGCCGATGTCGAGCAGCGGGCGCTGGATGAAGGTGACGAGCTGGGTGTGGAAGATATAGGCGATGATGACGCCGACGGCGAGCCATGCGACCGAGGAGATGAGCCGCTTGCGGAGCTCCTCGAGGTGCTCCATCAGGCTCATGCCGGGGAGTTCGGCGCGGTCGGAGAGGCCGGAGCGGACCTGGTCGATGACGTCAGGCATGGGTGGATGCCTCGGGGTCGGTGGCGGGGGCTGATGCGGGTGCGGGGGCGTGGGGGATGGCGTCGAAGGCGGAAGCTACGGAGCTGGATCCCACCGAGCGACCGATGGGCAGGCCGGTGGCGGGCACGTGCATGTGCAGATCGCCATTGGAGGCGATGGGGACGGGCGTGGGCACCGGCGTCGCAGGAGCCTGGCCGGCGGGGAAATGGTCGGCAAGGCGGGTGTCTATTTGATCCTCGGGAATTAGGTTGGCGGTGACCATCTCAGGCTCGGCGACGGGCTCACTCACCGCTATGGGCGCGGGCATGTGGGGGTGTTCAGGCTCGGGGATGTTGAGCGGGGCGGCCGGCGCGGCGGCCTCGATGGCGGCGATCTTCTTCTGCTGTTCGGCCTGCTCCATGGAGCGGAACTCGTCGTCCATCTGCATGCGGAACTCGGCGGAGGCGCGGCGGAACTCGCTCATAAGCTTGCCGAGATAGCGGGCGAGTTCGGGCAGTCTCTTTGGGCCGAAGAGGAGGAGGGCGAGCAGGAAGATGACGGCGCTGTCGGAGAAGCTGGGCATTGTGTGTGAGACGGAGGTGCCTTGGTCCATGATACGGGGAAGCGGTGGGGGCAACAAATATTCGCCTGTCCAGCCAGGGAAGCAGTGGAAGGTTCGCCAGCAACACACGGAAGGACGTCTCAGCAGGTACGCGGCGTGACGCGTGGTGGATGGGACACGCGCCACGGGCCTGCTGCATCTCAACGCGTAGAATGCTATCTAACAGGTAAAGCGTTGGCGGCTCTTCGAGGCGCGGCGCGGAAGGTTGCAACATCCCCGCGGGTTGAGGGCCGGAGACGGCTCGGCGAATCCGCTGCAACCGGGCAGGAACGGCTTTCAACATCCCCGTTACCGCGAGCGAAGTGTGGTCCGCCCGGATCGCAACACGACTCGGAGGCGACTGAAGGCGGAGTGGTTTGAGTGGATTGATGACGGAGTTGGAGGAGCAGCAGGGTATCGCTCTGCTGGACGAGCCGGTTGCGTTGGGATCGGCTGCGGCGTGCTCGCTCGAGAATTATCTGGCGGAGCCGGATCATACGATGGACGCGCGGATCTTCGCGGCGCGGGAGAAGCTGGGCAAGCAGGCGATCCTTCTTGGTCATCACTACCAGCGCGATGAGGTGATCCGGTTTGCGGACTTTACCGGGGACAGCTACAAGCTGAGCAAAATAGCGGCGGAGACCGAGGCGAAGTATCTGGTGTTCTGCGGCGTGCACTTCATGGCGGAGAGCGCGGATGTGCTGGCAAAGCCGTGGCAGCAGGTGATTCTGCCGGACCTGAACGCGGGCTGCTCGATGGCGGATATGGCCGAGATCGGTCAGGTGGAAGAGTGTTGGGACGCTTTGCTGAGGCAGGGTTCAGGGAAGCGGGAAGAGGGAAGAGAAGGCTTGATTCCTTTGACCTACATGAACTCGGCTGCGGATATCAAGGCGTTCTGCGGGGAACGGGGCGGGCTGGTGTGTACCTCGTCGAATGCGCGCGGGGCGTTTGAGTGGGCGTTTGCGCGGGGCGAGAAGATCTTGTTTCTGCCGGATCAGCACCTGGGGCGGAATACGGCGTTTGCGATGGGGATTGCGCTGAACGAGATGGTGGTATGGGATCCGTGGATGCTGAACGGCGGCGTCTCGCCGGAGCGGCTGCGAGCGGCAAAGGTGATTCTTTGGAAGGGACACTGCTCGGTGCATCAGCGGTTTCTGCCGGAGCATGTGGAGCGGGTGCGGCGGGAGGAACCGGGGATGCAGGTGGTCGTGCACCCGGAGTGCCGGTTCGAGGTCTGTCAGAAGGCCGATGTGATCGGCTCGACGGAGAAGATTATCGAGACGATCGAACGAGGGCCGGAGGGTTCGAGTTTTGCGGTCGGGACGGAGATCCATCTGGTGAACCGGCTGGCCGCCCGGTTTGCACCGCTGGGCAAGAAGGTGATTACACTGGATGATGCGGGATGCCTGTGCACGACGATGTACCGGATCTCACCGGCGCATCTTGCCTGGGCGCTGGAAAATCTTGTGGCGGGGAAAGTCGTCAATCGGATCAAGGTGGCGGACGAGACGAAGTACTGGGCTAAGGTGGCGCTGGATCGGATGCTGGAGGTGAAGACAAGTACAACGGCAACGGCGCCCTAGCGCCGGGTTCCACTCCATGGGTATATGCTTCGCGTGGTTTTGATGGTTGTGACGAGGAACGACTTTTTGGGTAAGTTTTTTACGATTGATGAGGCACGCACACTGCTGCCCACGCTGAGCGCACTGCTCGACCGCGCGCGTTTGGCTGCACAGCGGGCGGCTGCCCTCGAGAACGAGATGCAGGAGCTTTCGCAGAGGATTTTTCTCTCGGGCGGCATGCTGGTGGATGTGCCGGCGGCGGCACGGCGGCGGGCAGAGCGCGAGAAGGGCATGCAGGAGGCGCGGACGACTATCGAGGAGATCAACGAAGTGGGCGCTCAGGTGGCGGAGATCGAGAACGGTGGTCTGGAGTTTCCGTGCCTGCTGGACGGGCGGACCGTGCTGCTGTGCTGGGCTTCGGGCGAGGAGGATGTGCTGGCGTGGCGCGAGGAGAACGATCCAGCGGAGACGCGGCGCCCGGTGGACGGGCGGTTCGCGTCACGGAAGGACCGCGAGCGTCCCAACTGAACCGGTAGAATCAGACCAGCGGGTTGGCGGCCGGGCGGCGCGGAAACGGCTGCGCGGAAATCTGGAACGAGGACGGCGGATGAGGATTTTCTCCTCGCCGATCGAGGAACATGCGGCATGCAGACGTCGTTTCGTGAGCTTTGCGCTCAGCACGGGATTGCGGTCACTCGGCAGCGCAAGTTGCTGTATGAAGTGATGCGGGCCATGGAGGGCCATCCGAGCCCGGAAGAAGTGTACGCCGAGGTGCGGCGGCAGATGCCGGACATCTCACTGGCAACGGTCTACAAGAACATTCACCTGTTTGTGGCGAGCGGAGTGTTGCGCGAGGTGAGTCTGCACCATGGGTCGCAGCGCGTGGAGATCAATGAACGGGAGCACCATCACCTGGTGTGCTCGCGCTGCAAGGCGATCGCGGATATCAGTCCGGAAGCGCTGGGGGCGGGCCGTCTGCTGAGGCGCAAGAGATTGCCCGACGGGTTTATGGCGGAGCGGGTGTCAGTGGATGTGATCGGCGTGTGCGCCAAGTGCCAGGGGCTCGATGGAGAAACGACATCAGGGGACAGTCTTGACGCTCTTTGAACGGATCGCCAGGCTGCCGGTGTATGCGTCGGATCTGAAGGCCAACTTTGAGGCGCTGGTGGTGCGCCGGGAGCAGCAGCCGGAGGCGCTGACCGCGAATCTGTGCTGGGGGACGCTGGTGGCGGCAGCGATGGTTTCGGGGTCGGCAGAGCTGACGCGGGCGGTGGTGGCGGACGCGGTGGGCCAGATGACGCCGGAGGCGCTGGATGCGGCGAAGACAGCGGCCGCGATGATGACGCTCACGAATAATTTCTATCGGCACCATGCGCTGACCGGTGACGCGGAGCTGAAGGAAATGCGGGGCGGGTTGCGGCAGGACCGGCTGCGCGGGCTGGAGCGCGGCGACGGAATTGAGTTCAAGCTGTGGTGCGTGGCGGTGAGTGTCTTGAATGCCTGCCCGGACTGCGTGCAGGCGAATGAGCGCGGGGCGATCGAGGCAGGGGCGACGCCGGGACAGATTGCCGGGGTGCTTCGGCTGGGTGCACTGGTGCGGGCGCTTGCGGTGGTCATAGAGACGGAACAGGCGCTGGGTACGGGTGATTGAGAAGAGACTGCACCCGCTCCGGTCGGGTCCATGGTGCCGCGACAAATGGAGGCTGACTGCTGACCTTCGTCACGGGATCACGTCTGAAGAGGCAACGGTCGGCATTGTGTGAAGAGGGATCTGAGATGAGCGGGAACGTGATGCGTCGTGTGCTGGGATGTGTGGGGATTGCGGCGACGCTTCTCCTGAGCGGGTGCGGAAGCTTCTTCAACGGGTTCTTCCAGAGTCCGACGACCGGGACGACGACAACCCCGGGCAGCACGGTGGGGGACTACGTGTACGCGGTGAATGAGGCGACGAATACACTGAGCGGGTTTGCGGTGGGGGCCGATACGTTGACGGCGGTCTCGGGATCTCCGTATGGGTTGGTGACGAGCAGTACGGGGACGACATTCGGGGCGTTGTCGGTGGCGGTTTCGCGCAGCAACGCATTCGTGTTTGTAGGCGGGAACGGCGCGATCGAGTGCTTTTCGATTGGTACCGGCGGGGTGCTGACACAGGCGAGCACGGGCGGAATCTCGCTTGAAACCGCGGACTTTGTTTCGCTGGCGACGTCGCCGGACGGCAACTGGCTGTTCGGGCTGGATCAGGACTTGAAAGAGGTGTACACGTTCCAGATCAATCAGTCGACGTGCGCGCTGACGACGGGAACGGCGCTTCCGTTGACGCTGGATGGGAGCAACGGTGTCGTGACCGCGCGTTCGGTAACGGTGTCTCCGAACGGGGACTTTGCGGCCGTGGCGTTCGCATACGGCGGGTTCGCGATCATGAGCTTCAACACCTCGACGGGCGCACTGGCGGAGACAGGCTATCTGGGTCCGCCGAACGGCGACTTCGACAATGCGGTCCTGTTCGATTCGACCAGCACGCACTTGCTGGTGGCGACGGGCGGCTCGACGACGGGGACGAGCGGCGTGAGCGTGTACACGGTGAGCTCGTCGGGTGCGGCTTCGCAGGTGGGAGGTACCATTCTGACGGGCGACGATCCCTATGCGCTGCTCGAGGATCCGACAAATACCTACGTCTACACCGCTGATAAGGTGTCTTCGAGCAGCGCCGGGTCGGTCTCGGGGTTCGCGTACACGAGTTCTGCCCTAACGGCGCTGACGGGCTCTCCTTACAGCGCGGGCGGGATTTCGACCCAGGCGTTTACGAATGACTCGAGCGAAAAGTACGTGATCGCGGTGTCGCCGGGCGGTTCGCCGGACGTGACGATGTTTGCCTACGACGTGGTGACGCCGGGCAAGCTGGATGCAGTGGCGAGGGTGGCGAGCGGCACCGATCCGGCCGGTTCGGTGGCGGTGGCGGCGACCTGGCCGTAGACAGAGCGGCCGGCTTGCGCCGGACGGCGTACACCGGACGCCAGGGCGGCTTGCGGCGGACGACAGAGCGGCTTCCGGATGGTAGTCTTCGGGGTGGGGAATTGACTCGAAAGCCTTGAACGAACCGCTGCGTATCTCGAAGTCTGCCGCTCACGCGCAACCGCCGATCAGCCTGACGGCTGCGCGCCTGCTGTTGAACGCCGCAGGCTGCGTGCTGCTGGCGGGCTGCTCGCACTTTCAGCAGAAGCCGAATGCCAACTACGTCTTCGTGACCGCGAAGCAGGGATTCCTTCGCGACCGGGTGGCGGCGGTGTCGAACCGGGTAGGCGAAGTGCAGAACGGCGACCGGTTAAAGGTGCTGGATCATGCGCGGCATTTCGTCAAGGTACAGAACGAAAAGGGACAGACGGGCTGGATCGAAGAGCGCGCGGTGGCGACGCCGGAGGTGGTGGACGCGTTCGATCAGATGAAGAGCGAGCACGCAAGAGACCCGGAGATCGCGGGCGGGGTGACGCGGGATCAGGTGTACATGCATCTCTCGCCGGGACGAGAGACGGCGCACTTTTACCTGCTGAACGAGAATGAGAAGCTGCAGCTGCTGAAACGGGCGACGGTGGAGAAGGTGGTGACGCCCGGCGCGCCGTCGAGGGTGAAGGTGATCCCCGAGGCTGTAGGAACGCATGCGGCGAAGAAGCCTACAGCCGAGAGCAGGGCGGCCGATGCGACGGCGGCGCAGGAGCCTCCGCCGATGGAGGACTGGTGGCTGGTGCGGGACTCGCAGGGGCACACGGGCTGGCTGTTCGGGCGCATGCTCGATGTGGACGCACCGGACGCGCTGACGCGCTACTCCGAGGGGCAGAAGTTCGTAGGCGCGTATGTGCTGACGACGGTGCACGATGAGGGGGCACCGACCGAGCTGAAGGATATCCCGGAGTATGTGACGGTGCTGAACTCGTATGTCGCCGGGCTGCCGTACGACTTCAACCAGGTGCGCGTGTTTACGTGGAGCCTGCAGCATCATCGGTACGAGACGGCGTATCGCGAGAAGAATATCGAAGGCTACCTGCCGGTGGCCGTAACGAAGATGAAGGACCCGTATGGGAAGTCGCCGGTCGCGCAGGACATGCTGCCGGCGTTCTCGTACAAGGTGCTGACGGCGGATGCTCCGCCCGTGGTGCCGGATAAAACGACAGGCGCGGTGGTTGCGACCAAGACGGTGACGAAGACGTACCGGCTGGAAGGGAATCTGGTCCGGAGCGTTGCGCCGCCGGGCGCGGTGCCGGTGGCGCATCCGGAGCCTGAGGCGGAGAAGAAGGACAGGAAAAAACATCACTAGGACAAGTGCGCCCCGACGTCGGGCGGGCGGCACTTCGTGTGGTATCGGACTCGTTTTGCGGGTCACGGCGTGTTTAATGTGCGTAGAAGTGTTGAATCGCTTCGACCACCGTCTGCTGTTCGTCTTCGCGGAGTTCGGGGTACATCGGAAGCGCGAGGACTTCGGCGGCGGCGCGTTCGGCTTCGGGAAAGTCGCCGGTCCTGTAGCCCAACGGGCGGAGCGCGTCCTGCTGGTGGAGGCAGAGCGGGTAGTAGATCTCCGAGCCGATGTGGTGTGCGGTGAGAAAGGCGCGGAGCTCATCGCGGCGCGGCGCGCGAATGACGTACTGGTGGAAGACGTGCTGCGCCCGGGGGTGAGTCCAGGGGAGAAGGATGCCGTCGGCGGTGGAGGCAGGGCGGCTCCCGGCCTCAGGGTTTGGCATGTGCGCGAATCCGGTGGAGAGGAAGAGCTGGTTGTAGCGGGCGGCGAGCAGGCGGCGCTGCCGGTTCCACTCGGGCAGGTAGCGTAGCTTGACGTCGAGGACCGCGGCCTGAAGAGAGTCGAGCCGGGAGTTCCAGCCTACCTCGTCATGGAAGTAGCGGCGGGTCATGCCGTGGGCGCGCAGCGAGAGCGCGTGCTGTGCAAGCGTGGACGAGCGCGTGGTGAGCAGGCCGGCGTCTCCGAAAGCGGCGAGATTCTTGGTGGGGTAGAAGGAGAAGGCGGCCGCGTCGCCGAGGGCTCCGGCGAGCATGAGCTGCTGGCCGCGCAGGTTCCAAGCCGCTCCGAAGGCCTGGGCGGCGTCCTCGATGAGGAGAAGATCAGGGAATTTTTCCTGAAGCGCGACGAAGCCGTCCCAATCGGCGCACTGGCCGAAGAGGTGGACGGGCAGGAGGGCGCGGACCTGGACGCCTGCTGCGGCAAGCCGGGTGAGTTCGCTCTCGACGGCGGCGGGTGCGAGATTGAACGTGAGTGGGTCGATATCGGCGAAGGCAGGGCGCGCGCCGGCGCGGAGGATGGAACTGGCGGAGGCGAAGAAGCTGAAAGGTGTGGTGAGGACGATCTCCGGGGTGGCAGATCGGGTAGCCTGGGCGCTGTCGCCGATGCCGGCGGCGGCAAACGCGAGCCAGAGGGCGTCGGTGCCGCTGGCGCAGCCAACGGCATAGGGTGTCCCGCAGGCCTCGGCGGCGGCGGATTCGAAGGAGGAGACATCGGGTCCGAGAATGAAGCGCTGCGAGTCGCAGACGCGTTCGAGCGCGTGCATCACCTCATCGCGCAGGGCGGAGAACTGGCGGGAGAAGTCGAGGAAGGGGACGGGAGGAAAGGTGGGGAAGGCGGCGGAACTCACGCATTGATCCTAAACGCCGGATGCGTGCTTTGTTTCCGGTGGCGAGAACGGAGGGCCTAAGTTTATGGCGTCAAAGGGAGTGGCTTGCCGGGCACGGTTCGCGCTCGTATCTTGGTGGGACAGGCAGGAAACGTCCTGCGTACGACTTCGTTCGACAGTTTTCGCCGGGTCCTTGAACATACGTCGCCTCCCTTTCCGGCGTCATACAACCCGCAGGTGTGCATAAGGAGATCGGCAATATGGAATCCAAGCCGGCGCAGAATATTCAGGACACCTTCCTGAATACAGTCCGAAAGGACAAGAGTCCGATCACGATCTACCTGGTAAGCGGGGTGAAGCTTACGGGGAAGATTCGCTCTTTCGACAAATACTCGGTTCTTCTGGAAAACAACAGTCAGGAGCAGTTGATCTTCAAGCATGCGATCTCGACGGTCGTGAGCGGGCGCTCCGGTCACGGGGATGCACGTCCGGAGGGCCGCGGCCCTGGCGCGGCCGCGGGCCTGCACACGAACTCGCATGCTGCGGAGCCGGCCCATTCGCCCGAGTAAGCGCGACGGAGTGACTTCGCGACGAGGAGACGGATCGGAAGCGGAGCTGACGCCGACGCCGCAGGGGCGGGAGCGCGCCGTGCTGGTCGCGGTAGAATTTGCCTCGGACTATCGTTTCCGAGGCGTGTCCGCGAAAGGCGCAGGGCGTGGTGGCGTCCGTGCGCTCGCCGCCGCCGCCGCGAGCGAACTGGATGTGCATGCGCTGCTGGCGGACGGCTCGCCCGGGGAGGCGGAGTCGCCGGAGCAGGGCAGGCACTTCGATTTCGACGCATCTCTCGAGGAGTTTGAGGAGCTGGCGCGCAGCGCGGGCGCCGAGGTGCTGACGACCGTGATCCAGCGGCGCGCGCGACCGGATGCGGCGACCTTGGTCGGAGCAGGCAAACTCGAGGAGATCGAAGGCGCAGTGGCCGCGACGGGTGCGGACCTGGTCCTGTTCGACCATGAACTGACGCCCTCGCAACTGCGCAACCTGGAGGCGAAGCTGCCGTGCCGGGTGATCGACCGGACGCAGTTGATTCTCGACATCTTTGCACGCCATGCTCGGACGCGTGAGGGCCATCTGCAGGTGGAGCTTGCACAGCTGGAGTATCAGCTGCCGCGGCTGGCCGGGCGCGGCAAGTCGATGAGTCAGCTGGGTGGCGGTATCGGCACACGCGGCCCGGGCGAGACCAAGCTGGAGACCGACCGGAGGCGCATTCGAGTGCGCATCGATCATTTGAAGAAGCAGCTGGAGCAGGTGCGGAGCATTCGCCGGCAGCAGCGGCAGCGGCGTGAGGCAGTGCCGGTTCCGGTGGTGGCGCTGGTGGGGTATACGAACGCGGGCAAGAGTACTCTGTTCAACTCGCTTACCCTGCGAGGGGCGCTGACGACAGCAGGTGTGCTCGAGAGCGCGCGGATGTTCGCCACGCTCGATCCGAAGCTGAAGCAGATCCAACTGCCGTCGCGGCGCAAGGTGCTGCTTTCCGATACGGTCGGGTTCATACGCAATCTGCCGCATACCCTGGTGACCAGTTTTCGCGCCACGCTGGAGGAAGTCGAACGCGCTGAGGTGCTGCTGCATGTGCGGGATGCGTCGAGCGACGCGTCGGACGAGCAGAAAGAGCAGGTCGAGAAGGTGCTGGCGGAGCTCGATGTTGCGGGCAAGCCGGTGATCGAGGTCATGAACAAGGTCGATCTGCTGACGCCGGAGGCCCGCGGGCGGCTCTACGTGGGGCCGGCTAGCGCGGCGACATCCGGACTTTCGGGCGAAGGGATGGAGGATCTGCTGGCGGCGGTGGACGCGGCGTTGACCGCCGATCCGCTGACCGAAGGGGAGTTCAGAGTGCCGCAGGCGGAAGGCGGAGTGCTGGCTGCGCTCGAGGGCGGAGCGGTCCTGTCGGGCAAGCGGTTTGAGGGCAATCTCGCGTACTTTCACGCGGTCGGGCCGGCGTCTCTGCTGGGCCGTTACCGGCGCTTTCTCAGCCGGGACGAAAGCCCGGGGTGAGTGCCCGTTTACCGCGCGAGATGTTCGGATATCGTCCGCGGGGTTTGACCCGGCGGCTGGCGTTTGCTAAAACTGAGAGGTACCGAAGCTTGCTCTCAGTGTGTCGTCGACGTGGTCCGGTGTCAGGTTTACGCGGACATCGCCGACACTTGCTGGCGGCTCGGTCGGGTTTCCCTCCTATTCGATGGACTTGATACTGCATCAACTTGGTGGTTTGATTCTCGGCTCCGTGCCGACCATGATCCTGTTCGTGGTGCTGGTGGTGCTCTACGGTTTCCTGGTGCGGCGTCCTCTGGACGCGGTGCTGACGGAGCGCCGCAAGCGTACGACGGGCGCGATCGAGCAGGCGCGCGGGCAGATGAGCGCAGCCGAAGCGGAGACGGCGGTCTTCGAAGACAAGCTGCGGAACGCGCGGGCGGAGATGCTGGCGGCCCGCGAGCATCGTCTCGCGGCTTGGAATGCCGAGCGTGACCGCATGCTGCACGATGCCCGGACGGAGACGGCGAACAAAATTCAGGCGGCGCGGCTCGATCTCGAGCAGAGCGCGAGCGCGGCGCGGGCGCAGATCGAAGGCATGAGCTCGGAGCTCAGCGCGAAGATTCTGCGTGCGGTGCTGCCGGCAGGTGTCTCTGCAGGCACGGAGGTGGCGCAGTGACGGGCCGGATGCGGAAAACGTTTGCGGCTCTGGCTGTGGCGGCCGTGGTTGGGTCATCGCCCATGATCATGCGGCTGCATGCACAGGAGCCCGGGCATGCGGCTCCGCAGCATCAGGCCGCGCGCAGCGACGCAGGGGGACGCGAGACGACCCCGGCGGCAAACTCCCCTGAGGTCAATCAGGAAGAGAAGGACGAAAACGCGATCTACAGGCATTCCAAGTCCGTGGCCGCGATCGGCCGGATGCTGGGCATGAGCACGGAAGCGGCTGCCACGGCGTTTGAGGTATTCAACTTCGCGGTGCTGGCGGTGGCGATCGGATTTGGTTTGCTGAAGACACTGCCGAAGGCCTTCCGTCTCCGTACCTCCGCGATCCAGAAGGAGCTGAGCGAAGCTCGTTCGGCGTCTGAAGAGGCGACGGTGCGGATGAACAGCGTAGAGGACCGGCTGGCGAAGCTGGATGCGCAGATCGTCGAGATGAAGGCGCAGGCGGAGCGCGACGCGGTGACGGAAGAGGCGCGGTTCAAGGCCTCCGCCGAGGAAGAGCGCAAGAGGATTCTGGCGTCGGCGGAGCAGGAGATCGCATCCACTGCGGAGCATGCGCGACGCGAGCTGCAGCGCTACGCGGCCTCCCTGGCGGTTGAGCAGGCGGCGCGCAATCTGGTGATCACTGCGGAGACGGACCGGGCGCTGGTACGCGATTTCGCGCAACGGCTGGGCGAGAGCAAGGGCGGGGCGAACTGATGGCGCAGGATATGTCGTACGCGATTCGCTATGCACATGCCTTCGCCGAGGCCGCTCGGCAGAAGGGCCTGGATCTATTGGCGGCGCGCAACCAGATGAAGGAGTTCGCGGGCCTTCTGGCGGAAAGCCCGGAGCTGCTCGAGGTACTGGCCGATCCTTCGATCCCGGCTGTTCAGAAGCTAAGTGTGGTGGACAGTATCGCCGAGCGTCTGGGCATGCTGCGCGAAGTGCGGAACTTTGTCGCGATCATCATCGACCATCAGCGGATTGGCGAGCTGCACGTCATTCTCGACGCGTATGATCGTGTGGCCGACGTCGGTTCGGGCGTGACCGAGGCTGAGGTGAGCACGGTACACGAACTGGCCTCGGAGGATCGCGCGGAGATGGAGCAGCAGGTAGCGCGACTGGCCGGAACCCGTGTACGGGTGAGCTATACGCTGGACGCAAGCCTGCTGGGTGGGGCAGTTGTGACGATTGGATCGACTGTGTATGACGGGTCGGTCCGCATGCAGTTGGAACAGATGAAGCAGACGCTGATCGGAGCCTGATCCGGTTCTGATGGACGCCTGAACTCCGCGGAATGCGGACGCTTTACTTGAGATGGAATGAGCGGCTAAGAGCCGGGGACAGGACTGAGAGAAGAGCATGGTACAGATGAGGGCTGACGAGATCACCGCGCTGCTGACGCAGAAGATCGAGAACTACGAGCAGCGCGTGCAGGTGGATGAGGTCGGAACGATCGTCTCGCTGGGCGACGGAATTGCCCGCGTGCACGGGCTGGACAAGGTAATGGCCGGCGAGCTGATTGAGTTCCCGCACGGCGTCGCCGGGCTCGCGATGAACCTCGACGAAGATCAGGTGGGCGCGGTGCTGCTGGGCGAGTTTGACCGCCTGCGCGAAGGCGACCAGGTAAAGCGCACGGGCAAGATTATGTCGGTGCCGGTGGGCGAGGCGCTGATCGGGCGTGTGGTGAATGCGCTGGGTGAGCCCATCGACGACAAGGGTCCGATCGTGACCGACCAGACGCTTCCGGTGGAGCGTCTGGCGCCCGGGGTGATCGACCGCCAGAGCGTGCGCGAGCCGATGGCGACCGGAATCAAGGCGATCGACACCATGATCCCGATCGGACGCGGGCAGCGCGAGCTTCTGATCGGCGATCGGCAGACGGGGAAGACGGCGATTGCGCTCGACACGATCATCAACTCGGCGAAGAACAATCTGATCTGCATCTATTGCGCGATCGGGCAGAAGCGTTCGTCGGTCGCGCAGGTAGTGCAGACGCTCGAGAGCTACGGCGCGATGGCATACACGATCGTGGTGGCCGCGACCGCTTCTGAGCCCGCACCGATGCAGTATCTCGCGCCTTTTGCGGCGACCGCCATGGGCGAGTACTTCCGTGACTCGGGCAAACACGCGCTCATCATCTACGACGATCTTTCGAAGCATGCGGCGTCGTACCGCGAGATCTCGCTGCTGCTCCGCCGTCCGCCCGGGCGCGAGGCGTACCCCGGTGACGTGTTCTACCTGCACTCGCGGCTGCTGGAGCGTTCGGCCAAGGTCTCTGATAAGCTGGGCGGCGGCTCGCTGACGGCTCTGCCGATCATCGAGACCCAGGCGGGCGACGTCTCGGCGTACATCCCGACGAACGTGATTTCGATTACAGACGGGCAGATCTTCGTCGAAACCGACCTGTTCAATTCGGGCGTGCGGCCTGCGGTGAACGTAGGTCTGTCGGTCTCGCGCGTAGGCTTCTCGGCCGCGATCAAAGCCACCAAGCAGGTCGGTTCGACGCTGAAGCTGGACCTGGCGCAGTATCGCGAGCTGGCCGCGTTCTCGCAGTTTGGCTCCGATCTCGACAAGGTGACGCAGAATCAGCTGAACCGCGGTTCGCGTCTGGTGGAGCTTTTGAAGCAGCCGCAGTTTCAGCCGCTGACATGGCTGCAGCAGGTGACGATCATCTACGCCGGAACGACGGGTCTGCTGGACGATGTTGAAGTGAAGGACCTGCGCGCATTCGAAGACGGACTGCACCCGTATCTGGCAGGCTCGCAGACGCAGTTGATGAGCGAACTCGAGAGCAAGAAGTCGTTCGACGACGATCTGCGCAAGCGGCTGACGGATGCAATCATCGATTTCAAAAAGGACTTTCTCGCGGGGTTGAAGGACAAGGCTTCCGAGGCGCAGAAGCAGACGCAGGGCTCAGAAGCGACGCCGGCGACGGCGATGGTAGGCAACAAGTAACCCATGGCCAACGTTCTCGATCTTCGACGCCGCATCCGCAGTGTGAAAAACACGCGGCAGATTACCAAGGCTATGAAGATGGTCTCGGCCGCGAAGCTGCGCCGCGCGCAGGAGGCGGCGATGCAGGCGCGTCCCTATGCGCAGATGCTGGTGAACGTGCTGGAATCGCTGGTGCGACGGACTGATCTCTACAACCCGGATACGGGTGCGATTCGGCATCCACTGCTCGCGGAACGCGAAGAGAAGAACGTGCTGCTGCTGGTGATCGCGGGCGATAAGGGCTTCGCGGGCGGGTTCAACTCGAATGTAGGCAAGGCGGCGCAGAAGTTTATCGACGCGCGTTCCAAGCGCGGGCAGAACGTCGATCTCGAGCCCATCGGGAAGAAGGCCATCGGATTCTACAAGCGCAAATACCCGGCGGCAGACTACGAGAAGACGGAAGAGCACTACGACAACGATCTCTCGGTTCATTATGAGACCATCCGGCATCGCGCCGGAGGAATCGAGGTGGCGAGCGAACATCCAGAACTGCTGCTGAAGCTCTCCTTCGACCAGGTTTCGGAGATGGCGAAGTCGGTGATCGCGCGGTACGAGCGGGCGGAGATCGACGCGGTTTACCTCGTATACAACGAGTTCAAGTCGGTGCTGTCGCAGCGGATTGTGGTCGAGAAGCTGCTGCCGATCGCGCGGCTTGGCAAGGCTGAGATCGAATCTTCCGAGGAGATGACCGAGGAACAGCGCAACGCGGCGATTCGCTCGGCTGAAAGTGAAGGCATCAGCGTCTTCGCAGCCGACCAGAGTGCGGTGGATGCAGAGGCAAAGAAGTTTGGTACGGCGGAAGTGGATTATCTCTTCGATCAGTCGCCGGAGGAGCTTTTCCGGCATCTGCTGCCGCGATACGTGACGACGCAGATTTTCCATGCACTGCTGGAGAGTGCGGCGGCGGAACATGCGGCGCGGATGACGGCGACGGACGCGGCGACGAAGAATGCGGGCGATCTGATCGACTCGCTGAGCTTGACGATGAACCGTGTGCGTCAGGCGGCGATCACGAAAGAGATTATTGAAATTGTCAGTGGAGCGGCGGCTTTGTGAGGATTCGAGATGGACGTGCGTGGTCTTCTCAGGAGAGAGCTGTGGAGTAAAGAGACCACGCGGAAGATGTTTGCGGTTGCGCCGCTTGTTGTTGCGGCATGTGTAGTCTGGGTTGTAGTGAATGAGTACTGGTTGACCTCGGGAGAGCGAAGGATTGCGAGAACCGCCCTTTCCGAGTTGGAACGGCTGGAGCAGGCTGGGAAGCAGGACGAGTCAAGTTATCAGGCGGAGTTACGCAGATCGGATGAGTGCGTAGACGAGGCAGAGCGAGCGGCAGTGACATCACGAGATCGGAGAGTGGCTCATCTGCTCTCGGATTACGAACTGCTCCTTGATGTGGACCGGTCAAGTGAATTATCGAGGATTAAGCTTTCTGCTTCGCCGAATGCAGCCATACGGGACGCTTCGAAAGATACGAAGACTCAAGAGCAGGCTGAAGCTGTTCGTCGGTTTCTTAGACAGACGTTGCTGGGAAGATTGAGTTAGGACAAGAGAGAGTTATGGCAGAGAATATCGGGAAAGTGATCAGCATCAGCGGACCGGCCGTCGATGTCCAGTTCGAAGAGAAGAACATGCCGCCGATCTTTCAGGCGCTGCGCATCACCAGCGAGGGCTTCGACACGCCGCAGCCGCTGGATGTGATCGTCGAGGTGCAGCAGCACCTTGGCGAGGGCCGCGTGCGCTGCATCGCGATGGTCGCGACCGAGGGCATGGTGCGCGGGATGAAGGCGGTCGACACCGGCAATGGCATCATGGTACCGGTGGGGCGCGAGACGCTTGGGCGCGTGCTGAACGTGCTGGGACAGCCGGTGGACGAGCTGGGGCCGGTGAACGCGAAGGTGCACATGCCGATTCACCGGCAGGCGCCGGCGTTCGACGAGCAGTCGACGTCGGAGGAGATGTTCGAGACCGGCATCAAGGTCATCGACCTGATCCAGCCGTTCCTGAAGGGCGGCAAAATCGGGCTGTTCGGCGGCGCGGGCGTGGGCAAGACGGTCATCATTCAGGAGCTGATCAACAACGTCGCAACGAAGCACGGCGGGTTTTCGGTGTTCGCCGGCGTGGGTGAGCGGACGCGCGAGGGCAACGACCTCTGGATGGAGTTCCAGGAGTCGGGCGTTATCGATCTCAAGGACTTCTCGAAGTCCAAGGCCGCGCTGATCTATGGACAGATGACCGAGCCTCCAGGGGCGCGGTTGCGCGTGGCGCTGACCGGCCTGACGGTTGCGGAGTACTTCCGCGACGAAGAGGGCGCGGATACGCTGCTCTTCATTGACAATATTTTCCGGTTTACGCAGGCTGGGTCGGAAGTGTCGACGCTGCTGGGGCGCATGCCTTCGGCCGTCGGGTATCAGCCGAACCTGGCGACTGAGATGGGCGAGCTGCAGGAGCGGATTACGTCGACCAAGAAGGGTTCGGTGACGTCGGTGCAGGCGGTGTACGTGCCGGCTGACGACTTGACCGACCCGGCTCCGGCGACGACGTTTGCTCACCTGGATGCGACGACCGTGCTTTCGCGGCCGCTGTCGGAGCTGGGGATCTATCCGGCCGTCGACCCGCTGGCTTCGACGTCGCGCATTCTGTCGCCGCGCATTGTGGGGCAGGAGCACTACGATGTGGCGCAGGGCGTAAAGCGGATTCTGCAGCGGTACAAGGACCTGCAGGACATCATCGCGATTCTGGGTATCGACGAGCTTTCCGAAGAGGACAAGATCACCGTGGCTCGGGCGCGGAAGGTGCAGCGATTCCTGTCGCAGCCGTTCCATGTGGCCGAGATCTTCACCGGTATTCCGGGTGCTTACGTCAAGGTCGAGGATACGGTGCGGTCGTTCAAGGAGATCATCGACGGCAAGCACGATGCGATCCCGGAGCAGGCGTTTTACCTGAAGGGCGGGATTGAGGACGTGATCGCCGCCGGCGAAAAGATGAAGCAGAACGCTTAGAGCGGGGAAGAGGGAGCAGGGAACAGGGGTAGCATGCGCTTGCTGCTCCCTTCCCAGTTGAGCTATGGCGGATTCGGTTCAGGACGGGAAGTTGGCGGTTCGGCTGGTGACGCCGAGCCGTGTGCTGTATGACGCGACGGTGGATGCGGTGGAGCTGCCTTCTTCGGCCGGGTATCTGGAGGCGCTTTACGGCGCGGCTCCGCTGCTGGCGGAGCTGGGCGCGGGCGAGGTGCGGCTGCATGGCGGATCGGCGGGCGAGCAGACGTTTTTTGTGGCCTGGGGATTTGCCGAGGTGCTGCCGGACCGGGTGACGATCCTGGCGGAGACGGCGATGCGTCCGGGGGAGATCGACCGGGCGAAGGCGGAGCAGGATAAACAGCGCGGGGAAAAGATGTGGTCCGAGGCGGGCGACAATCCGGACGCTTACGAAGACGCCAATGAAACGATCTACAAGGCGGAAGCGGAGCTGGCGGCGGCAAACGGGAAGTAGGCCCGAGTCTCCGGGTCCCCCCCCCCACCCCTCCTGTTTTTGCTAAAGTTATGAAAACAAAAGGTTTTACCGGAAAAGTTCGTCTAAAGTACTGCAAGCATTGAGGTTAGGGGTGGCTGCACCGTTTCTGGTGCAGCCACTTTTCTTGTGGGTATGGGCGGACTAGAAGGGGTGAGTGAGAATCTTGCCGGTGCCTTTGACGGCTTTGCCGGTGCCCTTGGCGGCGCCTACGCCTACGTCTTTGCCGCCCTTGCCGACGTCCTTGCCGGCGTTGATGGGGTGCAGGGTGGCGGCATTGCCAACGGCTTTGGCTCCGTTGCCGGCCCCGCCGGCGGCACCCTTGCCGGCGTCACCCACGCCACTGCCGTACTCGCCGGCGGCGGACTTGCTCTGCTTTTTGGGGGTGGGCTGGGTGGTCTGGTTTTGCTCGTTTGTCGTATGGGGTGCGGTGTTTTGGGCCGGGTCCTGAGCCCGGAGTGCGGTGCCGCAGGTGAGGATGGCGGCTGCGGTCAGGATGAGGGTTGCGTGGCGCATGGTTGGTTCTCCTCCTGAGGGTTGGATGCTTGGGAGACGGAGCCGGATGGAGCGGCTTTGGCATGCAAGCGTCGGCTTGGGCGACCATGCGCGCGGCGCCCTGCCGGGGTACGCCGCGCCGCTCTTGTACCAAGGGGCGCTGCGGTTGCTCTGCTTTTCGGGGCATGTGTAAAGAGCAGTGCATCCGGCCAAAGAGTCAGCGAGTCTGCGCTGTTGCGAGAGTCCGAATCGGAGCCTTTTCCGGGTAAGTTGGCAGCTTGCCAACCCGTTCTTCGCCTGCGGCGGACAGTTCGCGGGCGAGGATGTTCTTTACCTTGCCCGGGGTGTCTCCGGTGCGGTGGCAGAGCTGGAGCAAAGTCATGCCGGGAAAAAAGGCAAGGGCCAGCAAGTTTTCAGAAGAAGCAGCGGCTGGAGTATCCCTGCCAAGAGGGATGGGAGCTGTCGAGCAGAGTTTTTCGGGACTGTCTGCAGAGTCCACGAAGCTTTGCTGCTGACGCTCCGCGTCAGAGACCTGGTGAAGTATCTGAACGGCAGCATTGCGGGCGGCCAAAGCCAACCGCTGGCGCAAGGGCCGCCCCGACTCGATCACATCCTGCGGAACTCGCCAGAGATTCAGGAGAACCCCTGCAGCACACGTTCTGCATCGACGGGGTGACCGAGTGCGCGGAACGCAATGGAGTACACGAGTGGCGCATGGAGGTCGAAGATGCATGCCATGGCCTGCTGCTCGCCATGGCATATACGGTGCAGTAAAGCGAGATCATCGACTGCCGACATGTTCGTTCTCCGGATTGCTGGACGCACACGGTCACGTTCAGCCACCCGCGCAGCCTACCGTTCCGGGGAAGGATTGCTCTGCACGATGTCGCACAGATGGGTGGAATGCGTTTTCAAAGACGGGTGTGACAGAAAGATGTTTGGCATGGGAGCGAACAGACGGCGCGGCTGCTCTGGTGGATGCTCAAGTTATGACAATCAGCAGCGCACCCGTTTTGAAGTCAGTAGAGCTACACAACGACGGGGTCGTGATCTTCTTCAGCGACGGAGTCTGCGTGTTCTTCTCGACGGCTTTGCTCCACGAAATGGCACCCCAGGGCAAGATGCTCGATGAGACGAGGACAACATGGTGACGGCGTGGCGGATGATTGTGCGACGACGCACAGACACGAATTGCGATTTACCTCGATTCTGATGCATCAACGGGGAAGTCGCTATGGCAAAGCTGGCCGGCGTGGTGGAGTGGTTCAACTCCGCGAAGGGTTACGGGTTTCTCGGGCACGAGGGCGGACCAGACGTTTTTGTGCACTTCAGCTCGATCGATGGCAAGGGTTACAAATCGCTGGTCCAAGGCGAGGCCGTGATCTTTGAAATTGTTGAAGGCACGAAGGGACCAGGCCGATCAGGTGACGCGGCTCGCAACGGAAGCCGAACAGGCAGACGCTATATCGTGAAGCCCGTGTCAAAGTCGGCGAAGTTCTCGAGGTGGTCACGCACTACCCGGTAGCACTCGCACGCTTCGCTCTCCAAACCCGTTACGTCGAGGATCTGGATGGCTCCGCGGCGATAGTCGATCAGATTTTTCGCTTTGAGGTGAGCGGCAGCGATCGAGACGGTCGATCGCGTGCTGCCCAGCATCTGGGAGACAAATTCCTGTGCCATCTGGAGATCGTGCTGCTTTGCGCGATCGCAACAGATGAGAAGCCAGCGCGCGAGCCGCTGCTCATAGGTGTGCGTGGCGTTACAGGCGGCGTTCTGCGTGGAGAGCGTCAGTTGTGACTGAACATAGCGCAACGCGAACTGCTGGAAGGCGCCCCCGCGTTTGAACTCTTCCCGAGCAGATCGGATGGGTGAGGCGTAGCCGTGCCCCGCGAGCTGCATAAAGATGCGATTGAGGCTGTGTTTGGCACCCATGAGGGCGGATACGCCGATAGCGGACTCATAACCAAACATGCTCGTCTCCACCTGCGTGCCGTTTTCGAACGATGTGGTCATGGAGCCGATGCCGCTCTCGATGAAATAGACGCTATCGATGTTCCTGCCTGGACCTTCCAGTTCGTGGCCAAGGGGCAGATCCATGCGGTGAAGCTTGAGACGGGCGATCGCTTCGCCGGATAAGTGTCTAAGTATCAAATTACGGAATGGTTCCACGTGCATCGTAGCGTTCTCCCGCAGGGTGTATCAGGCCGTTTGTTGGTGCGGCGATCTGCTCTGTTCGTTCTACTCGCCTGAGCGTTCGGCCGGCACAGACGAGCACAGGCTGAACGCCGCACACGGAAGTGGACTCCGAGGCAGTTTTTGTTGACCATCGTAAACGAGCGTCCCAAGTGCAATTGTCAGATTTTTGTAATCGATGTAATGTGCGGATTCCTACAGACAAGCTGATTTCGTTCAGACATGCTACGGCTGTCCAGTCTTCTCACGACCTGAGGCCCGTAGTGAGGGTTTGCTGCGTCGCTGGATCATGGAGCGCCACGATGACCCCCCAGCACCTGCCGCATGCCGTCCAGCCGACTATCTTGTTTGCCGAAGACAACGACGATCTGCGGGAGGTGACTGAGCTCTTCCTGAGTGCGATGGGGTATCGCGTCGTTGCCTGCAGCGACGGAGACCATGCACGGAAGACGTTCGGCACTCACACAGGGATTGACATGCTGCTTACCGACCTGGAGATGCCGGGCAGGTCGGGGGTCGAACTGGCACGGGAGCTCACGGCGCTTCGCCCGCACCTCCCTGTCTTAATCGTGTCAGGGAGTGTGATCTCTGAGGAAACCAGGCAGGAGATCAGGAAACGGAGCTGGGGGTTTCTGAATAAGCCCTGCGGGCTGCCCGCGCTGCTGACCTCGATCGAAAGCGCTTTGCAGGCGGGTGCGGCGGCTGCATAGGTGCGGTCTGACGCGATGCCGAACGGGCTGACGGATCAGTCGGTGAAAGGGAGTTTGGGGGATGGAATGGTGGGGAGGTCGAGGAAGCTGGGTTGGGTGGGGGTGTGGGAGAGGGTTTGGGTGGCGGGGCGGTAGTCGGCGGGGGTGGCGAAGAGGATGTTGGGGACGAAGGTTTGGGGGTTGCGGTCGTAGAGGGGGAACCAGGAGGACTGGACCTGGACCATGATGCGGTGGCCGGGGAGGAAGACGTGGTTGGCCGGGGGGAGGGCGAAGCGGTAGGTTTCGGGGGTGTTGGCGGGGATGGGGTGGGGGGTGGCGAGGGACTCGCGGTAGCGTCCGCGGAAGATGTCGGCGGCGATCATGAGCTGGTAGCCGCCCATGTGGGGGATGTCGGCGACTTCGTCGGGGTAGACGTCGATGAGCTTGACGACCCAGTCGGCGTCGGTGCCGGTGGTAGCGGCGACGAGGTTGGCGATGGGCTGGCCGGCGATGGCGACGGGCTCCGTCAGGACGTCGGAGGTGAAGACGGCGACATCGGGCCGTCCGGAGGACTCGCGCTGGTCTTCGGTGAGCCAGTTGGGCCAGCCGTTGTCGGGGGTGTAGCCCATGGTCTTGGAGGGGCGGGGGCGGTAGGGGACGGGTTTGGCGGGGTCGGAGACCCAGGAGGTTGCGGCGGGTTCGGCCGCGGTGGCGGCGGTGAAGCTGAGGGCTCCGGCAGCGTGGAGGTAGAGCTTGGTGGCCGCGGCCTGATTGCTGGAGACGGGTGGCCACGCGGGGAGCTCCTGCCAGGTGTCGGTGCCGGTCTGGTAGGCGGTGACGGTGGGAATCTCGGGTGCGGAGGTGTCGTCCTTCAGGTAGCGGGCGAGGAAGGGGGCGAGGGTATGGCGGCGCCAGGTGTAGCTGGGGTCGGCGGGGAGGCGGAGCTGGCCGAGGCTGGTGCCGTCTTCGATGGCTCCGCCGTGGTGCCAGGGGCCGAGGGTGAGGTGGACCATGTGGTTGGTGTCGAGGGGTTTGATGGCGGTGTAGACGGCCATGGCACCGTAGATGTCTTCGGCGTCCCAGAGGGAGTGGACGAGGAGGATGGGGACGGTGGGGGGCTGCTTCTGGTATTGTGCGGCGAGGATTTTGTCTACGGCTTGAGCCTGCCAGAATTCGTCGTAGGCGGGGTGGGCGGCGAGTTTGCGCCAGAACCCCATCTGGTCGAGTCCGCGCTGTCTGGCGACGGCTCCGGCGGATCCGGCGCGCATCCAGAGGTCGTAGTCGTCGTAGTTGGCGGTGGGCCAGAGGACGGAGTTGGCGCGGGATCCGTCCTGCTCGTAGATGTAGGACTCGTTCTGCTGGCGGAAGGCTCCGTTGTGGAACCAGTCGTCGCCGCGCCAGCCGTCGACCATGGGGTTCATGGGGACGGCGGCTTTGAGGGCGGGGTGCGGGTTGACGAGGCTGCCGAGGACGGTGAAGCCGTCGTAGGAGATGCCGATGGTGGCGACTTTCTGATTGGATTCGGGGATGTTCTTGATGAGCCAGTCGATGGTGTCGTATGTGTCGGTGGCGTGGTCGACCGGGGTGGGGTTGAGCGGGCCGCGGAAGGGGCGGTTCATGACGTAGTCGCCTTCGGAGCCGTACTTGCCGCGGACGTCCTGGATGACGCGGATGTAGCCGCCTTCGACGATGACGTCGGTGGCATTGTCGTAGCCGTAGAGGGACGGGCCGAGGTGGGTGGACTGGGCGTTGGTGGTGAGGGCGGCGGCGTTGTAGGGGGTGCGGGTGAGGACGATGCCGGCTTTGTGCTGAGCCGTGGCGGATCTGGGGACGAGGATGATGGTGTTGAGCTTGACGCCGTCGCGCATGGGGATCATGACGACGCGGCGGTCGTAGTCGTAGAGGCTTTGGTTGATGGTGACGGAGGCGGGGGATTCGGAGGGGAGCTGCGGGTATTGCGGAGTCTGGGCGTGTGTGGTGGCGGCCAAGAGGACAGCACAGAGAGCACAGAGGGCGCGGAGACGGCACAGAAGATTGTTGGCGGGCATGTGGATCCTTTGGGGGCGGGTCAGGGAGTCAGGCCGCCGATGATCGCTTTGCGGTAATCCGGAGGGTAACACAGGGGTTTGTGGCTGCAGGGGAGGATGACGGTGGCGCTGGGCGCGCGACTCGCCGGCTCGCGCGCGGAGATGGAGGAGGCGATTCGCCCGGGGCAGCCGGTACACTGGAGCAGCGACTTTGACGGGCCCTGAGGAATCCGCATTGCCTTATCCGCTGACGAATGTGCTGATCGAGTCGCTGCCGGAGCGCTCGCAGGCGGAGTTGCGGCGCAGGCTTCGGCCGGTGGTGCTGCCGGTGAATGCGCCGCTGTATGAGCCGGAGGAGATGCCGCAGTACGTTCACTTTCTTATGTCGGGTCTGGCGTCGATCGTGCTGACGATGCTGGACGGGAGCACGACGGAGGTGGCGACGGTGGGGCGCGAAGGGATTCCGCAGGGGCCGTTTCTGCTGGGGCCGGCGCTGCTGCCGACGCAGTGCTTCATGCAGATTGGCGGGCATGCGCTGCAGATGGAATTCAAGGCGTTTGCGGAGATCTTCGCGGCGGACGAGAATGTGCACGGGGCGGTGCTGGGCTATGTGCAGTACCATGCGGCGCTGACGTCCCAGGTGGCGGGATGCAACCGGCTGCACGAGGCGGAGGGACGGCTGGCGCGCTGGCTGGCCATGGCGCAGGACCGCACGGGCGAGCCAATGCTGAGTCTGACGCAGGAGTTTCTGGCGCGAATGATCGGCAGCCGTCGGACGACGGTGACGGAGGTTGCCGGATCGCTGCAGGATCGGGGGGTGATCCGGTACTCGCGCGGACTGGTGGAGGTGCTGGACCGGGCCGGCCTGGAGCGGGTGTGCTGCGAATGCTATCCGGTGACGCGGGGGTTGCTGCAGACGCTTTATGACCGGGATGGTGAGAAGGTGGTTGAAGCTTAGCTTTCAGCTGGACCTTGACGCTTCAGGAGGCTTTCCTGATCCTGGCGGCGCGTTTCACGGGCGCTGCGGCAGGGGAGGGTGGAGCTTCTGTCTGTGCGGGTTCGGGTACGGCGGTTTGCGCGGCTGCCTGCGACGAGACGGCTTCGGCCTGCTGCTTGAGGGCGTGGACGACAACGCGAAGCATATCTTCCTGGGGGGCGGGCTTGCCGGTCCAGATTTCGAACTGGCGGGCTCCCTGCTGGACGAACATCTCGACGCCGGTAATGACGGGGATGTCGGCCTGGCGGGCCATGCGGATCAATGGCGTGTCGATGGGGTTGTAGACGAGGTCGAAGACGAATTTTGTGTTGAGTTCTTCGGGCGTGAGGATGGGCGCGTGGTTCTGGCCGGACATGCCGACGGGGGTGGCGTTGAAGATGACGTCGAAGCTGGATTTTGCGAGAGCTTCGCGCTTGATGACTTTGGCTCCGGACTGTTTGGCGAGTTTGGCGGCGGTCTCCGGGGTGCGGTTGAGGATGAAGACTTCGGCGCCTTTGTCGCGGAGGCCGAAGACGGCGGCGCGGGCGGAGCCGCCGGCTCCGAGGACGAGGATCTTCGCGCCTTTGAGCGGGAGGCGGCGCTCGAGCGGGGTGACGATGCCGGCGACGTCGGTGTTGAAGCCGTAGAGCTTGCCCTGCTGGTCTCCGGAGGCGACGCGGAGGATGGTGTTGCAGGCGCCGATCTTCTGTGAGAGCGGGTCCATGTGCGCGAGGTGCGGGAGGATAGCCTGCTTGTGCGGCATGGTGACGGATACGCCGTGAATGGGGACGGCCTTGATGAGCGAGACGAGGTCTTCGACACTCTTGGTTGGAAGCGCGAGGTAGACGGCGTTGACGGTCTCGCGGCGGAAGGCGGTGTTCATCATGACGGGCGAGAGCGACTTGCCGACGGGGTCGCCGGCGACGCCGTAGACGCGGGTGGCGGCGTCGATCTCCTCGATGCGGTAGGTTTCGACAAGGGTGCGGGCGGCGATCTGGCCGGGCGCGGTCTCTTCGCCGAGGGTGGCGGAGGCGAAGGTAAAGAGGGAGCCGGCGCGGAGGCCGAGAACGCGCGAGATGATGCCGGCATCGCCCATGCAGACGCCGACGATGCTGGTCTTATCGGACACCTGTTCGAGAAAGCGCATGAGGGTGACGTTGTCGGTGAGGCTTTTGGCGGTGGGAACGATTTTGACGAGGTCGGCCTGGAAGGGTTCCATGCGGGCGTAGACCTTGTCGAGTTGGGAGGTCTCCTTGAAGTCGTGCCAGGAGAGGATGAGGCCGACGCCGGTTTCGCGGAGCTTGTCGAGCTCGGGTTTTTTTGCGGCCTCGGCGGACTCGAGTTCGAGGTCGACGAGTTGGAACGCGGCTTCGCCTTCGGCGGGCAGCGTGGCTTTGCAGAGGATTTCGAGCTGTGCGGCGAGGGAGCCATCGAATTTGCCGCCATGTTCGGCGCGGCGGCAGGTGGCGATGGCGGTGACTTCGGAGTGTTCGGCGAGGAAGGTTTTGATCTTCGGGAGCGCGGCGGCGGGCTTGTCGAGGAAGTCGAGACGGAACTCGACGAAGGAGGTTTCCTTGATGGCGACGGCGGCTTTTTCGAGCATCTCGGCGGCGCTGGTTCCGGTGAGCGCGACGCAAACTTTTCCGATGCGGGAACGAAGATGGGTACTTAGAGTGGGCAAGGCATTCCTGTTCTGATGTGAGTCAATCGGCGTGTATCGTACAGCGCACCCGGATTTGATGCAAGGGTTGCCGGGAGGGTGCGGGCCGAAGGTGAATCGGTGTCCGGCGCAATGCGGTACGGGCTTAGGACGGGAGAACGGGCTCTGGGAGTTGTGGGAGACTGGGAGCCGATGGTTATGAGTGAGATGCAGATGGTGATGCGAGTTCCGGAGTGGGAACGATTTGGCTGGCTGCGGCATGGATTTTCGACGCGGGCGGGCGGGGTCTCGGAGGTGTACGGACCGGCGGAACTGAATCTGGGATTCACGGATGCGGATGAGACTGTGCGGGTGCGAGAGAACCGGAGACGGTTTGCTGAGGCAGTGTCGGGCGATGCGCGACCGATGGTGGTGGTGCGGCAGGTGCATGGGAGTGAGGTGCGGGTTGCCGGGGCGGATGCCGCGCGGACGATGCTGCGGGAGGATGGACGCGCTGCATGGGAAGCCGACGGACTGGTGACGGCGAATGCGGGAGTGCTGCTGGGCATCCAGGTGGCGGACTGCGTGCCGGTGTTGGTGGCGGATACGCGGCTGCGCGTGGTGGGAGCGTTCCACGCCGGGTGGCGGGGGACGGTGGCGGGGATGGTGGGCACGGGCGTTCTGCGGATGCGGGAGGAGTTTGGGACGCTTCCGGCGGATGTGGTGGCGGCCGTGGGACCTTCGATACGGGCTTGCTGCTACTCGGTTGGGGATGAGGTGCGAGAGCGGTTCGGGGCTGGGTTTGGCTATGCGTCGGAGCTGTTTTCGGAGCGGGATGACGCGTTGTATCTGGATCTGGCTGAGGCGAACCGGCGGCAGTTGATGGATGCCGGAGTGCCCGCTTCGGGGATCACGGTGCTGGCGGAGTGTACGGGGTGTGGGCGGCTTGCGGATGGGCGGCGGAAGTACTTTTCGCACCGGATGGAGAAGGGGTTTGCGGGGCGGGGGATGGGGGCGATCGGGGTGAGAGAGTCGGCGACCGGTCCGCACGAATACTGAGATTCCGGACTTCGTACGGAATGATGCTTCGGACCGCGAAGGATGTGGGGTACATCCCACTCATCACATTGGCATGAATGAGCCACCCGCTCTTGTGGCGTCAGCTGGCTTTGGTGAGCTGTTCGATAAGATTTTCGCGGTTGCTGAGGGCGAGGGCGTCCAGGCGGGTGAGGCCGGCGGTGTAGAGGGCAAAGGCTGCGATGCTGAAGGCAAGCAGGGTGACGGCAGGGAGCCAGAGGATGCCGAAGTAGAGGCCGAGGAAGATGCCGCCGGCACCGATGGCGGAGACGATGAGGACGAGCAGCACGCTGAGGAGCGCGCTGAGTTGCGAGGCCTGCCTGCGGGAGAGCTTGCCGGGATCCATCTTTTTGGGCGCGGTGATGGAGCGGATGTTGCCGGCGGTGAGGTTGAGGAAGACGGCGAAGGGCAGCCAGGCGAGGGTGGCGCAGAGGATCCAGAGCGGCGGGTGCGCTCCCATGTAGTTGAGGGCGATGAAGACGACGGCGACCTGGACGAGGATGAGGCCGAAGCTGAAGAGGTTTTTTGCGAGGAGGATGGTGCGGAGGCGCACGGGCGCGAGGAAGTAGAACTGGACGCCTTCGGCGTCGAGGCCGAGGGAGTTCCAGGCGAGCGGCGCCATGGTGAGGGTGGAGTAGGCGATAGCGGCGGGGAAGGTCCAGAAGCTGAAGCCGCGGGAGCCGATGCGTCCGGCGAAGATGAGGACCATGAAGATGGGGAGGATGAGGGAGTAGAGCTGCGCGGAGTTGCGGCGGATGTAGATGGATTCCTTGTAGAAGGCGGCGGTGAGGGTCGCGGGCAGGCCGAAGGGACCTCTGGCGGCGACTGCAGACGGGCTTGCGGGCGCGAGAGTTGCGGCGGGTGCGGTTGGCGCGGTGTGGTGGGCGACGAAGGCTTCGTGGTGCGGAGTGATGTTGGAGTCGGAGAGGTTTTCTCCGCGGTACTCGCGGTGCATGCGCCAGGCGAAGATGGCGAGGAAGGCTGCGCCGAAGAGGGCGACGGCGAAGAGATCGAGGATGGCGGTGCCGGTTTCTCCGGCAGCGAAGCGGAAGATGGCGGCTCCGGCGAGGCCGGGGTGCAGATGCCAGAGGACCGTCTTCGAGGTCTGGTACAGATGCTGGAGCATCTGGAACTTGCGCAGCTGGGAGGCGCGGTCGTGCTGGTGGAAACCGGGGTTGAGGGTGACATTGACGTACTGGAAGGCGATGGACGCGAAGATGATGATGCCGGTGAAGAGCTCGCGGGCGCGGCGGGTGGAGAGCCAGCGGTCGAGCCAGGCGAAGATCATGCGCAGGAAGACGATGTTGGCGGCGGCGAGCAGGAGGACCGCGGCGAAGGCGATGCCGGCGAGCGCGGGGCAGGCGATGGAGATGCCGACCGCGGCGGAGAGCAGGGCGATGGTGCCGATGACATTGGCCGCCGAGAGGATGCCGAGAAAGAGGCGGACGGCGAGGTAGCGGGGGAAGCTGACGGGGAAGCGGATGAGCGATTCGGGGTCGAAGCTGAGGCCGGGCGGCGAGATGTTGATGCTGACGAAGAGCTGGAGGAGGAAGACGCCGAAGAAGATGGCGGGGATGAGGTCGAGGTGGCCGCCGCTGACGGCGGCCCAGGAGCCGAAGCCGGCTCCGAGCGCGGGCGCGAGGATGAAGACGAGGAAGACGGGGTAGATGAAGAATTTGGCGATGACTTCGCCCTTGCCGCCTTTGCGGCGGAAGGCGTTGACGAAGAGCCGCCAGCGCAGATACGCGATGGCGCGGAACTGCTGGCCGGCCGGAATGGGGGACAGGACAGGCGGGGGCGCGGGGTGAGGGGCTAGCCCAGCCATGAGAGCTCCTGCTCGGGGGCCTGAATGCCGGTGGTGCCGAGGACGTCGAGGAAGATCTCTTCGAGGGTGGCTTTGCCGGTGCGGATCTGGTCGCCCGTTACGTGGTCGCCCTCGGGTGCGGCGTGGCGGGCTTCTACGCCTTGGCGGAGCTCTTCGAGGGAGCCCTGGGCGACGAGGCGGCCGCGCTGGATGATGGCGACGTGGGTGCAGAGGCGCTCGACGATTTCGAGGACGTGGGAGGTGAGGAAGATGGTGGCGCCGCGGGCGATCATGCCCTGGAGCATGGACTTGAGGGTGCCGGCGGCGATGGCGTCTACGCCTTCGAAGGGTTCGTCGAGGAAGAGGACTTTGGGTCCGTGAATGACGGCGGCGGCGAGGGCGAGCTTCTTCTGCATGCCGTGGGAGAAGTCGGTGACGAGTTTTTTGGAGTCGCCGGTGAGGGACATGAAGTCGAGCAGCTCGGCGGAGCGCTGTTTCGTGGTGGCGGCGTCGAGGCCGTACATGCGGCCGACGAAGTGGAGGTATTCGGGGGCGGTGAGGCGGCCGAAGAGGGCGAGGCCTTCGGGGACGACGCCGATCTGCCGCTTGAGCTCGACGGTGTTGCGGGTGAAGTCCTGGCCGAGGATCTCGATCTGACCGGTGGTGGGGGCGAGCAGGCCGGTGAGCATCTTGATGGTGGTGGATTTGCCGGCTCCGTTGGGGCCGAGGAAGCCGAAGAACTGGCCGGGGGCGACGGTGAGGTTGACGCCGTCGACGGCGGTGAAGTCGCCGAAGCGGCGGGTGAGGTCGACGGTGCGGACCGCGGGCGGGAGGGCGCTGGACTCGTAGGCCATAGGGGTGTGGCACAAGCATACGAGGTTTGGGTTGGGAGGGGAATGGGTGTTGCGAGGGAGTATGGGAGAGACAAATACGGGATTCCGGACTTTGTCCGGAATGACGGCTTTCTAGTAGCCGTGGAGGTGCCGAAATGACAGGAGACTCACCCTGCGATGGCTCGGCTTGCCTCGCGACCATGGGGCACCCCTGGGTATGGGTACCCGGGTTACATGGCGGGGGGGTGGTGCGGGTCTACTTCGTCACCTACCTGCGGCTTGGCGGCTTTGGGGTTGATGAGGTCGCGGAGTTCCTTGGAGGGCTTGAAGAAGGGGACTTTTTTCGCGGGGACTTCTACGCGCGCGCCGGTTTTTGGGTTGCGTCCGATGCGGGAGTTGCGCTGGCGGGTGCGGAAGCTGCCGAAGCCGCGGATCTCGATCTTGTCGCCGGATTTGAGGGCGCCGATGACGGAGTCGAAGAGGAGGTCGACGATGATCTCGCCGTCCCGCCGGGTGAGGTCGCCAAGCGCCGTGACCTTGTCGACCAGATCTGCCTTCGTCAAAGTACTCTCCTTGGGATTGGAACGGGGTGAAAGCGGGCCCGTGCTGCTAGATAGAGACGGCGAATCGGCGAATAAGGTTCTCCCGCGAGTACATCTTCGCAGGTGCCGCCGACCGGTTGAGCCGGGGGCCCGGAATCGGGGCCCGGCGAGTGTGACGATCCCGCTCAGCCCCCATAGTACAGCCTGTGCATAACAGACGAGGACGGTTGCGAGAGTGCCGGGAAAGTCGAGGCTAGGGAGTGTTGGCGACCTGATCGGGCGTGCTTTTTGCGGTGACATTCTTCGGCGTGGGGAGCTGACTGGCGTTCCAGCCTCCGCCGAGGGCCTGGATGAGTTCGACGGCGGCGGTCATCTCGGTGACGCGGAGGCTGACCTGGGTGGTCTGGTCGCCGAGGAGGGTGGTCTGGGTGGAGAGGACGTTGATGTAGGGATCGACGCCGGTCTCGTAGCGGGCGAGCTCGAGATCGTAGGAGCGCTGGGCGGACTTGACGGCCTGAACCTCGCGGAGATCCTGTTCGGAGGTGGCGCGGAGGGTGGCGATGTAGTCCTCGACCTGCTGGAAGGCGGTAAGGACGGTTTGCTTGTAGAGGGCGACGTCGGAGAGGTACTGGGCGCGGTACTGATCGACGGTGGCTCCGCGGAGTCCGGCGTCGAAGAGGGTCTCGGCGGCGGAGCCTCCGGCGGACCAGAAGAGCGCGGGGGTGGAGAAGAGGGTGGTGATGAGCGAGGACTCGAGTCCGCCGGAGCCGGTGAGCGAGAGCTGCGGGTAGTAGAGAGCCTTCTCGTAGCCGATGAGGGCGTTGGCTTCGGCCATGGTGCGTTCGGCGGCGGCGACATCGGGGCGGCGCTCGAGGAGCTCGGAGGGAAGGCCGATGGGGATGGCGGGCGTGGGGGTGGCCAGGTTCTTGACGGGCAGGGTGAAGCTGGAGGCGGGCTTGCCGATGAGGGTGGCGATGGCGTGCTCGTAGATTGCGCGATTGGTCGCGATGCCGGCGGCCTGCTCCTGCGCGCCCTGGAGGGTGGCTTCGGCCTGGAAGACGGCCTGCTGGTCGTCAATGCCGGTTTCGTAGAGGGCTTTGGTGAGGTCGACGACCTTCTGGTCGGCGATGACGGTCTGGTTGTAGAGGTCCTGGAGAGCGTCCTGGCCGCGGAGTTCGAAGTAGTACTCGGCGAGGTCGGCCTGTTCCGTGAGGCGCTCGTTTTCGAGATCGGCGGCGGAGACCTGGGCGGCGTACTGATATTCGTGGACCTGGGAGGAGATGCGGCCCCAGAGATCGGGCTCCCACGAGACGTCGAAGGGCAGCGAGAGGATGGTGGCGGTGGTGCCGCCGATGGAAGCGACGCCGCTCGAGGAGGTGCCGGTGCCGGTTGTGCCGGTGCCTCCGGTGCCAGTGCCTCCGGTGCCGGTGGTGCCGCCGGCTCCGGTGGCGATGGCGTTGCGAAGGGTGCTGGGGGAACGCTCGCGGTTGTACGAGGGACTGACGGTGACGGTGGGGTACTCCTGTGCCTTGAACTCGCGGACCTGGGCGCGGGCGGCCATGAAGTTCTGGAAGTAGGACGCGATGTTCTGGTTGTTGATATCGAGCTGTTCTTCGAGGGTGTTGAGCTCGGGCTCCTTGAAGATCTCCCACCACCTGCCTTTGAGGGTGGCGTCCTGCGGTTTGGCGGGCTCCCAGGTGCCGGGGAGGGAGTTGGCGTAGGCGAGCGGGGCGGCTTCCTTGAAGGCGGGCGGCGGGGGGAGGACAGGCTTTACGTATTTTGGGCCTACATGGCAGCCGGAGAGGAGGAGAGTGGCGGAGGCCAGGGTGGCGAGGCGGAACGGGTTCGTGCGGGTCATTGGGTTTGATCCTGCGGTTTGCGTTTGAAGCGGGCCGATGGCCCTCGGGGATTCGTCGGGCGAGGAGACCCGGGGCGCTGCCCCAGGCTTGGATGAGGTCGCGCCTTTGGCGCTCGGAGGAATGCGATCAGCCATGGGCGTGTACCGTCTGGGTCTGGTGGTGGTGTCTGGACCTGGTGAAGAGGCGGGCGTTCTTGTCTCCCTGCAGCTTGAGCCGGAGGTTGTCCATGAAGAGATAGATGACGGGCGTGGTGTAGAGGGTGAGGACCTGGGAGACGATGAGGCCGCCGATGATGGAGATGCCGAGGGGCTTGCGGAGTTCCGAGCCCATGCCGGTGCCGAGGGCGAGCGGGACGGCGCCGAAGAGGGCGGCCATGGTGGTCATGAGGATGGGCCGGAAGCGGAGTGTGGAGGCTTCGAAGATGGAATCGCGGGTGTTCTTGCCTTCGACGCGCTCGGCGTTCAGGGCGAAGTCGATCATCATGATGGCGTTCTTCTTGACGATGCCGATGAGCAGGATGATGCCGATGATGGACATGACATCGAGCTCGGTATTGGTGAGGAGAAGCGCGAGGAAGGCGCCGACCGAGGCGGGAACGATGGTGGTGAGGATAGTGATGGGATGGATGAGGCTTTCATAGAGCATCCCGAGCACGATGTAGACGGCGACGATGGCGGTGAGGACGAGCCAGACCTCATTGCTGAGCGAGGACTTGAAGGCCTGGAGAGTTCCGGCGAACTGGCCCTGAACGGCCTGGGGGAAGCCGAGTTTCTGCTGCAGGGCGGTGATCTGGGTGGTGGCCTGGCCGAGCGAGACACCGGGCTGCAGGTTGAAGTTGACGGTGACCGAGGGGAAGAGGAGGGTGTGGTTGACGGCGAGCGGTGAGGTGGACGGCGCGTAGCTGAGTATGGTGTCGAGCGGCACGGGGCCGCCGCCCTGTTTGGGGACAACGTAGGTGTGCTTGAGGCCGTCAGGGCCCTGCCAGTACCTGGGGGCAACTTCCATGACGACGTAGTACTGGTTGAGCTCGGAGTAGATGGTGGAGACTTCCTGCTGGCCGAAGGCTCCGTAGAGGGTGCTGTCGATGAGCTGCGGGGTGATGCCGAGGCGGGCGGCGGTGGGCCGGTCGTAGTTGAGCAGAGCCTGAAGTCCGTTGTTCTGCTGGTCGGTGTTGGCGTCGGCGAAGCCGGGCTCGTGGCGCAGTGCCTGGAGCAGGGCGGGACCGTACTGATTGAGCTGCGCGGTGCTCTCGCCGGTGATGGTGTACTGGTACTGAGCGGGAGCTTGGCGGCCCCCGATGCGGATGTCCTGGACGGGCTGCAGGAAGGTGGCGGTGCCGGGCACTTTGGCGAGCTTGGGGCGGAGCCGGCTCATGATCGTCATGACCGAGTCTTTGCGGGTGGAGGTTGTGTTCTTTGAGCCGAGGGTTTTGAGGGCGACGAAGGTGAAGCCGCCGTTGGTGGAGCCCTGACCTCCGGTGAAGGACATGACGTTCTGGACGCCGGGATCTGCCTTGATGATGCTGGTGGCCTCTTGGACGGCGTCGCGCATGGCATAGAAGGAGGTGTCCTGCGGGCCCTGCATGCCGCCGGTCATGACGCCGGTGTCCTGCTGGGGAAAGAAGCCGGTGGGCACGAGGGTGAAGAGAAAGACGTTGAGGGCGACGGTGCTGAGGAAGACGAGCAGGATGAGGGCGGGGCGGTCGAGGGTCCAGTTGAGGGATCTGGCGTAACCCGAGAGCAGCGCGTTGAAGGCGTTTTCGCTCCAGTTGTAGAGGCGTCCGTGGCGCACGCCGTGTTCGCTCTTGAGCACGCGCGAGCACATCATGGGCGTAGTGGTGAGCGAGATGACCATGGAGACGAGGATGGCGGCCGAGAGGGTGATGGAGAACTCGCGGAAGAGGCGTCCGATGATGCCGCCCATGAGCAGCAGCGGGATGAAGACGGCGATGAGCGAGATGGAGATGGAAAAGACGGTGAAGCCGATCTCCTGAGCGCCAAGCAGCGAAGCCTGCATGGGGGTGAGGCCATTTTCGATGTGGCGGGAGATGTTCTCCATGACGACGATGGCGTCGTCGACGACGAAGCCGGAGGCGATGGCGAGCGCCATGAGCGAGAGGTTATCGAGCGAGAAGCCGAGCAGATACATGATGGCGCAGGTGCCGATGAGCGAGACCGGCACGGCGACGGCGGGAACGAAGGTGGCGTGGACGTTGCGGAGGAAGAGGAAGACGACACCGATGACGAGGAAGACGGAGATGACGAGAGTGATCTCGATGTCCCTGACCGAGGCGCGAATGGTGAGGGTGCGGTCGAGGATGGTGATGAGGTGCATGCCGGCGGGAATCTGGGCCTGGAGCGAGGGCAGAGCTTCCTTGACGGCGTCGACGGTGGTGATGATGTTGGCGCCGGGCTGGCGGAAGACGATCATGAGGACGGCGGGTTTGCCGTTGAGAAAGCCGGCCTGACGGATGGTCTGCTGCGAGTTGACGACGTCCGCGACGTCGGAGAGGCGGACGGCGGCGCCGTTGTGATAGCCGATGATGATGGGCTTGTACTGATCGGCCTTTGAGATCTGATCGTTGGCGAGGATGTCGATGCCGAGGTCGCCGTTCTGGACGCGGCCTTTCGCGGAGTTGGAGTTCTGTCCGGCGATGACGGACTGTACCTGCGGGAGGCTGATGCCGTAGCTGTTGAGCTGGTCGGGGTTGATCTCGACGCGGACGGCGGGGAGCGAGGCACCGACGACGGAGACCTGGCCGACGCCGCTGATCTGCGAGATGCGCTGCTCGATGACGGTGGAGGCCTCGTCATAGATGGCGGGGATGTCGTAGACATCGGACTGGATGCCGAGCACCATGATGGGGGAGTCGGCGGGATTGACCTTGCGGTAGGTGGGGTTGGCGGGCAGGTTGGCCGGGAGGTAGGAGCGGGCGGCATTGATGCCGGCCTCGACGTCGCGGGCGGCGCCGTTGATGTCGCGGTTGAGATCGAACTGGAGGGTGACGCCGGTGGTGCCGAGGGAGCTGGTGCTGGTCATCTCCGTAACGCCGGCGATGTGGCCGAACTGTCGCTCGAGCGGGGTGGCGACCGAGGACGCCATGATGTCGGGGCTGGCGCCGGGGAGCGACGCGGCGACGGTGATGGTGGGGAAGTCGACCTGCGGGAGCGGCGAGACGGGCAGGACGACAAAGGCGATGATGCCGGCGATGGCGACGGCGATGGTGAGCAGCGTGGTGGCGACGGGCCGCTCGATGAAGATGCGCGAGGGGTTCATGCGTGCGCGCTCTCCCGATTGGCGGGGTGAGTTTCGGGCTGCTGGAGGGTGGTCTTCGAGGGCTTGCGGCGGAGCAGGCGGTCGCCGAGGTTGTCGAAGAAGATGTAGATGACCGGGGTGGTGTAGAGGGTGAGGACCTGGGAGATGATGAGTCCGCCGACCATGGAGACGCCGAGGGGCTTGCGCAGCTCAGAGCCGATGCCGGAGCCGAAGGCGAGCGGGATGCCGGAGAAGAGGGCGGCAAGAGTGGTCATCATGATGGGACGGAAGCGAAGCAGGGCGGCCTGGTAGATGGCGTCGGTGGCGTTGGCGTCGTGGTGGCGCTCGGCCTCGAGCGCGAAGTCGACCATCATGATGCCGTTTTTCTTGACGATGCCGATGAGGAGGATGATGCCGATGATGCCGACGATGTCGAGGTCGAGGTTGAAGATGCGCAGGGCGAGCAGCGCGCCGACACCGGCTGAGGGAAGGGTGGAGAGGATGGTGAGCGGGTGGACGAAGCTCTCGTACAGCACGCCGAGCACGATATAGACCGTAACGAGGGCGGCGAGAATGAGCAGGCCTTCGTTCGAGAGGGAGTTCTCGAAGGCGGAGGCGGTTCCCTGGTAGTTGGAGATGACGCTCTCGGGGAACTTGTCTTTCTTGACGGTCTTGTCGATGGCGTCGAGCGCCTGGCCGAGCGACGAGCCGGGCGCGAGATTGAAGGAGACGGTGACGGCGGGGAACTGGCCCTGATGGTTGATGGAGAGGGCTTCGCTGGTGGGCTCGAAGTGGGTGAAGGCACTGAGCGGGACCGGGGTGGCGAGGGTAGAGGTTCCGGACGCGCCGGCCGAGCTGCCGGAGGATCCGGTGGTGCCGCTGGCGCTGGTGGCTCCCGGTGTATTGGTGGTGGCGGAGCCGGCGCGGGTGGTTCCGCTCTGCGAGGTGGTGGCGCTGGAGCCGATGGAGCTGGAGGTGGCGGTGGCGGAGAGGACGTTCGAAGTGCTGGCGGTGACGCCGGTGGTGGAGATGGCGGAGGTGGAGTTGACGGTGGAGGTGGCGGCGCTGGAGGCGAGGTTGCCGCTCGAGAGCGAGGAGGTGGAGGAGGCGGAGCCGTTGACGCCGTTGGTGGGGGTGGCGGAGAGCAGGGAGGTTGCGGAGCTTGCGCCCGCGCTGGCTCCGGCGCCGGAGGAGGAGCCGGCGGTGTTGGTGCTGGCCTGCGTGCCGGCGGAGGTGGCGGAGGATTGGACGTAGATGTCGTTGAGCTTTTGCGGATTGCGCTGGAACTGCGGGTCGGTTTCGAGGATGACGTGGTACTGGTTGAGCTGCGTGTACATCGTGTTGACCTGGCGCTGGCCGAAGGCGTCGTAGAGGGTGTTGTCGATGGTGGAAGGCGTGATGCCGAAGCGGGAGGCGGTAGCGCGGTCGATGACGAGCATCTCGGCGGCGCCGCCGAGCTGCTGATCGGTGACGACGTCGGCGAGCTCGGGGAGCTGCTTGAGGCGCTTGACGAAGTCCGTGGTGAGGCGGTCGAGCTCGGTCTGGTTCGGGTCTTCGAGGGTGTACTGGTACTCGGTGCGGCTGACGCGGTCGTCGACGGTGAGGTCCTGGACGGGCTGCATGTAGAGGGTGATGCCGGCGACCTGGTCGAGTTTGGAGTTGAGCCGCGCGATGACGGCGGTGGCGGTGTCGGAGCGCTCGCCGCTGCCTCCGCCGAGGGGCTTGAGATTGATCTGGATGCGGCCGCTGTTGAGGGTGGCGTTGGTGCCGTCGGGTCCGATGAAAGAGGAGATGCCGGCGACGGCGGGGTCGGCGAGGATGAGGTTGGCGAGCTGCTGCTGACGCTGCGCCATGGCGGCGAAGGAGGTGTCGGGCGAGGCCTGGGTGATGCCCTGAACGATGCCGGTGTCCTGCGTGGGGAAGAAGCCTTTGGGGATGGTGATGTAGAGGACGGCGGTGAGGACGAGGGTCGCGAGGAAGACGAGCAGGGTGATGGTCTGGTAGCCGAGGACGAATTTGAGGGTGCGTCCGTAGAAGGCGATGATGTTTTCGAAGACCCGCTCGGAGGCGTGATAGAAGCGGCCCTGGCGGTCGGGCGGCGTGTACTTGAGGACGCGGGCCGACATCATGGGGGTGAGGGTGAGGGAGACGAAGGCGGAGAGGATGATGGTGACGGCGAGGGTTCCGGCGAACTGACGGAAGAGTCGTCCGGCGACGTCGCCCATGAAGAAGAGCGGGATGAGCACGGCGATGAGGGAGACGGTGAGCGAGATGATGGTGAAGCCGATCTGCTCGGCGCCGACGAGGGCGGCTTCCATCGGGGCGTAGCCCTCTTCGATGTAGCGCGAGATGTTCTCGATCATGACGATGGCGTCGTCGACGACGAAGCCGGTGGAGATGGTGAGGGCCATCATGGTGAGGTTGTTGAGCGAGTAGCCGCAGAGGTACATGACGCCCAGGGTGCCGACGAGGGAGAGCGGCACGGCGATGGACGGGATGACGGTTGCGGAGACGGAACGCAGAAAGACGAAGATGACCATCACGACGAGGACGATGGCGAGGATGAGCTCGAATTCGACGTCGCGGACGGAGGCGCTGATGGAGGTGGTGCGGTCGGTGACGATGGAGACGTGGACGGAGGCGGGGAGGGTGGCCTCGAGCTGGGGAAGCAGGCGCTGGATGGAGTTAACGACTTGGATGGTGTTGGCAGAAGGCTGCCGCTGGATGTTGAGGATGACGGCGGGGATCTGGCTGGATTTGCCGTTGGGGCCGGAGGCGGCGGTGCCGACCCAGGCGGCGAGTTCTGAGTTCTCTACGCCATCGACGACTTTGGCGACGTCGGTGAGCATGACCGGCGCGCCGTTGCGATAGGCGACGACGACCTGTTTGTAGTCGGCCGAGGTGATGAGCTGGTCGTTGGCATTGATGGTGTAGTCCTGCGAGGGACCATCGAAGTTGCCCTTGGCGGAGTTGATGGAGTTGCTGGTGAGGGCGTTGCGGACGTCTTCGAGGTTGATCCCGTAGGAGGCGAGTGCAGTAGGGTTGGCCTGGATGCGGACGGCGGGCTTTTGCCCGCCGGAGATGGAGACCAGGCCGACTCCGGAGATCTGGGAGATTTTGGGGGCGAGACGCGTGTCGGCGAGGTCTTCCACCTGCGAAAGCGCCATCTCGCTGGAGGTGAGGGCGAGGGTGAGAACGGGGGCATCCGCGGGGTTGGATTTGGAGTAGACGGGCGGCGTGGGGAGGTCGGCAGGCAGATAGCTCTGGGCGGCGTTGATGGCGGCCTGGACCTCCTGCTCGGCGATATCGATGTTGAGCGAGAGCTGGAACTGCATGACGATGACCGACGCGCCGCCGGAGCTGGTGGAGGTCATCTGGCTGAGGCCCGCGACTTCGCCGAACTGGCGCTCGAGCGGGGCGGTCACGGCGGAAGCCACGACGTCGGGGCTTGCGCCGGGGTAGAAGGTCTGGACCTGAATGGTCGGGTAGTCGACCTCCGGCAGCGCCGAGATGGGCAGCTGGAAGTAGGCGACGGCACCGGCGAGGAACATCGCCGTCATCAGCAGCGCGGTGGCGACCGGACGGAGAATAAACGGGCGTGAAGGGCTCATGGGGCCGTGCTTCCGGTGGAGGCGCTGTTGCTTCCGTTTGACTGCTTGTTGGTGCCTCCCGGCTTGCTCGGGCGGACTTGCGCCTTGGCTCCGTTCTCAAGACGGTCGAAGCCGCTGGTGGCGAGCGTGACGCCGGAGGGGATGCCTTCGACGGCGGCTTCATTATCGTTCTGGGTAAGAACGTTGATGGCCTGGGTGACGACGGTCTTGAGCTGACCGCCGCCGTTATGGCC
>CAXTVJ010000003.1:0-40925 GCA_964247715.1 uncultured Acidobacteriaceae bacterium | reverse complement strand
CCGTTCTGGTCGGCGTTCTTGCCGCTTCCACCCTCGGCTTTACCGGAGTCGTTGCTGGTTTCGCCGCCGGCGTTGCCGCCCTGCTGCTTGTTCTGCTGGCCGTTCTGCCCGCCGCCGCCGGGCTGGCCCTGATTGCCGGCGGGGCCGTCTTTGACGATGTAGACGAAGGCCGCGGTGCCGTTGTGCTGGACGGCGGCGGTGGGGACGAGGACGACGTTGCTGAGGGTCTTGACGAGCAGGCGGGCGTTGACGAACTGGTTGGGGAAGAGCTCGTTGCCGGGGTTGTTGAAGGTGGCACGGAACTTGAGGGTGCCGGTGGTGGTGTCGATCTGGTTGTCGAGCGAGGTGAGCTTGCCGGTTTCGATCTTCTTGATGTCGGCGCGGTCAAAGGCGTCGACCGGAAGTGCGCGCTTCGCCTGCAGCTGGGCCTGGATCTGCGGCAGGTCGTCTTCGGAGACGTTGAAGACGACGGTGATGGGCTGAAGCTGGGTGATCACGGCGAGGGTGGAGGCGGAGCCGGAGAAGACGACATTGCCGGGGTCGACGAGACGCAGGCCGACGCGACCGGTGATGGGCGCGGTGATGTGGCAGTAGGCGAGCTCGACCTGGTCGTACTGAACGGAGCCCTCGTCAGTCTTGACGGTGCCTTCATCCTGGATGACGGTCTGCTCCTGGTCGTCGAGCTGCTGCTTGGCGATGGCGTTGCGGGCGTAGGCGGCGCGGTAGCGGTCGAGGTCGATGCGGGCCTGGGCGAGGACGCCCTGATCGTGCTGGAGGGTGCCTTCAGCCTGGGAGAGGGTGGCCTCGTAGGGGCGCGGATCGATGTCGACGAGCGGCTGGCCTTTGTGAACGATCTGGCCTTCCTTGTAGTGAACGGCCATGACCTTGCCGGTGATCTGGCTGTAGACGGTGACGGTGAAGACGGGGGTGACGGTGCCGAGGGCGTCGTTGTAGACGTTGATATTGCCGGTATGGGACTGGGCGACGGTGATGGCGGCGGGGCCCTGGGCTCCGCGTCCGCGGCCTCCGCCTGAGGCCCCTCCGGCACCGCCGGCGGCGGCTCCTCCGCTTCCGCCACTGGCGGCTCCGGTCTTCTTCGGGGCGGTGAAGAGGTGGATCAGGATGAACGCGAGGACGACCCCGACGATTACGAGGATCCAGATCCAGAGGTGACTTTTCTTGCGGCGGTCGATCCAGAGCTCCGGGGAGGAGTTGGCGTGGATGAAGGAGAGACCTAAATCTCCGCCGTAGGCCGGCGAGCCTTGTCCTTCAAAAGCCCGCGCGAGTTCAGGGCCGTCGGCGGGATTACGCCCGTATTGTTGCTGCTCCATTACCTATCCTTTGGGTGACACGCCGGGGCAGAGATTCGAAGGCGGTGAAACCGGAGAGTGTTTGCGAGTCTTCGAGCGCTGGCGCTCTCTTGGGTGCGGCTGTGCAAAGCGACGATAGAGAGAAGGTCTACGGCTATGAAAAGTTTCGCACACCGTCGATTTGGTTGACGGATTTTGCCTGGGGCCCGGTCATGGCTTGGATGCACTCCGGAGAGCGAAGAGAGCAGAAGAAGACGTGAAAAAGCCTCACCCTGAGGACGGGGTGAGGCCGATCGAAAGAGAGCTGGTGGACGCGGTAGGAATCGAACCTACAACCAGTCGATTAAGAGTCGAATGCTCTGCCAATTGAGCTACGCGTCCAGTGTGAAATGGGGAGCTGCGGGGCCCTGGTTCGCGGCTTTCCGTGCTCAACCCACTCGGAGAAGAATATCACAGGATGAGTCGAAGGCTGCCCTGCGCCGGCGGCGGTCACTTCGTGACTTTCATATGCTTCGCCTGGCTGCTCCCGTTGGTCGCCTTTGAGAACTCTGTTCCCGACCAGCGGGAGGCCACCTGAAGGCATAAGGGCGTGTAAACGCCCCTGCGCGGGCGGCGGTCACTTCGTGGCTTCTATTTGCTTCGCGTGGCTGCTCCCGTTGGTCGCTCTGAGGATCGGGAGGCTTAGTCGATGAAGTCTACTTTGGCTTCGATGGGGATGATGCCGCGTTCGTGGCCCATTTTGAGGATGAGGCGGATGGCTTCGCGTCCGTCCTGGCCGAAGTCGAGGGTGCGCTCGTTGACGTACATGCCGACGTAGCGGCCGGCGAGCGCGGGGTCGAGATCGCGGGCGAACTGCATGGAGTAGTTGAGCGCGGCTTCGCGGTTTTCGAGAGCATGGCGGATGGAGTCGCGCACGGCCTGGGTGGTGGTGCGCATGATCTCGGGCCCGAGTTCGCGACGGATGGCGTTGCCGCCGAGGGGCAGGGGCAGGCCGGTTTCGGTGCGCCACCACTGGCCGAGGTCGAGGATCTTGTGCAGGCCGTCGTTGCCGTAGGTGAGCTGGCCCTCGTGGATGAGGAGCCCGGCGTCGAACTCGCCGGCGGCGACGGCGGGAATGATCTTGTCGAAGGGGACGACGGTGGTATCGAGCTCGGGGCAGAAGAGCTTGAGGGTGAGGAAGGCGGTGGTGAGGGTTCCGGGGATGGCGATGCGGAGTTTCGGAATCTCGTCGAGGCTGTACTTGCGGGGTGAGACGAGCATGGGGCCGTAGCCCTCACCCATGCTGCCGCCGCAGGACATGATGGCGTACTTCTCCTGCATGTAGGGGTACGCGTGGAAGGAGATGGCGGTGACGTCGTAGAAGGCCTCGTTGATGGCCTTGTGGTTGAGGGTCTCGATGTCGGTGAGGTTGTGGGTGAACTTGTAGCCGGGAACGCGGATTTTGCCGGTGGCGAGGCCGTAGAACATGAAGGCGTCGTCGGAGTCGGGGCTGTGGGCGATCTGAATGTCGTGGACGGCGGGGGCGAGGGTGTTGCTCATGATGCAGGCCTTCTTCGGGGTGGAGCTGGTTTTGCAGCAGCGCGCTGTTCAGGCTGATGGATGCGGGAAGGCTGAGGCGCGGTCTGACTCAGGCGCGGCGGAGCCGCGGAGCGAGGCGTAGATGCCGGCGGCGGCGAAGATCTTGACGGCCTGGCCGGGCAGGAAGGGGAGAACGGCCAGATGCCAGGTGAGCGCGGCGGCGTGATGAGCGTAGAGCGAGAACCAGGCGGCTCCGGCGGACATGAGCAGCGTGGAGCCGGCGAGGGCGGCGGTGAACGCGAGGGCATAGCGCGGGATGCGGGCTGGAATGCGGGCGAGAGCTCCGGCGAGTGCGGCGGCGAAAGGATAGGAGAGCAGGAAACCGCCGGTGGGTCCGAGGAGCTGGGCGACGCCGCCGAGGCCGCCGGGCGCGAAGACGGGCAGGCCGGCTGCGCCTTCGGCGAGGTAGAGGACGAGCGCGGCGAAGGCGATGCGGGGTCCGAGCGTGAGGCCGACGAGCAGGACGGCGAAGTCCGAGAGCGTGAGCGGGACAGGCGTGAACCAGAGGCGGACGGAGAGATGCGCGCAGACGGCGACGAGGAGCGCGGCGGAGACGGCGAGGAGCGTTTGCCCGGAGAGCGTGTGGCGGAGAGCTTCAAGCGCCGGGAGCGCGGCGGGCCGGGTCTGGACGGCAGTGGAGCCGGAACTCTGGGCTGGATTGGGCCCGGGTGTGTGGGCCGAGGGATTGGCGGTGAGCATGAGCTTCAGATCCTTTCACTGGATGCGCGTCACTAAGTGCGCGGAGCGTTCCTGAATGGGCGGAGCGTTCCTGAATGGAGGAGCGTTCCTGCGCGGAACCTGCCTGGATGCGCGCGACGGGCGCGGTCAGGAGGCGTCGGGACGGGAGGTGGAGCGGCTGGTGGGCCTGGCCTCGGCAGACGGCTTGCGGGTGAGCGTGGAGAGGCGCTGCTCGAGGGCCTCAGGGCTGTTGTCGGCCGCGGGCGGATCGGGGGCGACGGCTCCCTTACGCACATGGCGCGCGATGGCTACGGCTGCCCAGAGCAGAGCCGCGAAGCTGACGAGCGCGATCACGTAGAGAATTTTCATCCGGGCGTTACAAGCATATCAATCGCAGAGGGATCGTGCGCTCTCGGAGGACTGTGGCGGCGCGCGGGTTTGGCGAGCCGTTGCGTGACGCAGGAGCAACGGGCATTCGATTTGAGTGCGCCTCGGCCTGTTTTGCCGGCTCTTTGAGATCAGATTGCTTACCAGGCTGGTACCGGCTGTGGAGATGTGGGGCGAATAGGCTGGCGGCGGAGCGACCCGCGCCTTACGCTGAGTCGTGGGACCCGAAGCAATGGATCGAGGCACAGGAGCGAAGGCGGAGCTGCGCGGAGTGCGCGGGCTGATCGCGCGTACGTATGGACTGCGGCGGCGGGTGGCGACGTTCGCGGCGGCGGGGCTGGCGGTTGCGCTGGGATTTCATGTCGTCTTCGGGCAAAACGGGTTGACGGCGTATGAGAAGAAGCGCCACGATGCGCGGGCACTGCAGCAGCAGCTGGAGACGCTGAAGGAAGAGAACGAGCGGCTGCAGGGGCATGTGGAGCGGCTGGAAGACGATCCGGGTGCGATCGAGCATCAGGCACGGGAAGAGCTGCACTATGCGCGTCCGGGCGAGGTGATTGTGACTTTGCCGCCGGATCCGGAGCCGGTGAAGCCTGCCGACTCGAAGCACTGATCCCCTGAACTGAGAAGACGCTGCGGTGTTCTGCGAGAGCTTGAGGAAGCATCACGCGTGCGCGTGAGGCTCGGCTTGCCGTGCTGTGCTGTGCCGCGGTCATCGACGGCGGCAGGAGTCGATCGGTTGCCGAACCGTATCCAACGGGGTGGAGGCACCATGATCTTCGATGTGAGCACGCTTGAGAACCGGATTGTGTACAACCTGCTGATCGGGCTGGTGGCGCCGCGGCCGATCGCGCTGGTGACGAGCCGCAATGAACAGGGCCAGATGAATGCCGCGCCGTACAGTGCGTACAACTACCTGTGCACGGACCCGCCGGTGGTGGCGCTGGGAGTGACGGACCGTCCGGGGGGCGGGTTTGTGCCGAAGGATACGGCGCGGAATATTCGGCGCGGCGGGGAGTTCGTGGTGAATGTGGTGACGGAGGATCTGGCGCAGCAGATGAATGTGTGCGCGACGGACTTCCCTCCGGAGATCGACGAACTGGAGAGGGCGGGGCTGACGACGACGGCGTCGAGCGTGGTGAGCGTGCCGCGGATCGCGCAGGCGCATGCGGCGCTCGAGTGCGTGGAGCATACGACGCTCGAGATCGGGCGGTCGCGGATCGTGCTGGGACGAGTGGTGGCGATGTTTGTGGAGGACCAGTTTGTGGATCCGGCGGGGCCTTACATCAGGTCCGAGGAGCTGCATGCGATTGGCCGGATGAACGGACTGGGATCGTATGTGCGGACGCGGGATGCGTTTTTGACGATTCCGCGGATTCCGTATGCGGAGTGGGTGAAGGGGAAGCGGCCGGAGGGTCTGTAACGAGCGGTTCCCCAACCTGTCAGTCGCGGCTGCCGGGGTGCTCGCCGGCGCGCTGCGGGAAGATGAGGATGCAGGCGATCATGAAGACGGCGATGGCGGCGGTCGAGGTGTAGCGGCTGAGATTGAAGCCGCCATCGGCTTGGGGCTTGGTGAGCAGGTCGCCGAGCGTCGCGCCGAGCGGGCGGGTGAGGATAAAGGCGGACCAGAAGAGCACGGTGCGCGAGATGTTGGTGAAGAGGTAGAGCGCGGCCAGGATCGCGATCGCTCCGGCGAAGATCGCGACGCCGCCCGCAAATCCCGGCCCGGAGTCGGAGACCCAGTCGCCGAGTGCGGTGCCGAGGGTGTTGGAGAAGAGGATGGTGGCCCAGTAGAAGGCTTCGACCCTGGGCGAGGTGATGTGGTTCACCGAGACGGAGCCCAGGGTAAAGCGCCAGGCCGCGAGCGTGGCGACGACCAGGGTGAAGAGGAGCGAGGAGCCGCCGGCATAGCCGATGCCGATCGAGCGGTCGCAGAAGTCGGCCATGGTGGTGCCGGCCAGGGTGGTGGCGACGATGACGGCCCAGTAGAGGAACGGGTGGAAGCGCTTTGCGCGGATCTGGAGCGCGACCGTGACGGCGAAGAGCGCGAAGAAGATGCCGGTCGAGACGGCGTAGCCGAGGTTAAGCGACATGGAGAGCGCGTCGCCGCCGGTTTCGCCGAGGGTGGTCGCGGCGATCTTGATGATCCAGAAGGTGAAGACGACTTCGGGAACTTTGCTGAAAGCGGTGCTGCGATCATCCGCGCGTGCAGTCGCGGCTTCCGGGCGGGGGGCTGCTTCGCGAAAACGGAAGGGGCAGGCGGCGAGGGTCTGGGACATGGGCGACTCCTGCTTCCAGATTAGCGGAATGATTGCGGGTTGGAGGGCTTGCGGGTGCTATGATCCGCACACCAGAGAGAGAATCTGCTGCGATGGGCTTGCCGAGTTGTATCTGCCCGGAGATGATGGCGCGCATGCGTGCGCGGCTGCAGTGGTGCGTGCTTGCGCTGCTGTGCGGCGTTGGGTGGGGGCAGACGGCGGCGATCCCGCTGAGGGCACCGACCGGCTCGGCCAGCGACGCGGCGGGCGATCTCTTTTTTGCGGAGACCGGGAACCATGTGGTCCGCGAACTGACGGTTGCGGGTGTGCTGAGCGTTGTGGCGGGGACGGCGACGCAGGGTTTCTCCGGGGATGGCGGGCCAGCGACGGCTGCGCTGCTGGATTCGCCGCAGGGGGTGGCCCTGGACGCGGCGGGCGACTTGTTTATCGCGGATACGCACAATGGGCGGGTGCGCCGGGTGGATGCGGCTTCTGGCAAGATCACGACCGTGGTGACGGCGAAGCTGCCGGTGGCGCTGGCGTTCGATGCGGCGGGGCGGCTGGTGTTTGCGGATGTGGGGACGCATCTGGTGGTGAGGGTGGATTTGAGCTCGGGCGTGCAGACGGTGATGGCGGGGAACGGGATGGAAGGCTATGCGGGCGATGGCGGCCTGGCCACGGTGGCGGCGATCGACTCGCCGTACGGGCTGGCGTTCGACTCCGCAGGAAACTTGTTTATCGCCGACACGCATAATCATCGCGTCCGGCGGGTGGATGCAGGTACGGGCGTGATCACGACGATTGCGGGAACGGGCCTGGGTGAGTTCTCGGGCGATGGCGGGTTGGCGGCGGGGAGTGGGCTGGACCTGCCGCGCGGGCTGGCGGTGGATGCGGGGGGCGGGCTGCTGGTGGCGGATGCGGGGAACCAGCGGATTCGCCGGGTGGACGGGAAGTCAGGTGCAATTGCGACGATTGCGGGGACCGGGGTGCAGGGGTTCTCGGGCGATGGCAGCCCGGCGACGGCGGCGACGCTGAATGAACCGAGGGCGGTGAGCGTGGCGGGGGCGGGGAGTGCAGGGCTGCCGCCGGGTGGGTTGCCGACCATCAGCGATACCGGGAACAACCGGTTGCGGCAGGTGCTGGCGACGGGGGTGATCCAGACGATTGGGGGGCAGGGGGCTGTCATCAGTGTGCCCGGTAAGGTGACGACGAGCTGTGGGTTGAGCGCGGGTTCGGGTGCGACGGTCGATGCACAGGTGAGCGCGGCGAGTGGCGGAATGCCGAGCGGGACGGTCCTGCTGCTGGATGGCGGGATTTCGGTGGCTTCGGCTGCGCTGAGTGCGGGGCAGGCAAGTTTTTCCACGAGCGGACTGTCGGCGGGAAGTCATACGCTGAGCGCGCAGTATGCCGGGAATGCGGCGGACGCCGGGTGTGTGTCGAACTCTCTGCTTGTCGGCGGGACGCCGGTGGGGAGTGCGACGGACTTCGCGCTGGCGGTGACGAGTGCGGCGGTGACGGCTCCGGCGGGGACGCCGGGGGTGTTCGGGTTTACGCTGACGCCGGTGGGCGGGCCGATGGCGAGCTCGGTGGTGCTGGCGGTGACGGGGCTGCCGGTGGGGGCGACGGCGAGCTTTTCGCCGGCGACGCTGCCGCCACCGAGCGGGGCAACGCCGTTCAGCCTGACGGTGACGGTGCCGAAGCTGGTGAGCCGCGAAAGCAGTGGACTGGGCGCAATCGCGTTGTGTTTTCTGGTGATGGTGCCGGTTGTGCTGCGGCGGCGGCGTGCCTGGATGCTGGCGGGACTGGTGTTGCTGGCGGGATGTGGGGATCGTACGGTGTCGGAGGCTGCGAGTGGCTCAGCGGCCGCGTACAGCCTGGTGGTGACGGCTACGGGGACGAGCGCGGCGGGTACGGTGCTGACGCACAGCGTGGGGGTTACGCTGACGGTGGATTGAGGATCTCCGCGGTGGGCGGGAGCAGGACGTGTTCGCGGGACATGAGGAAGAGGACGCCGAGGCCGAGGATCAGGACGAGGCCTTCGGCGGATTCAGAGCGCTTGTGGAGCTTTTCGAAATGGAGGCGGGCGAGGTTGTCGGGTGGGAGCGCGTTGATGTCGGCTCCGGGGGCGGCGGCCTGGTCGGCGTCCATGGCGGGGATGACGTTCCAGGCGAGGTAGCCGGTGGCGACGAACATGACGAGGGCGAGGAGGAACTCCATCTCGTAGCGGCCCTTGATGCGGTGGGTGACGCCGCGGAACATGAGGGCGGTGGCGGCGAGGAAGAACACGCCGCAGACGAGGGCGATGGTGTCGAAGAGCTTGAGTGAGGAGCCGACGACCAGGCCAGCCTCGCGGATGGTGGGCAGGACACCGAAGGCGGTGGGGGCGAGGACGAAGGCGAAGAAGACGATGCCGCCGACCCAGATGGTGATGCTGAGGAGCTGAAGGAAGCGGAGAAGACCCTGCATTCGTGATGCTCCTCTAGACGGACGGCTGGACGGACGCTTCGCTGACACCTTCCCCGGTACGTGCCATGATGCGGCGGAGGACGAGGTCGAAGGCGGCTTTGAGCTGCTGGTACTCGGGCTCGGTGAGCTTGCCGGAGAGTCGGTCGGTTTCGAGGGCGAAGAGCTCGTCGCGCAGGGCCTGCATGCCGCCTGTCGGGCCGATGGGGGCAAAGCCGGTTCCGGGGGTGCCGGGGTTTGCGGCTGAACCGGTGCCGGCCCCGCCCTTGAGCATGAAGCCGGCGGCGGCGGCGAAGAGGAAGCCCAGGCCGGCGATGATCCACCAGCGGTACTTGGTCCAGGGGTCACGCTCGGCGTCTTTGTCGACGGGGACGCCGAGACCTCCGCCGGGGCGGGTGTCCGGGACGGACTGGCCGGTTTGAGTGCCTGGTGCGCCGGCGCTCTGGTCAGCGCCGCCGGCCTGGGCTTGCTGGGTGTCGCGCGGGAGCTGGCCGGAGCCGCTGAGGGTGAACGAGAGCGGCTGCGACGGCTGGGCGTTGCGGATGAGGTACGTCTGGGCGCCGGGTTCTTCGTCGCCGACCGAGGTCCAGGGAGCGGACTGGCCCGCCTTGAAGGACATGGCCTTGGGCAGCATGACGACGAGATTGTCGGTGGGCATGACGGGGCGCGGCTGGAAGGTGTAGCCCTGCGCGGGGGGGTAGGGGAGCTGGTAGGTGACCTGGAATTCGGTCTCGCCGGGGCGGAGCGGGAAGAGGATGGTGTACTTGTTGGGCTCGGTCTCGGGCACGAGTCCCTGCTGGACGGCCATGCCGCCGGGGGACTTGGCGGCGGAGCCTTCGACGGTTGCGCCGGCGGGCAGGTAGAGCTCGAAGGGGTGATCGCTCATGAGCGTGCGGGCGGGGGAGGACTCGTTCTTGATGAAGAAGTGCTCGATGACGCGGAGGCCGTTGCCGCTGGTTTCCATGCGGACGACGTCGGCGTCGAGGGTAATGCCCTGCACGCTGGGGGCGGCGGAGTAGACCTCCATGTCGACGGACTGGGTGCCGGGCTGGATGGGTTTGAAGTAGTTGGCGCGGTCGTGGGTGACGCGGAGGAGATGCAGGCCTTCGGCGGGGACATCGATGGTGAAGTGGCCGCGGGCGTCGGTTTTGGTGCGGGCGAGCTCCTGCATGCCCTGGGCGAGCTGGAGGAGGACGACGTCATCGCCGGCGGCGGGCTTGTTGCTGGTCAGGTTGGTGACGGTGCCGGTAACGGGATCGGCGAAGGCGGGTTCGGCGAACGCGAGGGCGGACGCGAGCGCGAGGAATGGGATGCCGGTGCGGAGGGAATGCAGGATGGACACGGTTTAGTTTAGCGTGCCGGGTTGGGACATTGCAGGTATGTGGGTTGGGGAATCGCAGTCTTTCGTGGCGCTGGAAATGCAGGTCCTTCGACTGTGCGGCTGCGCCGCTTCGCTCAGGATGACAGCGTGATGGGTGTGTACGGGCGGCGGGTGCGGAATGCGACTGAGGAAGGTGTACAGCGACTAACGGGTTCGGCGGAGGCCCCGGGACTGGAGCCGGTCCATCTCGGCGAGGATGGTGGCGGCTTCGTTTTCGAGCTGGATGCGCTGCTCTTCGAAGTCCTGCTCGGGATATTTGCCGGCGAGGTACTCAAAGTTGAGATCGCGGAGGTTGGCGTAGACCTGGTCGCGGCGCTCGCCGAGCGAGTCGAGGAGGGTCTTGTCGGCTTGGACGAAGGGGTTGCGCTCCGGCCAGAAGATGAAGGCGAAGCAGAGGAGGGTGAGCGCGATTCCTGCGAGCAGTCCGTTGTCCATTACCACTCCGTTTCGCGCCGGATGCGGTCGCGTATGTCTTTGTCCATGCCGGGGAGAGATGGGGTGCCGGCGAGGGCCTCGGCGGTGTTGCGTTTGTTCGCCCAGGCTTTGACGACGAGGGCGGTGCCGAAGATGCCGGCGACGAAGAGGGTGAGCGGGATGATCCAGGCGACGACGTCGAAGCCGCCGCGGATGGGCGCGGCGAGGACGGTGGCTCCGTATTTGGCGACGAACCAGTTGAGGATGAGGGCGTCGGCTCCGGCAGCGTTGGGTCCGGCGAGCTGGTCGCGGAGCTCGCCGATCATGCGGTCGGAGTCGGGGCAGCCGACGTGGTTGCACTCGAGCAGGATCTGATTGCAGCTGCAGACGCACATCATGTTGTGGCCGATGCGGCCAAAGCGGGCTTCGTCGCTGCTGCCTGCGCCGAGCATGACGACGGCGAGGATGCAGACGAAGGCGGAGGTGAGAATGCGGCGGAGATTGATGGCGGGACGGAGATCCAGGTCCTTCGACTGCGCGCTTTGTGCTTCGCTCAGGATGACAGTTGGTTGAGGCGCTGCGGGGGAAATACCGTCCTCCCGGACATTGTTCGGAAGGACGGTTCCGAGAGGCATGCGGCGAGGCTCAGACATGGGCTACCTCGGCGGGCAGCGGCAGCTCCTGCTCGGCGGTGGCGAGGGATTCGCGGCGGCGCGGGGCGGTGCTGGGGGTGAGGGCGAAGCCGGTGCCGAGGACGACGATGCCGACGCCGATCCAGATCCAGGCGATGAGCGGGTTGAGGAAGACCTTGATGATGGGGCGGTCGGAATCCGGGTTGCGGCCCATGAAGATGACGTAGAGGTCGGCCTGCGCGGTGGAGTGGAGGGCGACGACGGTGGAGGACTGGCCGCTGGCCTTGTAGAAGCGTTTCTCGGGCGAGAGCTGGGTGATCTTGCGGTTGTGTTTGTAGACGTCGAGCAGGGCGAAGTCGGTGTCGTAGTTGGGGTTGGAGTCTTGGGTGTAGCTCTGGCAGACGAGGGTGTAGGGGCCGATGTGGATCTTGTCGCCGTAGCTCATCTCCTGCTCGTGCGACTGATTGAAGGCGCCGCCGGCGATCCCGATGAACATGACGACGATGCCGAAGTGGACGAGATAGCCGCCGTAGCGGCGGGTGTTGCGGCGCATCAGGGTCCAGCCGCTGACGACAAGGTTCTGGCCGGTCTGGGTGCGGACGACGTTGGCGCCGCGGAGGAACTCGGAGGAGATGGCGGCGACGACGGCGGCGGCAAGCGAGAAGGCGAGCAGGGAAAAGGTGGTGGCGAGCCAGGAGTCGGCGTCTTCCCACGGGCGGATGCCGCCGAGCATGAGAGCGACGAGGGCGAAGGCGAAGGCGAGGCCGGGCAGGATGAAATTGCGGCGGATGGTGCGCAGGCTGGTGGAGCGCCAGGCGAGCAGCGGGCCAATGCCGGTGAGCAGCAGGAGGAAGAGGCCGATGGGGATGTTGACGCGGTTGTAGTAGGGCGCGCCCATGGTGGTTTTGGTGCCCTGGACGAACTCGCTGAGCACGGGGAAGAGGGTGCCGACGAGGACGGTGATGCAGGCGACCAGCAGGATCATGTTGTTGAAGAGGAAGCTGGCCTCGCGGGAGACGACGGACTCGAAGCGGTTCTCGCTGACGAGGTGGTCGCGCTGCTTGAAGTAGGTGAACAGGCAGACGGCGAGGACGATGGCCATGAAGGCGACGAACCAGTTGCCGATGGAGCTCTGGGCAAAGGCGTGGACGGAGGAGACGAGGCCGGCGCGGGTAAGCAAAGTGCCCAGCAGGGTGAGGAGGAAGGTGGAGAAGATGAGCCAGACGTTCCAGCTCTTCATCATACCGCGCTTCTCCTGCATCATGACGGAGTGGAGGAAGGCGGTGCCGGTGAGCCAGGGCATGAGGCTGGCGTTCTCGACCGGATCCCAGCCCCAGTAGCCGCCCCATCCGAGGACGGTGTAGGCCCAGTGCGCGCCGAGGAAGATGCCGCAGGTGAGGAAGAGCCAGGTGACCATGGTCCAGCGGCGGGTAATGGCGATCCACTTCTCGCCGGGGTAGCGCATCATGAGCGCGCCGAGCGCGAAGGCGAAGGGGACGGCGAAGCCGACGTAGCCGAGGTAGAGCATCGGCGGGTGGATGACCATCTCGGGGTACTGGAGGAGGGGATTGAGGCCGAAGCCGTCGGGCGAAAGCGGGCCGGGCTCAATGGCGAAGGGCGGCGCGGCGAAGATGAGCAGCGAGAGGAAGAAGACCTGGACCGAGGCGAGGATGGTGGAGGCGTAGGCGCTGAGGCGGACGTCGACTTTGTGGCGGATCCGGAGGACGAAACCGTAGGCGGCGAGCAGCCAGGCCCAGAGGAGGAGCGAGCCTTCCTGACCGGACCAGAGCGCGGAAAACTTGTAGGCGGAGGGCAAGTCGCGGTTGGTGTGGTGCAGGATGTAGGAGACGGAGAAGTCGTTGGTGAAGGAGGCCCAGACGAGGGCGAAGGCGGCTCCGAGGACGGCGGCGAAGGTGGCGATGCCGGCGCGTCTGGCGGTCTCCTGCAGGCGCAGAGCGCGGACGAACTGAGGGGAGCCGGCGGGCTGCTTTGTGGTGGTCCAGAGGGCGAGCGCGCCCATGGCGAAGCAGTAGACTGCCAGCACGAAGGCAAGCAGGAGGCAGAGACTGCCGAACTCGGGCATGGGATGAGCGGTCATAGCGGGCGCGGCGTCCTCACGCTTTTATTCTCGCACCGCACGGGACACGACGAGGAGCAACTGAACGCTAACCGCGCGAAAGCTTCCACCCTGCGAAAGCCGGGGGTGGAAGCTGGGGGGACAGGCTCAGGCCTGGACGCGTTCCCGGGTGGTGAGGCGGTGGACGCTGGCGAGCAGGTGATCGGGGAGGAGCGGCTTCATGCGGAAGAGCACGTCGAGGTCGCTGTACTCTTCCTCAGCTTCTTCAAGTCCGCTGATGACGAGGACGGGGAGGTGAGGCTGGAACTTGCGCAGTTCGCGGACGAACTCGGCGCCCATCATGCCGGGCATGAGGTGGTCGGTGATGACGAGATTGATCTCGGAAGGGAAGTCATTGCGGCGCAACTGATCGAGCGCACGAATGGGATCGAGTACGGCGATCACGTCGTATCCGGCGCGCTTGAGAATAGTCTGCCGGGTGGCAGCCTGTACGGCATTGTCGTCGATCAGGAGAATAGACACCGCGTTGGTCGCGCCGGTGTCGGAAGTGTGTGTCTGCTCCATCCGAACCTTTTCCTCGCAGCCGCTGTTGCGCCGGCTGGTCTTTCGTCAAGAGCATTTGCACCGTCTGATGCGAGTCCAGGAGGGGAAGTCGTCTCCGCGGTTTACGGAATTCTGCAACGGAGTGTGCAGAAAGGGACCTTTCGGGTGAGTTCCGGTATGGTGCCCGCGCGATGTTTTCGCTCGAGCTGGCGGACCGGGAAACGGCGATAATGGGGGCATGAAGCGCCGGGTGATCAGTCATTACGAGCTTGTCCGCAAGATCGGCGCGGGCGGGTCGGGGGTGGTGTTTCTCGCGACCGATACGCTGCTGCAGCGGCCGGTGGTGCTGAAGCTGCTGAAGCGGGGCGCGCTGACGATCGACCAGGTGAGGACGACGCAGCTGCGCGAGGCGCGGCTGGCTTCGGCGATCGACCACCCGAATGTGTGCGCGATCTACGATGTGGGCGAGACGACGGCGGACTCCGACAGCGACGAGCCGGAGGCGTACATCGTGATGCAGTACATCCCGGGCAAGCCGCTGGACAAGATCATTTCGGAGGGCGCGGCGAATCTGCAGCTGGTGCTTTCGGCCGGGATCCAGATTGCGGACGGACTCTCGGCGGCGCACTCGCTGGGGATCTTTCATCGCGATCTGAAGCCGGCGAACGTGATGCTGACCGAGGGCGGGCTGATCAAGATTCTGGACTTCGGTCTGGCGCGCCGGCTGAGCATGGATGCGGTGGAGTTCGATCCGAGCTCGGCGCGGCGGGTGCCGCCCGCGGGGGCGACGTATACGGCGCGGGGCGGGACGATCGCGTATATGGCGCCGGAGCAGTTTGTGACCGGGCAGTCTTCGGTGCAGTCGGACATCTTTGCGCTGGGGTTGATTTTGTATGAGCTGGCGACGGGGCGGCATCCGTTTCACCGGCCGGATATGCCGGATTACCAGTCGATCCGGGCGATTCAGTTTGCGAGCCCGACGCCGATCCGGGAGATCAATCCGGATCTGCCGCTGGAGATCGAATCGGTGATTCTGCGTTGTCTCGAGAAGCAGCCCGCGGCGCGGTTTGCTTCAGCGGCGGACCTGCGCGAGGCGCTGAAGACGATCATGATGGCGATGCACCTCGATGCAGTGGGGCTGCCGAATGAGTCGATGGCGCTGCTGCCTGCTCCGCAGCGTGCTTCGGCGGTGGAGACGGCGGAGGAAGAGAAGCGGACGACGGGCATTCTGTCGATGCTGGCGGAGCGTTTTCGCGAGTCGGCGAGTGGAGGGGCGGAGCGGCAGAACACGATTGTGGTGCTTCCGTTTATCAACTACGGGACGATGGCGCGCAAGGGACCGGCCGGGATGCCGGAGACGTATGTGCCGACGCCTTATCAGGAGCCGAGCCCGCTGTACGGATTTGCGCTGGCGGATGCGATCGCGGCGCGGCTGGCGCGGATGCCGTCGCTGGTGGTGCGGCCTTCTTCAGCACTGGTCTCGGTGCCGACGCACCAGCTGGATCCGCTGGCGATTGGACGGAAGCTGCTGGTGCGGTTTGTGCTGGCGGGGAATTTCATGCGGTCGGAGGAAGGGTTCGACCTGAACTGGCAGCTGCTGGATGTGCAGCAGCAATCGGTCAAGGCGGGCGGCTCAATCAATGTGGCGAGCTTCGACCTGGTGGCGGTGCAGGCGGAGATCTGCAATGAGGTGTTTGCCACGCTGCAGGGGCTGGGCGGACTGCAGACGGGGACGGCTGCGGCTGCGCCGACGCCATCCCTGGCGGAGGATATTTCGGAGGATTACCTGCAGGCGCGGGCGGTGCTGAGCTCATTCGTGTCGAGGACGGGGAGCCGGGAGGATCTGGACCGGGCGCGCGAGCTGTTCCAGGAGGTGACGGCGCATGACCCGCGGTATGCGCCGGCGTGGTCGGGGCTGGGGATTACGCATCTGCAGTACGCACAGCATGGACTGGGCGGGCAGATGCATGTGCTGGAGGCGCGGAGGGCGTTTGATAAGGCGCTGACGCTCGATCCGGGATCGGTGGAGTCGAATCTGTATCGGGTCTATATGCTGCTGTCACGCGGAGAGAAGGAGTCGGCGCGGCATGGGATCGAGTCGCTGCTGCAGTCGGCGCCGAACGACTGGAATGTGCACTTGGTCGCGGGGCAGACGCTGCGGATCGATGGCATGTACAACGAGGCGCTGGAGCAGTTCAATACGTCACTGCGGCTGAACCCGGCGAACGCGGCGCTGATCTACAACAATCGGGCGCGGGTGTTTCAGTACCAGAATCAGCTGGAGCTGGCGGCGGACGAGTTGGAGAAGGGACTGACGCTCGAGCCGAAGCAGCCGCTGCTGCGGATCTCGCTGGGATACCAGCAGATGCGGCAGGGCGATCTGGCGAAGGCGATCGAGACGCTGGAGACGGTGACGCGCGAGGAGGTCTCGCTGCGGATCGTGTATCCGACGATTGCGCTTTGCTATGTGCAGCTGGGCGATCGCGAGAAGGCGGCGGACTTTATCGTCGACGAGACGCTGTCGGCGGCGGAGGCGGACAGCGAGATGGCGTATCGGCTGGCGACTTACTTTGCGGTGGATGGCGATGCGTCGGAGGCGCTGCACTGGCTGCGGCGTGCGATTTACCTGGGGAATGAGAACTATCCGTGGTTCTCGATCAATCCGGCGTGGAAGAAGCTGGTGGGGAACGCGGATTTCGAGCGGATCCTTGAGGATCTAAAGAAGTCGTTCAAGCGGAACCAGAAGAACTGGAAGAGACTGCTGGCGCAGGTACGGGACTAAGAATAAAGTCGTCCTGCGCGGGCGGCGGTCACTTCGTGAGTTGTATACGCTTCGCCGGGTCCTCCCGTTGGTCGGCACGGAGTCTGCTACTGACCAGCGGGAGGGCCACCTGAAGGTCTACGAGGGCGTGTGAACGCCTAGATAGGGGTGATGTTGATGCTGCCGTCGGCGGTGCGGACCTGGAGGGCGGTGCCGCCGGCGTTGAGGTGGCCGGCGAGGTGGTGCGCGGCGGAATCGCCGGTGTCGTAGCTGTCGGTGCGGAGGGGCAGGGTGCAGTGGATGTGGCCGTCGGCGGCGGAGAGGTTGAGGTCGGCGTCGAGGGTCTGGGGGAGGCGCAGGGTAATGGTTCCGTCGGAGCTGCCGATATCGGAGGCGGCCATGAGCTTTGAGCCTTCGGCCAGCGCGAGTTTTACGCTGCCGTCGCTGGTGTGGAGGATGAGGCGGCTGAACTGGCCGTCGATGTCGAGACTGCCGTCGGAGGAGCGGGCTTCGATCTCGCCGGAGGCGTGATGGGCGGTGACGCTGCCGTCGGAGGTGCTGAAGCGGAGCTGGCCGTGGACGTCGCTGGCCTGGACGCTGCCATCGGAGGAGCGCAGGCTGATCTCCCCGTTCAAGCCCGTGGCGGCGAGGCTGCCGTCGGCTACTTTGGCGTCGAGAGTGAGGGCAGCGGGTGTTTCGACGGTGATCTTTGCGCCTTTGCTCATGCTGAAGCCGATGTGAACATGATCGCTGTTCCAGTCGTGCGGGGACTTGAGCTTGAAGACGATGTGGTCGCCGTCCTGGTGCTCTTCGAGACGGTAGGTGCTGAGCTTGCGGTCGGCGTGGACGTGGATCTGGATGGCACGGCAGGCACCGCAGGAGTGGACCTCGATGCCGCTGTCGTCGGCTTCGAGCTCGAGGCGCGGCTTACCGGAGACGGCATAACTCTTCTGGAGGTCGTGTTCGGGATCCTGCGCGTGGGCGGAAGGGACGAAGCCGGCGGCGCTGCAGGCGAGCAGAGTGAGGCTGAGGCCGATCGAGATGCGCGTCATGGAGATCTCCTTGAGGGGCGGTACGGAGAAGGTGACGCGGCGGTTCCAAGAAAAAGAACGAAGGCCGCCCTCCGCGGGGCGGCGGTCACTTCGTGACTTGTACACGCTTCGCCTGCTCCCTCCCGTTGGTTGGCACGGGTTTTCTGTTCTCGACCGACGGGAGGGCCACCTGGAGGCAAGAGGGCGCGTGTGAACGCCCGCCCTTCATTGGGTGATGGGGAGGGGGCGGCTCAGCTCGAAGACGACTTCGGTGTCTTTGGGGAGCTCGGCCTGGCGGTCCTCGCGGAGCCAGATGACGGTGCTGATGCCCGCGCCAATACCGGCGCCGACGAGCGCGCCGGGGAGACCGGCGAGGACACCGCCTGCGGCTGCGCCGGAGCCGGCGGTAAGCGCGAGGACGGCGGCCTCTTCCTTGCGGTGGTCGCGGTGCGCGAGCGTGCCTTCGTCGTCGACTCGGAGGCGACGGGTGAGGTCGGTGTCGACCAGCATGGCGTGGAGGCCGAGGGTCGTGCCGTCGGGAAGGGTGACGGAGAGGGTCTGGAGGTGGATGGAGGCGGTTCCGGAGATGCGTCGTCCGCCGTGGACTTCGGTGACTTTGCCGGAGAGGAGGGAGCCGGCGGGGATGAGGACGCGGCCGTCGCGCTCGAGCGGGGCGGTGAGCTCGGCGGTCCAGGGCGTGCCGAGGGTGGTGTGTTCGGTGGAGAGATCGACCAGCATGCGGGCTTTGAGGAGGGTTCCCTGGGGCAGGCCGTTGGCGGGGCCGGGGACGTGGGTGACGATGCCGCTGTCGTCATCGTGCAGCGGGTCGGGGTGAAGCGGGGCGGGTTCGGTGCGAGCTTCGGCGATCTGGGATGCCGACGGGGCTGCGGAAGTTCCGGTGGGGGCTGAGTATGGGAGGGCGGCGGGCGCGGGTTCACTGGACGGGGTGGCGTAGGGGGCGCCAGGTTGATCGGTTGCGGCGGGCGTGTAGACGACCGGCTGGGCGACGCCTTCGGGAGAGACCGAGATGGGCACCTGCTCCGGGCGGGAGACGCCGGTGTACTGCTGCGCGAAGGCGGCATGGGCGGGGATGCCGAGAGCGGCGGTGAGAAGAACGGCGCGCAGGCCGAGTGGGTTGAGCTTCATGTGTCGGGACCTCCGGCGCGGGTGCTCGCGCCTGTTTTGAGGGTAGGCGGCCTGGGGAGAGGTGTTGTCCGGGAAAACGAGAGGGAACCGTTGACGATGATGGCTTTCTTGGTTCGCAGTGAGGTAAGTCGCCCTGCGCCGGCGGCGGTCACTTCGTGACTTCTCTACGGTTCGCGAGGTTCTTCCGTTGGTCGACACGGAATCTGTTCCCGATCGACGGGAGGGCCACCTGAAGGCACCGGGGGGCGTGCGGACGCCCGAACGGTTAGAATCGCGCAAGTGAGCGGCCGCGCGATGAAGCCCGAGCTTGTGGAGATGATTGCCGCGGCCCTGCCTGGCGCTGCGCCGGTCGCGGTGGATCGCCGTCCGAAGCTGCAGGATCGGCTTACGCATCGTGTGTATCAGAACGCTCAGACTCTCAGCCCGCAAAGGAACGTTATGTCCTCCGTTGTTACGCCCCAGACCGATATTGTTTCCATCACTGCGCGCGAGATTCTGGATTCGCGCGGGAACCCTACTGTTGAGGCTGATGTGCTGCTTGCGGGCGGCGCGATGGGCCGGGCGGCGGTGCCATCGGGCGCGTCGACCGGCGAGCATGAGGCGGTGGAGCTGCGGGATGGGGATCAGGACCACTACCTGGGGAAGGGCGTGCTGAATGCGGTCGACAATGTGGAGTCGATCTTGTCGCCGGAGCTGACGGGGATGGATGCGACCAATCAGCGGCTGCTGGATGCGACGATGCTGGCGATCGACGGGACGGAGAACAAGTCGAAGCTGGGGGCGAACGCGATTCTGGCGGTGTCGATGGCGGCTTGCCGGGCGAGTGCGAACGCGCTGGGGATTCCGCTGTACCGGTATCTGGGTGGAGTAAATGCTTCGCTGCTGCCGACACCGATGATGAATATTTTGAATGGCGGAAGCCATGCGGATTCGAATGTGGACTTTCAGGAGTTCATGATCATGCCGGTGGGCGCGGAGACGTTTTCGGACGGGCTGCGGCAGGGGGTGGAAGTGTTTCACACGCTGAAGAGCGTGCTGAAGAAGAAGGGGTATAACACTGCGGTGGGCGATGAGGGCGGCTTTGCGCCGAGCCTGAAGTCGAACTCGGAGGCGGTGGAGCTGATTCTGGAGGCGATCGAAAAGCTCGGGCTCAAGGCGGGCGAGGATATTGTGATTGCGCTCGATCCGGCTTCGTCGGAGTTCTACAACAAAGAGACGGGAAAGTACGTTTTCAAGAAGAGCGACGGGCGTGAGCTTTCGAGCCAGGAGATGGCGGATTACTGGGTGGACTGGACGCGGCAGTATCCGATCGTTTCGCTGGAGGACGGACTGGCGGAGAACGACTGGGAAGGATGGAAGTATCTGACCGAGCAGATCGGGGACAAGATCCAGCTGGTGGGGGACGACCTGTTCGTCACGAATACGCAGCGTTTGCAGCAGGGAATCGAGCAGAAGTGCGGGAACTCGATCTTGATCAAGGTGAACCAGATCGGGACGGTGTCGGAGACGCTGGAGGCGATCGAGCTGGCGCGGCGGTTCGGGTTTACATCGATCATTTCGCACCGCTCGGGTGAAACCGAGGATACGTTCATCGCGGATCTTGCGGTGGGGACGGGTGCGGGACAGATCAAAACCGGGTCGGCGAGCCGGACGGACCGGATCGCGAAGTACAACCAGCTGCTGCGGATCGAAGAACAGCTGGGGCAGGCGGCGGAGTATCTCGGGATTGAGTCGATCAACTGCGCGGTGTAGTGCGCGGCGGCATGACGTTGCAGTGATGAAGATGAATGTTGCCGCGGATGCATCTGAACCGCGGCGGCATTGGTTTGCGAATGGATTCTTGAGGACCTCCCCTTGCATCGACGAGAGGCGCTGCGGCGCATGACGACCTTATCTGCCGGAGCGGCAGCTGTGACGATTCTTCCGACCGGGGCTGCGGATGTTCTGGCGCAGCAGCCTGCGGCGCCGCCAGCGGCGACTCCGCGGAGTATGACGGAGCCGGGGATCTTTCTAGATCAGGTGGGATACCTGCCGGAGCACGCGAAGGTGGCGAGCGTGGCGAACCTGCCGGAGGGCACGGCGGCAACGTTTCGCGTGCTGGCGGTGCCGGGCGGGAATGAGGTGTATGCCGGGACGCTGACGAGCTTTGGCGACGAGCCGGATGCGTTGTCGGGGGATCGGATCTGGCTGGCGGATTTCTCGGGCGTGAAGACGCCGGGGCGATACCGGGTGGTTGCGGCGGGGATGCAGACAGAGGCGTTTTCGATTTCGCCGACGGTGTACCGGGATGCGCTGCGGACGTCCATGCGCGGGTTTTACGGGCAGCGATGTGGATGCAAGGTGAACCTGGGTGGAGGGTATAAGCACCCGAAGTGTCACAAGGATGGCGCGTATCACCCGACTTCGGGACGCGCGGGCAAGCTGAGGAACACCGGCGGATGGCATGACGCGGGCGACTATGGGCGGTATGTCGTCAACTCGGGAATTTCGACGGGAACGCTGTTGTGGGCGTTCGAGATGTTTCCCGAGGCGGTGAAGGAGATGCATCTCGGGATTCCGGAGTCGCGCGGAGCGTTGACGGGGGCGTTGCCGGACTGGCTGGCAGAGATCAAGTGGAACCTGGACTGGATGATTTCGCTGCAGGATGAGGACGGCGGGGTGTGGCATAAGCAGACCTCGGAGCATTTCTGCGCGTTTATCATGCCGCAGGCGGACAAGCTGACGAGCTATGTGATCGGGTCGGGGCACGCGCCTTATAAGACGACGGCTGCTACGGCGGATCTGGCTTCGGTGGCGGCGATTGCGGCCCGGGTGTACGCGCCGTATGACGCGGACTACGCCGCGCAGTGCCTGACGGTGGCGCGGAATGCGTGGGCGTGGACGATGACGCATCCGGCGGAGACGTACGAGAATCCGCCGGGGATCCTGACGGGCGGGTATGGCGATCCGCATGTGGGGGATGAGCTGATGTGGGCTTCGGCGGAGCTTTGGCGGACGACGGGGGAAGAGCTGTATGAGCTGAGCTTCCGGACGGCGTTTCGCAGGGGGCAGGAACGGTTTCACATGACGGCTCCGAGCTGGGGCGGGGTAGAGCCGATGGCGTGCTGGAGCTATGTGCTCAACGAGCTGCCGGGATCGGCGGATGTGAAGGAGCGGATTCGGGCGGCGACGCGGGCGGAGGCGGAGCGGCTGACGGCGCAGAGCGCGGCGAACGGGTATGGGCAGACGCTGATGGCGCAGGAGTACCGGTGGGGCTCAAACTCGGATGCGGCCAATCAGTCGCTGTTGCTGCTGGTGGGCGATGTGTTCGAGCCGACGGCGGCGCGGCGTGAGGTGGCGCTGAACAATTTGCACTACCTGCTGGGGCGGAACTGCCACGGGGTGTCGTGGGTGACGCATGTGGGGACGAAGCCGTTTATGCATCCGCATCATCGGCCTTCGGCGGCGGACGGGATTCTGGAGCCGTGGCCGGGGTTGATGTCGGGCGGCCCGAATGCACATGGCGGAGATGCGGTGGCGGACAAGATGCCGAAGCTGCCGCCGATGCGGATGTGGGTGGACGATGAACGGGCTTACTCGATGAATGAGATTGCGATCAATTGGAATGCGCCGCTGGTGTTTGTGCTGGCGGCGGCTTGCGCAATGGGGAACTAGGGAAAGCAAGGAAAGCACAGAGGATACGGAGAGCACAGAGCGGCACAGATTTAAGGCTGTGCTGGATGTGAGAGGGCTGTGGCGGGGATTTCCCGGGGCTCGAGGCCGGGGCCCTGCCAGAGGACGCGGAAGTTGTCGAGGCCGGTGGTGTGGGTTTCGCGGACTTCGAGGCGGTGCAGGCCGCGGGTGAGGGCGATGCTGCCGCGGGCGGGGCGGGCGGCGTTGCCGGCGAGGCCGCAGACCTGAGCGAAGGGCTCGGGGGTGACGGCGAGAGTGCGGCCGTCGACGCGAAGGTCGCCGGCGTCGGTGGAGATGAGCGTGAAGGTGTAGCCGCCGTCGGCGGGGATGTCGAGGAAGCCGTTGAAGGCGAGGGCGTAGTTCCGGTCGCGCGGGCGAGGTGCGGGGGATAGCTGGGTGGCGGTGCCGGTGGCGGCGGTCGCTGTGTCCGGCATAAGGGCCGCGAGGGTTGGGTGTTCACTCTGGATGGCGCGGAAGAGCAGGCCGGGTGCGGCTTGGGATGTGGGTGCAGGGGCGGGTTCGAGGGCATCGGCAAGGACGACTGGTTCGGCGGTCCAGGTCTCGCGGCCCTCAGGGCTGGCGACGTGGAGCAGGACGCGGAAGCGCCCGGAGCCGTCGAGGAGGGTGCCGGCGGCGTCGGGGAAGATGTGGCTGACGGTGCGGCCGGAGGCGTGGGCGCCGTCGCCAAAGGTCCAGTCGTAACGTTCGCCGTTTGTAGCGGGGCCGGTGGCTTCGAAGTGGATTTTGCGGCCGGGGCGCAGCAGGCCTGAGTCGTAGTGGATGATGGCCTGCGGGCCGTTCGCGGCGAAGATGGGGGCTTCGGCGCCGTTTGCGACGGTGAGGGGGATGTCGGCTGCGGAGGTGGCCGGTGGGGCTGCGAGGCGGACGTTGTCGAGGGTCGTACCCTCGACGACTCCGCGGATCTCGGAGGGAACCATGGCGGGGGTTTCGAGGGCGGAGATGTCGGTGAAGCGCGCGTTGTGGATGCCGTCGACGGGCTCCATGAGCTGGGTGAGGGAGTACCAGTCTTCGAGGCGGATGTTGCGGAAGGCGAAGCCATCGGAGAGGCCGCGGCCGTTGGGGTCGGCCCAGAGTTCCATCAGGGCGAAAGGGATTCCGCAGCCGCCCAGTCCGGCGTGGAGGACGTCGGAATCTTCCATGGAGAAGTTGCCGCCTTCGAAGTTTTTCTCAGGCCATCCGGCGCGGACGATGTTGGAGATGCTGGTGGAGACAACGGAGCGGGTGATGTGGATGTTGCGAACGGGTAGACCCTGGACGGCGAAGGCTTTGGGGCCGTAGCCCTCCCAGCTGCTCTGGAGGGCGAAGACGTCGTCGGCGGCGCGGAGGAAGCTGTCATCGACGACGGTGTCTCCGCCTCCGAGCCAGTCGAGGCCGTCGCCGTTGGCGTTGCCGTCGCTGGCGGCGATGGTTTTGAAGTTCTGGAAGCGGATGTGGTGGGAGTCCTTCATCTGGATCTGCCAGGTGCGGCTGCGGACGACGCAGGTGATGCCCTCGATGGAGATGTCGCGGGCCTGGTCCATGACGATGCAGTGCCAGTTGGGTTTGTGCATCCAGCCGTCGTCGTCGGCGGGGTTCTGGGGGCCGTCGTACACGAGGATGCCTCGGCCGGAGACCTGAACGTCGTGGACCTGCCAGACGTTGAGCGAGCCGAAGACGACGGCTCCAAGGGCGAGGTAGATGCGGTCGCCGGAGGCGGCGTCGATGTTTTCGCGATGGACGCCGGGGCCGAAGAAGCGGATGCCGGGGGTGGAGGCAGTCGGCGGAGAGGGTTCCGGCGGATTGGCGAAGAGGAAGAGCATGTCGGCGTTGCCGAGGAAGTCGTCAGGGCGGGAGAGGGTGATTTTGGCGGGGCCGTCGAGCTCGAAGCTGAGGGTGCGGCCTGTGCGGGTGGGACGGATGCCGAGACGCCAGGGCTGGATATCGACGCCGCGATCCCAGAAGCCGTCGCGGTCGGCGGTGACGGTGACCTTGAGCTTGCGGGCGGCGGGAAAGTTGAGGAAGTAGAGGTTGACGGCGGCGTGCATGACGGGCGTGGGCCGGCCGTTGAGGGTGACGGTGTAGTGGGTGGACGCGATGGCATCGGGAATGAGCCAGGGTGTCTGGGCGCGGGCGGCGTCCAGTCCAAAGAGGAGCAGGAGGGCGAGCATTGCGATACGGCATGGGAGTGAATGCGGCGTAAAGCGCGATTTTGTCCAGGGAAGGATCGCGTTCAGGGAGCGGGGGCGTAGGCGAAGCATGCGCTCACCACCTTACACGGCGTTAGCTGTCTATTCACCTTTGCGTGATGGCCCGTTCATACGAGGCGGATATCAAGGAATCAATCCAGTTTTTGACGGATCATTCCCAACGCCAGAGGCTTTCTGATGGTACGCACGTGTCTTGCTGCTTCTTTGTCCGCATCGATCGTACTCACCGGCTGTGCGGCGACCAGCAGTGCGCCGGCTCCGATTGCGACGCCGGCGCCGGTTCCAGTGACGGCTCCTCAGGTGATCAAGCATGTCGTGGTGATCTTCGGCGAGAACGTCTCGTTCGATCACTACTTCGGCACGTACCCGCATGCGACGAATCCGTCAGGGGAGACTGCATTCACGGCGGCGTCCGGCACGCCGACGCCGAACAACTACGTCAGTGATGCGGCGCTGCTGACGGCGAACCCGAACAGCACGCAAATCGCGAATGGCGCGGCGGCGACGAACCCGTTCCGTCTGGACTACACGCAGGCGGCGACGAACGACCAGGATCACAATTACGGTCCGGAGCAGGCGGCGTTCGACGGGGGCGCGATGGACAAGTTTCCGCTCTCGGTCGGGGTTGCGGATACGGGCAGCTACGGCAACTCGTCGACGCCGACGATCGCAAAGACGAACGCGTTGACGATGGGCTACTACGACGGCAACACGGTCACGGCGCTGTGGAATTACGCGCAGCACTATGCGATGAACGACAAGTCCTTCGGCACGACGTTCGGACCATCGACGGTAGGTGCGATCAACATGATCTCGGGCCAGACGGATGGCGCGGTGAACGATATCGGCGCGGCTTCGGCGGTGGTGACGGACGGCACGGCAACGGGCCTGTCGGATATCGGGGACGCGGACCCGACCGGGGATCTGTGTTCAAGCACGAGCAAGAGCATTCACATGCTGGGCAAGAATGCAGGTGACCTGATGAGTGCGGCGAATGTAAGCTGGGGTTTTTTCGAGGGCGGCTTCGATCTGACGGTGACGAACTCGAACGGGACCACGGGATGCGGGCGCACGACGAAGTCGGCGGTGACGGGCGTTGCGGAGAATGACTACGTCCAGCATCACGAGCCGTTCCAGTACTACGTGAGCACGCAGAACCTGAACCATGTGCGTCCGACCTCGCCGGCGACGGTGGGGTTGAACTCCGATCCGGCGAACCACCAGTACGATACGCACGATTTTCTGGATGCGCTGAACGCGGGCAACATGCCGGCGGTGAGCTTCCTGAAGGCACCTGGCTTCCAGGACGGCCATGCCGGCTACTCGGATCCGGTAGACGAGCAGGCGTTCGTGGTGACGATGGTGAACGCGATCGAGCAGTCGAAGTTCTGGCCGAACACGGCGATCATCCTGAACTACGACGACTCGGACGGCTGGTACGACCATGTGCTGAACATCGTCAACGGCTCGGCGACGGTGAACGACATGCTGACGAGCGCGGGGGTTTGCTCGAGTGCGACGGCGACCTCGACCAGCGCGCTTGCGGGGATCGATGGTGTGAACCTGCATGCGCAGGGCCGCTGCGGGTACGGTCCGCGTCTGCCGATGCTGGTGCTGTCGCCGTGGGCGAACAAGAACGCGATCGACCACACGGTGACGGATCAGAGCTCGATTACGAAGTTCATCGAAGATACGTTCCTGGGCGGCCAGCGTCTGGGCGGCGGGTCGTTCGATTCGATTGCGGGCTCACTGGACAACATGTTCAACTTCACCAGCAACGTGGCGCCGAACCCGAACGTGGTGCTGCTGAACCCGGCGACGGGCGTGGTCGCGAGCGGCAACTAGGCTGCGGAAGCCCGCGCGCGATTCACGCGGGTGTCACAGGCCTGCACTACTCTGCCAGCACGCACCGGGATCCCGGTGCGTGCCTTTCTTTTGCCGGGAGAACGATCGCTTGAAACGTACGCGCCGAGAGTTTCTGCAGCTAGCCGCGGCACTGGGAGCGCTTGCGCGCATACCCGGGCTGCCGGGCCAGAACAGGAAGCAGGTAACGCCCAGGAATCCCACGTCGAATACGGGCGAAGCGCTGCCGCCGGTGCGGATGCTGCACTCGCTGGAGCTGACGCCGTTCGTGGATGAGTTGCCGCTGCCGGAGCGGATCGGGCCGGGAGTGCAGGGCGGCTCGAAGCATCTGCGGGTGACCATGCGGGAGGTGCATGCGAAGGTGCATCGGGATGTGCCGGCGACGCGGATGTGGAGCTACGGCGAGGGGGCGCTGGCTCCGGTGATCGAGGCGCGCAGCCAGCAGGCACTGAAGGTGGAGTGGGTGAACCGGCTGCCGCATAAACATTTTCTGCCGATCGATCATTCGCTGCATGGATGCGGACGTGATCTTCCGGAGGTTCGGAACTGCGTGCATCTGCATGGCGGGCGGACGCCGGCGAAGGATGACGGCTATCCGGAGGACTGGTATGTGCCGGGCGAGAGCCGGGAATGTACGTATCCGCTGGAGCAGGAGGCGACCGCCCTTTGGTATCACGATCATGCGATGGGGCTGAACCGGCTGAACCTGTACGCGGGCTTGCTCGGGATGATGCTGGTGCGGGATGCGGCGGAGGATGGGCTGGAACTGCCGTCGGGGAGGTACGAGCTTCCGCTGATTCTGTATGACCGGAACTTTACCCAGGACGGGCAGCTTTACTATCCGACGTCGGGCGACCCGGAGAAGCCGTGGGTGCCGGAGTTCGCGGGGGACGCGATTCTGGTGAACGGGAAGATCCGGCCGTACGTGAAGGTGGAGGCGCGGGAGTACCGGCTGCGGATTCTGAATGCGGCGAACAGCCGATTCTTTCGGCTGGCGTTCGCGAAGCCGGATGCGGCGGCGAAGGGTCGGGACAGGACGACGGCGCATGCGTTTCGGCAGATCGGGGCGGATCAGGGTCTGCTGCGGTCGCCGGTGACACTGCCGGTGCTGGCGCTGGCTCCGGCGGAACGGGCGGATGTGCTGGTGGATTTCTCCTCGCTGGCCGGGCAGACGGTGTATCTGCGCAATGGCGCGCTGGACATTGTGGAGATCCGGGTGGGTGCGGCTCCGGTTGAGAAGCCGCGTCCGCTGCCGGTTCGGCTGCGCGAGGTGGCTGCGCCGGACACTTCGAGGGCGACCGGAACGCGGACGATCACGCTGAACGAGTACAAGGACGGCGTCGGGATGTCGATGATGATGACGCTGAACCGCAAGCGCTGGCATGAGCCGGTGACCGAGACGCCGAAGCTGGGGACGACCGAGATCTGGGAGTTCGTGAATCTGACCGAGGATACGCATCCGATGCACCTGCATCTGGTGCGCTTCCGGATTCTGGATTGTCAGGTGTTTGAGCCGTTCGACTACCTGACGCACGGCACGCTGAAGACGCTGGGGCCGCGGACTGCGCCGGCCGAGAACGAGGCGGGATGGAAGGATGTGGTGCGGTGTCCGGCGGGTGAGATTACGCGGATTCTGGTGCGGTTTGAGGGATATGCGGGCAGGTACCTGTACCACTGCCACCTTCTGGAGCATGAGGCGAATGACATGATGCGGCCGTTCGAGGTGTTGGCTTAGCTGGGAATGGCCGGGAGGCAGTTGCGCCTTTGCGCCGGGCGGCGGTCACTTCATGACTTGTCTATGCTTGGCGTGGCGCTCCCGCTGTCTGCGGGCTGAGGCTTGCTATTTGCCGGTATAGGGGCTGTCGAGGTACTTATGGGCGGCGGCGGCCTGCGACTGGTCACTGCCGGGGGCGAGGACGCGCTGATACTGGGCTGTGGCTGCGGGGCGGTCGTGCAGGAGGTCGAGCATCTCGCCGGCGTTGAGCTCGGCGCGCTTGCGCAGCCAGTCGGAGCAGTTGGGCTGGTTGGAGGCCTCGAGGTAATGCTGGGCGGCGTCGTGGAGGAGGTTCTGGCCTCGTTCGGTATCGGCGAGGCCGAAGAGGGCGAGCTGGAGGTGAGGGTCTACGAAGTAGCCTGGCTTACGGGCGTCGGCGAGGACGTTCTTGTAGGTGGCGATGGCGAGCGGGCCGTTGCCTTCGTCCTTGGCGAGATTGGCCTCTTCGAGACGGAAGAGATAATCGTGCGGGAACTGGGTGGCGAGGCCGTGCTGGACGGCGAGGGCCTCGGGATAGCGTCCGTCGTGGCGCAGAAAGAGGGAGAGCGTGGTGCGCGACTCGATGGGGGTGACGGTGCCTTTTTCAGCGGAGATCTTGAGCAGATCGAGGCCTTTCTGTTTGTTGCCGCCTACGCCGGCGACACCAACGGCCATGCGGACGAGGCGCGGGAGGCTGGCGATGGCGAACTGCTGGATGCCGATGGCCATGTCGGCGTCGTAGTAGTCGGGATCGATCTTGAGGGCGGCTTCGGAGTCGCCGCGGGAGGCGAGACCCTGGCGGGCGGCAGAGAAGTAGGAGTGGTCGGCGAGAGTGATGAAGGCGCCGTGCAGACCGCGGGCGTAGCCTCGGGCGAAGTAGGCGTTGGCGTCGTTGGGATTGGCTTTGATCTGCTGGTCGGCGAGGGTTTGGGTTTTGTCGAGGAGGAACTCGATGCGGTCGCGGGTGGCTTGCGGGATGTCGACTTTGCGCTGATTGGTGAGAAAGGAGTCGTGGGCGTAGTAGGTGGTGTCGAGCAGGTCCTGGTGGTAGAGCTCGCGGAAGATGACGACCATCATGTCTTCGGCGTACGCGAGCGGATCGTTGGGGTGCTCCTGGAGAACCTGGTCGAAGAGGGCGAGCGAACCGTCGTAGTCGAGGTTGTAGAAGCGGGTGTAGGCCTCGCGGACCTTGGGATCGAAGTTGAGGGGATCGGTGTGGCGGGCGGGCTGAGCGAGGGCTGCGGTCGAGAGGAGAAGCGCAAGGCAGGCGAGCAGGCGAAGGGGTCTCGGCAAGGTGGGCGTCATCCATTTTTGAGTTCGGCTTACAGGTGCAGGCCGTCCGGCGATGCTGCCGGGTGTTGGTGGGTTAGACGCTGCGACGGAAAGCGAGGTGCGCCGGCGCGACTCCCCGTACACTATACCCGGCCAGAACGGGACGGCCGATGCGGGACTGAGTGCTGGCATGACACGATTTGAGCTTCTGCGGCTGCTGGTGGCGCAGGCAAAGGATAACGGCTTTGCGCTGCGTCCGTGGTATACGACACGGCTGGGACTGCCGTGGCAGAGTACGCGGCATGCGGTGGAGATGCTGGCGGCGGAGCGGCGCTACTACGCGCTGCTGTTCTCGCATGAGTTTGCGCGGACGTTCTGGAAGGCGGGCGAGAAGATGACGTTTCTGATCGAATCGCAGACGTTTTCGCGGGTGCGGCCGGACGGAAGCGTGATGCAGGTGACGCGCAAGGGATTTGTGCGGCGGAGCAGCCGCGAGGACGCGTGGAAGTATCACCTGAAGCAGCTTGCGCTGGCGGAGGAGCCGCTGCGGTATATGCGGCGGTATCTTCGGATCGAAGAGGAGATGTCGGAGGACGGCTGACGAGCGCGGGCGTTACTGCTTCGCGGACGTGCCGGGTCCGAGCCGCTCAAGCGCGCGGTGAGCGGTTTTGGCGTCTTTGCCGTCGGGCGCGAGCTTGAGGCAGGCGTGGTATTCGGCGATGGCTTCTTCGGGCTTCTTCATCTTTTCGGCGGCTTCGGCGAGGACGAAGTGGGCGTCTTCGTCTTCGGGATAGAGCTTGACTGCATCCTGGGCGCGGCTGTAGGCGCCGCCGAAGTTGCCGGAATCGATGTAGAAGTGGGCGACTTCAATGTCCTCGAGTTCGCGGTGATCGTTATCCTCGGGGACGGCAAGTTTGCGGCGCGCGAAACGGGTCGAGCCGGTGCTTCCGGCATCTTTGAGTGGGGACTGGTCGGGGTTCTCCCCGGAGGCGGCGGGTGCGTTGGGATCGCCGGAGCTGGAGGAGCTATCGCTGGAGGACGAAGAGCCGGAGGAGGACGAAGAGCCGGCGGCGGGGTCGGGTTCGCCGGGGAAGGGGAATTGCTTTGCCGCGGGCGTGGTGCCGGGCGTGGCTCCGGGCGTGGTGCCGGGCGCAGCGGGGGCGGGTGCCGAGGAGTTTGGAGTCTCGCCCGGGTACGGAAAACTGTTTGCCGGGGAGGCGTTTGGGGCAGCGGATGGGTTTGCCGGATTGGCGGATGGTGTGGTGGAGGCGGGCGCGCCGGGTGTTTCGCCGGGGAAGGGGAACTTTTCGGCGGTGGCGGGGACGGCAGGCGGCGGTGGGAGCGGGGTGCAGGGGAACTCTCTGGTGGGGACGCAGGGGCCGGTGGTGAGCTTTGGGGGCGGCGGCGTGTAGGCCTGCGCGCCGGCGGCGGCGGCGAGCGTCAGGGCTCCTGCGGTGAGGAGCAGGCATGCGGCGCAAATCCGGTTTGTTATAGTCGCCACTGAGCTGGATCCGAAGAATCGAAATGGTAGAAGAGCTTCTTACGATTAGACGCGCTGCGAAGGCGCGGGTTGGAGCCCGATGAGCCGAACTTTGATTGTAAAGTCCTCCGAGATACACGCCGCCGGCTGTTATACGACGCGGGCGGTCCGCAAGGGCAGCCGGATCTGTGAGTACACCGGGCCGCGCATGGCAAAAGAAGAAGCCGATGAGCGCTACGCGGACCGGCATGTGACGTATCTGTTCGGGTATGGCGAAGAGGATATGGTGATCGACGGGTTCGGGACGGCGATGTTCATGAATCACTGCTGCGAGCCGAACTGCGAGACGGAAGAGGAAGAGGGGCGGATCTTCGTGGTGGCGCTGCGCGACATCGCGGCGGGCGAGGAACTGGTGTACGAGTACAACCTGTGGGATTCGGATGAGGCGAGCCAGGATTGTTTCTGCGGTACGCCGAGCTGCCGCGGGACGATGTTTTCTCCGGCGGAGGTGGAGCGGCGGGAGAGGCCGGCGGCGGGCAGGGAGTAGGGCTCGGCGGCAAGATCCGCGGACTGCGCGGACTGCATTGACCTCGGCAGCAGTTAGCTCCCCGATGTACGAGTGCTATGGTGGGCGGGTTTGAGGTGTGCGGATGTCGGGAGAGTTGAAGGCGGATCAGGGGTTGAGCTCGAAGGTGAATGCGGGCTCGGAGCGCGCGGCGGCGAACCGGGATGCTCTGCGTGTCTTGATGAACGAGATCGCGGGGCAGGAAGAGACGATCCGGCACGGTGGCGGGGCGAAGGCGGCGGAGGCGCAGCGGGCCAAGGGCCGGCTGACCGTGCGGGAGCGGCTGGCGCTGCTGCTGGACCCCGGTTCGGCGTGGCTGGAGTTGGGACTTTGGGCGGCTTACGGGATGTACAGCGACTATGGCGGCGCGCCGGGGGCGGGGGTGGTGACGGGGCTTGGCCGGGTGTGCGGACGGCTGTGCATGATCGTGGCCAATGACGCGACGGTGAAGGCGGGTGCGTTTTTCCCGATGACGGCGAAGAAGGTGCTGCGGGCGCAGACGATTGCGCTGGAGAACCGGATTCCCACGCTTTATCTGGTGGATTCTTCAGGCGTGTTTCTGCCGCTGCAGGAGGATGTGTTTCCGGATACGGACGACTTTGGGCGGGTGTTTCGGAATAACGCGGTGATGAGCTCGCTGGGCATTCCGCAGATCACGGCCATTATGGGGATGTGCGTGGCGGGCGGGGCGTATCTGCCGGTGATGACGGATACGGTGCTGATGACGGAGGGCTCGGGACTGTTTCTGGCGGGGCCGTCGCTGGTGCAGGCGGCGATCGGGCAGAAGACGGGAGCTGAAGAGCTTGGCGGCGCGGCGATGCACGCGGAGATCTCGGGGACGGTGGATTTCAAGGAGCCGGACGATCCTGCCTGCATCGCGCGGCTGCGTTCGCTGGTGGACAAGATGGGTCGGCGGGACAGGGATGCCGAGGTGTTTTCGCGGGTGGCGTATGACGAGGAGCGCGACAAGCCATTGTATGCGGCGGAGGAACTGTACGGGTTGATGAACCCGGCGCCGGGCGCGAGCAATGCGTACGAAATGCACGACTTGATCGCGCGGATTGTGGACCGGAGCGAGTTCGACGAGTACAAGCCGGACTTCGGGCGGACAGTGTTGTGCGGGTATGCGCGGATTGGCGGGCGGGCGGTGGGAATTGTGGCGAACCAGAAGATCAATCGGTCACAGACGGTGGCGAGCGGGCCGAACGCGGGGATGAAGCGGATTGAAGTCGGCGGCGTGATCTATACCGAGGCGGCGCAGAAGGCGGCGCGTTTCATTATGGATTGCAACCAGAACCTGGTGCCGCTGGTGTTTCTGCATGACGTGAACGGTTTTATGGTGGGCAAGGATGCGGAGTGGTCGGGGATCATACGCGCCGGGGCAAAGATGGTGTCGGCGGTGAGCACGAGCGTGGTGCCGAAGATCTCGGTGATTGTGGGCGGGAGCTTTGGAGCCGGGCACTATGCGATGTGCGGGAAGGCGTACGATCCGCGGTTTTTGTTTGCATGGCCGACGGCGCGGTATGCGGTGATGAGCGGGGCTTCCGCCGCTACGACGCTGGCTGAGGTAAGGGCGAAGCAGATGGAGCGCGGGGGCAAGGTGCTGTCGGACGAGGAGCGCAAGGCGATCTTCGATGAGATTCGCGCAACCTACGACGCGCAGGCCGATCCGCGGTACGGTGCGGCGCGGTTGTGGATCGACGCGATTATCGATCCGGCGAAGACGCGGGAGGTGCTGATGATGGCGCTGGAGGCTTGCGCGATGAATACCGAGGTGGCGAAGTTCAATCCTGGGGTGTTGCAGACGTAGGGAGGTAAGCTGCCGTGGTTCTTCTCTTCTCAATGTTCAGTCTGCTGCTTCTTGGTTTAATACTCGTAATTGTCGGCACCATCCGTAAGAATCGTTGGGGAATTAACCTCGACCGAGATCCTGCCCCCACTTTGATCGTCCGACACCGCAGGTGAGAGCGCCGCAAGATTGAGCCAGATTCTTTGGAGTGGTAGCACCTGTCAGCAATGCGGGACTGAATGCGACAAATGGGGCCCGGTGATTACGTCAAAGTAGGCTTCCAGGTGGCTGACGACAATGATTGCGGCGTGGAGGTATGATTTGCCGTCGCTTGAGCTTCGGTGCGTCCGGTGCTTTGAGCAAAGTCAGGAGCCTGGAATGAACGCTGTTGCGGAAGATTCGGTTGCAAGTCTTTACCCGTTTGTGCTGAATGAGGATCAGGAGGCGATCCGGCGCGAGCTGCGGGAGTTTGCAGCGCGGGAGATTGCGCCGCACGTGATGGAGTGGGACGAGGCGTGCACGTATCCGCTGGCGGTGATCAAGAAGCTGGGCGAGATGGGGATGCTGGGCGTGATCTTTCCGGCCGAGTATGGCGGGAGTGAGCTGGGGTATGTGGATTACGTGATGGCGATCGAGGAGCTGTCGGCGGTGGACGGCTCGATCGGGATCACGGTGGCGGCGCATAACTCGCTGTGTACGAACCACATCTTCATTGCGGGGAATGAAGACCAGAAACGGCGCTATGTGCCCCTGCTGGCGAGCGGCAAGTGGATCGGCGCGTGGGGGTTGACGGAGCCGGGGTCGGGCTCGGATGCGGCGGGTGCGCGGACGACGGCGGAGCGGCGCGGCGACAAGTGGGTGCTGAACGGGAACAAGACGTTCATCACGAATGGAAGCCATGCCGATGTGGCCGTGGTGATCGCGGTGACGGATAAGACGAAGGGGACGCATGGGCTTTCGGCGTTCATCGTGGAGAAGGGGACGAAGGGGTTTGCGCCCGGCAAGAAGGAGAACAAGCTGGGGCTGCGGGCGAGCGATACGAGCGAGCTGATCTTCCAGGATTGCGAGATACCGCTCGAGAACCTGCTGGGTGCCGAGGGTGAGGGCTTCAAGGACTCGATGCGGATCCTGGATGGCGGGCGGATCTCCATTGCGGCGCTGGCGCTCGGGATTGCGCGTGGGGCGCTGGACGCGGCGATGAAGTATGTGAAGGAGCGGCGGCAGTTCGGGAAGGCGATTGCCGAGTTTCAGGGGATCCAGTGGAAGCTGGCGGATATGGCGACGCAGCTGGATGCGGCCAGGCTGCTGACACAGCGGGCGGCGGTGCTGAAAGACGCGGGGCGCACGGTGACGCGCGAGTCGGCGATGGCGAAGCTGTTTGCGAGCGAGGTCGCGGTGAAAATCTGCGATGAGGCGGTGCAGTTGTTCGGCGGGTATGGGTTTATCAAGGACTATCCGGCGGAGAAGTTTTATCGCGATGTGAAGCTGTGCACGATCGGCGAGGGGACGAGCGAGATTCAGCGGATGGTGATCGCGCGCGAACTGCTGAAGGTGATGCCTTCGCGAGGATGACGCAGAGCGAGCCGGTGACGATCGTCGAGTGTCCGCGCGATGCGTGGCAGGCGTTGCCGCGGGTGATTCCAGCGGAGGTGAAGGCCGGGCATCTGCGGCGGCTGATCGCGGCGGGATTTCGGCATATCGATGCGGTGAGTTTTGTCTCGCGAAGTGTGGTGCCGCAGATGGCAGACTCCGAGCGGGTGCTGGAGCTGCTTGGGCCTGCCGAGGGCGTCGAGATCATCGGGATCGTGGCGAATCTGAAGGGGGCGGAGCGAGCCTTGCAAACGGGCGCGGTGAAGACTCTGGGGTTTCCTTATTCGGTGTCAGCGACTTTTTTGGAGCGCAATCAGCGGCAGACGCTGGAGCAGGCATGGGGTGTGTTGAGCGAGGTGTGCGGGCTGGCACGCGAGCATGGGCTGGGAGTGGTGGCGTATGTGTCCATGGCGTTTGGGAATCCGTATGGCGATGGGTGGAGCGCTGAGCTGGTAAACGAGGCGTGTGCGCGGCTGGCTGAGTTGGAAGTGCGGCAGATCTCGCTTTCGGATACCGTGGGGCTGGCTTATTCTGCGCTGGTAGCGGAGTTGGTGGGAGCCGTGCGGGTGCCGGATGGGGTCGAGGTGGGCGTGCATCTGCATGCGACGCGGGCGGATGCCGCGGAGAAGGTGCGAGCGGCGTATGGTGCGGGATGTAGGCGGTTCGATGCGGCGCTCGGCGGGCTGGGGGGATGTCCGTTTGCGCAGGATGCGCTGGTGGGGAATCTGCCGACGGAGGTGCTGGTGGAGACGCTGCGGGAGCTTGGGGCGGAGTTGCCGGGGATTCATTTGGGTGATGAGCTTCTGCGGGAGAATGGCGAGATCGGGCGCGAGTATGGGCATGTGGAGGTGACGGCGTGAGCTTCGCAACCATTCTGGTTACAGGAGACGGAGCGGTGCGGACGATTACGCTGAACCGCCCGGAGCGCCGCAATGCGATGACGCCGGAGATGCAGGACGAGCTGCAGCAGGCGTTCGCAGAGGCGGCTGCGAGTGCTTGCCGTGTAGTGGTGCTGGCGGGGGCGGGCGAGGCGTTTTGTTCGGGGCTGGATCTGAGCGTGTTGCGCACGATGAACGAGAAGAGTGCGGAGGATCATCGGGCCGATGCGGAGCGGGTTGCGCGGTTGTTTCGGGCGCTGTACCAGTTACCCGTACCGACGATTGCGGCGGTGCACGGAGCTGCCATTGCGGGTGGGACGGGGCTGGCGACGGTCTGCGATTTTACGCTCGCCGTGCCTGCTGCGAAGTTCGGGTATACCGAGGTCCGGATCGGATTTGTGCCTGCTTTAGTTTCTGCGTTTCTTGCGCTGCAGGTGGGGGATAAACGGGCGCGGGAGTTGCTGCTTACGGGGCGGCTGTTCGATGCGGACGAGGCTTATCGGCTGGGGCTGGTAACGGAGGTGGTTGCACCGGAGGAGCTGCAGGCGCGGGTGCGGGCGCTGGCGGAGACGCTGGTGGCGAACAGTCCTGAGTCGCTGGCGGCTGCGAAGCGTTTGCTTCTATCGCAGCGAAAGGAGTGGCTGGATGCCGCGATTGCGGGAGCGATGGAGGCGAATGCGGGGGCGCGCGCGACGGCGGATTTTCGCGAGGGGGTGAGTGCGTTTCTGGAGAAGCGTAAGCCGGTGTGGGCGGCTAAGCGGGAAGGTTGAAGCGGAGTGCGCCTTCGGTATTCTGCTCGATGTCTTCGCGGGTGACGCCGGGTGCGAGTTCGACGACTTCGAAGCCTTGAGGCGTGATGTCGAAGACACCGCGCTCGGTGATGACACGGTGGACGACGGCGGCTCCGGTGAGCGGGAGCGTGCAGTGCCGGAGGAGCTTGGGGGTGCCGTCGGGGGCGGTGTGCTCCATGAGGACGACGACGCGGCGGACGCCGGAGACGAGGTCCATGGCGCCGCCCATGCCTTTGACGCGCTTGCCGGGGATCATCCAGTTGGCGAGATCCCCTTTCTCCGACACCTGCATGGCGCCGAGGATGGCAAGGTCGATGTGGCCGCCGCGGATCATGGCAAAGGAGTCGGCGCTCGAGAAGGTGGAGGCTCCGGGGCAGAAGGTGACGGTCTCCTTGCCGGCGTTGATGAGGTCGGCGTCGACCTCAGCGGGAGTGGGAAATGGGCCCATGCCGAGCAGGCCGTTTTCGGATTGCAGGGTGACGGAGATGCCCTTCGGGATGTAGTTGGAAACGAGCGTGGGGATGCCGATTCCGAGATTGACGTAGAAGCCGTCGCGGAGTTCGTCGGCGGCGCGTGCAGCCATCTGGTTGCGGGTCCAGGGCATACTCAGGCCTCCCGCAGGGTGCGGCGTTCGATCCGCTTCTCGGGCGCGGGGTTGTGGACGAGGCGGTGGACGAAGATGCCGGGGGTGTGGATCTCGTCGGGATCGAGCTCGCCGGGTTCGACGATGATTTCGGCTTCGGCGACAGTGATGCGGCCGCAGGTGGCGGCCATGGGATTGAAGTTGCGGGCGGTGCGGCGGAAGAGCAGGTTGCCGGCGGTGTCGGCCTTCCAGGCTTTGACGAGGGCGAGGTCGGCGACGATGCCGCGCTCCAGAATGTAGGTTTGACCGTCGAAATCCGTGTGTTCTTTGCCTTCGGCGACGAGGGTGCCGACGCCGGTGCGGGTATAGAAGCCGGGGATGCCCGCGCCTCCGGCGCGCATGCGTTCGGCGAGCGTGCCCTGAGGGCAGAACTCGACTTCGAGCTCGCCCTGGAGAAACTGGCGCTCGAATTCGACGTTCTCGCCGACGTAGCTGGAGATCATCTTGCGGACCTGTCGGGTCTGGAGCAGGAGGCCGAGGCCCCAGTCGTCGACGCCGGCGTTGTTGCTGGCGATGGTGAGGTCGCGCGCGCCGGAGTCGCGCAGGGCGGCGATAAGCGCCTCGGGGATGCCGCACAGGCCGAAGCCGCCAATGGCGAGCAGCATGCCGTCACGGGTGATGCCTTCGAGTGCGGCTTGGGCGCTGCGGTAGAGCTTGTTCATCGTGTGAGGTTCGTCCTGAGAGTGCGTGCAAGCGGAAGTATCGCATGCAGACTTGTGGTGTGACAGGCGACTATTTTGGCGGCATGCGGAGTGCGCCATCGAGGCGGATGGTTTCTCCGTTCAGCATGGTGAGCTCGCAGATCGTGGCGACGAGCTGGGCGTACTCTTCGGGGTTGCCGAGGCGCGGCGGGAAGGGTACGGAGGCAGCGAGCGCGTCCTGCACGGGCTGCGGGAAGTTCGACATCATGGGCGTGTGGAAGATGCCCGGGGCGATAGTGTTGACGCGGATGCCGAAGCGGGCGAGCTCGCGGGCGGCGGGCAGGGTGAGGCCGACGACTCCGGCCTTTGATGCCGCGTAGGCGGCCTGGCCGATCTGGCCTTCATAGGCGGCGATGGAGGCGGTGTTGACGATGACGCCGCGTTCGCCTTCAGGTGTGGGGTCGTTCGTCGTCATGACGACGGCGGCGAGGCGCAGCATGTTGAAGGTGCCGATGAGGTTGATGGTGATGGCGCGGGTGAAGGTGTCGAGCGCGTGCGGGCCGGACTTGCCGGCGATGCGCTCGCTGGGGGAGATGCCGGCGCAGTTGACCAAGCCGTGTAGCGCGCCGAAGTGATGGATCGCAGCTTGTACGGCTCTCTGCCCATCGGCCTCATGGGTGACGTCGGTGTGTTCGAAGTGAGCTCGGTCGCCGTATTCTTCGGCAGTGTGGCCCGCGGCCGAGTTGACGTCGGCGAGGACGACGTTGGCGCCGCGGTTGAGGAACATGCCGGCGGTGGCGGCGCCAAGTCCGGAGGCGGCTCCGGTGACGAGGAAGGTTTTTCCTTCGAGCTGCATGGTGACGTCCTTTGCGGGTTCGGGCTAGCGCGGTGTGCCGAGCAGGTTGCGGGCGATGATGACGCGCATAATCTCGTTGGTGCCTTCGAGGATCTGGTGGACGCGGAGGTCGCGGACGATCTTCTCGATTCCATAGTCGGTGAGGTAGCCGTAACCGCCGAGGAGCTGGAGAGCGTTGTTGGCGATGTCGAATCCGGTGTCGGTGACGAAGCGCTTGGCCATGGCGCAGAGGGTGGTGGCATTGGGCTCGCCGGCATCGAGTGCGGAGGCGGCGCGCCAGAGGAAGGTCTGGGCAACTTCGAGCTCGGTGGCCATGTCGGCGAGGCGAAACTGCAGGGCCTGGAATTCGGTGAGCTTCTTGCCGAACGCTTTACGTTCTTCCATGTAGGCCATGGCTTTGGCGAGGGCGGAGCGTGCGCCGCCGAGCGAGCAGGCGGCGATATTGAGGCGGCCTCCGTCGAGGGCGGACATGGCGATCTTAAAGCCTTCGCCCTCATTGCCGAGCATGTCGGAGGCGGGCACGAGGACGTCTTCGAGGATGACCTGGCAGGTGGGCTGCGCGTTCCAGCCCATTTTCTTTTCGGGCGGGCCGAAGGAGAGGCCGGGGGTGTCCTTCATGACCACGAAGGCGGAGATGCCGCGCGGGCCTTCGGCTCCGGTGCGGGCCATGACGATGTAGAGGTCGGCGGCGCCGGCTCCGGAGATGAACTGCTTGACGCCGTTGAGGCGGAAGTGGTCGCCCTCGCGGACGGCGCGGGTGGTGAGCATGGAGGCGTCGGAGCCGGTGGCGGGCTCGGAGAGGCAGTAGGCGCCAAGGAGCTGCATGCTACAGAGGCGCGGGAGCCATTGCCTGCGCTGGGCTTCGGTACCGTGGCGGTCGACGGTGAGGGCGATCATGTTGTGGACGGTAAAGTAGCCTGCAATGGACGGGCAGGCGGTGGCGAGCGCGTCGTAAATGAGAGTGGCGTCGAGACGCGAGAGCGCGGAGCCGCCGACGTCCTCGCGCACGCAGATGCCGCCCATCCCGAGGGGGGCGGCGGAGCGGAGGACGTCGACGGGGAAGTGTTTGGTCTGATCCCATTCGATGGCGTGCGGGGCGATGCGCTCAGAGGCGAAGGCGGCGGCGAGCTCCTGGAGGGCGCGCTGCTCGGGGGTGAGGGCGAATTGTGATTGTTCGGATTGCATGACTTCCTTCTATGAATCAAAGCCAGTTCGGTCTTACGCCGACCGCGCACCACGGGGCCTTGGGCAGGACCTTCGTGGGGTGTTGGACGCGCTATGCGCGTGAGGGCAGCGGTCGATCTGTGATGAACAGATCGACAAAGCTATGGACGGGCATCTCTTCGAGGGAGGGCTGGTTGGCGCAGGCTTTGAGGATGGCTTGTTGTTGCGCTTCGTCGAAGCGGCGGGTGAGATTGCGGCGGAACTTGGCTTCGAGAAGCGGGATGCCTTCGGCGCGGCGGCGCATGTGGCCGATGGGGTATTCGACGGTGTGCTCGAGGGTGACGCCGTCGTTCATCTCGAGCAGGACCGTGTTGGCGATGGAACGCTTGTCGGGGTCGTGGTAGTCGGCGGTGAAGCGGGGTTGTTCGCTGCAGGTGATGCGGGCGCGGAGTGCGTCAATTCGGGCGTCGCGTGCGATGTCGTCTTCGTAGTCGGAGGCGGTGAGGCGGCCGAAAAGCAGCGGGATCGCGACCATGTACTGGATGCAGTGGTCGCGGTCGGCTGGATTGGCGAGCGGACCCTGCTTGTCGATGATGCGCAGGCAGGCCTCGTGCGTGCGGATGACGACGCGGCGGATGTCGTCGACGGTGTAGCCGCTGGCTAGCAGCGTCTCGCGCAGGGTGATGGCGCACTCGACGGCAGTCTGAGCGTGGAATTCGGCGGGGTACTGGATCTTGAAGAGAACGTTCTCCATCACGTAGGAGCCGTAAGGGCGCTGGAAGCGGAACGGGTTGCCACCGAAGGAGACGTCGTAGAAGCCCCAGCGCGGAGCGGTGAGGACGGAGGCGTAGATGGTTTCGTCCTGGCGGGCTATGAGGGCGAGGCGGACGGCGCGGCTGGTGGCGTCGCCAGCGGCCCAGCTCTTGCGGCTTCCGGCGTTGGGCGCGTGGCGATACGTGCGGAGCGACTGGCCGTCTACCCAGGCGAGGGACAAAGCCGCGAGGGTCTGGTTGTAGGTCAGGCCGATGAGCTTTGCGACGACCGCAGCAGACGCGACTTTGACGAGGAGAACGTGGTCGAGGCCGACCTTGTTGAAGGAGTT
>CAXTVJ010000002.1:196075-198675 GCA_964247715.1 uncultured Acidobacteriaceae bacterium | reverse complement strand
GTGGGAGATAGTACTGCTTGAGCGCCTCTCTAGACTGGGCCACATCGAACACGAGCCAAACACCGGGGGAACGCAAGCGCTCGATCTGCTCTTCCACAAGCCTGATGGCGCCGTTCGGGAGTTTGGCGCTGAGATGACCACCGTCTCGGATGAGGGCAAGAAGGAGAACAACCCCCAGAGAATTCTTTACAACATGCTCCATGAACGATTTCGAGAGCGGATACCCAACGACGGGAACTTCACTATTCGTGTCGACCGCGTCGGACTACCCGCTTACAGGGGGGATAAACGACCGATCCTTCCAGATCCGCAGACCTTCCCGTCTGTTTTCCTAAATGTCAACTTCGAAGCGTTCCTCGATGACATAGAAGCCAACCCGCACGAATCGAAGTGGAACCGTATGCCCTCGCCAGTCTCTACCGCATGGGTGCAGATGTTCTACCAGCCGGGACCGATGTCGCTGGCTCCGCCTTACCTTGACGGGGACCTTGTAACAAATTCGCTCACGAAGAATCCGCTCTACAACTCTCTAAAGGATAAGGCGGCACACCTGAAGAAATCCGGCTTTTCGGGTCTGAAAGGGATAACCGTGTGCGATGGCGGCTCAGATTCTGAACGAGTCAAATTCTACTTGGTCGCACACAGCGAAGGAGATCGTCTTTGAGGTACTGAGAACCAACTCGTCCGTCGATTTCATCGCAATATCAGCGTGCGAAGGCAGGGGAACACACAAAGGCCGGACCCTCGCGGGTCCGGCCTTCGTGCTGCATCGTCTTAGCTGGCCTTGTGCTTATGGTGCCGGTGCCCATGCTTCGCGGCATGCGCTCCCGGAGTTCCATACGCCTGGCCTTCCGGTTTGATCGTCGAAGGATCGACCATCGTCGTACCGTCCGGCATGGTCGCGCCCGCCGGCAGCAGCATGTTGTCCACGCTGCGTTCGCCGCCGGTTCCGGTCCGCAGCTCGATGCGCGAAGCATCGATTCCGCGTTCCTTCGTCAGGTACGAGCGCTCATTCAGCGCGCGAACCGCCGCACGATCCGCCGACTCATCCGCCGCCTGGTTGCCGATGACCTCAAGCTTCGAGTCCGTCGTCCGCTGCAGCGTCAGCGCTATGTCGTCGAGGCAGGCCTTCGCCTCGTTGTCCACCCGCATCGGCCGCCGCGTATCCCGCGAGAACGAGATGCTGCACAGCTTCTGCGCCTCCGCCTTCGCCGGCGGAGCCGCCGCGGCTTCCACCACAACCGACGTCTGTGCTGTCGCCGTCTGCTGCATATCGTCCGTCACCGTGCAGTTGACGGTAATCGTGCCCGGAGCAACGCCCGCCGTGCCCAGTGTCGCCGTCGCGCCCGTTCCGCTTACCTGCCCCGCGGAAGCCGTATAGCTGTAGGTCAGCGAACGGTTCTGCGGGCTCATGCCCGTGGACGTGATCGTCGCCGTATCGCCCGCCATCAGGCTCGACGGATTCGCCGAGCAGCTCAGCGTCGGAGGCTCATACGCCTTCACCGCAAAGACCGCCGTGCACGCCGCCTGCTGGTACGTCTTGGGCCCTTCGCTTACCGTACCTGAGACCGTATAGCTGCCCGGGGCCAGACCTCTGGTCGCCACCGTCGCCGTCGCGCCGGAGGGCATAACCTGCCCGCCGGTTGCGGTCCACGTATAGACCGGCGTCCGCTTCGCGCTCAGGTTCAGCGCCGAACCCGTCACCATCACCGGGTCGCCCGGGAACACCGTCGCCGGCTGGGCACTGCAACTCAGTGAAACCGGAACCGGCGGAGCCTGCGAACCAAGCCGCAGCACCACGCCGCCCGAGGCCTTCAGCGCGCTGAGGCCAGCGTGACTCGGGCCTTCGCCGGTCAGAATCACCGGACCGTAGTTCGCATGCAGATACTGGTAGTTCGCCTCGCCGCGAATCGCAAAGTGGTTATGCAGGATCGGCAGGATGTAGTCCACGCCGCCGCCGCCCGTCAAACCGTATCCGTACGCGAACGACTGCAGATACGGTCCGCGAATGCGCGCCCCGCCGCCCATGACATGCACGAACGGAACCAGCCCCAGACGGTTGGAAAAGCGAAAGGCCGGGCCGGCCTCTGCCGTCACATAGCTCGCGTCGCGGTCCGCGCAGCCAGGGTCGCACTGCCCGAACGAACCGCGGGGACTGGGACCGGAGAACCATTCGCCCGCAAGCTCCGCGCCGAAATTCTTGTGGAAGTAGTACTGCATGCTGCCGGTGGCGTTGATGTTGCTGACCGCCTGAAAGTCGTGCCCGTCGATCCCCGGGGGAAACGGATGCAGGTAGCCATACCCTGCGTAAAAGTCCAGAACCGAGTCGGTAGGACCAGGCGTCTGTTTTGGACCGGTCTGCGCGGCAGCGAACGAACAAGCCGCAAGCAGCCCGGGAATGAGAACCTGCCGGAAGCGGGAAGAGAGCAACATGACGGACATGGGAACCTCACACGGGAAAATGAGCGCTCCAGGCTCTTGTTGGCTCACACTCCCGCAATGGGAACGAGCCGGAGGATTGAAAGGGTACAGCGTGTCGGATGGTAAATCATGTAACTAAAGTTGTTAAGCAGTTTTCGAATCTGAAAAACTTATCTTCA
>CAXTVJ010000002.1:176905-195975 GCA_964247715.1 uncultured Acidobacteriaceae bacterium | reverse complement strand
AAATCATGTAACTAAAGTTGTTAAGCAGTTTTCGAATCTGAAAAACTTATCTTCAAGTGAGAAATGCCGGCCGCTCGTAAATGCGTGACCGCCCAGCATCCGCCTCAACCATCGCCCTTTGGACCTGAACCGCGGACCATAGATCTCTGTCCTGCCTCATGACGCGGCTGCTCCGGCCGGTCACCACGGTTCTAAGCACCTCGTCACGGACGTGGCCGGAAGATGTTTCAAGTATGGTTACCAGGCACCGCCGCCCTGCGATGCTGCCCTGCAGCGATAAGCTTTGAGGATGCCTCTCGTTCTCGCTGCCATTCGCGCCGGCCACGACCCCGTCGGCAAGCTGCCCGAAGCCGCGTTCCACCGCTGGCTCGACGACCCTGTCGTCTGCCCGAAGTGTTCCGCCAGCTACAACCTGGTCTGCGATTACAACGCCTCCATCGGTCGCTTCTTCGAGCAGGAGTCCCGCCGTCTTATCCTCATGCTCAAGAAAGCCATCTTCATGGGTCATGGCAACGGCCACAAGGTCGATCACTTCGAAACCGCCGGCGTCGTCGTCACCAGCTTCCTGCCAGAGCCCCTGCCGCTCGCACGCCCACTCGCCACCCGTCTCATCCAGTAGCCCGCATCGCTTTCCGTCCGAACCTTCGCGGGTTCCTCCCTTCGCCCGCCGCAGCATCCACACGCACCCTTCCCGTACTCTGGCGGAAACCCCTATGCCCGCAAAGAAAAAACTCCGCGTAGGCGTCCTCTTCGGCGGCCGCTCCGGCGAGCACGAGATCTCGCTCCGCTCCGCCGCCTCCATCCTCAAGGCCATCGACCGCAGGAAGTACGAGGTCGTGCCCATCGGTATCGCCAGGTCCGGCCGCTGGCTCGCCCCGGAAGCCGCCCGGGCTCTGCTCGGCGACGATGCGGCCCCGGTCGCCCTGGAAGCCTCCACGGAATCCGCCGAAGCCGGCCTCATCCCTCGTTCCGAAGCCCTTACCGGCGCCGTCGACGTCCTCTTCCCGGTGCTCCACGGCACCTTCGGCGAGGACGGCACCATGCAGGGCCTGTTCGAGATCGCCGACCTGCCCTATGTCGGCTCCGGTGTCCTCGGCTCTGCCGCCGGCATGGACAAAGACGCGATGAAGAAGCTCTTCGCCGCTGCCGGCCTGCCGCAGACGCCGCACGTCACGCTGCTGCGCAGCGAATATCGCGCCGAGCCCAGACGTGCCATCCGCCAGATCGAACGCGCGCTGCAGTATCCGCTCTTCGTCAAGCCGGCCAACCTCGGTTCTTCGGTCGGGATCAGCAAGGTCAAAGAGCGCGCTCAGCTGGTCCCCGCCCTCGAGCTCGCCGCCTCCTTCGACCGTAAGCTCGTGATCGAGCAGGGCGTTGGCGGCCCCGGAGCCAAGCCCCGCGAGCTGGAAGTCGCCGTCCTCGGCAACGACGCTCCCGAAGTCTCCGTTGTCGGCGAGATCGTCCCTGCAAAGGAGTTTTACGACTACGAGGCGAAGTACCAGCTCTCCGGCCCCGACGAAAGCGTCGCACTGATCCCCGCGAAGCTCACCCCCGCGCAGAGCAAACAGATCCGCGCCATGGCGCTCCGGGCCTTCCGCGCCTGCGACTGCTCAGGCCTCGCCCGCGTCGACTTTCTCATGGAGCCCGCCGGAAAGAAGCGCCTCTTTCTCAACGAGATCAACACCATGCCCGGCTTTACCTCCATCTCCATGTACCCCAAGCTCTGGGAAGCCTCCGGTCTTGCCTACAGAGAACTGATCGACCGGCTGATCGCGCTTGCGCTCGAACGTCACACGGAAAAGCAGCAGACTGCCTTCTCGCTCGACTAGCTCGCCGAATCGGAACTGTCGAGGACCGAAACGGGTAAAGAAGTGCTTCACCGCCGTTCAGTACCCTAACAGGTGATAGACGATCTCCTCTTTAAGGCTACAGTCGAGCGAGGAACTCCTTAGAGCACTTCCGAGGCCGCGCCGTGGATCGCAATCTGCTTCCTGAAATCTTTTCGTTTCTAATCATCATCGGCTGTTTCCGTCCGCTCGCGCGCCGCGCCGGGCCGCATGTCAATCTCTGGTTCCTTGGCTTCGGCTTTCTGGTCGCCTTCCTCATGGCCTCCATGTTTCTGCCGCCGGAATCAGCCGGACCCCCCATCCCCCTGCTGCTCTCGCGCTGGGCCATCGATCTCGCCGCGCTCACCTTTCTCGTTGCCTCCGCGAACCGCTCCCACCGGCGTATTCACGATCCCCTGATCGGCCTGCTCACGCTGCCGGTGATGTTGCAATCGGGCGTCGCCGCCCTCAGCCCGCATGATCTGCTCGCCAGTCACCTTGCGGGAACGCTGTTCGCGCTGCCGACCGGGTTCATCCTCTTCGCACCCGAACGCCGCCGTACCCCGCAGCTGCTTCCCCTTGCCATCGGCTGTGCGCTGCTCGCTTCCGCCGCCTGGCTTACTTCGCCAGGATACGGCATCGTCTTCTCGCGGTTTGTGGTCTCGATGCTGCTGCTGGCCGCCGCCCACCTCTACGCCACCACGGTTCCGCGAATCAGCCGGAGTGCGGTCGCCGCGGTCGGCGGCATGATCGCGTGGGGCCTCGTCAACCCGGCCGTGCTCGCCCTCAAAGTGCTCCGGCCCGGCCTCGTGCCCAGCTCCGCACTCCTCGAAATTCCCGTGTACCTCATGTGCGGTGGCGTCCTGCTCGCTCTCATCGAGGAGCACGTCCTGCGCACGGAGCGCATGGCCATGCATGATCCCCTCACCGACCTTCCGAACCGCCGCCTCTTCGATGAGCGTCTGGCCGCGGCGCTCGAAGACGCCCGCGCCACCGGCACCAATCTTGCATGCCTCGTCATCGACGTTGACAACTTCAAGACCGTCAACGACACCCTCGGCCACAACGCCGGCGATCAGCTGCTGCGCGCACTCGCCGTCCGCCTCGCCTGGCACATGGGTCCGCGCGACCTCCTCGCCCGTACCGGAGGCGACGAGTTCACCGCCATGCTCGCGGGCGTCCACAGCGAAGACCACCTGCGCTTCGTAGCCGCCGCCATGATGTCAGCCGCCGGCGTCCCTATCCTTATCGACAACGAGCTCGAGGTCGATGTCCGCATCAGCATCGGCATCGCCATCTCCCCGCGTCACGCCGAAGATACCGAAACGCTGCGCCGCGCCGCCGACCACGCCATGTACGCCGCCAAACGGCGCGGCGGCAGCCTGCTCGCCGTTGCCGATGAAGACTAACTCCGGCTCCAGGCTCCTGTGCCTACAGCTTCCAGCCACGAGTGAACATCCTGTTCACCCGCGTTCTCGCCTCAACCGGCAGCAAAAGCTAGCGGCTGGAAGCTGCTTTCAAGAACATCGTCTCCACCTCAAGCCATCCCCGCACCCTCGGGAACTCCGTCTCCCGCACGTTGTGGTGCGAGTGAAAGAGGATTCCCTGCCCGGGAAAACGCCGCAGCTGCCGCGGATTGTCGTCGATCAGGTAGTCGGCGTGCAGAATGCTCTTATCTCCGCAAAACACGATATTCGACGCCGGTATGAACGGGAAGTGTTCCCCCAGCCATAAGTACTTGGCCGTAAACGAGCTCGGCACCTCCATCGCCGCCGTCGCGATGAAGACGTCGTAGCGGTCCTGCAGTGCGCGCACCACCCGCTGCGCCTGCGGCATCACGCTCAACACGCGAAAGAAGTCGTCGGAATGCAGAAAGCGTTCGAGCACGCCATGATGCGAAGGATCGACTGCATCCCACAGCCAGCGCCCTTCGAGATCGGCAACCGTCAAGCCCGCGTCGAACTGCTCGTTATACCGGCGCAGGTGTTCGGCGACTGCATCCGCCATCACCTCGTCCATATCGATCGCGATCCGCTTGCGGCCGTTGCGGTAGATGCTCCCGCTCAAAGGCTCTCCCTCACGATCCGCGCCGCGATGCTCTCGCTCCGCACCGGTTTGGACTGGGGCGCGTCCCGCGCCGGATCGTAAAACAGCAGCCGCCCGCAGCTCTCGCACGTGAACATCTCGTGGTTGTCGCGTTCGCGCAGATCGTTCCAGCGCTGCGGACGCAGCAGCATCTGGCATGCCATGCACTTCTGGTTCAGCGCCTCGGCCAGGCCCGTTCCCTTCGCGCGCGCGATCCGGTCGTACAGCGAGAGCGCCTCCTCGCCAACCTCGGCGCGATGGGCCGTGCGCCGTTTCTCCTCTTCCGCCAGCGCCTGCCGGTCGAGCGCAATCACCGTCAGCGAGCGCTCATGCTCCGTCAGGTGCTTCCGCTCCGCTACCGCCACCGCCTCGTCCGCCACCTTCTTCTGCGTCTCCAGCTCTTCCGTCCGCTGCATGCTTTCGAGCTCCGCGTCCTCGATCGTCGCGATCTCGCCCGCGTTGAAGCCAATCTCATGCTCGAACGCCGTGACCTGCGCCGTTGAAGTCGCGCCATCCAGCTGTTTGCGCAGCCGCTTGATCTTCTCCTGACGGTCCCGCACGTCGGATTCCTGCCGTCTGCGGAGCGACTCTTCTTTCGCGATCAGGTCGACCACCACCGCACGCTGCCCGGCCGTCGCTTTCGCCTTCTGGTCCAGCACGGCCACCTGCTTCGGCAGCGCGGCCATCTCGTCGCGCAGCCGCTTGATCTCGAGGTCGTACTTCTGCAGCTCCATCAACTTGCGTACGTCCGGATGCATCGATGCCTCTCCCGCGAGCCTTGCGGTGCCTGGTCCCCCGCCGCGCGGCGCGTCTGAACGATGCTAGAGGAAACCGCCCCGCTTTGGGAAACGCCCCGCTTTGCTTCCGGAAAAGAGTCCGCCCTTCCACGCAACCAAACCTCGCCTTTTCGAATCGCGCCGCTCTCCCGTACCATCTAGACCAGCATCCGGGAGATCCATTGGCGACAGCGACCGCGACCTTGAACGAAAAAGAGCTGAATTCCAGCCAGGCCGCCCAGATGCGCGCCGACGCCGCCTGGAAGCCCAGAGCCAACAAGTGGGCCATCGCCCTCACTGTCACCCTCGCCACCTTCATGGAGGTGCTCGACTCCTCGATCGCCAACGTCTCGCTGCCCCACATCGGCGGCTCGCTCGGCGCCTCGCAGGACGAAGCCACCTGGGTCCTGACCAGCTACCTGGTCGCCAACGCCATCATCCTTCCGGCCTCGGCCTACCTCACCACCTTCATCGGGCGCAAAAAGTTCTACATGATCTGCGTGGTCCTGTTCGGCGTCTCCTCGATGCTCTGCGGACTCGCCCCCTCGCTGCCGCTGCTGGTCTTCTTCCGCATCCTGCAGGGCGCCGGCGGTGGCGGTCTCGCCCCCTCCGAGCAGGCCATCCTCGCCGACACCTTCGAGCCCAAGGACCGCGGCAAAGCCTTCGCCCTCTACGGCCTCGCCGTCGTCGTCGCACCCGCCATCGGCCCCACCCTCGGCGGCTTCATCACCGATAATTACAACTGGCGCTGGATCTTCTTCATCAACGTCCCCATCGCCCTGCTTTCGCTTATCCTCACCAGCCGCCTCGTCGAAGACCCGCCGCACGTCGTACGCGAGGTCGCCGAATCCAAAAAGTACGGCCTCAAGCTCGACTTCTTCGGCTTTGGCCTGCTCGCCTCCGGCTTCGGCTCGCTCGAATTCATCCTCGACAAAGGCCAGGAAGACGACTGGTTCGGCTCCCACATCATCACCTTCTTCATCGCGGTCTGCGTTCTCTCCCTCGTCGTGCTCATCTTCTGGGAGCTGTACCAGCTCAGACGCGACCACCGCCCCATTCTCAATCTCACCCTCTTCAAGCGCAGAACCTTCGCCATCCCGTTCGTGTTGATGTTCGTACTCGGCTTCACCCTCTACGGCACCACCGTCCTCATCCCGCAGATGGTCCAGACGCTGCTGGGCTACACCGCCGAGCTCGCCGGACTCGTCATCTCGCCTGGCGGCATCTGCATCATGATCTGCATGCCCATCGTCGGCGTGCTCATCGGCAAAGTCGACCCGCGCTGGCTTATCTGCTGGGGCTTCTTCAACCTCGGCACCTCCATGCTCCTCATGCACACGCTCTCGCTCGATTCGAGCTTCAGGTACATCATGTGGGTGCGCGTGTATCAGGCCTCCGGTCTCGCCTTCCTCTTCATCCCGATCAACACCATCAGCTACACCGGCGTGCCGCGCGCGCAGAACAACGACGTCTCCGGACTCACCAACCTCGCCCGCAACATCGGCGGGTCTGTCGGTACCGCGTTTGTCGCCACCATGCTCTCGCGCGGGTCGCAGCGGCACGAAGCTTACATGATCCGCGACCTCACGCCCTCGAGCCCCGGCTATGTCAATCAGATCAACCGCCTGAAGGGCATGTTCGGCGGCAACGCCCCTTCCAACATGTTCGGCGGCGGCAGCCACACCGACGGCATCGCCACCGCGCAGGCCTTTGTCTACAACCAGCTCCACCGCCAGGCCGCCATGCTGGCCTACATGGACATCATCGCCACACTCGCGGTCTTCTGCTTTCTCATGGTCCCGCTCGTGGTCATGATCGGCAAGATCCGCCCCCCCAAAGACGGACCCGCCGTCCATTAGAAAGAAAGACAAAACGACCGCGGAAAACGCGGACGCCACGGATCAAACCCTTACGCTGCTCTTGATCCGTGCTCATCCGCGTCAATCCGCGGTCAGTCTTGTCTTACGTTGCCTTACCGCGGAGGACCGTAAGGCCCGGGTCCGCCCTGGAAGTGCCGCACGGCCATCACGTAGCCCCGTCGGAAAGCCTCGCGATATTCATGCCGGTAAGGCGGAGGAATGAAACCCGGGTGACGGAACTCGTCGCGATTCTGCGGCGATGGCGGACGATGATTCTCGTAATCCTTGCGCGCGCCCTCGATCCCGTCATGGAAGCCGCGCCGCGTGAACTCATCCTGATACTCCGGCGGAGGAGCATCCCAGCCGCCAGGGCCCTGCGCGTACCCCGGAGGCGGACCCTGCTGCGGATAGCCCGGCTGCTGGTAGCCCGGCTGCTGGTAGCCCGGAGGCGGACCCTGAGGAGGCGGACCCTGCTGCGGATAGCCCTGCGCCAGTGCAGCACCCGCACCGGCCGTCAGCGCCAGCGCCAGAAGGGGTGAAACGAAACGTATCGATCTCATAGGAACCTCGCAAACATCGTTCAGTAAGAGCGGGCCCCGACTCTTGCCTGTTGCTTGCTCTAACCCACTCTCCTCAAACATGTTCCGCGCGCTGCACTGTATCTCGCGAACCGCAAAACTGACCTGCGCACAACCACTCAAAATACGGATGAGCACGAACCCGAGCCATCAGCCCTGGTCCGTGCTCATCCGCGTCCCTGCGCGGTCGCTCTCTCAGCTCACCTTCACCGGAAACGGATTGCGCTCGTCGAACTGCACCTGATGCCAGTACGGGTACGCCAGCGGACGCGCACTCGCCGCATCCAGCTTCGCGACCTGCTCCGGCGTCAGCTCCCAGCCGACCGCCCCCAGATTCGCCTTCAACTGCTCCTCATTGCGCGCGCCGATGATCAGCGTTGACACCGTCGGACGCCGCAGCAGCCAGTTCAGCGCCACCTGCGGAACCGTCTTCTCCGTCTCCTTCGCCACCTCATCGAGCGCGTCCACCACGTCGAAAAGATACTCCTCCGGAACCTGCGGCCCGGCGTCCACGACCATCTTTGTATTCAGCCGCGACTCCTTCGGGATCCCCGTCCCGCGCCGAATCTTGCCCGTCAGCCGCCCCCAGCCCAGCGGCGACCAGACCAGCGCGCCCACGCCCTGATCCTCCGCCAGCGGCATCAGCTCCCATTCATAATCGCGACCCACCAGTGAGTAGTACACCTGATGTCCCACATACTTCGCCCAGCCGTAGCGCTCGCTCACGCTCTGCGACTTCATCAGGTGCCAGCCGGAGAAGTTGGAACACGCGATGTACCGCACCTTCCCCTCCTGCACGAACTTGTCCAGCGTGTTCAGCGTCTCCTCCACCGGCGTCGTCGCGTCGAACGCATGCAGGTGATAGACATCGATATAGTCGGTCCCCAGCCGCTTCAGACTGTTCTCGAGCGACTGCACCAGGTGGTATCGGCTCGACCCCACATTGTTCGGCCCCGGCCCGAACCGAAACGTCGCCTTCGTCGAGATCAGCACGTCCTCACGCTTCTGCTTCGCCAGCGCCTTGCCCAGAGCCGTCTCGCTGCCGCCCGCCGAGTAGATGTCCGCCGTATCGAAGAAGTTCAGCCCCGCGTCCATGCAGATCCCGATCAGCCGGTCCGCCTCTTCCTCGTTCGTCCGTCCCCACGCCTCGAAGAACTCGCCGCTCGTCCCCAGCGTTCCCGCCCCGAAGCAAAGCTCCGGCACCTTCAATCCCGACCTGCCCAGCTGCCTGTATTCCATGTCGCTCTTCTCCTTGCGTGTCGGAGGTTAGGATGCCCTGGCCTGGTCGCACGCTTCAGACGTATCGCTTCCGGTCTCCCAGGTCGTACGATAGGACCTCACCCTGAATCCTCCCATGAGGTCCCCGTGCGCACTCTCTTTGCTGCCGCCGCTCTTGCCGCTCTGTCTCCGCTCGTCGCCTTCGCTCAGGCTCCCATCGAGGCAGCGCCTGCCCCGCCCGTCACCTACATCCGCGCCGGCCACCTCTTCGACTCCGCCTCCGGGACCTGGCAGACGAACATCGTCCTTGTCGTTCAAGCCGAGCGCATCGAGTCCGTCCAGCCCGCCGGCTTCCACATCCCCGCCGGCGCCCCGACCATCGATCTCTCCGCCGACTACGTTCTCCCCGGCCTCATCGACTGCCACACCCATCTCGGCAATCGCGCCGACCAGTACGCCGAGATCGACTCCTTCAAAGACACGCCCTTCGACTCCGCCATCGCCGGCGTCGTCAACGCGAAGAAGACCCTTGAAGCCGGCTTCACCTCCGTCCGCGACGTCGGCTCACTGCCCTTCCTCGCCGTCGACCTCCGCGACAACATCAACGCCGGCTTCATCCCCGGCCCGCGCATCGTCGCCTCCGGCCCGCCGCTCTCCATCACCGGCGGTCACGGCGACCTCAACGGCTACGCCCCGCAGGCGGGTTATCACATGTTTCCCGAGAAGCGCGACTTCTCCATCGCCAACGGCCCCGACCAGGTCCGCGAAACCGTCCGCGAGCAGGTCAAGTACAACGTCGACGTGATCAAGATCCTCGCCTCCGGCGGCGTCCTCTCCATGGGCGACCAGCCCGGTGCGCCGCAGTTCACCTTCGAAGAGCTCAAAGTCGCCGCCGACACAGCCCACAACGCCGGACGCAAGATCGCCGCGCACGCCCACGGCACCGAATCCATCAAGATGGCCATCCGCGCCGGCATCGACTCCATCGAACATGCCTCGCTGGTCGACGACGAAGGCATCGCCCTCGCCAAACAGCACGGCACGTACTTCGTCATGGACATCTACGACGACGACTACATCCTGCACGAGGCCCCGAAGTTCGGCATCCCCGAGTCGCTGCTGGTGAAGGAGCGCGCTCTCGGCCAGCTGCAGCGCAATAACTTCCGCAAAGCCCACGCCGCCGGAGTCAAGCTCGCCTTCGGCACCGACGCCGGCGTCTACCCGCACGGCGACAACGCAAAGCAGTTCCACTACATGGTCCAGTACGGCATGACCCCCGCCGAAGCCATCCAGGCCGCCACCAGCAGCGCCGCCGATCTCATCGGCCGCGCTGCCGACGTCGGCTCCCTCACGCCCGGCCACTACGCCGACCTGGTCGCCACCACCGCCGACCCCCTCCGGCGCATCGAGACGCTGGAGCACATCGACGTGGTCGTCAAAGGCGGTGCCGTCGTGCGCGGAGCCGCCGTAACGCCAGCCCCGTAGCGCCCTCTAAGCGATCGGGTGCCCCCCTGCACGAAGCCAGGATGCGAGGTGCAAAGCGCTCGCATCGAGTTCACACGCGACCGAAAACGATTCAAAAATTCCTTATTCTTCCCGTACAACCTGAATAAGAAGTCATGAATCCGCGGCCCACCTCCCGGCGTCCTATCTGCACGGAACAGGAGGGACAACATGAAGCTCACTCACCTCAGCTCGCTCGGTCTGGCGGCCCTGGTTCTCGCCGTCGGCTCAACCGTTGCGCTGGCACAGCCCATGCCCAGCGGCCACAGCCACCAGGCGACCGCGCACGATCACACCCCGGTCGCGCACGACCGTACGCCTGTCGCCCGCCGCTGATTCGGACATACGTCTCAGATTCCACAGAGACCCACGTTTTTTAATTGATCCCGGTGCCCGGCGAAGCTAAGCTCGCCGGGCGTTTTCCATGAAAGCCCGGAGCTTCTCCGCATCCTTCCGCCCCGGCGATCGCTCCACCCCGCTCGCCACATCCACCCCAAAGGGAGCGAGCACGGAGATCGCCTCCGCCACGTTTTCCGGTCGCAGGCCGCCCGCTACGATCACCCGCAGCCCGGCCTGCCGCGCCTCGCGCAAGACGGGCCGCGCCCGCTCCCAGTTGAACCGCACCCCCAGTCCGCCCGAGGCCGCTCCCACCTTCGCATCCACCAGCACGCGCGCCCCCGGATCCGCCGCCGCCAACTCGGCTAAGCCCGCACGCACCTGCGCCTCTGTCTCCGCGCCGGAGTCAACCGCCCAGTGCAACGTATGGATGATCTCGATCTCTGGCCCGAGGAGCGCGCGCAGACGCCCGGCCAGCGCTAAGTCGAGCCCGCCATGCAGCTGCACCGCCGTCAGACCTGCCTCGCGCACCGCTCCGGCAACCTCCGCTGCGTCCCCCGCCGCAAACACCCCGACGCGCTCCAGACCCGCCCGCATCCGCTCCGTAATCGCCCGAACCTGCGCCGCCTGGACCTGACGCACGCTCGGCGCGAACACAAAGCCGACCGCATCCGCTCCCAGCCGAGCCGCCTCCAGAGCATCCTCCAGATTCGTGTTCGCGCAGATCTTGACCCACATGCCTCCAGCATAGCCGCGCCCGAACCGCCCCTGGGGAAAGCCGCCGTCCCGCGCCGCACGCGGCTTGCCAGACTCCTCAGGGCCCCGCCTTCGAGTCCACGCCTAAGTAGCATGCTTCGAATACTTTGCGTACTTAAGTACGGGTGGGGGAATACCCGTCCAATCCCCCGAAGAGCTCTCGCCGCTGGCACCAAGGTGCACTGTGGGAACGCCTCCGCTTTGCTAGCATGAAACTCTAACTCGCAGACGAAAAGAGCTCACCGGAAACATGTCCTCCCAGAAGATCCGCAAAGCCGTCTTCCCCGCCGCCGGTCTCGGCACGCGCTTCCTCCCGGCCACGAAGGCCACACCCAAAGAAATGCTCTGCCTCGTCGACAAGCCGCTGATCCAGTACGGCGTCGAAGAAGCGGTGGCGGCCGGCTGCACCGAGATCATCCTCGTCAGCTCGCGCGGCAAGACCACGATGGAAGATCATTTCGACCGCAGCCCCGAGCTTGAAGCCTCGCTCGCCGCCAAGAATAAGACCGCGCTGCTCGAGATTGCGCGCTCCGTCTCGAAGCTGGCGAAGATCACGGTCACCCGCCAGGCGGAGCCGCTCGGTCTCGGCCATGCCGTCCTCATGGCCAAAGAGCTGGTCGGCGACGAGCCCTTCGCGGTCATCCTGCCCGACGACATCGTCGATGCCGACATCGCCTGCATGAAGCAGATGGTCGAGGCGTTCGAAGAGGTCCAGTCCTCCATTCTCGGCTCCGAGGTCGTCGAAGGCGCGGCCATCCAGAACTACGGCTGCCTCGACTGCACGCCCGACCTCAAGAACCCGCGTCTGCTCGCCGTCCGCAACCTGGTCGAGAAGCCGAAGCCCGAGGAAGCGCCCAGCCAGAACGCCATCATCGGCCGCTATATCCTCACCCCCCGCATCTTCGAGATGATCGAGGGCATCACCCCCGGCGCAGGCGGCGAGCTCCAGCTCACCGACGCCATCAAGGCGCTGCTCGCGCACGAAAAAGTCTACGGCTTCTCCTATGTGGGCAAGCGCCATGATGCCGGCGATAAACAGGGTTTCCTGCGTGCCACGGTTGGGTTGGGAGCCAAACACCCGCAGCTCGGCGCAGCCTTCCGCGAGTGGCTCAGGCAGCAGAGCTTCTAGCTGCGCGGAAGACCTTCCACGCGAATCGGCGGCAGGCCGACGATCTCATACGTCCCGGAGGCGATGCCGATGCCGGCCGCGTCCAGCGCGTCCAGCATGTCGCGGCTGATCTTGTCCTTAAGCCCACGGACGTTGTGTGTGCCGCACAGAAAGCGAATCGACAGCTCTACCCAGTTGTCGGTGATGCGCAGGTACACGCGCGGCTTCACGTCGGCGTTCTCGATGAAGAACTCTTCTTTCAGTCGTTCGAGCTGAGGCCCGGCAAGGTTGACGATCTCCTGCGTATGCTTCGTCACGGTGTCGAGCATGATCTGCTCGGCCTTGTGCCGATCGTCCTTGAACGAGACGGGCAGCATCATCTCTTCCCAGAGATACGGGAGATCGCGCGTGTAGTTGTAGACCGGATCATCAAAGATCTTCGAGTTCGAAACGGTCACGATGCGCCCCGAATACTGGCGGCTGTGCACCCACATGCCGGGATCGTCGCTCTGCGTCGAGGGCGGCTCGCCCATCTCCATGATGACGGTCTGGATGAAGTTGAGCGCGATCACGTCTCCGCGTACACTGCCCATCATGATGCGGTCGCCGACGTTGAAGGTCTTCCCGCGCAAAATGACGAAATATCCGGCAAAGCTGGTGACGACCTTCTGCAGCGCGAAGGCGAGGCCCGCGCTGACCAGGCCGGCGGCAGTCGCCAGCCGTCCGGGGTTGTCGAACCAGATGGAGACGATGCCGATGACACCCAGCAGAAACGTCACCAGACTGACGCCCTGCCGTGTCCAGAAGGCCGCCTTCTGCTTCTTGCCGCCGATTGCGTGGGCCAGGAAACGCAGCAGCGCACCGATGGCGTACAGCCCCAGCAGGAAGCAGGCCGTCAGCAGCAACTTGTGCGCGTTCCTGGTGTCGAAACCCAGCAGCTTGATCCCGCCGATCTGGAGGTCGTGCGCCGGACCCACAAACTCGATGAACGGAACGGACATGCGCGGTAGGATGCCTCGAGGCTGCAGGCAGGCCAGTCCTGCGGAACGGAATCGGCAGGCGGAATCTTTGCCGGGGCTACTCGGTGGTTCCCGTCACCAGGCTCTGCGTCGCCTCGCCGCCAATCACGCGGTAGAGCGCGAACTGCCGCGTATGCTGCTCGCGCATTTCGAACAGCAGGGACGCGCGGTTCGAGGCCTCCACATCCACAGCATCGACGAAGCGCATCCACGGCGTGTCGTCCAGGTGCGCGGAGTCGCTGACGCCGGCGAGCGCGACCGTCAGCCCGTTCATCGGGTCGTCCTGCGCGACCACCCAGACGTATCGTGCAGCGCCTGCCGTGCCTGGTGTGCTCGCACCGTACACGTAGGTTGGCGAACCGCCATAACTCAGGGTGAACCCGCGCAGTTGCTCCCCAGTCAACGCAATCGTCGGAGCGGCAGCGGCAGCGGCGGCCTGTTTCCTCCGGGCTGCGGCGGCAGCGGTGCCGGTCTTCGGAGCGGCCGGTTTCCTCACCGGCGCGGGAGCCGACGATACGCCCGGCTCCTTATAGGCAGCCAGCTTTGTTCTGGCAAACGCCTGCATCTTCGCCAGCACCTGGGCACGCTCGGCATCGCTCTCCCATGCCCGCGCGAAATCGTGCGGCTCGCGATTCCTTGCGTCCGAGACGGCGACGACCTGCTGCATCTCGGCGGGCGTGCCGCGCAGTGGGACGATGTCCTGCTCCGGATTGTGCGCGGTGCCGCGATGCAGCGTGGGACGATCTGGATCGTCGTTCAAATCGTTTCCAGCCACCACGCGGGCTGAGTCCTTCTTCTTCTGATCGGCCTTCGTCTGCGCGGGCGTTCTCCGGCGCAAGGTTGGCCGATCCGCGTTATCCTCGTCGTCGACCTTCACCGGCGCGGGTGGGTTCGAATCCGCGCTCGTACTCCCCGGAGTACTGCTTGCCGAGCTCGCAGTGGAGGGTGTTGCGCTGGGGCTGGTATCAGATCCGCTGTTCGGCGCGCGATGCAGCGTGGGCCGGTCCGGATCGGAGGCCGGCGTACTCGTTCCTGCGCCGGCCGCGGTCGAGGAACCGGACGGGGTAGAGGAACCAGACGAGGTAGAGGAACCAGACGAACTGCCCGTGCCTCCGTTACGGGAGGTCAGGTGCGGGCGATCGTCCGAGACTGGCTCCGGCTTACCGCCGCCCACCTCAACCTTCGACAGCGGACCGCGCTGCCTGTGCGCGACCAGAACCTCGTTCGGCCTCGGATGAAACAGCCCGAAAGCCACCCAGCCGTCCTCGATTTCCGTCGCTTCGCCGCCGATCAGCCGGTTCGCATAGGCCAGATCGAGCGTGCCCTCCGGCAAACCGGACTTCTCCGCCTCGTACACCGTGCCGGTCTCGAGCGCGAACGGCGCCGGTCGCGCCATATAGATTCCGGCATCCTCAAGCTCGCCGTTGATGAAGAGGGAGATCGGGACCAGACGCATGGCGGCTGGCTTGCTTTCCTCGCCGGTGTACTCGTAAATACCGACGGCGCGCACTACCGTCTCCGGCTTCTTGACCGCGTGCATCTGTGCCCGCGCACAAGGCAGTGCGGCGACGCCCATCGCCGCTCCAGCAACAAGACACGGAAGAACTCGACCCTTCATCACACTTGTTAGACGCAAAATGACGGTCGATCTCCTCAGATCGGCAGGCCTGCAGTTCGATTCCATCGAGGGCTGGTAACGGCGCGCCGGCAAGCAGGTTCGTTACTCTGGAAGCGAGCCGTGTCTTCCACCTCCAGTTCGCCTCTCAACCTGCCTGCGAAGCCGCCGTTGCTGGTGGTTCGCGGCCTCACGGTCGGGTTCGGCGGCCGCCCCGTGGTCGAAGGGATTTCGTTCGCGCTGCGGCCCGGCCAGACCCTCGGGCTGGTGGGCGAGTCCGGCTCCGGCAAGTCGGTGACTTCGCTGGCGCTGCTTCGGCTGCTGCCCCCGCACGCCGAGACCAGCGGCGAGATCGTACTCAACGGACAGAACACGTTGTCGCTTCCGGAGACGCGCATGCGGGCCCTGCGCGGGAGCGGGATCGCGATGATCTTCCAGGAGCCAATGACCGCGCTCAACCCGGTGATGCGCGCTGGCGAGCAGATCGCCGAGGCGCTGCTGGCGCACTTCCCGCGCACCTCGCGCCGCGAGGTGCGGGAGCGCGTGCTGACCGCGATGCGCGAGGTCGGGCTGCCCGAGCCTGAGCGGCGCATGCGGGACTATCCGCACCAGTTCTCGGGCGGTCAGCGGCAGCGCATTCTGATCGCGATGGCGCTGATCAACCGGCCGCGGCTGCTGATCGCCGATGAACCGACCACGGCGCTCGACGTCACCGTGCAGGCGCAGATTCTGGAGCTGCTGGCGGAGCTGCGCCGAACCCACAACCTCGCGATGATCTTTATCTCGCACGATCTGGCCGTAGTTGCCGAGGCGTGCCGGGAGCCGGGCGACGAGATCGCGGTGATGCTGCACGGGCAAGTCGTCGAACACCGGCCGGCCATGGAGCTGTTCCGCGCACCGCAGCACGAGTACACGCGCAGGCTGCTGGCCAGCGCGCCCACCATGCGCACCAACCGCTCGCGTCCGCTGGCCGTTCCGTCGTAGGAGTGCCTCGGTCCTGTATCATCGGCCTTGTCCCCTGCCACCCATGCGCGCCCTCGTACTCTCGGATATTCACGCCAATCTCGAAGCTCTGGACGCCGTGCTGGCGGCAGCGGAAGGGCGGTGGGATGAGCTGTGGAATCTGGGCGATCTGGTCGGCTACGGCGGCAGTCCCAACCAGGTGATCGAGCGCATGAAGCCGCTCGAGACGCTGGTCGTGCGGGGCAATCACGATCGCGTCTGCTGCGGATTGACCGCGGCAACGGGGTTCAATCCGGTGGCGCGGGCGGCGGCGCTGTGGACCCGCGACGTGCTCTCGGACGAGAACACGGCGTGGCTCAAAGAGGTTCCGCAGGGGCCGCTTTCACCGGGGGCGAAGGGCGTCTCCTGCGCACATGGCTCGCCGCTCGATGAGGACAAGTACATTCTCAACATGCGCGATGCCTGGATGCCGCTGCAGCAGATGGAGACGCCGATCACGTTCTTCGGGCACACCCATATTCAGGGCGGGTTCTCGCAGCAGGAGCACCAGTGGCACGAGGTGCGTCCGCCGATGGCCGCGCCGCGCAATGCGGGCGACGAGAGCCGCAGCCGGCCCGAGCAGTGGACGCTGAAGCTGGAACCTGAGACGCGTCACCTGATCAACCCGGGATCAGTCGGCCAGCCGAGAGATTTCGACTGGCGGGCGGCGTTCGCGATCTTCGACGCGGAGGCCTGCGAGATCACGTTTCACCGGGTGCCGTACGACCTGGTCTCGGCCCAGGGACAGATCCTGATGGCCGGCTTGCCGGAACGGCTGGCGAGCCGGCTGCGTGAAGGACGGTAGGTACCCCCCCCGGTACTTCAAGTCTCAAAGTATTCAAAAGGAAGAGCTTAGGTCTGGACCTCAGACACGACAGCCCTGGCTGCGGGCCAGGGCTGCGGTGTGGCTCGTTCTGCATTCATTGTAAACGGGGCGTCAAGCGGCTGCGTTCGCGATCTTCGTGGCAGGTGCTTAGTCGCGCTGGAGTTCGAGCTGGGTGCCCAGGTCTTCCCAGCGGGCGAGAAGGTGTTCGTGCTCTTCGCGGAGGCGGTCGAGCTCGGCGGAGAGGCGCTGGGCTTCGTCGGCGGAAGTGTAGGCGCCCAAGGCGGATTCTGTCTGCGTGATTCGCTCTTCGAGGGTGGGGATCGCTTCTTCGGTGGCGCGGACTTCGTCTTCGAGGAGTTTCAGCTTGATGGGGTTTAACTTCCTTACTTCGGGTTTGGGGGCTGCGGGGGGAGTTGTGGCCGCAGGGACTGCAGATTCCTCCGCTTCGCTGCGGAATGACAAGTTCGAAGAGGGTGCAGCTGGGGTAGAAGCAAGAGCTGTGCGACCAGAGGCTGCCGAATTCGCTTTGGCGTGGGTCTGGTTGTGGGCGGCGAGGGTGGCGCTGGTGGTGGCGGGGCCGCCCTGCTTGCGGTAGAGGTAGTCCTCGTAGTTGCCGGGGTAGATGTGGACGCGGCGGTCTTCGACTTCGAAGACGCGGGTGGCGAGGCCGTCGATGAAGTAGCGGTCGTGAGAGACGAAGAGGACGGTGCCGGTGAAGTTGCGGATGGCGTCGAGCAGGACGTCTTTGGCGCGGAGGTCGAGGTGGTTGGTGGGCTCGTCGAGCAGGAGCATGTTGGCGGGCGAGACGAGCATCTTGGCCATGGCGTAGCGGTTGCGTTCGCCGCCGGAGAGGACGCCGAGCTTTTTGAAGACGTCTTCGCCGGAGAACATGAAGCAGCCGAGGAGGGAACGGAGCTCGACGACCGGGACTTTGGGGGCGATGCCCGCGATGTCGTCGAGCATCTCGGCCGCGGGGTCGAGGACTTTGTACTGGTCCTGCGCGAAGTAGTCGGCGAGGACGTTGTGGCCGAGGCGGATGTCGCCCGAGGTGGGCGGCTCAAGCCCGCTGAGCATGCGGATCAGGGTGGATTTGCCGGCTCCATTGGCGCCGACGAGGGCGATGCGGTCGCCGCGGTCGATCTGGAAGGAAACGTCCTCGAGGATCTGCTTGATGCCGGCGGGGCGGCCTTCGACGACGGGCATGGGGTACTGCTTCGAGAGGTTGGAGACCTCGATGACGGTGCGGCCGGAGGCGGGCGGCTGCGGGATGGTGAAGTGGATGGTGGCTTCTTCGTCGGGCACTTCGATGCGCTCGATCTTTTCGAGCTCCTTGATGCGCGACTGGACCTGCTTGGCCTTGGTGGCCTGGTAGCGGAAGCGGTTGATGAAGGCTTCGAGGTCGTCGATGCGCTCGCGCTGATTCTTGTAGGCGTTCATCAGCTGGACCTTGCGCTCTTCCTTCTGCACGACGAACTTCTCGTAGCCGCCGGTGTAGAAGTGGGTGCGCTTGTTCCAGAGCTCGACGATTTTGCCGACGGTGACGTCGAGGAAGTAGCGGTCGTGCGAGATGAGGACAAAGGCGTTCTCGTAGTTGCGGAGATAGTCTTCGAGCCAGTTGCGGGTTTCGAGGTCGAGGTGGTTGGTGGGCTCGTCGAGCAGGAGGAGCGAGGGTTTCTGGAGCAGGAGCTTGGCGAGCGCGATGCGCATCTGCCAGCCTCCTGAGAACTCTTCCGTCCGGCGCTCCCAGTCTTCTTTGGAGAAGCCGAGGCCGCCGAGGACCGAGCCTACCTGGGAGTCGAGGGTGTAGATGTCGTGAGTATGGAGGAGGTCGGCGATCTCGGAGTAGCGGTCGGCGACAGTCTTGTAGGCCGGGGATCTGGGGTCGAGGTCGGAGAGGCTGTGGGTGAGGGTTTCGAGCTCGTTTTCAAGGCCGCGCAGCTCGTCGAAGACGGAGAGGCACTCGTCGAAGACGGTCTTGCCGCGCATGTGCAGGCCGTCCTGGGGGAGGTAGCCGAGGGTCATGCCTTTGGTGCGGGAGACCTGGCCGTAGTCGAGGGTTTCCATGCCGGCGAGGACCTTGAGCATGGTGGATTTGCCGGTGCCGTTGCCGCCGACGAGGCCGCTGCGCTCGCCGGGGGTGATGAGCCAGTTGACGTCGTCGAAGAGGAGCCTGGTGCCGAAGCGCTTGCCGGCGCCCTGGAGTTGGAGCATGGAGCTATTTTCGCAGACGGGGGCTTGCGGCGCGCCAGTTCCCCCGTGTGATCCGATCGCAGGAGCTGGCTTTACCCGGAACGACAACCGATGGGAGAGGAGACGCCAGCGACGGTAGCGCTTGCGCGCGACTACGGGGCACCCGCTTCATTTCTGCTAGGTTAGAGGTCTGGAGCGAGGGCGCGGTCGGATGGCGGTGCAGCCAGATTTATTTGCGAATCTTCCCGAGGACGGAGCGACGCCTGCCCCTCCGCGCGGAGCGACGCCTGCCCCTCCGCGCGGGGCCGCGGCGCAGAATCCGGAGCAGCCGCAGCCGGCTTCGGAGGCGGCGCCGGTGTGGCTGCAGCGCATC
>CAXTVJ010000002.1:172040-176805 GCA_964247715.1 uncultured Acidobacteriaceae bacterium | reverse complement strand
TCCGGAGCAGCCGCAGCCGGCTTCGGAGGCGGCGCCGGTGTGGCTGCAGCGCATCTCGCTGTTCATTCTGGTGCTTTTCTGCGTGTATCTCGGCGTTATTGTGACCCTGCTGCCATGGTGGCACGCGGTGTGGGATCACAATCTCTTCTTTACGTCGCATCCGGCGCTGTGGGCGCTGCTGCGGACGGGTCCGGCGCGCGGGGTGGTTTCGGGGCTGGGGATGCTCGATATCTGGATCGGGATCTCCGAGGCGATTCACTACCGGGAGCATCGCGGATAGGCCGGGTGTGCCGGCGAGGTGCGCGTACCTTCTCCGATACAGACAGGATGCAATTTCAAGCCCCGTTCGCAGTGCAGTCACCGCCCCGTCACAGTCGGGGGCGAGACTGAGGCCAGCACTCGGGAGGTCTCCTGTGAGCCAGACATCCGTTTCGTACCTTTGGCGGGAGCCCCATGCGGCCCGAAACTTCCGTACCGGGGTCTCGCTGCACTCGCATACCAATCAATCGAAGGAGACGCTGGACTTCATCGCAGAGCTCTCGACCGATATCGGGGTGCTGGAGCCGATCATGCGCTGGGCGGAGAAGCGGGCGGCGAGGTGCTCCGGCATTGCGCCGGACTATGCGCGCTGCTACTGGACGCCGCCGCTGACGCCGCGGCTGGCGTTCGATCTCGAGCGCGAACAGATTGAGCAGCGGCTGGACCTGCAGGGCCTGGTGTCGCTTTCGGATCATGACGACATCACGGCTCCGCAGATGCTGCGTTCGCTGGATGCAGCGCGCGAGATTCCCATCTCGGTGGAGTGGACGGTGCCGTATGCGAACGAGTCGGCGGTCCCGGGCGCAAAGCCGACGGCGTTTCATCTGGGCGTGCACAATCTGCCCTCGGCGAGGGCTTCGGAGTGGATTGGGCGGCTGAACCAGTTCACGGCGCTGGACGTGAGCACGCGGCCCCGGCATCTGCTGGGCGAGCTGCTGGCCGGGTTGCACGCGCAGCCGGAGGTTCTGCTGATCTTCAACCACCCGCTGTGGGACCTGTACCGGATCGGGCAGGATCGGCATGGCGTGCTGGTAAACGACTTTCTGGCCGCGCACGGGCAGTTCCTCGATGCGCTGGAACTGAACGGGCTGCGCCACTGGAATGAGAATCGCGACACGCACACGCTGGCCAGGCAGTGGAACCAGCTGGTGATCTCGGGCGGCGACCGGCACGGCATTGAGCCGAACGCGAATGTGAACCTGACCGCGGCGCAGACGTTCGCGGAGTTTGTTCAGCAGGTGCGCCGGGATCGGGTATCGCATGTACTGTTCATGCCGCAGTACCGGCAGCCGTGGAAGCACCGGATTCTGCAGTCGACGCTGGATGCGATCCGCAACTACCCGCATTTTCCGGAGGGGATGCGGCGCTGGGACGAGCGGGTGTTCTCGCCGGATCGCAACGGCGAGATGAAACCGCTGTCGACGATCTGGCCGGACGGGCAGGGGGAGCCCGGCGGTCCGGTGCCGGTGTACATCGCGGCGCTGATGGGCTGCGTGCGGGCGATGGGGACGGCTCCGGTGTCGGGTCCGCTGCGCCTGGCGTGGAACGACCGGAGCTCGATGCGAGCGGCGCTGGCCGTCGGCCACGACTGAGATCAGGGAGGAGGCGGGCGTTACGAGACTGCCCGGCGGGCCGTTCTGCTTTGGCGGAGAGCGACGTTGCACGAGGGCTCGGCTTTGCGTGGCAGGGGTGATGGGATGCGGTCACGGAAGCGGGACTAATGCAGCAGGTCGGCGGTTTGCGTTTGTTCGTCGGCGGCGAAGGTAGGGCGGCGCACGCGGATGTCGCGGTATTCGACGACGCGGTCCTTGCCCGTGTGTTTAGCCTCATACATGGCGTGGTCGGCCATGGCGATCAGCCGGCGTCCGCTGATGGTCTGCGCGTCGAGGGTCGCGACCCCGAAGCTGGCGGTCACGGGTTCGCCGGGCCACGGCTCGAGACGCATGGCGCTGCGGAGGCGCTCGGCGAAGATGCGGGCGCCTTCCCCGGTGGCGCAGGGCAGCACGACGACGAACTCCTCGCCGCCATAGCGTCCGCCGGTGTCGGTGGCGCGCAGGGTTTCGGTGATGAGGCGGCCGATCCGGCGGAGGACGTCGTCCCCGGAGGCGTGGCCGAAACGGTCGTTGCGGCTTTTGAAGTCGTCGATGTCGAGCAGCACGACGGAGAGCGGCTGATCGTGCCGGGTGGCGGCAAGGAACTCGTAGTCGATGCGCTCGTCGAGCAGGCGGCGATTGCCGAGCCCGGTGAGTGCGTCGAGGGTGGCGAGGCGCTCCAGCCGCACATTCAGCTCGGTCAGCGCATTTTCGCGTGCGAGCTCGAGCGTCATGTCGACTGCGATGCCGCCGATCAGGGCTTGGCCCTGCGGGTCATGCCAGACGAACTTGTGAACCTTCCAGGTGGTACGCCGACCGTTGGCGTCGGTGGTCTCTTCGAGACGCTCGACGGGGCCCCCGCCCGCGATCACGGCGACGTCGTTGCCGTGCATGGCGCGGGCGATCTCGTCGGGCCAGATGTCGAAGTCGCGGCGTCCGAGCCACTCGGTGCTCGAGATGCCAAACCGCTGCGCCATCAGGTCGTTGTAGAAGAGGAAGCGGCCTTCGGCGTCCTTGATGAACGCCAGGAAGGGCGCGTGATTCATGAAGGTGCGGAAGCGCTCCTCGCTGGCGAGCAGTTCGCGCTCAAGCGCTTCGCGGGATTTAGGTTCAGTGGTCAACTGCGGGTCCTGCCGCTTGTCGCGGCTGCTGCTTCGATGCCATTCGGCGTGCGCTCACAGAGCGGTTTTTCCTGTTCCACCGATATTAGCCGCAAGCGCGAAGATTGCGACAGGATTGTGCGCGCCGCAGGGGGCGGCCGACGAGAAACGCGGACCTGCGCGGCGGCCTGGATCGATTGTCGATACACACGCGAAGCTCCGGGAATACAGTAGAGGCATGCAGCGAGTACCGCGCGTTGCCTTTTTTCCGGACTCATTTCACGAGGTGAACGGGGTCGCCCACACCAGCCGTAACTTTGTTGCGTATGCGAAACGTCACAGGCTGCCGTTCCTTTGCATCCGGGCGGGAAGCCGGCCGGAGACGGTCGAGCAGGACGGCGCTCTGCGAACCGTGGAGCTGCCGCGGTCGGTGGCGGCGGTCGGGATGGAAAAGGATCTCAGCTTCGATCCGATGTTCTGGCGGCACGGCGATCTGATCGAGAACGAGCTGCGCCGGTTCAAGCCGGATGTGCTGCATCTGACCGGGCCGAGCGAACTGGGCATGTTCGCGGCGTATTTTGCGTGGAAGCTGGGAATCCCGCTTGCGGCGTCGTGGCACACCAATGTGCATGAATATGCGGCGCGCCGGCTGACGTGGCTGACGAGCCTGATTCCGGGCTCGCTGGGGCCTGCGACCGACGGCGCCATCGAGGGAACGGCGCTCGAGATTTCACAGCGCTTTTATGCGCTGGCGCGGGTGCTGTTCGCGCCCAATACGGAACTGTGCGCGATGCTCGCGGGCGCCACCGGACGGCCGTGCGCGCTGATGCAGCGGGGCGTGGACACGGAGACATTTTCCCCCGCGCACCGGACCCGAAGAGCCGCGGTCGGGACGGCGGACGACCCGTTCGTGCTTGGATTCGTGGGGCGGCTCTCCATTGAGAAGAATGTGGCGCTGCTGCCGCGGGTGCAGCGGGAGATGCAGGCCGGGGGGTTGCATACGCGTTTCCTGATCGTGGGGCAGGGAGCGGAGGAAGAGTGGCTGCGGCGCGAGCTGGCAGGATGCGGTGCGGGGGCGGAGTTTGCGGGAGTGCTGCGCGGGGCGGCTCTGGCAGAGGCGTGCGCCAACATGGATCTGCTGGTCTTTCCTTCTCATACGGACACGTTTGGGAATGTGGTGCTGGAGGCGCTGGCCAGCGGGGTGCCGGCGGTGGTGACGCCGGACGGCGGTCCGAAGTTCATCGTACGCGAGGGCGAGACCGGCGCGATCGCGCGGGATGAGGATTTTGCGTCGGCGGCCGGGGCGATGCTGCGCGATCCGAAGCACTTCGGGGCCATGCGGCTGGCGGCGCGCACTTATGCGCTGACCTGCAGCTGGGATGCAGTCTTCGACCGGGTCTACGCAGGGTATGCGCAGGCCGGCCTGCAGCCGGAGCTAGCGTCCGTGCCGGTGACGGCTTAGCGGAGGCTGGAGCGCATCCTCCAGCCCGGCATGGCGGAGCTCGCCCAGGTAAACGCCACGCGGGGCCAGCGCGATGGCGGCTCCGGGAGACGACGGAGCCGCGGGCGAGGCGGGCGCGAGCGCCAGAGGACGGATGCCCTCGCGCGGCTCGGCTCCGGCAAGGCGCAGGGGCTGATCGAGCGAGATGACGACGGGATGCGCGGACAGGTTGCAGACGACGATGACCGGCGCGGCGTGCGCCTGCGGCCCGGATCCGCGGCGCAGCCAAGCCAGTACGTCGGCATAGCCGGTTTCGAGCGGGGTGAGGGTGCCGCCATCGTGGAGCGCAGGCTCGGTGTGCCAGATCTGCGCCAGAGTGCGGTACCAGGCGAGCAGACTGGCCGGATCGGCTGCTTCGGCGGCGACGTTCTCGCTCGCGGCGTCGGGTCCCCTCTCGATCCAGGATGCGGCGGAGGAGAAGCCGGACGTGCCGCCCCACTGCATGGGCGGGGGGGTGAGCGCGAGTGTCTGGCCGGCAGCCCCCGTCTCGCCGGGACCAGAGCGAGCAGCGACGGAGCCGCCGGGACCAGAGC
>CAXTVJ010000002.1:142172-171940 GCA_964247715.1 uncultured Acidobacteriaceae bacterium | reverse complement strand
AAGCAGGGCCGCGCGCCCGGGCCAGGCCGATCTCCTGCCCGAACAGGAGCGCGGGTGCCTCGCGGCCGGTAAACAGCAGCGTAGCAAGCTGTTTGGCGACGGCGACTTTGTCGGATTCGGGGAGTCCGGCGCCGAGAAGGTCGAAGCTGCGCGGGCGCGTGTCGGTGTCGCTGGCCTCGAGCATGGCCTGTACCGGCGAGGGAGTGCCAGCCTCGAGGGTAAGGATTCCGCGTACGGTGGCGGGAGTCCAGACGTTGATCCCGGCGAGAAGCGGGTCGACCGAGAGCTGCGCGATGGCGGGAGCGGGCTGCGGACGGGCTGCGCCTGAATGGGCCGGGCCTGGATGGCCTGGACGGCTTATCCGTGAGCGGTTCGTTTTGCGGACGTCGGCTTTGCGGACTGCATGGGCCACGTCGGGTGCGCTGCCGGGGAGAGTATCGACAAGGATGCGGTCGCCCGGCCATGACGTGCAGAGGCGGCGCAGATCGCGGATGATTTCAGCGCGGGCGGCGGGTTGGATTGCGGGCGCCCCGGGATTCTGTGTGAGCCACAGGCCGGCGATCCCGCGGCTGAGCCAGAAGCGGGCGGCGGCAAGGGTCTGCTCGGAGCTTCGAGCGCCGTCAAGCGGGAGGTCGATCAACAGCCGGATCCCGCGGCGGGCTGCCTCCTGCTCGAGCCGGTCGAGGTCCTCGGCGGACCCGTACCGCGGATCCCACGCCACCGACTCTCCCTGGGACGCGGGGTTCGGCCGGAGCTCGAAAGGGCTGAGCACGAGGGCGTCGATATGAAGCGACGAGAGGTAATCGAGGCGGTCCGCTACACCGCGCAGGTCGCCGAAGCCGTCGCCATCGGCGTCCTGAAAGCTGAGGGGGTCGAGACGATAGAGGAGCAGGTGCTTCCACCACGGGTCGGCGGCGATGTTGTTCCCTGCCCAGCCGCGGTGGGCGAGCTGCTGCGCGGGCAGCGAAGCGACGGGAAACGAAGCCGCGCAAAGCAGGATGGCCGGAATGACGGCAGGCCGGAGCAGGGTGACGCGCCGAAAGCTGCGCGCCAGAGCTGTGAGGACGATCTGCATCGGCCGGGCGTGGTCCCTCCGGTTTCATCTTAGCGGGTGCGGGAAGCGGGTGTGGCGCGGCTAGAATCGGGCTGATCCCAGGAGGTTTCATGAAGTTCCCTGCCCTCATCGGTGTGGCTTCCTTGCTTATGCTGTTCCTCGCCGCCGCCGCGCAGCAGGCCCCGCCGACTCCGGCCGGTCCGGCTCCTGCATCGCCTGGCCCGGTGACGTATGAAAGCATCAACGATCCGCAGTGCCTGCATGCGGGGCTGTCGGGCACCTGCAATCTGCTGCAGGGCAACTTCAGCGGACCCCTGCAGCCGAACGGGTTCGGTCACCGGATCCTGTTCTCGCCGCAGGTGCATACGTGGGGGCCGTCCACCAACTTCGGCAACATGGGCGGATGGACCGTGACCAGCGTGATCGGGTCGCCGCAGGTGACCTTCGGGAACAGCGGTATCGATCAGTATGAGGGGGCGGGCATCGTCAAGAATGCCACGGGCGACCTTGGCGGGCTGTATCTGTATGTGTATGGCGGAGGAAGGGCGGCGTTGTCGGATGAGGGCGTGACCGGCATCACGGTGCAGTCCGGGGAGATTGCGGGGTATTTCCACGGAACCGTCGCGCGCGGCGCCGGACCGGGCTCGACCGCGCTGCAGCTTGCGGTAAACCCCGCGGCAAAGCCGGGCTGGGGGGCGACCTGCAACGGATGCATGCTGCTCGACATCAGCAAGGGCGAGATCGCGGGCAGGCTGAACGGGAGGTCGCAGCCTTTCGGCAAGACCTATCTTAATCAACTGCCCACGACGGCAGTAACGGTGCACGGGGTGGCGGGTCGGCTTCCGCTGACGACGGCGTGGTGCACGACCGTGGCTGCGCTCCCCTGGTCCAACGTGGCGGGACAGGGAACCACGCGAACGGTGGACTGCACGCTGGGCGCGATCGGAGGCCAGACGCCCGCATTCCGGGCCGGTGACGTCGTCGCGATCGCAGGGCCGCAGTATCCGGAAGAGGTGCGACTGACCGGGGTGGAGGCTCCGCGCAACGGGTTGCAGCGGCTGACGCTGGAGGTGCGCAACCCGCATACGGCGGGCTCCATCGTGTTTCAGGGCGGGATCGCCGGGCAGTCGCTGTCGTTCGACGCAAACCTCGCCGCGACGGGTTTTCGCACCAGCTACTACGTGTTCGGCTCCGTGGACGGGGTGCATCTGATCTACGGGAGCCAGATTGCCGGAACGATCTCCACCCACACGCTACCTCGGCTGACCTCCGAGGCGGAGCAGATCGACTCCGGCTTTCACCTGTACCCGAGCGCGGAGGTGGTGGCGAACACGGCAGCGCCGGCCGCTCCGCTGCTCGAGCCGAACAAGGTGAACTGGGAGACGGGCGATACGGTTGAAAACCCGAGGTTTCAATCGTTCGGGGGATTCGGCATCTTCGATAACTGCACGGTGTTTACTCCCACGGATCAGGACGGCGCGCTGGGATGCATGAACATCTCCATGAGCGGGCCGGCGATCTCCGGCACGTACCACCCTTTCTATCTGAGCAACAACAATCCAGCCTCGCTCTACCGGCCGGGTGGAGGCGCGGTCGATCCGGTGCCGGCGATGAGCTTTGGAGGCAACTTCGCGGATCTGCTGAAGTTCCAGCGAGGGCCCATGCCCGCAGGCCAGGAGTACAACGCGGTCATCGATATCGGGAACACAGCGCTGGGCGACAAGACGCCGTTCAACCTCTTTGCGCTTCCCGGCTCACGTCCGGCCGAGGCGCAGGTGACGTACGATCCCGGAACGCTGCTCGTCGGATTTCCGCAGGGAATGATTACCAGCCGAATCAACACTTTATCGAACTGTTCCGGCGCTGTGGGGCAGGAGACTGCATGCGGGTTCGCCGCATCGGGCAGCTTCTCCATCCCTGCCGGAGCGAGCAGCGTCAGGGTCACGACGGGCGCAGTGAATGCCGCGAGCCAGATACTGATTACTCCGGATATGAGTCTGGACGGGCGGCTGAACACGACCTGCAGCAAAGACGTGACGACGGCGCTGCAGCCGTTCGGGGTCTCGGCGCGCGTGCCGGGACGAAGCTTTACGTTGTCGATCGCGGGCAAGGCGGGCGTACATCCAAATTGTTACAGCTTTACCATCGTGAACTGAGAGCCGATCGCAGGATCGGGGCCAAAGTCTTCGGAGGCAGGGAGATACGGCGCTGCTGCGAGTACATGCCGATGCGCGTTCACGGAGCGGAGGTAAAATGTCGTCTAATGGCTGCAATATGCGGTCGTCTGGCCGACAAGACGCGTCATACTAGGCAGACGGGGTTGGCAAATGTAGCCACACCCGTCGCTCGCAACCTCTTGACGTTTGGTGCACGGCCGGGTGCCGTGTGCTTTCCGCCCCTGATGGCGACCCGCCTCCGTCCCTCGCCGGAAGCGCTGAAGGCCGACTTTCGTCGGCGGTCGAGGGAGGCCACAAGACCCCAGGAGATGTCCCCGGCGATGCCTCGCAACGCAGCAACCGCATCACAGGCTCCTTATCTGGTCCAGCGGTCCGCGGACTGTGCGGCCTCGCGCAACCCCGGCAACTACTATCTCCCCATGGATGTGAGCAGCCGCTTCGGCGTCCGTCTGCGTCAACTTCGCAGGGAGCGGAATCTGACGCAGCTGCGCATGGCAATCGATTTCGGGATCGACCGTTCCTTTATCTCGGATGTGGAACGCGGACGCAAATCCATCTCTCTGCCGATGCTCGAGGTGCTGGCCCTGGGATTGAAGATGAGCCTGTCCGAACTGCTGAAAGATCTCTAACGCTGCGGCGACGAAGTTGCACCTTCGTCCGTGATCCAGGAGCGCGAAACAGCCGGCATACCGCCGGCTGTTCCTGCGCTGCGTCCCGGTTCTGCGGTTCAGGCCGCGAGGCGTTGCGCGGTGGGCTCTTCTTCTTCGAGCTGCCTGCATCCATTCAGGGCGCGGACAGCGTACTCCTCGAGGATGAGGACGAGCGCGACCGCGGAAAACGAGCATAATTCCCCGTAGATGCGGGTCTCGACCAGCACGCCCGAGCAGCACATGACGGCAAACCAGACGGGCAGAATGAGCAGGTAGTTCTGAAAGCGCACCGGACGGATCAGGCGGGCGCAGAGAAGAACAACCGGAATGGTGTAACCGCAGATGTTGGTGAGGGCGGGCAGCAGACGCAGCTTCATGAGCCGCTCGTTGTAGTGAAGACGCAGGAAATCCTCAGACCGGTCATTGTGGGCGAAGAGATGGCCGAGTGAGAGCTTGATCGCGACCCACACGACCGTGAGCAGCGCAACGCGCGCCCATGGGACGGCACTCAGGTCGAAACGACGCCAGAACCAGGTAGCGAGGCCGCGCATATCGCGCGAACGATATTCGACCCATGGGAAGACGCTGCGCGACGCTGCGTCAATCACGTAAATGCCGATCAGGAAGAGGGTCGTCTCACGGTTAAAGGAGCCGATCAGAACAACCGCCAACACGCCCCGGAAGCTGCGCCTGTAGATGTAGAACAGACCGGCGGCGAAGAATGCCACGGCCGGCAGGTCATAGGGATAGGAGTAATTTGCCTCACTGTGAATGGAGTAGCTCCACATCACGGCGAAGAGAAAGAGCGGATAGACCAGCCAGCCGAGCAGACGCTGCCGGCTGACCGCGTGATAGAGCCGCTGCGTGTAGATAGCAGCCACGATGAGCGAGATCAGGCTGAGCAGATAAAACGGTCCCCGCTCGGGCGTAAACGCGCCGTCAGCATGGGCGTGCCGCATGACCCAGGCGGAAGCGTAGAGCGGACGCATGAACAAAACAGGGAGGATACGTTCTTGGAACGGCAGACGTTCATGCCCGCTGAGGTAAGCGGACATGTGGAGGTAAAAGTTTGTGGTGCGGGTGTAGTAACGCACAAATTGCAGGGTGGTGCACGCGTAGAAGTACAGGATGGCAAGGGGAAGCAGCTTTTTGGAAAGAGTTCCCGCGGGATTCTTATATTGGTTCATAATTGGCCGAAGGCCTGCTGTACGGATAGATGCATGGTTTGGCGATTTTTTCACCTGTATGCGGGCGGTTGGCCACAGAATTCGCCATATTGCTGCCATATAGGCATCCCAAGTAAGTGCAACTTCGGCCTGACGTTGAGCGAAGCTGCGTTTTCCACTTTGAGGATATCCGCATGACATTGCGCAGCTTAGCTGTCTCCCTTCTTCTTTTTGTGCCGGGGTTTGCGCTCGCCGCTGCTCCGGCGGCCTCCGATGGCGGAACCACCGCAAGCTTTTCGCTGTCGGCCAAAACGCAGGTTCCGGGCAAGGTATTGAAGCCCGGCATGTACACCATCGAGGTGGTCGATCGGCTCAGCGACCGCGTGATTTTGCGGGTATCGAAGGACGGCAAACCGGAGACGACGTTCCTGGGCCTTCCCGACTCCGGGATGCCGAAGTCGGGCACGAGCGGTCCGGTTTCCCTGAATGCCGCCGCGAAGGGCAGCGAGGCGATGCGCGGATTCGTCTTTCCGAACGGCATCTCCGCCGAGTTCGTCTACCCGAAGGCTGAAGCAGTCGCACTCGCCAAGAAGAACGGCACCCGTATTCCGGCGGTCGATCCGGCTTCCGAGGGACGGCCGGAGTTGGAAAAGCTCTCGTCGAACGACCTCCAGGAGGTAACGCTCTGGATGCTGTCGCCCACGCTGGTTGGACCGCAGCAGGGGATCGAGGCTTCGCGGTATCAGGCTCCGGCACAGGTTCCCGCGACGGAGCAGGCTACCACCCGCGCTCCGCAGCCTCGCAATGCCGCGCCTGTCACTTCGACGATCGCTCCGGCGCGGACGGCTCCGGTGAATGAGGTGGCGATGGCCAGCGTTCCCCCGCGTCCGCGCACCGCACGTCGTCCGGCCATGGCGGCGCTTCCGCACACGGCGAGTGAGCTTCCGCTGATCGCGCTCCTCGGGTTTATGTCGCTGTTCGGTGCCGGTCTGCTGACCATGCGCCGCGTGCGTCAGGCGACGGCACGGGCTTGAAGAGAGGATCGGCACGGCTGCTGGAGGGCGCGCTCTGGGTGAGCGCGCTCTTGTGTGCGGCCGTGCTGGTTTCAGCCAGGGTAGAAGCACACACGGCGGCGGTAGCCGGGCAGGCGATCGGCGCGACGGCTTTACAGAACGCAACCGGACCCGACGTCGCGGACGGGAAGCCACCTGAGAATAGCGGCGTGATCGGAAGGCTTGAGATTGCGAGGATCGGGTTGACGGTGCCTGTGCTGGCCAACTACGACCCGACCTCGCTGAAGAAGGGCGTCGGGCACATCCCTGGGAGCGCGGTGCCGGGTGGCCTGGGAAATCTCGTTCTGGCCGGACATCGCGATACATTCTTCCGTCCGCTGCGCAACGTGAAGCCTGGGATGGACATTGACATCGTAGATACTGAGGGACGATTCCGGTATCGGATCGATTCGACCGAGATTGTCCTGCCGGACGCGGTGCAGGTGATGGATATCGGCGACCGGCCGGGGATGACGCTGATCACGTGCTACCCCTTTGACTTTATCGGGGCTGCGCCCAAACGTTTTATCGTGCATGCTCATCTGGTCTCGGCGGACTCCCTGTGAGCGCGCTGCGGAGAACGCTCGCTCTCTTCTTCTGCTGCGGGACGGCGATGGCCTCTGGACAGCAGGCGGTTGCGCCGGTGCGCGGCCTGCAGGTGAATTTTGGACCGAAGGGACTGGAGCAGCTTACGTTTCACGGCGCGGTGCTTGCGGATACGTCGAAGTGGCCTCAGGATACGTTTCGCATCGAGCACATGAAAGCCTTCGACTCCGCAGGTCAGGTGAAGAAAGACGGGCAGTACGGCTGGGGCGGCAACAACGACGGCCAGCAGTGGGATGCGGCGGACAAGAGCTGGACGACGAAGTTCGACTGGGGTTCGATCAAGGTGGCGTACCGACCGCATGGCGATGCGCTGGACGTCGTCGTGACGGAGGCGAACAAGTCCGGGTCGGGGATTGTGTTCGACGGCGCGTCGATCGTACCCATCGTTCTGCATCTGCCGCGGGTCCCGCACGACTACGGCCAGCCGGGCGACTCACGCTATGTGGACAACCAGGCGCAGCCCGGCGTCATGGTGGCTAACTTCAGTGCGGCCGAGGTGGTTGCCGTGGAACTGGAGCCCGGAAAGCCGGCGTACACCGGCTTCCAGGCGCTCGGCACGCCCTTTGCGTATGCGCCTATTGTGAGTGGCACCGAGCCGGACGGCATGCGTCCGGGGAATTTGCCGGGGCGCATGCTGAAGCCCGGAGAGGCGGACTCCTTTACCGTTTCGCTGCGGTTTACCAATGCCGGCGCGCCCCCCGAGCAGGTCGCCGGGGACGCGTATAAAGCCTGGGCCTCCAGATGGCCGGAGACGCTTGCGTGGAAAGACCGGCGAATCATCGGGACGGTGTTTCTGGCGAGCTCGCCGCAGGGCGAGAAGACGCGGCCCGCGGGTTTTCCGTTGAACCCGCGCCGCTATTTTACGGATGCGACCGTCGACGTGAAGAGCCCGGCCGGGCTGGCGCGGTTCCAGCGGCGCGTGCTGAAACAGGCAGACGATGTGGTCGCGAACCTGAAGCGACTGCAGGCGCAGGGCGCGATTACCTGGGACGTCGAAGGCGAGGAGTATCCGCAGGACACAAGCTATGCGTGCGCGCCGGATGAGATCGCGAAGCTTTCGCCCGAGATGGAGAGCCGTCTCAGCGGCGGGCCTTACGCCGGCATGAAGCTGGACGACGCGTACTTCAAGACCATCCACGATGCGGGTTTCCGCGTTGGCGTGTGCGTGCGTCCGCAACGGTTGGAACTGGGCGCGGACGGCACCGCGCACCAGGTAACGCTGCCCGACGCTGAGGTTCCGGCTGAGCTGATCCGCAAGATGCGCTTCGCGCACGATCGCTGGGGCGCGACGATCTTTTACCTGGACTCCACCGTCGAGCAGGGCGGAGAGACCCTGCCGCCCGGAGTTCTGGAGGAAGCGGCGAAGGCGATGCCCGATTCCCTGCTGATCCCGGAGGAGTCCGACACGCGGATGTATCGGGCGACGGCGCCGTTCCAGACTTTTCTCTTCCACAACGATCTGGGCACGAAGGATGCGGTGCGCGACCTCTACCCTCATTCGTTCAGCGCGAATCTGGTGAACGACGTCGATCCGGCAAAGCTTGCGGCGCATCGCCTGGAGCTGGAAGACGCGGTGCGCCGGGGGGACATCCTGATGGTGCTGGCCGGATACTGGCAGGCGAACAGCGAGGCGGCGGTCGAGATCTACAGGCGGGCGTCGGTGCCGGTGGGGAGGTAGGATTCCATCCACGGCGTGTGCTGCGGCGAACGAACCCGTTCGGCCAGCGCGCGCTGCATGGTGCGGGCGCGCGCCTGCCAGGTGCCCGCCAGGCTGGCCTTCCATCGCTGACTCTGCAGGCCATCGTTGAAGTTTGCCGTGCGCAGCCGTTCGAGCGCCTCGACGGCTTCGACCGAAGTGTCGACGAGTTCGAGCAGCGGCGTCTTGTGCAGCAGCTCTTCGAAGCCGCGGGTGGCGATCATCGGGCGGCACGCCGCGAGGTGCTCATAGAAGCGGGTGCTCGAGCCGGACCATGTGGGCTCGCAGCGGCGGTACGGGAGGACGGCGACATCGAAGGAGCGCGCCCACGCGGCAAGTTCGGCATAGGGCTTCTTCCCGACAAAGTGCGTGCGGGGGTGATCCATGACCGCGCGGCGTGCGGCCGCGAGCTCAGGATCGTCGATGGGCATGGTGGTGGGACCGACGAAGACCCAGTTGAGCCACGGTGTGCGCAACATGGTTTGCTCGATAAGTCGCCAGTCCAGATTGCCCGCCTGGTTGCCGATGACGCCGGCCACCGGGCGTGGGATGCCGGCGACCTCCGACGGCAGATCCGCGGGGAAGTGCGCGGGGTGCGGAAGCAGATTGGAGGCGCGGGTGGCGTTCGGCACAATCTGGATTCTGGCCGGATCGCAGCCGGCAGATTCCGTGAGATATTCGGCGAGCCGGTTGGAGTTGGGGCAGACCAGCGTGGCGGCCCGGCACATGCGAAGGTCGAGTGCCTCCACCTGACGGCGGTCGGCGCCCTCGTAGTGCGCGATCAGATCGGTAAGCCAGTAGACGACCGGACCCGGCCAGCGCTCGGCCACGGACGCGAAGTAGGGGGTGGTGCAGATGAGCGGCGAACGCGCGGGATCTTCGCTCTGGCGCTTCAGGCGGCGCACGATCGAAGGTCCGGTGCGGGCGAACCAGGAGATCGGCGCGCGCGAAAAGCCTCTCAGCAGGGGAAGCTTGCGGACGCGCAAGGTGTGTCCGGGAACACGGCGTTCGGCTTCGGCACCGCTCGGGGTAAGCCAAGGGGCATAGCTGCGCAGAGGCTCCCACGCGATCACCGGGTTGGAATCGGCGAGGGCCTGCGCGAGTTCCAGATCGAGCGCGTCCGAGACCTGGAGCAGATGCCAGAGAGTCGGGGAGGCGAGTTGAGCGTTGCGGGGCGGCATGGAGGTCTCTGGACGTACTTACGGGTTGCAGGTGCCGGAATACGATCAGGCGGCGGTCAGGCGGCCGTGGAGGACAGCTCGCGAGTCTCCGCAAGCGCAAACTGATTTTGCTCGGCAGAGTGGTGCAGCCGGTCGAGGACAGCCATCATGATTCGCGGGGGCGCCGCTTCCGGCGTGCGCGTCAGCGTGAGGTGGCCATGATCGCCGAGACCGATCTGAATGCGGAAGGCGGGTTTCTGCGACGTGACCCCGAACTGCTCGTGGAAGGTGCGACCGTGGTACTCCACCTGCGCCGAGTGGAAGTGAAGATCGCTGCAGGCACGGCGAGCGATGGCCCACCAGCTCTCGAAGGTATCGGCTTTATCGAGCGAGCGGTTGAGCTCTTCGAGATAGATCTCGTCGAGCACTGCCTTGCGGATGGTGCGATGGGAGAGAGTGCGGCCGGCCGCGATGAACTCGATGTAGCCGAGCCGGTTGATTCCGGCGACCACGCATGCCCCGCACAGGCCGAGGACGATCCAGCTCAACATGTGGGACGTGAAGTTCTCGATCAGGGCGAACGAGGCGAACAGGCAGCAGACCGCGTAGAGGATGAATGCGGCAGTACGCGTCGAGAAGCCGAAGTTCTGCAGCATGTGATGAATGTGGCCGCGGTCCGCGCTGAAGATGGGAACGTTGCGCAGATAGCGTCGTCCGATGGCGAGGCAGACGTCGAGCAGCGGCAGCCCGAGCGCCATGAGGGGCGCGGCCATGCCGAGCATGGTGCCGGTGTGCTGGCTCCAGATAAGGCCGAAGCAGCCCAGGACGAAGCCGATGGTCAGCGAGCCGCAGTCGCCGAGGAAGACCGACGCGGGATTGAAGTTGAACGCGAGGAAGGCGAGCAGGCAGCCGGCCAGCGGCACGGTGGCGAGCGCCAGACCCATGTTGTGACCCAGGATCGCAACCACCAGCGTGGTCATGGTGGCGAGCAGGCCGACGCCCGTGGCGAGACCGTCCATGCCGTCGATGAGATTGACGGCGTTGGTGCAGCCGATGAGCCAGCAGACCGAGAGAACGCAGGAGACCCAGACCGGAAAATGCGAGAGCTGCAGACGCGCCCCGAAGGAGACGGCGACGATCGAAGCGAACAATTGCCCGAGGAGCTTCTGCCGGGGTTTGAGGCCGATCAGGTCATCGAGAAGGCCGGTAAGAAAGATGAGCGCGGCAGCGGGCAGCAGCTCAAGAAACAGCCGCTCATGCTGGATATAAAGCTTGCCGCCTCCTGGATTAATGAGGAACACCAGACCCAGCGCGCCGGCATAGGCGAGCACAATGGGGATTCCTCCCATGCGCGGAACCGCGCGCAGATGCAATTTCCGGTGCGCGTCCGGCTGATCCACGAGCCCGGCGCGCAGAAAGATATCGCGACAGATCGGGGTCAGCACGAGGCAGATCAGAAATGCTGAGGTACCCAGTGCAAAAAACGCCTGCATGTTGCTCTCCTAAGGCGAGGCCCGTGAAGCCATGGGTCAGGTCAGGGCGTGCAAGTCCTGTTAGCGCATTTGAATAGATGCGCGGGACTGCCGCTTAACTGTCCAGTGAGGGTTCAAGACCACGCCGATCTTTGCTGACTATAGACGACATTTTGATTGGTTGTTCCGGCTCTCCCAGAATAGTTGCGATGCGTTCGATGCTGTGGGGCAGGTCGTAAAAGTCGAGCAGCGCCTGCCGAGCACGGGTGCCGGCTTCGCGCACCTCCCGCGGATTGGCAGCGAGACGCTGCAAAAGGCGGGTCAGCCCGTCGATATCGCCTACCTCGACGTGCCATCCACACTGGTGGCGCTCAATGACCAGTGCGGGCGTAGCCACCTTCGGACCGATGAACAGCACGGGCCGCCCGGCGGCGAGGATGCCGTAGACTTTGCTGGGCACCACCGTTCCCCAGCAGAGGTTGTGCTGGGTGACGAGCCCGATATCGCCGGCGGCAAGGCTCTCGGAGAGCCGGTCGCGCGAGACGTAGGGGCGCATTTCGACGGAATGAATGCCGTTCGCCTCGCAGAAGTCCGCGAGCTGTTTCCGCTTGCCGCCGCTGCCGACGAAGAGGAAGCGGAAACGCGCGTCCTCGCGCAGGTTCTTCATCGCGCCGGCGATGGTATCCACATCATGCGCGAGGCCGAGATTGCCGGAATAGAGCAGCACCAGCTCGTCGTGGTTGCCGGGACGCTCCATGGGCGTGATGGCGTGGCTGCTGGCCCAGTTTTCGGCGACGTGGATTCTGACAGGTGCGATCCCGCGGTTGACCAGGCGCTGCTTCATGCATTCGCCCAGCGCGATGATGCCGTCGGCATGGCGGCGCGAAAAGTCCGCGAGCGCGCCGGTGACGTGATCGGCGAGGCTGCCCCGCCGGATATATTGCAGATCGATGGCGACGTCGGGGTAGATGTCCTGCTCATAGATAAAGTGGCGCGAGCCGCGCACCCTCTTGATGAGCGAACCCAGCAGCGAGATCAGCGGCGGGGTGGTGAGCGAGACGACGATGTCGAACTTACGGGCGGTGAGGCCGCGCGCAAAGGCCGAAGCGTAGAACGAGAGATACGACAGAATGCGGCCGACTTTGCCCTTTGAAAAGGGAAGCGCCTTAACCCGCAGGATGGTGACCGGCGGACGCTCCTCGCTTGAGTTCACGTCGGCGTAGCCGCCTTCCCCGCAGAGGACCGAGACGTCGTGACCGCGCAACGCGAGGCCGCGGGCGATGTCGGTAAGCTGCTGGCTGGTGGCGGAGGAGTCCGGCCAGAAGAACTGATTGATGAACAGGATTTTCATGGGAGGAGGTCTCAGGCTCCGGCGGCCGCGCGGGTTGATGGGTCGCTTTCTGGTCGGGTCGTGTCTCGGGGCTGGTCGCGCCGTGCAAATTCGATGGTGTTCGAGCCGTCCGCGCCCGCGGTACGTACTTTGCGGCGCTTGACGAAGGCGGCGGGATTGCCCGCGTGGATCTCGTAGTCCGGAATGAAGCCGACGACGACGGCGCCGGCGGCGGCAATGGCGCACTCTCCTAGTACGGCTCCGGGGGTAAGAATGGATTTCGCGCCCGCCCAGGCACCTTCGCCGAGGGTGATCGGCTTGACGATCAACCCGAAGCGGGGATCGCTCCAGTCGTGGTTGCCGGTGCAGAAGTATGCGCCCTGTGAGATGCAGCAGTTGGCGCCGATGCGCACGGTGGTGAGGTTGTCGATCCAGACATGCTCGCCGATCCAGACGTGGTCGCCGATATCCAGATGCCACGGGTATTTGATCTCGACCGACGGCTTGATGACCACACCTTCGCCGATGCGCGCGCCGAAGGCCCGCAGCAGCTTGACCCGCAGGGCTGACGACGGAATCCAGGCATTGCGTACCAGCGGCGCGCCGACGAAGAACCACAGGCTGCGCTTGAGGAACGAGCCGCCGGGGTGGAACCACGAATTGTCGTACTGGCTGAGATCGACTGGCTGCATAGTGGGCTCTACGGGTACACGAACTCGACGTTCTGCGGGATGGCCGCGGGCGTTGCGCCACTCTCCACCCAACGGTAAAGGTCCTGCATCTGGCGGGCAATGGCGGTCCAGTTGTAGTGATTGGCGATCAAGCGTGCGCCGCGGCGTCCGATGGCGCGGTTCTCGGCGGGCGTATTGGCGAGCATAACGCCGAGCGCCCGGGTCAGTGGCGCGACCGCGGGTTCGATCTCCCACCCGGCGTGGTGCTCCGTTACCTCCGGCATATTGCAGGGCTCGGTGAGGACGACCGGCAGCCCCATTCCCATGGCTTCAAGCACTCCGACGCTCAACCCTTCCGAGAACGAAGGCAGAACGAAGGCTTCGGCTGCCGCGAGCGCGCTCCATTTCAGGGCGCCGGCAAGCATGCCGGGAAAGGTGACGGTGTGCCTGAGGCCGTGCTGCTCGAGCACGCGCTCCAGCCTGGCCTGCGTGTTCTCGGAGTCCGGGCCGGCGATGACCAGATGCGCGCCGGGCTGCTCACGCGCGAGTTGCGACCAGCTCTCCACCAGCAGATCGAGGCCTTTCTTGGGATGCAGGCGCGCGAGGAAGAAAAGGATGCGTTTGCCGGCCAGCTCGGGAAACTGAGCGAAGAAGAACGACGGATCCTGCTCCGCCGGGATCTCGACTCCGTTTGGAATCACGGCGATGGGCGACTGGGCACCGAAGCGGATGAAGTGCCGCGCCTCGGCTTGGGTGAGGGCGTGCAGGCAGGCGGCGCGTTCGACATTCGAGCGTTCGAAGAGCGCGGCGTAGGCGAGCTTCTTGATGCGTTTGTTCGCCAGCGCCCAAGGCTCGAGCATGCCGTGCGCCGAGACGAGGTACGGGATGCCGTGCGCGCGGGCGGTCCGTGCGGCAATGAGCGTGCTCTGCTCCCAGAGGCCGTGGATGTGCACGCCGGCCGCCCCCCGGATCTCGGCGGCGAAGCGCGCGCGCAGCGCGGCATCCATGAGCCAGGGCTTGCGGCCGACCGGCCAGAAGCTGATGCGGTCGCCCTCGTAGCCGAGCGGGCGGAAGTGCTCGTCCGGCGCACAGAATGCCGCGAGCCGCACGTCGCGCCCACTGGCGGAGGCAATGCGCTCGCCCAGGGCGGGCACGGCCGCGCTCAACCCACCGTACTTCGGGTCGATGTGCGAGACCACTTCGATCCAGCGGGCGGTCCCCGCATCCACGGCGGCGGGAGCCGGATGGCCGTTGGGGGCGAGGGCAGTCATTGCGACTCTCCGGGGGCTGCGGCATGCCCGGGGGCGAGATCGCTCTGGTTCCGATTCCGGCGCGAGGTCGCGTTGGCGATCGACTGAATGGCGCAGCCGAACTTCTGCGGCGAGTAGGAGCGCACCAGCTCCGCCGAGTAGCGGCCCATGGCGGCGCGCTGTTCGGGCGGAAGCGCCGCCATGGCGCTCAGCCTGCGGGTCATCTGGGCTCCGTCGGCGGGGTCGAGCGTCCAGCCGTTCAGTCCGGGGAAGACCAGGTCGGGCGCGCATCCGCAGCGCTCGGAGACGAGAACCGGCAGGCCGGCGGCCATGGCTTCGTTCACCACCAGTCCCCAGGGCTCGCGTGTGCTGGGCAGCACAAAGCATCCGGCATGCGCGTAGAAGGGCAGCAGCTCGCGCGAGGACTTGAGACCCGGGAAATGAACGTCGGCTGCCCAGGGCGTCGCGGCGGCTGCGGCTTCGAGCTCTTTGCGCTCGGGCCCGTCACCCACCAGCATCAGCGGCCACGTACCCCCTTCGCTGCGATACTGCAGCCAGCTGTGCAGCAGACCCATTACATTCTTTTCCTCCGCAAGCCGTCCGACGTAGAGGAAGCAGGGCTCGGCGGGCAGGCCGGATTCGGCCGGGGTGCGCAGGCGCTCCGCGTCCGCGCCGCGCGAGAACATCTCGTTGTCGACCACATCGTAGAAACCGACCGTGCGGTCCTCGGGAAAACCGAGCTCGCGCAGGTACGCGACGTGCGCCTTGCCGCCGGAGACGGCCCAGTTGAACAGCAGGTGCATGCCGATGCTCTTGATGCGTTCCTTCCACCAGGTGCGCGTGTGGTCGAAGGCGCAGCTCTCGGTCATCAGCACGCTGGCCCGGCCATGCAGGCGCGCCCACAGCGCGGCGACAATGGCCGGCAGCGTGTAGTAGCCGGGCACGAGCACCACCTCGGGGTCGAGCTCGCTGAGCTTGCGCCAGAGCATGCGCGAGAGCTTCCCCTGGTCGGCCTCGCCCCAGCCGGCTTCGGGCATCAGGGTCTGGATATTGAGTTCGGCGGGCAGCGGCTCGCGAAATTTGAGGCCTTTATGTACGCCGATGCCGCCCACCAGCTCGATGCCGGCGACCTTGCCGGTCAGCGCGGGCGCGTCGTTCAGGCCGCGAAAACGCGCGACATGGTAGGCGTACCAGTCGATCCAGATGACGGCGACGCGGGCGTGCGGGAAGGGTGTCCGAGCGTCAGGCACGGGGAGTTCCTTTCAGCGCTTCGGCGTCCAGCGGCGCGGCGAAGGTGCCGGACAGAGATCCGGGGAACGGACTGGCATGCGGACGGGGGCGCGGGATCACACGGGGCTGACGCGCGTAGCGGATGCGCCTCTGCGCGGCCTGCGGTTTGAGTGCGTACTTCCATGTAAGCCAGCACGGCAGCGAAAGCATGATCGTGCGGAAGATGACCGCCTCCATCGTCTGCATGACGAAGTAGATGGCGAGCGCGGAGATGACCACATACTGGCTGGACCACGGGCCGCCGCGCAGGACGGCGTTCTTCCAGACGCGGCCGTAGGCCCATCCGAGCAGACCCATGGCCGGGATGGCGAGCCAGCTTACCTCGATGAACCAGTCCGCGATGATGCCGGGCGCAGAGCCGGGCGCGCCCACCCATCCGAGCGTGGGCCCGAAGCCCTCGCCGGTGCCGGCGTTGACCAGCAGTTCCGGGACGCCGAAGTCCTCGTATTTTGTGGGCCAGATGGCGCTCGGGATGGGCCGCACCATGACCTGCGCGAGATAGCGCCGCATCCAGAAGAAGTGTTCGCGGGCACGCGCGCTCAGCACGGCTCCCGAGCCGTAGACATACTCGTTCGAGTTATCGGCGGTCTCGACGATGTTGCTGACGTCGGTCTTCACATCGAACTGCGAACCGAGATAGATCTGGCTGCGATTGGTGACGAGAAACAGCACCAGCCAACTCAGGCAGACGCCGACTCCCCCCACCGCGAGCAGCGGCGGACGCTTGGTGCGGTTGATAAACCAGCCCATCAGCACAAAGACCGCGAGCATGAAGGTGGGGCCGCGCCGTCCCATCAGTACGGCATTGGCCAGCCATGGCGAACCGAAGAAGATCGCGGTGCCGAGGCTGAGGACCTTCGGGCCTCCGGAGGAGAGCGAGGTGACGGCGAGCAGAACGCCGACGAGCAGCAGCATGGCGCCGTCGCGCACGTAGCCGCTGGCATCGTAGCCGCCGCCGTAGGCTCCGCTGAACGCCTGGCTGAAGCCGCCGACGTTGTGGATGGCGATGACCCAGCAGACGAACCCGATGGAGCCGACGATCATGGCGCCGGTCAGGATGCGCCGGCAGACCTCTTTCGGGAGCGTGTGGGCCTGCGCCTTCTTCCCCTTCAGCCGTACGCCGACCGAGAGGCAGCAGCCGACAAACGCGAGCACACCCAGAAGATAGAGGCTCTGCACCAGGAAGAGCTGATCGCTGGTGAAGTAGTGGTCGAGGCCGCCGCGCTCGAGCAGCTTCCAGGGCATCCAGCCGTACAGTGCGGCCAGCATCGGCCCGATAAAGATGAGCGGGTGAAAGACATCGCGGCTGCCGTCGTACGCGATGGCCGCGCCGCCGACTGCGATGAGGACGGTGACAATGAGCATGAGCTCATACATGGCGAGCCCTCCCGGGAAGCCGCGCGCGCAGGCCGGCGGCGAGGTTGCGAACGGCGGAGCCGGACGGCATCCATCCATAGCGCCGGCCGAAGACGTGCAGACCGAGCAGAGCGCCGGCGGCCACGGCCGCCATCGCGCCCGTAACCGGCAACGCCAGCTCCGGGCGCATGGCGCGCAGGCCGGCGAGGACGGCGAGGATGGCGGTGCATCCCGCGGCGAAGAAGAAGAGCGGCGTCATGCCGGCGGGGACGTGATCCTTGCGGTGCAGCGTAATGAGCACCAGGGTGGACGAAAGCACGTGGGCGGCGAAGTAGATGGCCATCGCCTGCCATGCGCCCCCGCCATAGAGGAGGAAGAGGCTCGCGGCCGCCGCCACGAAGACCGCCCACGCGGTGTTGATGACGCCGGTGGCCTTGATGGAGACGATGGTGAGGCGCGCAGCCGCGGGCGCATTGCCCATGTGCACGACGGCGATGGCGAGGCCGATGGCGACAGTCAGCGCGGACGGGGCGTAGGTGCGTCCGTAGAGCAGCGTCAGCACCCACGGGATGATGATGATGCCGACCGAAGCGAGCAGCAGCGCGAGCGCAAGCGAGGCGTAGCTGCAGAGGGCCATGACCCGGTGCGGGGTGCGCTCGGCCTCGCCTTCGGGATCGGCCATGACTGCATAGCTGCCTTCGGTCAAGAGGCCGGGCGCGATGCCGACCAGATTGCGCAGCTGGCTGGCGATGGCGAAGAAGCTCATCTGCACCAGCGTTTTATCGGCGCGCGCGACCAGGACGGTGAGCCACCACCCGGCAAGGTTTGAGCCCACCAGGCCGGCGAGCTGTACGAGGCCGAAGGACCAGACTTCGCGCAGCATCGGCGCGAGCGGAAGCGGGACAGGATCGGTGGTCTGCCGGTGCGCGCGGAGCTTCAGCGGCCCGGCGAGCAGGAGGCAGATGACCACGGCCGAGGTGGTGATCGACCCTTGGAGGACGATCATACGGACCGGGCTGTGGGCGCGGGCGGCCAGTGGCAGAAGCGTGATCATGCCTCCGCCGACGATGATCGAAAGCAGCAGGATGGCAGCGATGCGGCGCTGTCCGACGAAGAAGCCGCGGGCGCACTCGAGCAGAATGATACCGGCGGCGGAGATGGCGGCAAACCGCAGCAGCCCGGTGAGCTCCACCTTGCCCATCAGGTGGGCGATCTGAGCCGAGCCGAACCACAGCGCGATGGACGCGATGGCGGCGGAGGCCAGGGAAACGATCGCCAGCACGCGGGCCAGCGTGGTGTAGCCGGCGGTGCCGTAGCTGTACTTGCCGGAGAAGCGCGCGGCGGTCGCGCCGATCTGTCCGGCGGCATAGGTGGAGATGTTGTTGGCTTGTGAGATGGCCAGCGAGTAGGCGCCGAAGGTGTGGGTTCCGCCGAAACGCGCCGCAAGGATGTTGGCGAGGAAACCAGTGCCTCGTTCGACCAGCACCCCCATGCCGAGCGCGGACGTTCCGCCGATCACGCGGCTGGCGACGTGGCCGGGCAGCGCGGACGTGCCGGCGAGTTCCCTGTCGTTGAACTCGTCCGGCAGGACCGGAGCGGTGGCCGGGGTGATGGGGCCGAGAGGGTCGAGACCGGGATCCGGCTCCAGACGCGGAGTGCGGTCGTCCGGCCCGGCCAGCAGCGCGGAAGCGGTGTCGCTCATGACCCTAGGCCACCTTTTCGGCGGGTTCATGCTGCTTCTGGTACCGGTAGTACGAAGCGTAGAAGTTGCGTTCGCCCTCGCGGACGGGATCGAAGTCATTGAGGATCGTGCCGATGAGGCGGTTTCCGTCCTGATCGAGCAGGTTGCTGGCCGTGAGGGCCTGTTCGCGGGTCGTCTGGCCCGCGCGCAGAATGAGGATGGCCCCGTCGGCCTGACCTGCGAGGATGCGGGCGTCGGCCATATGCAGGATCGGCGGCGCGTCGATCAGCACGACATCGAAATCGCGCTGCAGCCGTGCGAGCAGCTTGCCGAGTTGCGGCGAGTGAAGCAGTTCCACTGAATCTTCCGTGCCCTCGCCCGCCGGGATAATGACGATGTTGGGGTGAACCGTCGGCACCACGAACGCTTCCGTAGGCGCCTTATCGAGATCGAGGTCGCCGCGCAGAATGTCGCGCATACCGCGAGCGTTGCTGATGCCGAAGGAACGGTGCAGGTTGGGACGGCGCAGGTCGCCATCGACCAGCGCAACGCGCAGCTTGGATTTGCTGAGAGCTACGCCGAGATTCGAGACGACGGTGGTCTTGCCTTCTCCCGCGCTCGGGCTGGAGATCACGTACGAGCGCCTGCGGCGGGTGGGGTCAGAGAGCAGGATCGAGAGCGTCGCGTTGCGATAGGCCTCGGCGGCGATCGAAAAGCGCTCGTTCCAGCCAGCGAGGGTGATGGGATTGGGGCGGGCTTCGATAGTCTTCGACCGGGCCTGCGCCTCCGCACCGACGCTCAAGAGCTTTGCATCGCTCGAGCGCGCCGAGGCCAGCAGACGCGCGGGCCGGCGGCTGGCGGGAATCACGCCCAGCTCCGGCACCCGCAGCAGGCGCTCCACGTCGCCCGGCATGCGGAAGACCTTCACATTGCGCTCGCGGTAGAACGCGAGCCCGAAGCCGACGAGGCAGCCGACCGCGAGACCGCCGGCCGCGGCAATGACACGGCGCGGCGAGTAAGGCATGCGCGGCACCATGGCTGCGTCGACCACGCGAATGGTCGCCGCCTGCAGGGCCGACGCAAAGCCGGCCTCCTTGGCGCGCTGCAGCAGCGTCTCGTAGAGCTGCTGCTCGCTGTCCAGCTCCTTGCGGAGCAGACTCACCTGCGACTGCTTCTGCAGATCGGCGGAGACGGTGGACTGCTGCGCGGTCAGCGCATCCTGCAGCATCTGCTCGCGATGGACCGCAGAGGTGTATTCGTTGCTCTGGCGTCTGGTGGAGGTGCGCTCCGTCGTGGCCATATCCGCCTGCACGTCTCTGATCTGCGAGCGAAGATGGATCACCTTGGGATTCTCTTCGGTCAGCGGCGGAACCAGAGCGGCTACCTGGGTCTGCAGGTCGGCGAGCTTGATCTGCAGCGCGCGATACTGCGGGTTGTCCTGCACGCTGGGCAGCGTGGCGGCCGAGTTTGAGCTGGCGAGGCTGGCATCCGCTTCCTTCGCCATGCGATCCGCCTGCGCCTTCACCAGTTCGTCTTCAAGAGACTTCAACCGGCCTTCGCCCGGAGTCTCGACCGTGTTCGAGAGCATGAGGCCGTTGCCGCCGACCGCGACCTCCAGCTTCGCCTGCAGGTCCTGCGCGCGCTGGCGCACATCGGCGACCTGACGGGTGAGCCAGGCGCTGGTCTTCTCCGCCTCCGCCGAGCGCGCCTGCAGATCTTCATCCTGATAGGTGCTGGTAAGGGTGTTGCAATACTTGGCCGCGAACGCCGCGCTGTAGGAGTCGCAGGTGATCTCGACCAGACGGGTGACGCCGAGCGGCTTGACCTTGACGTTCTGCGAGGCATTGCCCAGCAGGACGCCGTACGCGATCGGCGGACGCGTGGGCAGATGGAGCAGGCGCTCGACGCGCGAGACCAGGTCCTCGCGCGGGATGAACTGCGGATGCGGTTCCGCCAGGAGACGCTGTTCGACCTCATGCGCGAGGGTATCGCTCTCGAGCAGCTTGATCTGCGTCTGCAGGTTGATGTCTCCCTCACTGGAGGAGGCATCCGCGCCGGTGGGGGCGACCGACCGTATATCCATGAAGTCGGTGTTCAGGTTTTTGATCTCAAGCGAAGTGCGCGTGCGGTAGAGCGGCGTCTCTCCGATGCCGGCCAGCAGCGCCAGCGCCGCGCCCGCCACGGCGCAGAGGAGAATCAGCCGGCGATGCCGCTTGAGCGTGCGCATGTACTCGGCGACCAGACTTTCGTGCTCGGGCTCGCGGAAGGCGCTCCCGAAGGCGGGCGCCGCGGCGGCCGCGGGCATCTCCTCCAGCAGAGCCGGAGCATCGATCGGGACACGTTGACGTTCGAGCGTACGAGGATTCATAGGGAAGAACCTTCCAGGCGTGAGAGCCAGTGAAAACAATGAACGGTGACGTACCGTACCGGGCGAACGTGCGCGCCGTTATCGATAGATTGCGATTCCCGAGCCCACGCCGATCGCCGCTTCGATCATGCGGCCCGAAACCAGCTTCGCCGTACTGCTGGGAATGAACAATACATCGTTCGCGTAAAGCCGCATATCCGGGGCCTTGCCTTCGAAGATTTTCTTGACGTTGACCGGAATCTCCCTGGGCGTCCCGTCTCCGCCCGGTTCCTGACGCAGGATGCGGGCGCGGTTCATGGCGTTGGCAGGCCCGGGCCCTTCCGCGAGCGAGAGTGCCTGCAGCAGCGAGATGGTCTCGTGCTCCGACAGCTGGAAGCCGCCTGCCTTTTTCACGTCGCCCACGACGTACACGAGGTCGGCGCGCGGCACCGAAACGACGTCGTTCGGCTCGATGAGGATATTATCTTCGGGATGCGTGCCCGACATCAACTGATCGACCGAAAAGCTGGCGGTGGTGTAACCGGTCGCCGGATCCAGCTTCGCGTGCTCGCCCGCGATGCCTCCCCAGCGGGGTTCACGGGTCACGACGACCTTGGGACCCGCATCCGGCTTCAGCCCGCCGGAGGCCGAGATGACCTCCAGCAGACGCTTCTCCCCGACCAGCTGGTGCACGCCGGGATTATTGACCTCTCCGACGACCGACACCGGGGTGCTTCCGCCCGAGGCGAGGTTCACCGAGATCTCAGGAGAGTTGATGTACTTGGACAGCTTCTGCGACAACTCGGTGCGGAACTGATCGATGGTCAACCCGCCCGCCTGCACTTGACCGGCGAGCGGGATGTCGACCATGCCGTTGGGGCCGATCGTCAGCGGCTTGTCGGAGATCTCTTCCATGTCGGTGACATGGAGGGTGATCTGGTCGCCCACGCCGAGCAGGTAGGCCGAGGGGGCCGGTGCGCGGTGCTGCAGCGTAGCGTCCGGCTGCTGCGCGAAGCTGCCGAAGGCGGTGCCGGCGAGGAAGATCAGGCCGCAGAGAAGTTTCATGATGGATTCGTTGCCTCGTATGCTATGAGCGACAAATGAGCGTTTCCGGATGCCTTGTATCGGCTATGGACGACAGTAGCGTAACGTGACCTCAGCAAACAGCATCTTTGTGCCACTAAAGTTGCAGCTGATTTGCATCGTGGCGGAGGATATCGGCGAAAGACTACATCTTCAAGAGGCCACCGCGCATCCGACGGAAGGAGCTTCATCGACCTCAGGGCTCAAGCACCGTTCTGGTACTCACGTTCGAGCCAGGGAACAGGGATCATCTCAGTGGGGAGTCACACATCGCCGCACGTTGCTGCCGCTCCTGCAACTCCGCTGCGCCGCCTGAATCTGCTGGCCTACGTTCATCTGAGGAATATCTATCGCTCCACCGGCGCGGGCCGCACCGCGCGTCAGCTGACCGAGCACCTGGCCATGCGCGAGGACGTGAATCTGGAGGTGCTCGCGGATGCGGATGATCTCGAGCGCGCACTGCCGGAGGTGGGGGGTCCGTGGCCGGAGTTCCGGTATCACACGTTCACGAACGATACCAGCCGGCAACAGGCCAGGTGGTTTCTGCTGGACAGCCCCCGGGCCGAGACCTTCTGGCCCGCGGCGGAGATCGTCTTCTGCACCGGCGAGTCCTACGTGCCCGTCAAGACGGCGAAGCTGGTCATGACCGCCCACGACGCAGCGCTGTTCGAGCCGGACGCGCACCATCGGGACCGTGCTTACTGGACCTCCCGGCTGAAGTGGGAGCTGCTTTTTCGCAAGCTGTCGCGGCGGGTGGACATGTTCCATACCGTGTCGCACTTCTCGGCTGAGCGCCTCGGCCACTTCTTTCCGTCGATCCGCTCGCGGATCCGCGTCGTTCATAACGGCGTCACCCCGCATTTTTTCCAGCCCGTGCCGGCAGAGGGACGCGACTTCCTGACCGTAGTGGGCCTCGGCAACCGGCCGTTCGTCCTGGTGCCGGGCGGGCTGCACTTCCGCAAGAATGCGGAGCTGATTCTGGAGGGCATTCCGGCACTGCTGCAACGTTTTCCGGAGTTGATCGTGGCCATCGTCAACCACACCCATCCGGCGTATGTGCAGCGCGCTCAGGCGCTCGGCGACCGCGTCCGGATGCTCGGCTTCGTCTCCGACGCCGCGCTGCATGCGCTGTACAGCGCGGCCCGCGTGGTCTGGTTTCCTTCGCGGTACGAGGGCTTCGGGCTGCCGGTGGTGGAAGCCATGGCATGCGGAGCGGCCGTGGTCGCGAGCGACAGCTCCTCGATCCCGGAGATCGCGGGGAACGCCGGCCTGCTCGCCGACCCGGCCCGTGCTCAGGCCCACGTCGAGGCGATCTCCATGCTGCTGACCGACGATCGCGCCCGGGAGAGCCTCGGCGCCGCGGGACGCGCGCGCGCCGCGCAGTTTACCTGGGGGGCTGCGGCTGAGAAGCTGAAAGAGCAGTTCGACACCCTGATCCGTTGAAAGTGCCTATGCCTTCCGCTTCCTCTGAGACTGCCGCTTCCGATGACCCGCGCAGCGCCCCGCGCACCCGTTTCGCGAGACGCAAAGCGGTGGTGGTGCATGCGGGTGCGCGCGACTCCTACCAGGTCGCCATCTCGCTCTCCGAGGCCGGGCTGCTGGAGGCGCTGGTGACCGACCTGCTGTGGCCCGCGGACCGGGCGTGGGCGGCGCGTCTGGGAGCGCTGCTTCCCGGCTCCGTGCGCGAGCTGCTGCGACGCCGCACTGTCCCCGATCTGCCCTCACGCGAGGTGCGGATGTGCGTGGGCGAGGGTCTGCGGGTGCTGTTGCTGGAGCGCTTGAAGCGGGTTCCGGTGGCGTTTCGGCGCGATCAGCAGCGGGCCGCCGATGCCGTACTCGGACGTGCCGCCGGGGATCGGGCTCGCGCGACAGACGCGGGCCTGGTGACGTACAGCTATTACGGCTATGACGCGATGCGTGCCTACGGGCGGCCGGCCATGCTGTTCCAGGTGCATCCTCATCCGGGAACCGTCCGCAGGATTCTGCGCGAGGAGCTGGCCGCGCACCCCGACTGCGCTGCCTCTCTGACCCAGGAGTGGGAGCTCGCGCTGCCCGAACAGGATTACGAGCATCTGGTCGCCGAGACCGGCATGGCGGCGAAGTATCTGGCCGCCTCCAGCTTCACCCGCGCCAGCCTGGTCGAACACGGCACCCGCGCCGAGGACATCGCCGTCATCCCCTATGGGGTCGATAGCGAACACTTCCGCCCGGCGCCGGAGAAGCGGCCTGCCGGCGGTCCGCTGCAACTGCTCTTTGTCGGGCGCATCAACCAGCGTAAAGGCTTGAAGTATCTGCTGGCGGCGCTCGAGCAGTTCAGCCCCGCCGAAGTTCATCTCTGCATCTGCGGCCGCGTGGTGGACGATCTGGCCATCTTCCGCGACTTCGCGGACCGGATCACGATCCGGCCGTCGGTGACCGAGGACGAGCTCGTCGCGGCCTACCAGGCGGCTGATTTGTTTGTGTTTCCCTCGGTGGCCGAGGGCTTCGGGCAGGTGCTGCTGGAGTCGCTGGCTTCAGGTCTCCCCATTCTCGCGACCACCCATACCGCCGCGCCGGATCTGATCGAGGACGGGATCCAAGGCTTCATCGTCCAGCCGCGCCGGCCCGACCTGCTGGCGGAACGCATTGCCTGGGCGCTGGCCCATCGCGAGGAACTGCGCGCCATGGGAACGGCGGCTCGGGCACGCGCGGAGCAGTTCACCTGGGCACGTTTCCGCGGCCAGGTAGCCGAGGTCGTCGGCCACTACCTTGCCGCGCTGTAGCTTCGCCGAAACACGAAAGAAGCCGCTGAACACCCCTAGTGGCCGGGAGCGCTCAGGTCGAGGGTCAGGGTCAGGGTGTGCGTATGCAGACCGTCGGTCGCGGTCACCACAACCGGGTAGCTGCCGCTGTGGTATCCCGAGCCGCATCCGCTCAGCGCCGGCACCATCGCCGCTGCGGCGAGCAGCAGAAACAGAGCGCTGAACGCGCGTCCGTGCAGACGTCTGCGGAACGCGAACAGCGGAACGAAGAGCAGCGTGCACAGGATCGGCACGCTCCGGCTCAGCGGCTTCGTCAGCGGAGCGTCCTCTCGCCGGCTCAGCGTGGGAACGCTGCAGGTGAGGGTCACCAGTTGCGGACCGGCGGTGACCGGCACGGTTGCCGGCGAGACGGCACACGTACCGCCGCCGGGCAGCACGGGAGTCTCCGAGAAGGTCAGGCTGGCGTAGTAGACGCTCGACAGCGGCGCGACCTGCAGCGGAAGTGACCCGCTCTTGCCGAAGCTGTCGCTGAAGGTGACGCCGTCGGGTGCCGTAAAGGTGAAATCGGCGGAGGTGATGACGATCGAATTGGGCGCACCGACGGTGATGCCCAGGAAGTCGGTATCGCCGCTGTAGACGATGGTGACGGCATCGGTGCCGACCGGCAGGGCCGTGGTGGAGAGGGTAGCGACCCCGCCTGAGAGGGGCGCCGTTCCAACTGCGATTCCGTCCGCGAGGAACTGGACCGTACCGGTCGGCGTGCCGGTGGTGGTGCTGGTAATGGTGGCGGTCAGGATGACGGGCTGCCCCTGCACAAGGGATGCGACGCTCGCGACGACCTGCGCGGTCACCGGCGCTTTGGTGATGGTGAGGGTTCCGTTGACGTCGACCTGCTGGTAGGCGGCGATATCACTTCCCTGAGCTGTGCAGACGACGGGATAGGCGCCGGGCGCGGACTGCTGCGTGGCCGTGGTGCTGCAGGCTGCGGTAAAGGCGTCCCCATACTGCTGGCCGGTGACGGTTCCGCTGAGAACCGGGTTCGGCGCGCCGTAGAGGCGGGTGTAGCTGTCGGCGGTCACGGTCAGGGTCGGCTCATCGACCAGCAGCATGGTGCTTCCGGTTGAGGATGCAAGATCGACCGTGTCGGTCGGGGTGAAGAGGACGGAGAGTGGGTTCTCGCCCAGGGGCAGCACGGTGCCGGCGGGCGGCGTGTAGGTGTAGGTGCCGGCTTCCTCCACCGGGTTCGGCGTCAGGGCACCGAGCGCGAGCAGAACTACGTCGGGGTTGGCGGGAAGGGTGAGGCTGACCAGCTGTTTGGACGCGTCGACCGGAAGCTGATAGCCGTACACCGCGTAGGTGCCCGCTGTCTCGCCGCCCTGGTAGTTGTTCGCGTACTTCGTGGATTGCACGAGCGTCTCTCCCGGGAAGCTCTGCGAGCTGTCCCAGGAGCTGAGGCTCAGGGTAGCGGGTACGCTGGTCCCGTCGCTGTACCCGAGGGTGAAGAGCTGACCCGGCTGCGCGCCGTTGGCGGCCGCGCCCAGCAGCAGGAGCGAGGTATAGGTACCCTGTGGAATCGCAATCGTCGTGCCCGACGTGGCACTCGGGACGTCCGGCGCGCTGAGCGGGAAGGTGTAGCCGAGATAGCTCAAGCTGGAGCCCAGCTGACTCGCGGAGAAGGCGTTTCCCTTGCCGTCGAAGCCCCCGATGTCGAAGAACAGCGAGCCATCGGTATAGGTCGCATCCACGGTTGCGGACGGCTGGACGGGCACGAGCACCGGGCCAGGCTGGAAGAGACCCTGCGCATCCAGCTGGGTGCCGCTGAGCGGCGTGCGCGCGTAGACGGGTGCGGGCGTCGGCCACTGCACCGAGGTCGCGAGCGGCGCTACGGGCGGCGTTACGGTCAGCGGCATGGTGGCGTTCGCCGGACCGAAGCCGGACGTGGACGGGGTGAAGGTGGTGCTGAGGGTCTGGCTGCCGGAGGGCAGTACCGTACCGGATGCGGGCGTGTAGACGAACGTTCCCTGGACCGCGGACGGAACCAGCGCGAAGGAAAGAACGACAAAGTCGCGCTCGACCGCAGGGGTATCCGGCGCGGAGCCGGCAGGCGCGGCGCTGCCCGAGGGCAACGTGATGCTGGCGACCGTCTTCGTGGGGTCGAGCTGGATGGTATAGCCGTAGACGCAGGCGGCGTCATGCTCCGCCGAGCCGTTGATGTAGTAGCGGTAGGGGTAGCAGGAGACGACGGTCTCGCCCGGGTAGTTGCGCGGGAAGACCCAATCGCTCATCTTCTGCACATACGGCTGGGTGGTGCCATCGGTATAGGTGATCGTAAAAGTCGCGGTGTTGTACGGCGGCTGGATCTCATTGACCATGTCCGCGAGCATCAGCAGCGATCCGTAATTGCCCGCGGGGAGCGGCACCGTCGGCGGTCCGTTGACGCCGGAGACGACATTCTTCTGGTTGGCCGGACCGATGGCGAAGGGGATGCCCTTCCAGGTGATCGACGAGCCGATCAACTCACCGGGATAGTTCAGTCCGCTGTCGTCGAATCCGCCGGCAAAGGGAGTGCCGACAGTCGAAATGCCGTCGACGTTGTAGGAATCCGCAAGCGGCACCTGGACCGCAGGACCTGCATACGCCTGCGCGTCGAGCTGCACCTGACTGAGCGGCGTGCCGAACGGAATGGCCGCGGGCTGCGGCCAGATGAGGAGCGGAGTGCTCTGCGCGGACAGCCCGCACACACAGGACAAAAGGAAGAGAACAGGGAGGAGGAACCTGGCTGGCGACCAACTTACAACGCGTACGGACTTCATGACGACCCCGAGACAGACCATCGGAGAGGAAGCCGAGGCCTCGAAACTGTACGTGACGTGACTGACCCAACGATACCATCAGCTTTGGACCGCACGAAAGCCGACTTAAGTGTGAGCGTTCCTTAACCAAGGACGCAGAAACAGCAGCAAAAACGCATGCTATTCTCAGCTCACTGGGATTTCAACAAAGAAACACCCGGGAACGGAACCTCACCTCACGGTAGACGGTTTCGCCCGCTATATACCCAGACTCGATCTCCTGCACTACTTCTGCTCTATAAGACTTGCTTTCTCCCGTCCCCCGGGAGTCAGCCTACCCCTGTGTTCCAAACAGAGAGCATGAACTGCATGCGATCGAGGCTAGACGAATGAGATTGACGAATACCGTTTCCGGGTTGCTTCGCTTTACCACGAAGAGTGTGGCGCTTGCAGCGCTTGCGGCAGGTGTGATGCAGGCGCAGAGCGGACTGCAGGTCACCTTCGGAAACAACGGACTCCAGACCCTCTCCTATAACGGCGTGACCCTCGAAAACACCGGCGCCTTTCCCGGGGACGCCTTTCACATCTATCACATGCTCTCGAGCGACATGAACGGCAATCCGGTCACCTCGGGACAATATGGCTGGGGCGAGAACAATAACGGCCGCTCGTGGAACGAGTCGACGAAGACCTGGACGTTCGACTATCAGTGGGGCACGATCACGCTGCAGTATGCGCAGAGCGGTAACGACCTGAACATGATCGTGACCACGACCAACTACTCCAACTCCGGCATTGTCTTCGACGGCGCCTCTATCTATCCGCTGGCCCTCCACTTTCCCAAGCTGCCCTCCGCCTTTGCCAACACCACCGACTACCAGCTCTCCGACAACGTCCAGACCCCCGGGGTCACGGTGGCGGACTACGGCTCGGGCGAGGTGGTCGCGGTGGCCTCGTCGGCCTCGAAAGCGCTCTATTCCGGCTTCATCTCCAGCGGCACCGGCTACGCGTTCACGCCGCTGATCAGCGGCACTACGCCGGACGGCACCGCGATCTTCGCACCCCATGACAACCGTCCGGTGAACCCCGGACAGACCGATAGCTTTACCGTCTCGCTCCGGTTCGCGCCCTCGGGCACGGCGCCGGGTGCAATCGCCGCGGATGCCTACCAGAGCTTTGCCGCGACCTATCCTGCGAAGCTCAAATGGGATGATCGCCGCATCATCGGCACGGTATTTCTGGCCAGCTCGCCCGCCGGGAGCGGCAACACCAACGCGGCGCAGGGCTATCCGAACAATCCCCGCCGCTACTATAACGATTCGAATGCGGGCGACTTCGACATCTACACCGGGCCCGGCCTGGTGCAGTTTCAACAGAAGATTCTGGCGCAGGCGGAGAGCAATGTCCAGAACGCGAAGAACATGAACGCCCAGGGAGTCATCACCTGGGACATCGAAGGGGAGGAATACCCGCAGAACACCAGCTACGTCTGCTCGCCGGACCAGATCGCCTCGGCCGCGCCCGAGATGGAGACCGTGGTCAAGGTACCCGGCTCTCCCTACAACGGCATGAAGCTGGACGACGCCTACTTCAAGATCATGACGTCCGCGGGGATCCGCGTGGGCGTCTGCGTCCGTCCGCAGCAGTTCGTCATCAACTCCAACGGTACCGCCTCGCAGAACTACCTCGAAACCACCAAGGTGGCGCAGCAGTACATCAACAAGATCGGCTACGCGCACAGCCGCTGGGGGGCGACGCTCTTCTACCTCGATTCGTCGGTGGACGTGAACGGCGGCACTCTGCCGGCCGAGGTCTTCCAGCAGGCGGCGGCGGCCTTCCCCGATTCGCTGCTGATCCCCGAAGAGACCACCGATCAGGCGTATGCCTATGTGGCCGCCTTTCAGAGCTTCATCTATCACGGCTCGCTCGGCACCGACCCGACCGTGTACAACTACTATCCGGATGCCTTCAGCGCCAATCTGGTGAACGATGTTGCTGCGGCGACGCTCGCGGAGGCCACGCCGGCGCTCACCACGCGGGTCAAGAAGGGCGACGTGCTGATGGGTCACGCGGACTGGTGGCAGGCCAACGATCCCTCGCTGGTCCAGATCTACGCCGCGGCCGGAACCTGGACGCCCTCGGGGGTGGTAAGCACGCCACCCCCGACACCCACACCCACACCCACACCCACACC
>CAXTVJ010000002.1:126661-142072 GCA_964247715.1 uncultured Acidobacteriaceae bacterium | reverse complement strand
ACACCCACACCCACACCCACACCCACACCGAAGCCGACCCCGACCCCGACGCCAACGCCAACGCCAACCCCGAAGCCGACGCCAACGCCAACGCCAACGCCAACGCCAACCCCGAAGCCGACGCCAACCCCAGCCCCGACGCCCACGCCGGTGACCACCACCACCAAATGCGCCACGCTGCCGGCAGCAGTGACCGCCAACGCGGGCAGCAGGCTTTCTGTCACCTCGCCTGCGACCAACTGCACCAAAGTCTCGGGGCAGATTACGGTAAACGGCCAGACACAGCTGACGCTCGACTCAGCCGGTACCTACCTCATGGTCGATGGCGTCGAGGTCGGGACGCATCGCGTTCGCAGCGGCCCCTACCAGTACGGTCTGGACACCACGACACTCACCAACGGGTCGCACGTCCTGCAGCTCTGGGGCCACGACATCGGCAACAACACCTGGATCTCGTCACCGGTGACGGTGTCGGTCTCCAACTGACGCAAATGGAGACGGAGGCGGCGCACACAGCGCCGTCTCCGCACCCGGGGACTCACGGGCTACGTCTTTTCGGTCATTTGTGGACCGGCAGCTACATCTCTTCAACTTCCGTGTATGTACAACTCCTGCTTCGCCGTCGTTGAATGAACTTACCCACTGGTGGGCACGTCCTCCAAAGTTCGTCAAAAGAAACGATCAAACGAGAAAACATTTTATGAGCGACATCATTCAGAGCATTGACACGGTCAGCGACGGCATTGTGGTGGAGTTCCAAGGCGGCGTCAGCTGCTACTACTCGGCGGATTTTCTGCTTGCCCATACCGCATCCGCAACCAACCGCGTCTTCCTCGACTACGATCCCACGCCGCGCGTGCCATCCTCCGAAGTCACCCTGCGCTCGTTCGCCTCCCTCTATCCGCTTCGCACGCACGACCGGCAGGACTGAGCGCGTTCGGCGGAAGAGACGTTGCGCCGGCCTGCCCTACTCGGCCGCGTGCCAGCGATACTGGCTGAGCAGGCGGCCGTCGGTGCCGATCATCAGCAGCGCGGCACGTCCGGGCTCAAGCGTTCCGGAGAACGTTTTGCCGCTGCGCCGGTCCGTAAACGTGAGAAGGCGGGTCTCCGTCTCCGACGTCAGGACATACAGCGTGGCGTCGGCGTACTCGGTCGGACAGATGAGCAGACCGGGATCCTCCACGGAGGTCGTGTACCCCGTTGCCACGCCGCTCTGCTTCATCGCATAGGCATACACCCTGCCGAGTGCAGCCAGGTTGCTGCTGAGTTCAAGCGGGAACGCCGCAAACAGGATCTTTCCCTGCCCCAGTGTTACCTCCTTCCACGGGCTGCCATCGCTCAGGCGCGCCTGCTCGAGCACGGTGGTGGCCTTGCCGGGGAACGGGAACACATCATCCCCGCCAGGCCACACCAGATGCTGTTCCCGCAGATCGAGCGGCACGGTCGTGTACTCGAGCCCCGCGTCCCGCGCGAGGCCGGTGGCGTGCAGATGGGCGTCTCCATCGAAGGGTCCGGTGACCAGCAGCGTCGCGCCGGCGCGAACGCGCGCCTCGATCGCCGTCCATGCGCTCTCGCTCAGGCCGAGCGGCGACGGCAACAGAATGAGCTTCGCCTGCCCAAGCTGCCCGGCCGCCTGGTACTCGCCGACCGCATACGCCGCGCCACGCGCCTGCTGGTAGAGCACGCGGACCGCGGTCTGCTGCGCTTCGAGCGCATAGCTGTTGTAGACCGAGAGCTGCAGCGTCTGTGGCAGAACGATCGCAATTTCTGGCGCGATCATCCCGTGCGCATAGGGCGCGGCGGCTTCCGCGAATGCTCCGAGATCCCGCATCATCCCTTCCCATTGCCTGGCTGAGCCGTCGGAGCGCTGCATGCCGAAGTCCACCTCGCGGGCCCAGTCCCACTGCATCGCGCCGGTCGATCCGGCGGCAAAGCCCAGCGCCCACTTGCGCTCCGTCAACGCCTGGCCGGTCAGCTCGTCGTAGCGCCAGGCGCCGTCGGGAGCCCACGCCGGCTGGTAGCCGGTCTCGCCCGTGATATTGGGCACGCCCACGACTTTAGCCGCGAACGAGTCCCACAGCAGCGCGTCATCCTGCCAGTAGGTGTGGTTGGTGGTGAAGGAGACGCCCGCGCCCGCATAGAACTGATTCAGCACGCGGTCGGTGACCCCGCCCTCGTCCTGCCCCACATCGACCAGCTGTGTAGAGCCGGCCCCGCGAATCGTCTCCAGCATGCCCTTCACCCAGCCGCGAAACATATCCTGCGCGAACAGGTTGTAATCGACGGCGCGCACATTGCGCGGATTGCCATAGCGGTCGTAGTTCAGGTCGGCAGGCGCGGGCAGGCCGATCGCGTCGAAGGAGTTCAGCTCTTCGGGCGTCACCGACCAGGCGTTGGCGAGGACGGCGAGGTCCTGATAGCGCTCGCGCAGCCACGCGTGCCAGGCGTTCCCCTCCGCCGGATCGTTGTTGGGGTAATTGCCCTTGAAGATGACGCGCGGGTTCGAGAAGCTGGGTTCGTTGATCAGATCCCAGCTGAGAAACGGCACGTGGCTGAAGCGCGCGACCACGGAACGGACGTACGCCTGCTCGGCGCGCACGGTGCCGGGATCGAGATACGGGTTGGCGGGCGGTGGACCGCCGGGCTCGTCTGGACGCTGACTGCCTGACTTCGGCGAGAATGCGAAGAAGGTGAAGTTGACAGAGATCCCATGCCGCTGCGCGGACAGCAGGAAGCCCTCGAGATTGCGCAGAAAGCGCTGAGTGACGCCACCCAGATCGCCTTCGACGAACTTCGCGTTCGGCATCCACACGCCGGTGCGGACAAACGAGACGCCGTGCCGCTGCATGTCGGCGAAGTCGCGCTCCCAGTTCCCGGCGTTGCGCGGGCCGGAGAAGTCCCAGCCATTCTCCTCGGTGGAGAAGTAGTTCGTCCCGACCGGCAGAAAGGGCTTGCCGTCGCGGGTGAGGGTCTCGGTGCTGGCGGCCAGGACGGGACCATGATCGAGCGCATCGAGCGGCGCAACCCAGAAGCCGTTGCGGTAGAACTCGCGTACGTGGCCTCCCTCGGTCCACGTCGCCGCCACCTGGTAAAACCCCGGCGGCAGCGGACGCACAAAGGCCACCGGCAGTTCGTCACCCGACGCCGGGGTGACCGGAAGGGTCACCTGATCGAGCGTCCTGCCCTGCCCCAGCAGCTCCACCTTCACCTGACCGGACGCTGTGCTGCCCGGCCGCAGCGTGCGAAGATGCACGGAAAGCGTCGGCGTCTCGCCCGGACGCAGCGTGCTGAAGAGCGTCTCGACGGAAAACACGCCGGCCCCCTGACGCGCGTACGCAGCCGCGCGCCGGATCAGCGCGGTGCCGTCGGGCGACGCCCAGAAACCCGGCTCCGGAGTAAAGTCGAGCGCAACCGTGCGCCCGCCGAAGCCCTGTCCATAGAGGCGGTTGGCGAAGATCACCGGTGCGGCCGTAAGCTCGCCCTCGGGCGAGACCATGTAGCCGAGGCCGTCCAGCCGGCCTTCCACCGCGAAGTAGTGAGTGGCGTGGACGGCCGGCGCGGAACCTTCGCCGTAGCCGTCCTTCCACGCGAACTTCGCGTCGCCCGCAACGGGAATCTCATACGTGTGGCGGAACCCGAGTGCCAGGGCGTAGCTGTCCTGCGGCCGCTCCGGCGTGTACGTCCCGTCGCGCCAGCTGACCGGCACATGCAGCGGCTGCCCGCCGAGAATGAGCAGATCGCCGCCGGCATGGAGAAAGTGCTGCATCGCCTTCCAGCCGTTGGCCGGGACAGCGGAGCCGTAGGGCAGCACCAGCAGGCTGGCGCCGGCGAGCGTGGCGTCTGACTCGAGCGCCTTCTCATCGGCAAATACCGGCTCGTTCGCGCCATCCGTCAGCGCCGCGACGAGCGTCGCATGGTCCACGGGCTCGCTCGCGATCGTGGGGAAGCCCGGCTGCTCAAAGACGACGGTGCGCCCCGAGGCCGCGGATGCAGCGCCCGGAGCGGGCTGCTGCGCCGACCCAGGCGCCGCGAAGACGAAGGACATCAGACAGAACGGAAGCAACAGGCGCATGGGGAGCTGCAAGGGCGTGGGGCCTCAAGGCGCGGCATTCGCCGGGCTGGAACTTGCCCCCATGATATCGTTCTCAGCCGCCCGGCACTCGAGCGCGAAGAAAAAACCGGCCGGACCCTCGCAAATCCGGCCACTCTGGTTGTTCGGACCGCCTAGTCGGGCGAGTTCCCCTGGAGGATGCCGCGTCCAGGCGTCCCGAGGTAGAAGCGCCCGAAAACGCGCGGGTCGCCGACGATCACGTTCGCGTTCGAGTACTGGTGTTCGTAGTCGTTGATGTGCACCCAGCTCTTGCCGCCGTCGAGCGAGCGGTAGATGCACTCGGTCGAGTTGGTGAAGCCGTCGGTGGCGCTGTTGCGCGAGGTGCACGCGGTATCGCCGGCGAGCTGGCCGATCATGTAGAGCGCCGGGACGGTTGCGCCCGGGGCGGGCATGCCGAAGCCCAGGGTATACGCAACGTTCGGCGCGCCGAGCACGGAGCTAAAGCTCGCGCCCGAGTTGGTGGAGCGGTTGATGCCGTTGTAGGAGGTCGCCCAGAGATCGCCCTCGGCCAGCGGCGAGGCAAAAAGCGCGATGTCGTAGGAACTGGTCAGCGTCGATTCCAGCGTGAAGGTCATGCCGCCGTCGGTCGAAAGATAGATCTCGGCGTTCCCGGCGTTGTAGTCGAACAGATAGAACTTCTTCGGGTTCACCTTGTCGGCGAGCACGGTGATCGGGTTGTTCGCGACCTGCGCAGGCACGCCGGCTGCCACGTGCCACGTCGCTCCGTGGTCGGTGGAGTAGTTGGCCGGGAAGCCGACATCCTTCACCTGCCAGACGAGGTTCGATCCGTCGGCAGCAACGGCGACCGTTCCGTCACCCTCGGTGGCAGCCTTCCCTGCGCTGTTCACCGGAAGCGAAGCCGAAGGCGTCCAGGTGATGCCGCCGTCGGAGGAGAAGCCCTCGAACTGCACGGCGGTGCCGCTTCCCTGCGCGCTGGTATTGTCGCCGACGCGGGAGATGTTGAGCGGCGCCTGCCCGGCGTAGTCGATGCCCCAGCCATTGGTGAGCTGCGGGTTCTCATCCGCCTTCTGCGACTGCGTCAGGCTGACGTGGGTAAAGCCGCCGAGGTCGTACATCACGCTGAGCAGATTGGCCGGCCCGGACGACGGGCTGATCAGCCCGTTGACCACGGCCTCTTCAACGCCCGGCGCGCCTACGGTCCACTGCGTGGCGTTGCCGGCCGTCACCTTCGTCGTCGAGGTCGCCTGGCCGTCGACCGCGGTTGCGTCCATCGTCTGCCAGATGGTCTGGCCGTCGCCGTACATGACGTGGTCGGAGTTGAAGGGATCGATCACCGGATGGTTCAGCCAGTTGCCGCCGTCGGGCGTCGCCTGGCCGAAGTTCAGCCACGGCGAGAGCGCGTCGTTGCGCTGGATGTTGGTGCCGTAGTTCACCCAGGTCATGCCGTCGTCGAGCGAACGGAAGACGTCATCATACGGCGGCGGATAGTACTTGTTCAGCGTGGTCGTCATCACCGTGTCGGGCTTCTCGGCGTCGACCGTCACGCTCGAGTAGCCGTAGCCTCCGTTGCCGGTCGTGGGCGGGGTGATGTTGGTCCACGCGCCTGCCGGCACGCTGCTGGTGGGCAGGGTGTAGCGCCAGATCTGGCCGGCGTTTACGCCCTGCGGGCCTGCGCTCGAGCAGCCGGTGGTGCATCCCGTCTCTTTGCCGTAGCTGAGATACAGATAGCGGTTCGCCGGGTCGAAGACTCCGGAGTTGAGATAGTAGCCGGTGAGCTGTGACGGAATGCCCGCGACGACGGCAAAGGTCTGACCGCCGTCGTTCGAGACATACAGGCTGGTGGTCGGATCGGAGACGCCGAAGTAGACCGTCTTCGTGTTTCCGTTCATGGGGCCGCTGGTGGTGAGAAAGTTTTCAAAGATGACGCCGACGCCCGGATCCACGGTGGTTCCGGTAGCGCCGGTGACCGGGAAGGCGGTGACCGCGTGGAAGCTGGCCGCCTGATCGGTCGACTCATACAGGCCGTTGACGCGGGTGCCGAAGTAGATGTGCCGGCTGTTGCCCGGATCGACCGACAGACGTTCCCCCGCGAAGCGGCCGTTGTCATTCGAGCCGTTGCGGAAGGGCAGCGCTGTGGCGGTGAAGGTATCGCCCATGTCGCTGGACGAGAGAATGTAGCCGTCGGTGCCGAAGCTTTCTGTGTATTCGCCGACCGCGAGATAGACGCGGGTGGGATCGTTCGGGTCCAGCCCTAGACTCTCGATGCCGAGGTTGAAGCCGGAGTCGAACGAGCCCACGAAGTCGGTCAGCGGAACCCACTGCGTGTCGCCGCCGGTGACGTTGTTCCAGCGGTAGGCGCCGCCCACATCGGTGCGCGCATACATCAGCCCCTGCTGCCTGGGGTGGAAGTAGAGCCCGTCGACAAAGCCGCCGCCGACAATCGCCACGCTCGAGAAGGCATAGGCCGGCGCGGGACCGGCCGGCAGCGTGAACGCGGCGGTGGCGACGGCACTGTTCGCCGCACCGGAGTTCGCATCGACGGCGATGACGCTCAGCGTCGTCGTCCCCGGCGCGCTGAGCGTAAACGGAGCGGAGTACACCATGGACGAAGTGGTCGGTGTGTCGCCGCTGGTGGTGTAGTAGAGCGTCGCGTTCGGATCCGCGTCGGCCAGCGTGATCGCCTGCGAAGCACTGAACGAACCGCCCGCGGGCGAGATGGTCGGGGTCGCAAGCGGCGGGATGTTCAGCGTGTAGACCGCCGTCGCCACCGGGCTGGTGGTGTATCCCGTCGCGGTCGCGATGGCATTGATCGTCGTCGTCGCTTTGAGCGGGATGGCCGCCGCGTAAACGGTCGATGCGGCTGTCGGGGTCGAGCCGTCCAGCGTGTAGTAGATGGTCGCGTTCGGCGTCGTGTCGGCGAGCGTAACGCTCTGGGCCGACGTGTAGGTGCCGGCCGCGGGCGTGAAGGTCGGCGAGGCCGCGGGTAGATCGAGCACATACGCGGCGCTTGCCACGGTGCTGGCCGAGTAGTTCGGCGCGACCGCGATCGCGTTCACGGTCTCGGACTTCGCCACCGTGATGACGGAGCTATAGACGGTCGAACTCGTCGTCGGGGCCGAGCCGTCCAGCGTGTAGTAGATCACCGCGCCGGGGGTCGCATCGGCCAGCGTAACGGTCTGGTCGGCGGTATAGGTCCCGGCGGCAACGGAGAACGTCGGTGCCGCGGTCTGCCCGAGCAGGATGGTATACACCCCGGTGGCGACTGCGCTGGGGTTGAAGCCGGGAGCCACCGCGAGCGCGCTGATGGTGGTCGCGCCGGGGTTGCTGACCGCGATCGGGACTGCATAGACGGCGGACGCGGTCGTGGGGGTCGACCCGTCGAGCGTGTAGTAGAGGGTGGCGCCGGCGGTCGCGTCGGTAAGCGTGACGCTCTGCGTGCCGGTGTAGGTTCCGGGCGCGGGCGAGAAGGTGGGCGTCGCGGCGGACGCGAGATTGATCGTGTAGGTGGCGGTGCTCTCCGGGCTGAGGTCGAAGCCGCTGCCGCCCGCGACGGCGTTGATGATCGTCGTCTTCGCCACGCTGAGTGGCGCGCTGTAGGCGATGGAGGCAACGGTCGGCGTCGAGCCATCGAGCGTGTAATAGATGGTCGCGCCGGCGGATGCGTCCGAAAGCGTAACGGTCTGGGTCGTGCTGTAGGTTCCGCCGGCCGGCGAGAATGCCGGGGCCGCGGCCTGGGTGGGCGAGGAAGACGTGCTGCTGCTGCCACCGCCGCATCCCGCCAGCGCAGCCAGCGTCATCATCCACCCACACCACAGACCTGCCCGCATGCCACGCTTCGCTGGAACCATCATCGAGAAAACTCCCAAGGTCAGATCGCTGCCCCAGCGACACGGATACCCGTCGAGGGACCCGGAAGGGGGCTCGAGACGACGGCTGAATCGGCAAAGGTGGAGCGAGAGAATACTACAGGGCGGATGAAGCAATGTCGTCGGCGGAACGCACGCCGTTCGTTGATGGGGCATGCACCTGCGCGGGCGCCGGCTCCGGAGAGGCCGTTTGTTACACTCCCGCCATGCCTTCGACAACGCTACGATTCTTCCGCGGCGCTCTCGCCCTCGTGTCTCCATTGCCCTTTCTCCTCGCCCAGACGCCGGCACAGACCCCCGCTCAACCCACGGCGACGCCGCCCCCCGGCAGACATGGCATGACGCTCGAGGACATGGCCAGGCTGGTCCGGGTGGGCTCGCCGGAGGTCTCGCCGGACGGCAAGTGGATCGCCTACACCGTCTCGCACACCGAGGTGGAGGACGATAAGAGCGTCAGCCAGCTGTGGATGGTGAGCTGGGACGGCACCCAGGATGTGCAGCTCACCTTCGGCAAAGAGTCGGTCGGCGGACCGAAGTGGAGCCCGGACGGACGCTATCTCGCCTTCACCTCCGGGCGCGAGGGTGGCGCGACCAAAGGCTCGCAGGTGTGGGTGCTGGACCGGCGCGGCGGCGAGGCGCAGCAGATCACGAACGTCAAGGACGATCTCGGCGGCTTCCGCTGGTCGCCCGATTCGAAGACCCTGCTGCTGACCATCCAGGCGAAGGACGAGCCCGAGCCCGAGAAGGGCAAGCCCGAAAAGCCGCGCCCCATGGTCATCGACCGCTTCCACTTCAAGGAGGATCGCGAGGGCTACCTCACCGATCTGCAGCCGCACCTCTTTCTCTTCGACATTGCGACGAAGAAGCTCTCGAAGCTGACCAGCGCCCCCGCTGCCGGCACGGGCTCGTTCGGCGAGGAGAATCCCGAGTGGAGCCCGGACGGCCGGCGGATCGCGTTTACCAGCAACCAGGCGCAGCCGGACCCGGACCGGGTGGCGCACTCGGATGTCTTCGTCGTCGCCGCTGCGCCGAACTCCGCTCCGCGCAAGATCACGAGCTTTACCGGCCGCAACGAGGCTCCGCTGGCGTGGACGCCCGACGGCGGGCGTCTCGTCTACCGCCAGGGAGTCGCGCCGCAGTACAGCATCTACGACCAGTCGCAGCTGATGGTGATCGACGCGGCGGGCGGCGAGCCGAAGAAGCTGGCGCCGAAACTGGACAACACCATCGGCGCGCCGGAGATCACCACCGACGGCAAGGCTGTACTCGCTTCCGTCTCCGAAGACCGCGTGGAGTATCTCGCGCGCGTGCCGCTCTCCGGCTTCGGCGATCTGAAGCGGCTGACGCCCGGCCTGGGGGAGGCCTACGCGCATGACGAAAAGGCGAACCATCTCGCGCTGCTGTGGACCACGGACGCAACCGCGCCCGAGATCTACGCGCTGGAAGGCGAAAAGCTTCGGCAGATCACGCACCATAATGATGCGCTGCTCGCGAGCCTGCAGCTTGCGCCCACCGAAGACCTCAGCGCGAAGGCGGAGGACGGCAGCGAGGTGCACGCGCTGCTGACGTATCCGCTCAACCTGGCGCCGGGCACGAAGGCTCCGCTGCTGTTGTGGATTCACGGAGGCCCCACCGCGCAGGACACTCACGGGTTCAACGTCGACAGGCAGCTCTTCGCGACGAAGGGCTACGCGGTGCTCAACGTGAACTACCGCGGCAGCACGGGACGCGGCCACGACTACAGCTATGCCATCAACGCGGACTGGGGCAACAAGGAGGTCAAGGACCTGCTGGCCTCAGTCGACGCGGCGGTTGCGACCGGCAGGATCGACGCCGATCACATGGGCGTCGGTGGATGGAGCTATGGCGGCATTCTCACCGACTACACCATCGCCTCCACCACGCGCTTCAAGGCGGCCTCGAGCGGGGCGGGCATGGGCGATACGATCGGCTTCTACGGCATCGACCAGTACATCCTGCAGTACGAGAACGAGTTCGGTCCGCCGTGGAAAAATCTCGACGTTTACATCAAGACGTCCTACCCGTTCCTGCACGCTGACCGCATCAAGACGCCCACCATGTTCATGGGCGGCGACAAGGACTTCAACGTGCCGATCCAGGGCGGCGAGCAGATGTACGAGGCGCTGCGCAGCGTCGGCACGCCGGCCGAGCTGATCGTTTATCCCGGCCAGTTCCACGGCTTCTCGCGGCCCAGCTTTATTAAGGATCGCTATGTGCGCTGGTTTGCCTGGTACGACCACTACGTGAAAGGGATGAGCACGCCGGCCACCCTGCCGGCCGCTCCACCCGCGCCACTGTCGGCCACTCCAGCGGCGGCGAAGTAACCCTTTCGGGGCCGGGCGCGTTCGCAGGCGCGCCCGCCTGATTGCCCAGGCCTTAACGCCAGAGTGTCATGATCAACCCGCCAAGCACGACAAAGGCGCCGCCGACGTAAATGGGCTTCGTGGGCGACTGATGGAACTGCAGCTTCGCGACGACCTGAGCGACCAGGAAGAAGAGCACCACATAGATCCCCAGAAGCTTGCCGAAGTCGATCTTGGAGGCATTCAGAAAGAGGCTGTAGCCGACGAGCACCACCGTGCCCGCGAGGAACCAGCCGATCTGCTTTGTCCCGGAGGAGCGATAAAGACCCGCCTGGAAGCAGGCATCGCCCTGCACCTCAAGGTAGGCGGCAAGGGCGAGCACGGCGAACGTTCCGGCAGGCGATGCAACGATCTGACTGAGCTGCGGCATGGCAGGCACTCACTTTCATGGAAAAAGGGCTCTCATTAAGAGAGCCCTTTCAGTGTGCGGCAAAGTTAGCGTGCGGCAAAGGTGAGGCTGCCGCTCAGTGGGCGGGCGCGGTTACCGGCGCGCCCGCCGCCTGGTTCAAGGCAAGGTTAAGCTGCAGGACATTCACCCGCGCCTCTCCGAAGATGCCGAACTGCCTCGGCGTGATGTGGCTCTCGACCAGCGCGTGTACCTGCGCCTCCGAGAGATGGCGTTCGCGGGCGATGCGCGGCACCTGAAAGTCCGCGGCTGCAGGCGTGATGTCGGGATCCAGCCCCGACGCCGAGGTCGTCACCAGATCCACGGGCACCGGTTGCGTGCTGGTTCCAGTCGATTCGGTGGTGACGCTCGCGTTGACGCGAGCCGCCAGCGCCTTGCTGGTGGGGCCCAGGTTCGATCCGCCGGAGTTCCCCGCGTCATACCCTGAGCCCGCAGCCGACGGTCGCGAGTGGAAGTAGCCCGCGCCGGTGAACCCCTGGCCGATCAAGGTAGACCCGATCAGGTTGCCGTTGCCGTCATGTACCAGAGACCCCGCCGCCTGACGCGGGAAGATCACATGCGCGAGACCGGTAAGAACGAGCGGGTAGACGAGGCCGAGCAGGACAGCGGTCACTACGGTGTAGAGGACGGATATTTTCAGCTGCTTCAGCATATTGAGTCTCGTTGAGGCTGGGGTGAGGACGGCAATGGCGGGTACGGTACTGTTCGCGGCGGCCGTACGAGTGGCAGTTTGCAGGAACGCGTGGACTGCGGGATGGAGAGGCATCGATCAGGCGAGATGTGCGGCTACGATGAGCAAGTCGATCGCTTTAATTCCGAGGAACGGGACGATGAGCCCGCCCAGTCCATAGATCAGCAGGTTGCGCTGCAGCAGCGCAGCCGCCGACATCGCGCGATATCCAACCCCGCGCAGCGCCAGCGGGATCAGCGCGATGATGATCAGCGCGTTGAAGATCACGGCCGAAAGAATCGCCGACTCAGGCGAGTGCAGATGCATAATGTTCAGCGCGTTGAGCACCGGGAAGACGCCCGCGAACATCGCCGGGATAATGGCGAAGTACTTGGCCACATCGTTCGAGACGGAAAACGTCGTCAGCGCGCCGCGCGTCATCAGCAGCTGCTTGCCGATGGCCACGATCTCGATCAGCTTGGTCGGGTTCGAGTCGAGGTCGACCATGTTGCCGGCCTCTTTCGCCGCCTGCGTGCCCGAGTTCATCGCCACGCCTACGTCCGCCTGCGCCAGCGCGGGCGCGTCGTTGGTGCCGTCGCCGGTCATCGCGACCAGCTTGCCTTCGGCCTGCTCGCGCCGGATCAGATCCATTTTGTCCCTGGGCTTCGCCTCAGCGAGAAAGTCGTCGACACCCGCCTCGCGCGCGATCGCCGCGGCGGTGAGCGGGTTGTCACCCGTAATCATCACCGTGCGGATGCCCATGGCGCGGAGCTGGTCGAAGCGCTCCTTCATGCCGCCCTTGACCACATCCTTGAGGTGGATGACGCCGAGTGCCTGGCCGTTCTCCGCCACGACCAGCGGTGTGCCGCCCGAGCGCGCGACCCGCTCGACCGTCTCGCGCACCTCCTGCGGCAGCGAAGAGCCGGCCGCCTCCAGATAGCGCGCGATGGCGTCAACCGCGCCCTTGCGGATGGAACGTCCTTCCATGTCGAGACCGGACATGCGTGTGGTCGCGGAGAACGGTACGAACTCGGCATTCAGCTGGCCGAGCTCGCGTCCGCGCAAACCGTACTGTTCTTTAGCCAGCACCACGATCGACCGGCCTTCCGGCGTCTCATCCGGAAGGGACGACAGCTGCGCCGCATCGGCAAGCTGATCGGCCGAGACACCCGGCGCAGGCACGAACTCCGACGCCTGGCGATTGCCGATCGTAATCGTGCCGGTCTTATCCAGCAGCAGCGTGTTGACATCGCCGGCAGCCTCGACCGCACGGCCTGAGGTAGCCAGCACATTGTGCTGCACCAGCCGGTCCATACCCGCGATGCCGATGGCCGAGAGCAGCCCGCCAATGGTCGTCGGGATCAGGCAGACCAGCAGCGAGATCAGCACGAAGATAGTCTGTGGCGCATTCGAGTAGATCGCGAACGGCTGCAGCGTCACCACCGCGAGCAGGAAAATGATCGTCAGCCCGGCAAGCAGGATGTTGAGCGCGATCTCGTTCGGGGTCTTCTGCCGTTCGGCGCCTTCGACCAGCGCGATCATGCGATCGAGAAACGTCTCGCCGGGGTTCGAGGAGATGCGTACCAGGATGCGGTCGGACAGCACGCGCGTACCGCCGGTCACCGCCGAGCGGTCCCCGCCGGCCTCGCGGATCACCGGAGCGGATTCGCCCGTGATGGCGGATTCGTCGACCGAGGCAACACCTTCGATGATCTCGCCGTCGCCGGGGATCATCTGCCCGGCTGCGACTGCAACGACATCGCCCGAACGAAGCTCGGCGGACGGGACGTCCTCGGTTTCGCCCGATTTGGTCACGCGGTACGCGGTGGTATCGGACTTGGCCCGGCGCAGCGCGTCGGCCTGCGCCTTGCCGCGGCCCTCGGCCATCGCCTCGGCGAAGTTGGCGAAGAGCACGGTGAACCAGAGCCAGAGCGTGATCTGGAGATCGAAGCCGAAGTGGCCGCGATGCTGCAGGCGATCGGTAATCAGCAGCACCGTGGTCAGCACGCTGCCGACTTCGACAACGAACATGACCGGATTTTTCATCATCTTCTGCGGTGCGAGCTTGGCCAGCGCGTCGCCCGCGGCGCGCCGCATGATGGCCTGGTCGAAGAGCGATTTCCTGTGCTGTGTTGCGGACATGAATGTGCCTCCATACCGGAACGGGTACAAATTACCTAGAAGGTGTGACCCGCGCGCAGCAGCAGATGCTCGAGCACCGGCCCCAGCGCAAGCGCGGGAAAGAACGTAAGCGCGCCGACGATGACGATGACCCCCGTCAGCAGCGTCGCGAACAGCGGCGTGGTCACCGGGAAGGTGCCGGCCGTCGCGGGAATCGACTTCTTCTGCACCAGATTGCCCGCGATCGCCAGCATCGGGATCAACATCAGAAAGCGCCCCACGAACATCGCGATGCCCAGCGTGCTGTTGTACCAGCTGGTATTCGCGCTCAGGCCCGCAAACGCGGAGCCGTTATTGCCGGTGGCCGACGTATACGCATACAGGATCTCGCTCAATCCATGTGGCCCATGGTTGGCGAGTGACGAGAGCCCGTAATGCGGCGAGAGCACCGCGACCGCGGAAAAGCCGAGAATCATTAGCGGGAAGATGAGCAGATACAGCATCGCCATCTGGATGTCGTAGCTTTCGATCTTTTTGCCCAGGTACTCCGGCGTTCGCCCGACCATGAGGCCCGCGATAAAGACCGAGAGGATGACGAAGATGAGCATCCCGTACATGCCCGCGCCCACGCCGCCGAAGACGATTTCACCCAGCAGGATGTTGACCATCGGCACCATGCCGCCAAGCGGCGTAAAGGAGTCGTGCATCGCGTTCACGGCGCCGCACGAGGCATCGGTCGTCACCGTCGCGAACAGCGCCGAGTCGGCGATGCCGAAGCGAACTTCCTTCCCCTCATAGTTGCCGCCCGGCTGCAGCGACTGCACATGCGCCTGCTCGACGCCATGCACCAGCGGGCTCGGCTGTGCCTCCGCCCGGTAGCAGGTGAAGACGCCCGCGAACCAGAGCACCGACATCGCCGCGAACACGGCCCAGCCATGCCGCGGCGAGCCGGTCATGCGTCCGAGAACGACGGTCAGGCCGGCGGGAATCAGAAAAATGCTGAGCATCTCGAGGAAGTTCGAGAAGGGCGTGGGATTTTCGAACGGATGCGCCGAGTTCGCGTTGAAGAAGCCGCCGCCGTTCGTTCCGAGCATCTTGATCGCCTCCTGCGAAGCGACCGGCCCCTGCGCGATGGTCTGCGTCGCGGTGGTGGTCGTCTTGCCGTCCGTGCCGGTGGTCTTCTGCGCCTCCACCAGCGTGGCGGTGTCGTAGGCGTGGAAGTTCTGGATCACGCCCTGCGAGACCAGTGCGAGTGCAAACACGATCGAGATCGGCAGCAGCACCCACAGTGTGCCGCGCGTCAGATCGACCCAGAAGTTGCCGAGTGTCTTCATCTCGCGCCGGGCGATGCCGCGGATGAACGCGATCGCAAGGGCGAGACCGGCGGCCGCCGACCAGAAGTTATGCGTCGCCAGCCCGAGCATCTGCGTGAGATAGCTCATCGTGGTTTCGGGCGTGTACGCCTGCCAGTTGGTATTGGTCGTGAACGAGACCGCGGTGTTCCACGCGAGGCCCGGCGCGACCGCCGCCAGGTGCTGCGGGTTGAACGGCAGTACCGCCTGCAGACGCTCGATCGCGCAGGTCAGCAGCAGCGTCACGAACGAGAAGATGAGCAGCGCGGCGAGATACCCGGTCCAGCGCATCTCGTCATCGGGCGTAATGCCGGTGACGCGATACAGCAGGCGCTCGACAGGCGCCAGCACCGGGTCCAGCCACGTGCTGCGGCGTTCGAAGACCGCCGTCATGTACAGGCCCATGGGTTTCGCGAGCAGCAGCACCGCGAAGAAGAAGAGGCTGATTTGCAGCCAGCCGTTGAGCGTCATCGGGGGGAACTCCTGGAACTTCTCGGGGCGAAGCAGCGCGTTAGAACTTCTCGGGGCGAAGCAGCGCGT
>CAXTVJ010000002.1:116540-126561 GCA_964247715.1 uncultured Acidobacteriaceae bacterium | reverse complement strand
GAACTTCTCGGGGCGAAGCAGCGCGTTAGAACTTCTCGGGGCGAAGCAGCGCGTAGACCAGGTAGACCATCAGCGCGAGGGAGAGCAGAAGGGTGACGACGTTCTCGATCACGGCTTCCTCCCTTTCAGCCGGTCGCAGCCTGCGGTGTAAAGAAGGGCGACGGCAAACAGCGCAACCGTCGCGGCGAGATACATCATGTCTTCCATCGGGAACTCACTTTCGTCCAGCAACACGCCTCGCACATCGTCGAAGCACTCAGGTCTCAGAACCGCGCGGCCCGGAGACGACATGGCTTGAAGTCTCCAAGCCTGCGGGTTTCGCGGCAATGCACCTGTTGGCGATGACACCGCGAAGGTTGATAGGAAAGGCGTCAGCAAACCGTAAGAGTTCGTTCGTTCGGCTTCGTAACCCCACTGAGCTGGCACCGCTCAGAAGTGCCAGATCAGGTCGGCGGCCAGGGTCAGGTACTGCGTCTTGCCGAGGCCGGTGGGGATCGCCGCCGTGGGCCCGTGCATGGAGACCGCTTCGTCATTGGCGATCGACGAGCCGGCCGAGATGTCGGTGCAGGAGACGGGACGTCCATCCGGCGCCTTGTACGTGCTGTAGCACTTCATGTAGCTCAGCTCCGGACGGAAGGTGATCGTCGAACCGGCCCAGAAGTCGAACCCAATCATGTGCTCTTCGTACTTCGCGGGCGTGCCCGTGCGCTGCCCCTTGATGTCGTCGACGAATTCGTTGCGGATGTTCAGCGACGCCTCGTTATTCCAGAAGTTGTGTTCAACGTAATTCACAATTGCCACGTCGGGGGCGAAGCAGCGCGACTTCTGCTGGCTCACAGGCGCACGCGGATCTTCGCAGACCGCACCGAAGTTCAGTGCGCCGCCCGCGCCATTCGTCTCCGGATAGGGAGTCGCCGCCGTCTTGCCGTAGGCCCCGCCGGAGTTGTACCAGTACATGTTCGGCGTTTGCCGCTCGTACTGATACCAGGCTTCCGTATCGGTATGCCAGCTCTTGTTGATGCGGTGGTACCAGGTCTCGTAGTACGCGGCAAGATTGTTATAGGCATACTTGCCGTCGTTGATGCTGTTGGCGCAGGTATTCAGGACGTTTCCACCGTTCGACCACGTATACACGACGCAGGTGTTGCCGGTGAGTTTGGCATCGGTCGTCCAGGGTGCGGTATCGCACCCGGCCGAGACACCTGCCTGCACCGTCCAGTGGTCGTTCCACTTGATGGTCGCGTTCGCACCCGTCTGCGTATAGCAGTCGTAGGTGTAGAGAATCGAGTGCGAGTACGTGTAGTTATTCGGCGCAAGCTGTGCCTCGATATCCGGCAGCGAGATGTAGCGGCCGATGCGCAGCACCATGCCCTTCGCCACATGCGGGAAGTAGGCGTCGTAGTAGAACATCACCGGATCGAAACCGTACTCGGCATTCTTGACCAGCAGCTGCTGGCTCAGGATGCCGTGCGAGGTGGTGAAGCGATAATCCGTGCCGTACAGCAGCGTCAGGCGATAGCCCGAGTCGAAGTGGTCCGTCTGCGCTGTGTTCTCCAGGCGCTCGAAGTAGAGCGCGGCCTGATCGAGCTGCACCTGATTGGAATACACATCGTAGGCGGCCGGCGCGTTTGCGAGAATGCCTTTGGCTGCATTGCCCTTGTTGTTGGTCGAGCCGTTTCCGCCCACTTCGATGTAGCCATAAATCTTGTTCTGGCTCTTGTTGCCGTCGATCGCCTGCTGCAGCGGATAGGTCTGCGTGTCGGGTGCGCCGATGACGGTGGTGCCCCCGATCGGCCAGTCGGCGGCCGGATACGGCGGAGAGAAGATGGGTGCGGGCGTGCCCCGCCGCGGTGCCTGCGGAACCTGGGTTCCGGGCCCGTTGCCCGCCCAGTCCGCGACATACGCGCGGCCCCAGCGATGGAAGAAGCCGTTGTCGAGAGTCGGTGCGGGCTGCTGGCTCGCCGCCGCGCTCTGCTCCTGCAGCGTAGAGACGAGGGTAGCTGCGGGATCTTCATAGGAAGGCTGCAGCGGCGGAACAGGCGTTGTCTGGGCCGAGACGAAGGCAGCGAAGAAAAGAACGAGAACAGCGGTAGAACGGTACATGCGGTCGATCCTCACTCCATTGAGTGGAACGCCGCGGGCGGTTGAGGTTTCGTAGGGAAGTCGTTAAGGACCTGTAAAACGGTGCGGCTTTGGACTATTCCGCTGCGCGAAAGCGATAGCCGATCCACGGTTCCGACTCGATCGGGCTCGGCTCCTCCGGCGCGTCGATCTTCTTGCGCAGCTGCGCGATCAGCACCCGCAGATACTCCGGCTGGTTCTCGCCTGCGCGTCCCCAGATCGCGCGCAGCAGCGTCTTGTGCGTCATCACGCGGCCCGCGTTACGGACCAGCAGGGCGAGCAGATCGAACTCCTTCGGCGTCAGATGGATCTCTTCCCCGCGCACCATCACGCGATGCGCCTCGGTATCCACGACAAAATCTCCGCTGGCAACCCGCGTAGCTTCCTGCGCGGCATCTCCATGGGCGGCGCGCCGGCGCAACTGCACCCGCACGCGCGCCAGCAGCTCCGGTGTCGAAAATGGCTTGGTGACGTAGTCGTTCGCGCCCGCGTCGAGCGCAGCCACCTTGCTCTGATCGTGCTCGCGCACCGAGAGCACGAGGATCGGGGTCGTGTGCTCGGCGCGAATCGCGCGCGTCAGCTCCACGCCGTCCATCTCCGGCATCATCAGGTCGGTGATCACCAGGTCGGGATGGAAGGTCGAGAAGATTTTCAGCGCCTCCTGCCCGTCCGCCGCCACCGCCACCTGGTAGCCGTGCGACTCGAGCGAGGTCCGCAACACGCGAGTAATCTGGCGTTCGTCATCCACCACAAGGATGCGCATGGCTCAGCGTCCTTCCTGGGTGATGATATGCAGATCCACATGCGGCGCGATGGAGACGAAGCGCGCGATCTCCCGGAAGTAGATGTACTTCCTCAGCCCCGAAAGCGCAGACCGCCCGAAGAACATCTGGGTGATCTTGTGCTCGAGCGCGAAGCGGGCGGTCGCCTCAGCCACGCTCGCGCCCTTCACATGGCAGACCTGCGCGCCGAGGTTGGTCGCAAAGCTGAAGTTGTCTTCGAGCGCGCGCACCGACTCAGGAGTCTTGTCGCGTTCGTGGTCGAGATGCAGGATATAGAACTCTCCATTCAGCAGCTGGCTCAGCCGTGCGCCGCGCGCGATCAGATCCTTCGCCGCCGGACTCGCGCTCACCGCAACCCCCACCTTCTCCGAAAGAATCCAGTGAGTGCCCAGCTGCTTCTGCTTTACGTAGTCGTCGAGCGTGCGATCGACCGCGCGGGTCACCCGCTGCAGCGCCATCTCCCGCAGGGCGATCAGGTTGCCGCGGCGAAAGAAGTTGGCCAGCGCGCGTTCGGCCCGGTCCAGCGGATAGATGTCGCCGCGGCGCATGCGCTGGGCCAGCGCCTCCGGCGTCAGATCGCTCATCACGATCTCGTCCGCGCGATCCAGCACCCAGTCCGGCACCGTCTCGCGGATCGCGACGCCGGTCAGCGCTTCCACGCGCGGCGTCAGGCTCTCGATGTGCTGCACATTCAACGTCGTCAGCACGTCGATGTGGTGTTCCAGCAGCAGAAAAACGTCTTCGTAGCGCTTGCGGTTGCGGCTGCCCTCGAGGTTGGTGTGCGCGAGCTCATCGACGATGACCACCTGCGGGCGCCGCGCCAGGATCGCGTCCACATCCATCTCGGTGAAGAGTGTTCCCTTGTAGTCGATCTGCTTCAGGGCTGCCCGTTCCAGCTTCTCCGCCACCTCCGCAGTGCCGGCGCGCCCGTGGGTTTCCACGACGCCGATCATCACGTCTTCGCCGCGGCTGCTGCGCCGGATTCCCTCGGACAGCATCGAGAACGTCTTGCCCACGCCGGGCGCATACCCGAGGATGACTTTCATCCGTCCGCGCCGCGGGGCAGCCTGTTCGCCGGACTCGGCAGCCTCGATGGACTCGGCCTTCCGCAGCCACTCTTCCGGTGTCCTTCTCGGCGGCTCGGGCTTACTCATGACGATACAATCCTGGGGTGCACTCGAAGCGAATGATCTCGGCCGTGCGCTGGACCTTATGCGCCCTCAGCCTCGCGGTCATTGTAGCGTTCTACCGCCTGGTGCTTCATGCCAACCCCACCACGGTCGCGCTTACGCTGCTGCTGATGATCCTTTTCACAGGCGCCAACTGGGGCCTTCGCTACGCCATTGCCACCTCTCTGGTGGCGACCGCCGCCTATAATTTTTTCTTTCTGCCGCCGGTCGATACCTTCACCGTCTCCGACCCGCAGAACCTGCTCGCGCTGCTCGTCTTCCTCATCACCGCCGTCTTCGCCAGCCGCTCGTCCGACCGTATCCGCGAAGAATCCTTCGAGGCCAGGCGCCGCCAGAACGAACTCGAAGTCCTCTACCGGCTCGGACGCGCGCTGCTCCAGACCGACGAGCTCGTGCAGCTCACCCACTCCATTCCCACCTCGGTCGCGCTCGCCACCGGAGCCCGCGCGGTGCTCTTCTATCTTCTGGAGGGCGACCGCATCTACCGCTCCGGCCCCGAGTGGTCCGCGCAGCTCGGTACCAGCGAGCTCAGGGAGATCGCCCACCAGCCCGGCCCGACCATGGAAGCGGCAGATGCCGAGGCCGTCGTCCCGCTGCGCACCGGCGTGAAGCCGCGCGGCGTGCTCATCGCGCGCGGCGTGCAGCTTTCGGTCGAGACCCTCGACGCCCTCGGCGGCCTGGTCTCCGTCTCGCTCGACCGCGCCCGCGCCGTCGAGGACGCCACCCGCGCCGAGGCCGGCAAGGAGAGCGAACGACTGCGCGGCCTCATGCTCGACTCCATCACCCACGAGCTGCGCACGCCGCTCACCGGCATCAAGGGCGCGGTCTCCTCGCTGCTGGACGACGGCACCCGCCTGCCCGAAGCGTCGCGGCACGAGCTGCTCACCGTCATCGACGAAGAGAGCGATCGACTCAACCTCCTCGTCGCACAAGCCGTCGAGATGACGCAGCTGGATACGCAGGAAGTCCGCATGACCTTCAGCCCGCAGCCGGTGGCCGCACTCGTCGAAGAGGCCATCGAGGCCAGCCGGGCGCTGCTCATCGGTCATGAGATCTCGGTGCGTCTGCCGGAGCGGCTCGCCCAGGTTGAGGCCGATCCGGTCTGGGTCGGCAAGCTGCTCGGCAATCTGCTCGAGAACGCCGCCAAATACTCTCCCGCCGGGGAGCCCATCTTCGTCAGCGCCGAAGACCGCGGGGATCGCTCCAGTGCGATGGTCGCCATCAGTATCGCCGACCGCGGCTACGGCATCGACACCATGGAGCAGGCGCTCATCTTCGACAAGTTCTACCGCGCCCGCAACCGCTCGCAGAGCACCTGGGGTACCGGCATGGGGCTCGCCATCTGCCGCGCGATCGCCGAAACCCATGGAGGCTCGATCGCCGTCACCAGCCAGCTCGGCAAAGGCTCGGTCTTCACCGTCACCCTGCGCGCCGCGAACGGCGCCGCCTGACACTCCCTGCTGACTCTCCTGCCCTCCCCTGGTTCGCGCAGCTTTTGACGCCGACCAGCGGGAGGACCAGCGAGGCCGTGAACGTTATGGAGTGACCGCCGCCCGGCGTCAGGGCGCACCTGCTCCTCTGCTGCGCGACAATGACCTATGGCCATCCCGGGCAAAGCAGCACCCGCACTCCCGATCGATGCCCTGCTCCCCGCCATCCGCGAAGCTCTGCGACGCTCCCCCAACCTGGTCGTCGAAGCCGCTCCCGGTGCCGGCAAAACCACTCGTATCCCACCCGCCCTGCTCGATCTCGTCCCGGGCGAGGTGCTCGTTCTCGAGCCGCGCAGAATCGCTGCCCGTCTCTCCGCCCGCAGAGTCGCCATCGAGCTCGGGGAACAGCCTGGGGAAACTGTCGGCTACCAGGTCCGTTTTGAGGAAGTAAGCGGCCCGCGCACGCGGCTGCGCTTCGTCACCGAAGGCGTGCTCACGCGCCGCCTCCTCTCCGACCCGCTGCTTACGGGTGTGGACGCGGTCATCCTCGACGAGTTCCACGAACGCCATCTCGAGGGCGATCTTGCGCTCGCCCTGCTCAAGCGTCTGCAGACCACGCGGCCCGCACTGCGACTCCTCGTCATGTCGGCGACCCTTGAAGCCGCACCCGTCGCGCGGTTCCTGGAGAGCTGCCCGGTGCTTCGTTCCGAGGGCCGCGTCTTTCCCCTGGAAATCCGCTATACGCCCTACGCGCCCGAGCCGCTCGAGCAGCAGGTACGTGTCGCCCTCGAACGTCTGCTCAGCGCAGCAGAGCCCGGCCACATGCTCGTCTTTCTGCCCGGAGCCGCCGAGATCCGCCGTGCCCAGCGCGCCTGCGAAGCCCTCGCCGCGCGAGATGGCCTTCTCCTGCTGCCGCTGCACGGAGGCCTCACGCCCGCCGAGCAGGATCGCGCCGTTGGTCCCTCAGCGCAGCGCAAGATCCTCTTCGCCACCAACGTCGCCGAAAGCTCGCTCACCATCGACGGCGTCACCGCCGTGATCGACAGCGGTCTCGCCCGCACCGCAACCCACTCTCGCTGGACCGGCCTGCCGTCGCTCGATGTCGGCCGCATCAGCAAGGCGGCGGCAAGGCAGCGGGCGGGACGCGCGGGACGCACCGCGCCGGGACGCGTTGTCCGCCTGTATCCCGAAGAAGACTTGATCCGCCGCCCCGACCACGACGCGCCCGAGATCCTGCGCGCCGACCTCTCTCACCTCTGCCTCACCCTGCGGGCGATGGGCCTCGAACACTTCTCCGACCTGCCCTGGCTGGACGCACCCTCCGAAACCGCCATCGCCCAGGCCGAGGCGCTGCTCGATCTGCTCGGGGCCCACGGCACTCAGGCTCGCGAGCTCGCCCGCTTCCCTCTGCCGCCGCGTCACGCGCGCGTGCTGGTGGAGGCGCTGAAGCGCGGCGCAGGCGAGGCCGCCTGCCTCGCCCTGGCTCTGCTCGGCTCCGGAGCGCGAGCGGACAAGACCGATCTGCTCGAATCTCTCGACCAGGTGCAGGACCCCGCAACCCTGCAGCACGCCGCTCAGTTGCGGCGTATCGGCAGACCTTCTCGCGTCCCCACCCGGAACGACGAAGCCCTGCTGCTCTCCGTCCTGGCCGGCTTCCCCGACCGCGTGGCCCGGCGCGTCTCCGGCAGGCAGCTTCTGCTGTCGAACGGCGTCTCGGCCGAGCTCACCGGGCCTCCACCAGACTATGAGTTCATGGTCGCGGTCGACGCCGAAGACCGCAGCGACAAGCCGCAGCCGCAGGTCCGCATGACCGCGCGCATCGAGCCCGAGTGGCTGCTCGACCTCTTCCCCGAACGCGTTCGCGAGCAAACCGAGGTGACCTGGAACCGCACCGCCGAACGCGTCGAAAGTGTCACCACCCTGCGCTACGACAGCCTGAAACTTGAGGAGTGGCGCGACCAGCCGCCCGCTCCTGAGGCCGCCGCGGCCCTGCTCGCCGAAGAAGCCCTCAAGAGCGGCCTCGCCCGCTTCGTCGATGAGGCCGCGCTCGAAAACCTCACCCGGCGCTTCGCCTTCGCCGGCCTGCCCGAACCGGATATCTCTCCCGCGCTCCGCACCCTCTGCCGCGGACTGCGCAGCTTTGCCGAGTTGAAGAACGAAGGTGCGCGGCTGGTTCCGATGCTCGAAGCCGAAGCCGACCCGCGCCGCCTCCAAGAGCTCGCGCCGGCCACCATCCGTCTCCATGGCGGACGCCAGACCAAAGTCCATTACGAAGCCGGCAAGCCGCCCTGGATCGCCTCCCGCCTGCAGGACTTCTTCGGCATGCGCGAGACCCCGCGCATCGGGCCCGAACGCACCTCCGTGGTCGTCCATCTGCTCGCGCCCAACCAGCGCGCCGTCCAGACCACGACCGACCTCGCCGGCTTCTGGACGCGTCTGTACCCGCAGGTCCGCAAAGAGCTGATGCGCCGCTATCCGCGCCACTCCTGGCCGGAAGCAGTCTAGCGTCCCGTCTGCCGCGGGAGGAAAGGGATGAGCCCGCGGAAACGCGGAGGGAGACGCCGCGTGTCTCGTCCCGAGACACTCACGCGGAAACACCGGGCCGGCCGATAGACCGGGAGTATGGCCCTCCGCACTGCAGACACACCTCGAGAGAACCTCACCATGCTCTGGATCCGCGCCCATCGACGAATCCTGTCGCTTACCCTCCTCTGTTCGCTGATGGGAACGCTCGGCGGTTTCTTCCTCGGGCGCGGCATGCTGCTGCGGGTGACGACAGCCAGCCTCTCCGCTTATGCACGAGAACTGATGGCGAACTCGGACGGCCTCGCGGACGAAATCAACCTGATCCTGACCCGGATGAGCGCCCCCGGGCCTCCTCTTTGTTCCGATGCCGATATCGAACTGCTGAGGGCGCGCACCTTCCAGGCAGGCCATGTCAAGGACATCGGACGCACGTATCGGAACACGCTCCTTTGTTCGGCGTTTCTCGGCCGGCTTACCCATCCCTACGTCGAAGGTCCGCCCTCGCTCGCCATGCGCGGCGGCTTCAACATCTACACCGACGTCGCCGTGCTGCTCGCCTCGAAAGGCGAAGGCCACGGCACCATCGTCGAGGCCGGTAACGTCGACGTCGTGCTCAATTCGGATGCCTTCGGCAACTGGGACCGGCCGCACCTCAGCTACATGCTCGTCGCCGTCGACCGGCAAGGCGCGCGCATGCTGCGGATCGCCGGATCCCCCCTGGACATCGATCTCCGGTCCGTGCTCCTGCAGCGCACCCAGATCGTCCGCGGCACCCTCTTTCAATCATTCTGTTCCGTCACCCATCCGGTGTGCGTGGTCACCGCGGAGCGCATCCCGGAGCTCTGGGCGTCGAGCAGAGCCACGCAGATCGCCTACTCCGCGATGGGCGGTTTCGCCGGACTCAGTTTCGGTCTCATCCTTTTTGTCTTTCATAGGCGCAACACGAGTCTCAGCCATCAGCTGTGGCGCGCTGTCCAGAAGGACTCGCCCGCGCTCTCCCTCGTCTACCAGCCCATCATCGATGTGCGCTCGGGACGATGCACCGGGGCGGAGGCTCTCCTGCGCTGGAGAGATCGCAGCGGCGTATCGATCGCTCCGGATGTCTTCATCCCCGTCGCCGAGGAGATCGGCCTCATCAAAGCGCTCACCGCTCTGGTCGTGCGCCGCGCCACGCGGGAGCTCCTCGACATGCTCACGACCTGCGACAACTTCACCCTGAGCATGAATATCGCCGCGGCCGACCTTGGCGATGAACAACTCTTCCGGATTCTGCAGGAAAACGTCTGCCTCGCCGGGATTCCGCCCAGTCATATCGCCCTCGAACTGACCGAGCGCTCCACCGCGGATCTGGGCACCGTCAGCGCCTCCATCCAGCGACTCTCCGCGCAGGGCTACAAGGTCCATATCGACGACTTCGGCGTCGGCTTCTCCAGCCTCTCCTACCTCGATCAGCTGCAGGTCAACGCCATCAAAATCGACCGCACCTTCACCCGGACCATCGGCACCGACGCCGTCATCGCACCGATCCTGTCGCAGATGCTGGATATGGCGCGCTCGCTCGGCGTGGAGGTCATCGTGGAGGGGGTTGAAACCGAACTGCAAAGAGACTATCTGGCCGCCAGCGGTGTGGCGCTTCGAGCCCAGGGCTGGTTCTTCAGCAAACCGCTGAGCGCCCGCGACCTCCGCTCCTTCGACGCGCAGAACAAAGCCGCGCACGAGTCCACCCCGCTCTGGCTCGTACCGGTCTTCCCCGATGACCACACGCGCCTGCGCCGCCTCACCCCCGGCGGCGACTGAGCGACGCTGCGGGTACAGCCGCTCCACCAGCCTCCCGCTGCTTCATACGGAGCCGGCATCGGCGCGACGCGCCTCCATCGGGAGCACGGCACGAAGGCCAGAAGAGCTGCGGGGAGCAGACGGGAGCCGATCGCCGTATCGCATCCGTTTGCCCAGATTAGCGACAGATCCGCCC
>CAXTVJ010000002.1:113715-116440 GCA_964247715.1 uncultured Acidobacteriaceae bacterium | reverse complement strand
GTTGCTCACGCTTCTCCTCTGCCCAAACGCGGAAAGGCTGGATCCTGCACTGAAACGCGCTGCTGCCGTGCTGAGAAAGATTTTCCAATCCACGATTCGCGCGCGAACGTTACCTTTGCACATGTATTTTTTCGAGGCCTGCGCGCGCTTGCGTAAACAACGCGCTCCCGCCTCCCGCGCAGGCCGGATGTCTGCGCGCACTCTCGGCTTCCGATCCTTTCACCCGGTCTGACCGAAGCGACTCTGCCGGGCAAACCCCTCTCGCACAGCTGGCCGATCCGCTGGCCGGCAGTCCCGCCGGGCGGCACTCGTCTCATTCATCGCACTTCAGGAGATGTACCGTGAAGACACTCGATTCCCTTGTAGAAAAAGCCATCTCGCGGCGATCGTTCCTCGCCGGCACTGGCGCCGTCGCGGCCACCGCGGCAATCACGGGTTGCAGTAACGACGGCTCCACGACGCCGGCGACCACCACCCCCGTGACGACGACCCCGGTGACCACAACCGCCACCGCCGCCTTTACCGATACGGACGTTCTCAACTTCGCCCTCAACCTCGAATACCTGGAAGCGCAGTTCTATCTTTATGCCGCAACCGGGGCAGGCCTCGCCGGCAGCGACACCGCCGCGCCCTCGGGCTATACGGGCACCTACACCGAAGGCACAGTGACGGTTGGCAGCGCCGCCGCGGTTCCGGGTCTCACCCCGGCGCAGCAGCAGATCCTCAACGAGATCGCCTTCGAGGAACAAAGCCACGTTCAGTTCCTGCGCACGGCGCTCGGCACGGCGGCCGTTCCCATGCCCAGCATCGATCTGTCGTTCTTCGGACCGCTTGCGGTCGCCGCCACCATCACCACGGCCGCCACCGGCACCGGATCGTTCAACCCGTTTTCCAGCTTCGACTACTTCCTCGTCGGCGCCTTCATCTTCGAGGACGTGGGAGTCACCGCGTACTCCGGCGCCGCCCCCCTGATCAGCGCGGCGGGCGTGGCTTCGGGCTATCTCAACGCCGCGGCCGGCATCCTCGCGGTCGAGGCCTACCATGCCGCCTACGTCCGCACCTCGCTCACCGGACGCGCCATCACGGCAGGCTCCGCCACGGCGTACCCCTACCTCGCGGCCGCCAACCTGGTAGAAGCCCTGCGGGCCTCGCTCACCGTGGGCAACAGCGCTGCGCCGTCCACCGCGGGTTCGGTCGAAACGCTGCTCACCCTGCCGACCAGCCCGTCCTCGCCCAGCGCCATCGTTGCCGCCGATCCGACCACCGCGGTCGGCTTCGCCCGCACCGTCAACCAGGTCCACCACATCGTCTACGGATCGCCAACGGTCGGCGTCAAGTCGGGCGGCTTCTTCCCGAACGGCACCAACAGCATCTTCGCCACGACCACAGCCTAGACACCAGCAGCACCCAAGGACGGGATCACTATCATGGCAAATCAAGAGACTCAGGTACTCGATAACATCATCGCCACGAGCCGGCGCAAAATGCTGACTCTGGGCGCCGCGTCGCTCGCCGGCTTCGTCTTTGCCGGCAGCGCCAACTCCGCTCACGCCGCAGCCACCTACTCCGACAGCGACATCCTCAACTTCGCCCTCAACCTCGAATATCTCGAGGCCAACTTCTACTACATCGCGGCCTTCGGTACCACCATCGACAAGCCGAACGCGGCGTCGGTGGCGGCAGGCGGACCCACCGCCGGCATCCCCATCACCGGCGCGGTCGGCACCCCCGGTACCGTCACCTCCGGCGGCAGCATGGTGCCCTTCACCTCGGATACGACGGGCATCACCATCGGCTCGTACGCAACCGAAACCGCCATCGAAGAAGGAAAGCACGTTCTGCTCCTGCAGGAGACGCTTGGCGGCCTTGCCGTCGCCCAGCCCGCCCTCAATCTGGGAACTGCCTTCCAGACGCTTGCGGCGGCGGCCAACAAGCTGACTCCCGCCGGAAACATCCCGGCCACCTTCAGCCCCTACGCCGCCCAGGCCGACTTCCTCATCGGCGCCTACGTCTTCGAGGATGTCGGCGTGACCGCCTACCACGGTGCCGCGTCGCTGCTCACCGTCTCCTCCAACCTCTCGGTCGCGGCCGGCATCCTCGGCGTCGAGGCCTATCATGCGGGCCTGATCCGCACGACCCTCAACTACCTCGATCCCACCGGTTCCGTGGGTCTGGTCGGCTATACCAACTCCATCTCCGCGCTGCGTGCAGCCCTTGCTTCGGAAGGTCTGCTGGGCGTCGCGCCGACCGCGTCGCAGTACGACAGTCAGTCAGGCGTACCGGACGATTACGGCATCGGCACCTTCACCACGCCCAAGGGCCTCGGCGCCGGCAGCACGGCCACGGCAACGCGTATCGTCGATGCCGACCCGACCGACGTCATCGCCTTCGCCCGCAACACCACGCAGGTGCTGAATATCGTCACCGGCGGCGGCGCAGTCAACGGAACGACCGTCATCAGCCCTGCCATGGGAGTCTTCTTCCCTGCGGGCCTGAATGCCGGTGCCAACGGCTTTAAATAGAACCGTCGGCGACAGGGCCATCGCTGTTCCGGCATGGTCCTGTCGCTTCTCTCCTCCGCCTGGCCTGGACTGATCCGCCGACTCAATCGGCCCGACCCACTCGGCCCGACCCACTCGGCCCGACCCACTCGGCCCGACTCAATCGGTTACGATCGCGAAGTCAGACTCCGTCAGAGCTCCTTCCAGCCGCACAGCGCCCTCGC
>CAXTVJ010000002.1:85330-113615 GCA_964247715.1 uncultured Acidobacteriaceae bacterium | reverse complement strand
ACGATCGCGAAGTCAGACTCCGTCAGAGCTCCTTCCAGCCGCACAGCGCCCTCGCCGAATCGGTTGAGCGGACGCACACTCCAGAAGGCCGGGATGATTCCCGACTGAATTTCGCAGATCAGGACGATCTCGGATTCGTCGCCCGTCAGCGTCAGCTCCTGCCGCCGAAAATCGTGGCGCCGGATCTCCCGGCGCGCTTCATCCTGGATCGCGACGACCCAGAGGCCGCGTTCGTCCAGCGATTCTGAAGGAAGATGCGCAACCGGCACCGCCACGCGTACCAGCCACGTGTGAATGCGCTCCGGCCAGTCCGCCGACGTCACCGGATTCGGCGGCTCGTACGCGTAGCGGGTGTAGTCCTGGAGCTTCCGCAGCCGGAACGAAATGCCGGCGTATTCTTCGTACTCCGCACGCGTCCGCCTCGAGCCGAGGCTGAATCGCTCCGGCAGACTGGACGCGGACGCGGCCTCCTCCTCGTCCTGCGAAGCTCCGTGCAGCAGCCGGAGCACCTTCCGCTGGCTTACCCGGTCCAGATCGATCCAGGTGGAAGGATCCCCCGCATGGACGACGATCTCCCTCGCCGCATGATCGTCCCAGTGGCGGATTGCGTACACACGAACGTAGTCGTGCCAGGCGACGTTCTCGACGGGATGGAAGAGGTCGTAGCCCGAGGTGAACGCGCGCAGCGTCATCGAAATCTCCTCGCCGAAGAAGTAAAGTTCCGGATCGTACGGCACCTCCTCGACGAAACTCCCCGGGGCAAACAGAAATCCTGCCGCGAGGAAGCGCGCCGCAACCGGTCGAGTACGGCTCGATGCGTCTGGAATCTCGAGTGGCTTGAGCCTGGGAATGCCTTCCTCCGTGAAGGTCTCGATGGCGATCCGCTGCGGCGTTCCGGAGAGCATCTCGTGTCCACCGGAAGCAAACGGCGCCGGCGTGAACGCATTGGCGTACGTACTGAGGATCGGCTTCGGGCTTTCGGTCTGGCCCATCATCCGGATGAGCTTCGTATCCCAGCCCGGCGCGAAGCGGCAGTGCGAATCGATCTGCAGAAACCACTGCTCGCCCTGCCACAGCTTCATGATCTCGGCCCGCGCCCAGCACGCGCCGCGGCTGTCCCGCCAGTCGACATCGAGAATGCGAAATCTCGCATCCTCCCGAAACGGCAGAGGCGGCTCCGCTGCTTCGTGCTGCCAGCAGATGCCAAAGCGAAGCAGGCCGGGTTCGTGCGCCTTCGTCAGCAGGTCTTCCACCGTGGGAACGATCTGTATGTCGCGATAGGACGCGATCGAAACAAAGATAAGTCCGTTTTCCGAGATCACACCCCGCCTCTCCGGTCCGGAGACCGCGTGAGAAGAGGCTACTACTCCTGTGCCGGTCCTGAGATCATCCAGCATCGAGCGTGCCGTGGCGGCCGTGGCCGTTCTCGACCTGACGTACGGAGCGTCCGTCGGCCGGATAACGGCGCATCAGCCTGGCGGAGAGGCTGTAAGAGTGCTCCCGGTTTTGACAGCGGAGACTTCGACTTTGCCTCCGATTGACCAGCGAAAAAGACGCCCCTGCGACACAGGCTTGACATTCGCCTTCAGGAGCTCTACAAATCACAAGGTTCAGGCAATCGGTTGCCTAGCCGTATCCCGCCGCATCCAGGCAGGGCCAGTGTCGATACAGGCACGAGCGACGAGGTTGCACCATTGGGAGGCAGGTTTATGAAACAGTTTCAGCTCTGGTCGATGCGGGGTCCCGCTCTGGCGGGGATGGCCTTCGCGTGCGCCACCGCGTCCGCGCAGTTCAACGCAAGTCTCTCGGGTACGGTCTTCGACTCGACGAAGGCGGTCATCCCCGGCGCTACCGTCACCCTCACCAACACGGCGACGCAGCAGAAAAAAACCGCCACGTCGGGTGCAGCGGGCACGTACAGCTTCTCCGAGCTGGCGCCCGGGAGCTATGCGGTCCAGGTGACCGCTGCCGGCTTCCAACAGAATCTCACCTCCAACATCTCCATCGTCGCCGAGACACCGCGTTCGCTCGACCTCACCCTGCAGACCGGACAGGCCACCGAGAGCGTCACCGTAAACGCCGACACCCTGCCCAACCTGCAGACCGATGACGCGAACATCAGCCGAACCCTCAGCAGCGAAGAGATCGAGCGGCTGCCCATCGTCGGCGCGGACCCGTACGAACTCCTCCGCACCGCCCCCGGCATCACCGGGGACGGCGCACGCAGCGGAACCGGCGGAGCGGTCTTTCTGCCCAACAACGTCGGCCCCGGCGGCTCGAACTCCGGAATTTATCAGACCGAAAATCAGATTCAAATCTCCGCGGATGGCCAGCGGGTCGCCGATAACAACATCTCGATCGACGGAGTCAGCGTCAACTCGCTCGTACACGGCGGCGCAGCCGTCGTCACGCCCAATCAGGAGGCCGTGGAGAACCTCACCGTCATCTCCACCTCCTTCGACGCCTCCGATGGACGCAACTCCGGCGCTCAGATCAAGGTCACGACCAGGAGCGGAACCAACCAGATCCACGGCTCGCTCAACTTTATCTATGACGAGCCCGGCCTCAATGCCTTCAACCGTTACGGCGGCCCGGTCGCGGGCTCCACGCCCCAGAAGGTCGAGATCAAGCAGCGCATCTACGCCGGATCGATCGGCGGACCCATCGTGAAGAACAAGCTGTTTCTCTTCGCCTCGTTTCAGGGTTACGGACAGGGCAACAACACGATCTCCGCGCCGCTCTATGTGGATACCGCCGCATATCGCGCCGCCGTCATCGCAGGCCGGCCCGGCGGTCTCTCCGCCGGCACGCTCGCCTCTTCCGGCGCCGCGCCCCGCATTCACAATCTGGTCGCCAGCGACTGCTCGGACTACGCCAACAACCAGAGCACCTTCCTTCCCAACACGGTGAACGGCACCGGTGCCCCGGTCACCCAGACCGCCCAGAGCGGCCCCTACTGCCAGGTCGTCACCGGCGGAATCGACATCGGTTCGCTCACCCCGGGAGGCGCGGGCCAGCTCGGCACCTATCTCCCCGTCTTCGCCACCGGCAAAGCCGGAGCGCCCGGCCCTGCGCTCGGCGTGGGCGGAGCCTACATCGGCGGCGGCCTGGACGGCATCGCCGACGTCACCCAGGCACAGCTCGATGTGCCCGCGCACTCGCGCGGCAATCAGTTCAACGGTCGCGTCGACTACCAGATCACCCCGAAGGATCTGCTTGCGGGCAGCCTCTTCTTCACCAAGCTCGACAACCTCACCAGCTCGGACACCATCTCGCGCGCCATCGGCGACATTCCGTTCAAGCCGCTCAACTCCGCGGCGACCCTGATCTACATCCATACTTTCTCGTCCTCGTGGCTGAACGAGTTCCGCTCCAATGGCACGCGCTTCCACGACGATGGCCCGCAGGACTTCGGCAGCATCAATCTCGGTGCGCCCTACACCTACATCCAGCAGGGCATTCCCTTCAACCAGATCGACTACGGCGTGCAGGGCGGCAACACGACGGCTGCCATCCTTGCCCAGAACACGATTGAGACCAGCGATCTGGTGACGCATACCTTCGGGTCACACATCCTGAAGATCGGCGGCGGCGTTCGCTGGGAACAGGACAACGACAACCTGGATGGAGGCGTTCGGCCCGACTTCGACTTCGCCGGGCTCTGGAACCTCGCCAACGACGCGCCCTTTTACGAATCCCAGACCGTCAACCCGGCCACGGGCCTGGCGCCCGCAACTGAAACCCACTTCCGGTCGCAGACCTACTACGCCTACATCCAGCACAACTGGAAGGTGACCCCGACCTTCTCCTTCAACGCCGGCTTCCGCTACGAGATCTTCACGCCGTGGCATAAGGCGAGCGGCTCCTCGTATGAGCCGCAGGACGGCACGACCGCCGGGCTGCAGCTCGTGGACGTCACTCTCAAACCGGTTCACAATCTCTACAACACCGACTACGGCCACTACGCGCCCAAGCTCTCGTTTGCCTGGAATCCCAATGTCTACAACAACCGCGTCGTCATTCGCGGAGGCGCGGCCATCGCCTACAACCACCTCGACCTCTCGCTCTTCGAGAACATCATCCAGAACGGCCCGGGCGTCTTCCAGTACGGTGTCTGCTGCGGAGAGAGCACCGCGGACGGCGGCACGCCCTATGACAATGGCTTGATCGACTACGTCAAGGGGAATGGCACCAACCTCAACAGCTTCCCTGCCAATCCCGCGTTCGCTTCGGGGATCAACGCGGCAGGGTTTCCCAACCCCAATGCAGCCAATGGATCCCCGCAGGTGACCATCTACGGGGTCGGCGGCACCATTCGCAACCCGATCAGCTATCTCTATTCGCTCGAGACCGAGACGCTCCTTCCCGGGAACATCGCGCTGACCACGGGCTACGCCGGCAGCCTTGGCCGTCACTATGCCCGGCTGGTCAACCAGCAGTTTCTCTTTCCCACGTCTGCAAACGGCGTTACCACTCCTTCTGCCGGAGACTTCCTCGCGCAGACCGACTCCAGCCAGGCCTACAACTCGCTCAACGTGCGCGTCTTCAAGCGTCTCGCGCACGGGGTTCAGTTCGATGGAACCTACACCTGGTCGAAGGCCATGGACAACATCACCAACGGCGATCAGGCGGACGGCTCCGCCAACCAGACCGATCCCGCGAACAACCGGGCGGAGTGGGGACCGTCCGACAACGACGTCCGCAACCGCTTTACCGGGACTGTCCTGTACAACACCCCCACGCCGCACACCGGACACAGACTCCTCGATCAGGCAGTCGGCGGCATTCAGGCCGCTTCCATCATCACCCTCCATTCAGGCTTCTCCTGGACTCCTGTGGTGGGGAACACCTTTACCGCGATTCCCAACTCCGGCGTCGTCAGTCCGATTCGCCCCATCGCCTTCGCTCCGGGGGCCGATCCCCTGACCATCGGTCGAAGCTGCAGTAACAATGCCTTCAAGACCGGGTCGAACTTCGCCAGCCGCGGAGCGGGAGGAACGGCCGGCGGAACCGACTACTACAGCACCGCGGTGCCGTCGGCGACCGTTCCCTATATCCCGATCGTGGGACGCAACAGCCTCACCGGCCCGTGCTACCGCGATATCGACTTCACCGTGGCCAAGCAGGTGAAGCTCGAGGCCTACGGACGCAACGCGACCCTCCGTTTCCAGACCGCGTTCTTCAACGCCTTCAACCTGCTTCAGCTTCAACCCATCAGCAACGAGGGCTTCGGCACCAACATCACCGATCCCAACTTCGGCAAGGCGCAGAACGCGGATGCCGGACGAGTGATCGAGTTCAGCGCACGTTTGCTCTTCTAGCCACACTCCGCTGAAGTGCACCTCGCCGTCCGCACGCATGCCGGTCCGATCCCAACCAGCCCGTCGCTTCGGGGAGCGAACCTCCTTGAAGCGGCATCGGAGTCCTGATGAGAGTTTCCCCACGCCGCTCGCGCCTCTGCACTGCGACGTGCCTTGCCATCGCCTGCTCCGCCCTCCCTGCTCATAGCCCGGCTCAGTCGCCCGCCCAGGCTGCCGAACATATCGTTGTCGATGCCCGCGCCCCCACCACCCCCTTCCCGCACTTCTGGGAGAAGACCTTCGGCTCCGGCCGCGCCATCCTCACGCTGCGGGAGAGTTATCGCGAGGATCTGCGCACCGTCAAGCAGGCCACCGGCTTTGAGTCCATCCGCTTCCACGGCATCTTGATGGACGAGGTCGGCCTCTACGATCCGGGCCGGCAGATCCGCAACCCCGGCCTCGCCGCGCAGGCCGCCAACGACGCCTCCGTCTACAACTTCACCTACATCGACCAGATCTACGACGGCCTGCTCGCCAGCGGCGTCAAGCCCTTCGTCGAGCTCAGCTTTATGCCCGAGAAGATGGCCGCCGACCCCAGCCTCCGCCAAGCCTTCTTCTATGCGCCGCACGTCTCCCCGCCGAAGGACTACACCGCCTGGGACAAGATGATCTCCGCGCTCGGAGCGCATCTGCTCGAGCGTTACGGCATCGTGGAAGTGGCGACGTGGAAGTTCGAGGTGTGGAATGAGCCGAACCTCGACTTCTGGGGCGGCAATCCCCGCCAGGCCACTTACTTCGAGCTCTACGATCACACCGCCCGCGCCCTCAAGTCCGTCTCGCCGCGCCTGCAGGTTGGTGGCCCGGCCACCGCGCAGGCCGCGTGGGTGACGCCGTTCCTCGCGCATGTGAAGGAAGCGAATGTTCCCGTCGACTTCGTCTCGACCCACGTCTACGCCAACGACCGCGCGCAGGACGTCTTCCATACCGACGAAAACATCCCCCGCGACCGCATGGTCTTTCGCTCGGTCGAAAAGGTCCACAACGAGATCGCACAGTCGCCGTTCCCGCACCTGCCGCTCATCTTCTCCGAGTACAACGCCAGCTACGCCAACGAGCCCGACATCACCGACTCCGACTACATCGGCCCCTGGCTCGCCAACACCATTCGCCTCTGCGACGGGCTTACCGACAGCATGGACTACTGGGCCTTCTCCGACGTCTTCGAAGAGCAGGGGATCGCCCGGACGCCCTTCTATGGCGGCTTCGGCCTGGTTGCCGTCGACCACATCGCCAAGCCCGCGCTGAATGACTTCCGGCTCCTGCACAAGCTCGGCGACCGCCGGCTCACCGTCGACTCCGACTCCGCCCTCGCCACCGAAAGCGCGGACCACACCGTCGCGCTCGCCCTGTGGGACTACGCGCCGCCTGCCGGAACCGGCCCCACCTACACCGCGCCCTCTGGCCCTGCCGGTCCGGCGAAGTCCTTCTCGGTCGAGTTCAAGGGCGTCCCGGCCAACGCCGCGGTCGATGTGTGGCGCGTGGACGACGATCATGGCAACGTGCTCAAGACCTTCGACGCCATGGGCCGTCCACCCGGCGATCTGACAACCGACCAGGTCGCGAAGCTGCGCGCCGCCGGCGAACTCACCCCGCCCGAGCACCTGCGCCTCAGTCACGGAACTCTCCAGCTCACCGTCCCGGCGCATGGACTCGCGCTGGCCGTCGTGGCGAATCACTGAGATGCAGCGCCGCGACGTACTCCGCCTCCTCGGCACCGGCGCGCTGGCCGCGTCCGTCTCGCCGCTCGCACGCGCAACCTCAAGGCTGAGTCCGGCTGATGAAGCGTTTCTCGACCAGATGCAGCGCGCGGCATGCCTCTTCTTTGTCGAGCAGGCCAGCCCCGACACCGGCCAGGTGCTCGACCGCGCCGTCAACCAGACCTCCACCGGCAAGCTCGATCCGCGCCGCATGGCGAGCATCTCAGCCACCGGCTTCGGCCTCACCGCCCTGTGCCTCGCGGCGGAACGCGGATACCAGCCGCGCGCCCAGGTGCTCGAGCAGGTCCGCCGCACCCTGCGCTTCCACGCCAGGCTACTGCCGCACGATCACGGCTTCTTTTCGCACTTCAACGATGTCGAAACCGGCAAGCTCTTCGGCAGCAGCGAGATCTCGTCCATCGATACTTCGATCTTGCTCTGCGGCGCGCTCACCGCCCGCGCGTACTTCCGCGAAGACGCCGAGATCGTCAAGCTCGCCACCACCCTCTACGAGCGCGTCGACTGGCCCTGGATGCTCGACGGCGGCACCACCTTCTCCATGGGCCTGCGCCACGGCAAATTCCTCGACGCCCGCTGGAACCACTACTGCGAGCTCATGATGATCGTCCTGCTGGCGATCGGTTCACCCACCCACCCGGTCGATCCCGCGGCCTGGAGCGCCTGGACGCGTCCGCGTATCCAGTACGACGGCTTCGACTACATCAGCGCCGGTGATCCGCTCTTCGTCCACCAATACAGCCACGCCTGGTTCGACTTCCGCCGCAAGCGCGACGCGTACGCCGATTACTTCGCCAACTCCATCACCGCCACCCGCGCGCATGAGGCCTTCTGCCTGGCGCTGGGCAAACCGTACACGGAGGACTACTGGGGCATCAGCGCGTCGGATTCGCAGCATGGCTACACCGCCTGGGGCGGGCCGCCCGCGCACGGCGAGATCGACGGCTCGGTCGTCCCGTGCGCGACCGCCGGTTCGCTCCCGTTCCTGCCCGAGGCCTGCCTGCGCGTGCAGCGCGCGCTCAAAGCGAACTACGGCCAGTACGCCTGGGGACGCTACGGCTTCTGCGATGCCTTCCACCCGCAGGCCCAGTGGTACGACCCCGACGTGCTCGGCATCGATCTCGGCATCAGCGTACTCATGGCCGAGAACCTGCGCACCGGCTTCATCTGGCAGGTCTTCGCCCGCAATCCAGAGGTCGGCACCGCCCTGCGGCGCGCGGGCTTCCATTCGGTCGAGCGCTCAGGATCCGCGTTGAACTGCCGTGCAACACCGCCTCTCTGAGTCTGCTCAGGTTCCGTTGGTCACGGCTAACGCGAACACAGCTGAATGCGTCAGTGCCCCGGAGCTTCCCGTGACCGTGACCGTGACCGTGACGGATGTGCTGGTCGCGCCGCCACCGGAACCTGCTCCCCCGCCGCCGCCTGCGCCACAGGCAATGAGGCTTCCGAGGCAGCCCAGCAGGGCAGCGCAAGCCAGCAGTCGCATCCGTCCGATTCGCCGTCGCATGCCGCAGAGCCGAGGAAGAGTGCAGCCGTCGCGACTTCGCCAGAGTAAGTCCGCGAGCGCTGTGCATTGATGACCAGCGGATGCGTATGGTCGAAGCAGCCCGCATGGAACTCCGGCGAAACTCGGGTAGCGAAATGGGCCTTTATAGCCCGCTGATGCGGAGGTGTCGATCGTTTCCACTGCAACAAGGCAATGAAACCACTGATCGACGAAAGGCAGATTCAGAGCGGATCGCATCGAAGCGCGGCTGTTGGGCTAAGTCAGCCTCGTGCAGCAATCTCCCGTTCCAGCAGGGTGCCGCCGTGAAAGATCTCGACTTCGAGTGCCTCACGCCCCGGCACCCGCAACCATGGATGCGCAGGCCGCTCGCGGAACCTTCAACCCGGCTTCTTCAGAAAACATATGGCGGAGGGAGAGGGATTCGAACCCCCGTTACCCGCAAGGGTAAAGCGGTTTTCAAGACCGCCTGTTTCAACCACTCACACATCCCTCCGCATGCGGCGCGCACTGCGGCGCTCCTGCGGCAGGCGTCCCGGCGGCGTTCCACTCATCGGGCGCTGCCCAAAGGTTAGCAGGAAAGCCCGCACCGCTGCGATACTGGCCTGAATCTAACCGTCCAGCGTCATGGCGACCATCCTCCCCACCCAACCCGCCGCCCCACCCCGGCAACTCCGGACGCCCCCTGCATCCGATCCAGCCGCCCGCAGCTTCGACCGCACCCTCGCCAGCGCACACACCACCATCGCCTTCCGCGAGACCATTCACCTCGCCATCGACAGCTTCAAGGCCTCCAAGGTCCGCTTCATGCTCACCATGCTGGGCATGATCATCGGCTCCGCCTCCATCATCCTCGTCGTCACGGTCGGTCTCACCGGCAAGGAGTACGCCCTCGACCAGCTCGCCTCCATCGGTCCCAACAAGATCGAGCTGCAGTACGGCGGCGGCAACGTCATCGGGCCCGACAACACCTCTACCCCCGACAACATGACCCGCGAGGACCAGGCCGCCGTCCTCAGCCAGGTTCCCGGCATCGTCGCCTCCTCCCCCATGCTCGAGGACCACGCTTCCATCTCCATGGGCGGCGGCTTGATGAAGGACACCATGCTCCTCGGTGTCTCTCCGCAGTACCGTCAGGTGCGGAACCTCCGCGTCGTCGCCGGCCGCTTCTTCGACGATCAGGACGCTCTCCTCCACACCAAGGTCGCCGTCCTGGTCAAGCCGCTCGCGATCGAGATCTACGGCAGCCCCGGCGAAGCCGTCGGCCAGACCATCAGCATCCGCGGCGTCCCGCTCACCATCATCGGCGTCTTCGAAGAGAGCTTCGACACCTTCGGCCTCTCCGAGATCAGCGACCAGACCATCCTCATCCCTTACCCCGTCGCCCGCTATTTCACCGGTACCGATAAGGTCAAAGAGATCTTTTTCAGCATGAAGGACTCGGCCGATGTCGAGCCCGCCTCGCGCAAAATCCTCGAGATCATCCGCAGCCGTCACCGCGCCAGTTCCATCTACAACGCCGTCATCCTGACCGGCATGATCCGCATCGCGGGCAACATCGCCGATGGCCTCACGCTGGCGCTGGGATTTGCCGCCGCGCTCACCCTGCTCGTCTCCGGAGTCGGCATCATGAATTCCATGTTCGCCAACGTCTCCGCCCGCACCCGCGAGATCGGCATCCGCAAGGCTCTCGGTGCCACCAGCCGCGAAATCCGTATGCAGTTTCTCACCGAGGCCGTCTTCCTCTCGCTCTCGGGCGGCATCCTCGGTACTCTCATCGGCCTCGCCATCCCGCTCTCGGTCAAGTTCCTCACGCCCTTCGAGATCCCCGTCTCCTACTGGTCCGCGGTCATCTCCCTGCTCACCTGCGTCGCCGTCGGCGTCTTCTTCGGCATGCTTCCCGCCACCCGAGCCGCCGCCCTCGACCCCGTAGACACCCTGAAATACGAATAACCCCGGATCTCAGAGCACGGCGTTGCGACGAAGTCTCCGCGACGCCATCTCTGGAAAGTACACGCCGTCTCTGGAAAGCAATGGTCCACTCGGGGGACCTCACCTTCCGACGATGTATTCGATCTCTCGATATCGCGGCTATGATGGGCGACAGTACCTGGTGTGAGGTCGTCGTGACAGCTCCTTCGGAAAGCCATCCTGAGTTTCCCCCGCAGCCTGAGTTTCCCACCGTAGACATCCTCTCTCTGTCCAGAATGAGCTCGGAGGAACTGGATGCGCTTCCGTTCGGGGTGGTGGGTCTCTCACGCCAGGGAATCGTCGAATCCTACAACGCGACCGAATCGCGACTCGCGGGCCTGCCCCCGGAGACCGTCATCGGCTCGCCCTTCTTCCTGAGTGTCGCGCAATGTATGAACAACTACATCATCGCCCAGCGCCTCGAGGACGAGGCGGAACTCGACGTCGACATGCCCTACGTGCTGACCTTCCGCATGAGACCGACGCCGGTCAGGCTGCGCCTGCTTAAATCAGAGGCGGTTTCACGCGCCTATGTCCTCATTCAACGCTGAACGGGCCCCGCATGATCACTCTTGATTCGGTGGATGGAGATGAAGTCGCGATGGAGCCTGAAGCGGATGAGAGTGCGCGTCTTCTGAACTTTCTGTACGCGTGCCCTGTCGGCCTGATGCAAATCTCCGCCGACGGCACGATCGACATGATGAATCCTGTAGCGATGCAGCTGCTCCTCAGGCTGAGTCCGTCGCCCCCTGCCAACCTTTTCGACGTGACCACAACCGTGGCGCCCGAGCTTCGGAATCTGGTTGTGAGCTTCAAACCTGCTCAGGGCACGGTCTGTGAAAACCATCGCATGCTCCTGCGAACCGGGCAGGAACAGCGGACGGAGCTCGAGGTGCTGTCCTGTACTCTCGTCAAGCTGGGGCCTGAGAGGTATGTCGTCTCGTTAAGTGACATCTCCGGCCAGGTGCGGCAGGAACGGAAATTGAAAGAAGCGGAGTCCTGGTTCGCTTCCCTGCTTGAAGGCGCTTCCGAATTTGGCGGAGCCTCCCTCGACGTTTCAGGGCGCTTTGCCTCCGTCAGCGCCTCACTCTGCCGACAAACCGGCTTCAGCGAGGAGGATCTCGTCGGCCAGAATATGGACTTTCTTGAAACCGCGTACGGCTCACAGGAAGCCGCCGCCGCGGAGAAGCAGCTTACGGCAGCCACTCGCGAAGGCTGGCATCTGAATGAGGGCTGGCATCGCCATCGCGATGGATCGACGGGGTGGTATCAGCGCCTGGTCGCGGTCAGGCACGACCCGGCCGAGACGGAACGCGTTTCAGGCTACACGGTGATACTGCGGGAAGCGCAGCAACGCACGGTCGACGCACACCGGCTCAAAGAGATGCTGACCCGGGACTACCTGACCGGTACCTACAACCGCATGCACTTCTTCGAACTGGCGGAGCGGGAGTGTGTCCGCGGTAGACGCTTTCTTCAGCCGCTTTCGCTCGTCATTGCCGACGTCGACTTCTTCAAATCGATCAATGACGCTCACGGTCATGCGCGGGGAGACGAGGTTCTCCGGCAGTTCGCGCAGGTGTGCCTCTCCTCGCTGCGGCCGGGCGACGCGCTCGCCCGCATCGGCGGCGAGGAGTTCGCCATCCTCCTGCCCGGTACCGGCCTCGACGGCGCCACACACTTCGCGGAGCGACTGCGCCACGCCGTCAGCGAAGCGCATGGCGATGCGGAGGGGACCGGGGTCCCGCTGACCGCAAGCTTCGGCTGCGCGGAGCTCAGCGGCCACGGCGATCTCCCGGACATGATGGCGGACGCGGATGCCGCTCTCTACGAAGCAAAACGCGCCGGACGCAACTGTGTCATGGCAAGACCCTCGTCGAGGTAAGCGCATGCCCGGCCTCCGCCATCCTTCCCTGCGAAGAGTTCTTCAGAGCCTCATCCTCTCGACCCTCTCGTCCCTGCACTCCAGAGCTTCCCAGCCGCCGCCGTCGACAACTCCCTGGAGCGACGGCTTCCTGCTCAACGAGGCCGGGGAACAGGCTCTCGGGTGTGACTCGCTCGAAATGCTCCAGGTCTCCTCGGCGGTAAACGAGATGTTTCACCTCTATGAGGTGGGATTCGAGACCAGGTTGTTGCAGACCGCGACCTTCGGGGACTGGCTGGCGATCATCGAGGACGCCTGGAAGCGCGGTGTCGAACGCCTGACGGTCACCACCTCAGGATCCTCGGGCATACCAAAGCCCTGTACGCATGCGTTCGCGGCGCTGGAGCTGGAAGCTGTCTTTCTCGCGGACCTCTTCAGCAGCCGGCGCAGAATCGTCGCGTATACCCCGGCTCACCATGTCTACGGGTTGCTGTTTGCCGGATTTCTGCCGGACCGCCTGGGAGTTCCCGTGATCGATCTGCAGCACGCCGGAACATCGCCGCACACGGAGGACGGGAACCGCGGCGGGCTGCACGCGGGTGATCTGGTGGTCTCGTTTCCGGATGGCTGGCAATGGATCGAACGCAATCTCCGCGCCATGCCTCACGACCTGGAGGGAGTATGCTCCACGGCTCCCTGTCCACGCAGCCTCATCGAGTCCCTGATGGCCGGCCGGCTGAGCAGATTCGTCGAGATCTATGGCTCGTCGGAGACAGCCGGCATCGGCACACGGGTCTGGCCCGAGCTGCGCTACCGGCTCATGCCGCATCTGCAGTTCCTCCCCACAAGCCCGGATCAACCGGTTCAGCTGCAGCTCCGCTCCGGCCGGCATCTGGAGTCGATGGACCATCTCCAGAGCTTTGAAGACGGCACCTTCCTGATTCAGGGTCGGAAAGACACCTGTGTGCAGGTGGGCGGCGTCAATGTCTCTCCGCTCCTCATCGAACGAAGACTGCGGGAAGCTCCCGGAGTCGCCGAAGTGGCGGTCCGCCTCATGCGCCCGGACGAAGGGAACCGCCTCAAATGCTTCATCGTGCCTTGTGACGGTCAGGATATCGCTCGACTGGAGCAGGCCTTGTGGACGCGGGTGGCTTCATGGCCCGTCGCGGCGGAACGCCCACGGGACATCCGGTGTGGCTCCGCGCTGCCGCGAAACAGCGCAGGCAAACTCGCCGACTGGTAGCACGCCGGCCCGGGCGTTGACGAGCCCGGTGCCGCCGAGAGAGCGGCGAACGTCGAGCACCTCCGCACCCCTCTCGCTCCAGCGTGCGCCGTCTAGAATGGCTCGATGCCCACTCTGGTGCGCTCTTACTCCAAGGTGAACCTCGGGTTGGCGATCGGCCATCCGCGTCCCGACGGATTCCACAGCCTCGTCACCCTCTACCAGACCCTCGCGCTGCATGATCTCGTCACCATCACCGCGCGCCGCGCCTCGCGCACCAGCCTGCAGCTCACCTCGAACGATCCCCGCGTCCCTCGCGACAGTCGCAACACCGCCTGGAAGATGGTGGAGCTGGCGCTTGCCGAGCTCGGCCTCAACGCCACCGTCAACGTCCGCATCGAGAAGCGGCTGCCCATTCAGGGCGGCATGGGAGCCGGCTCTGCCAACGCGGCCGCCGCACTGGCAGGGCTCGAGCGCGAGCTCGAGCTGAAGCTGTCTCAGGAAGCAAAGCTGCGCATGGCCGCCGAGGTCGGCTCGGACGTGCCGCTCTTCCTCATCGGGGGCTCCGTCCTCGGCTCCGACCGGGGCCAGACCGTCCGCGCGCTCCCCGATGTGGCACTCGCCGGCTTTGCCGAAGTCTCCTGCGTCATCGCCCTCCCAGCCGTCGGCGTCTCCACCCCCCAGGCCTTCCGCGACTGGGACGCCCTTCTTACCGACCAGGACTTGCATTCCAGTGCGAGTACCGATACACTAAGGCAGTTGAGTCGTGCTTACGCCATGGTTTCCGAACCCGAGGCGCAAAGCACCTTCCCTCCCGATCCGAATCCAATCATTCAGGACGAAGGACAAGATCAGATCGATCTGTCACGTCTGCTGAAGCAGGACATTCGGAACGATTTCGAGACGGTCGTCTTCCCGCAACAGCCTCTGCTTCGAGAGATCAGGCAAACTCTGCTGGGAAACGAAACGGGCAGCCCCGCACTCTATGCGGCGCTCTCCGGGTCCGGATCGGCTTTGTTCGGCCTTTACCGGTCGGCACAGGATGCGGAGGCGGCTCGACAGCGGCTTCAGATAATAGGTGTCGCGGCCCTGGTCACAACGACCATGTCCCGTGCGCGCTACTGGAGCGAAATGTTCGCGGAGTGAACGGACGCAGCTATACTCAAGGCTGCGGACGAGCGCTGGGCGATCGACCAATGGTAGGTCAGGTGCCTTTGGAGCACTTAATCCAGGTTCGAATCCTGGTCGCCCAACCAGACGTCGAAGACGCAGGCCTCTCCGTGAACGAAGATGTGGAAGTACAGGGATTTTGAGCGGCAGGCAATACGCCGCGCGAAGTGAAATGATTTGGACGCACGCGCGAGAACGGCGCAAACGTCAGAGCAAGACGGCAGAACCGAAGTCTTCAATTTCTTCAGTGAAGTGCCGAATCTAACCGGGTTCGGAAGCAAGACGACAAGCAGCAGGAAACCCTACGGTCAACCAGCCACAGGAGCTCCCCACGTGAACCAACAAGACACGACTGCGGTTCTACCCCCTGAAATTCTCAACGAAGAGCAGTCCGGCACCGGGAAAGACATCGCGTCCAACTCCGTGCCGGACCCTGTCACCCCCGCCGCACAGGCGGGAACCCTCGCCTCGCTGAAGGCTTCTCCCGAGAAAAAACGATCCGGGCGGCTCAGCGAGGCGAAGCGCTTCAAGATCTTCTGCGGCACTGCCAATCGCCCGCTCGCCGAAGAGGTCTGCAAGTTTGTCGGGGTCTCCCTCGGCGAGACCCGCATGCAGCAGTTCTCCGATGGCGAAATCTACTTCCAGCTGCTCGAAAACGTGCGCGGCGCCGACGTCTTTGTCATCCAGCCGACATGCTTCCCGGTTGACCAGCACCTGGTCGAGCTGCTCATCATGATCGACGCCCTGAAGCGCGCCTCTGCCGCCCGCATTACGGTCGTGATCCCCTACTACGGCTACGCCCGCCAGGACCGCAAGGACCGCCCCCGCGTGGCCATCAGCTCCAAGCTCGTCGCCGACCTGCTCTCCACCGCCGGCGCCCACCGCGCGCTGCTGGTTGACCTCCACGCCGCGCAGATTCAGGGCTTCTTCAACATCCCGGTCGACCACATGTTCGCCAGCCCGGTGCTGGTCAGCTACTTCCGCGAGCTCAATCTCCCCAACCTCACCGTCGTCAGCCCCGACGCCGGCGGCGTGGAACGCGCCCGCTTCTTCGCCACCCGCCTCAACGCCCCGCTCGCCATCGTCGACAAGCGCCGCACCGACATCAACGTCACCGAGGTCATGAATGTCATCGGCGACGTCCGCGGACGCACCTGCGTCATCCTCGACGACATCATCGACACCGCCAGTACCCTCGTCAAGACCGCCGACGCGCTGCTCGCCCAGGGTGCCACCGATGTCTACGCCTGCGCCACCCATCCGGTCCTCTCCGGCCCCGCGATCGAGCGGCTCGCCGGCTCGCGCATCCGCGAGGTCGTCGTCACCAACACCATCCCCCTGCGCCCCGAGGCGCAAAAGCTTGATAAGATAAAGGTTCTCTCGGTCGCCGGCCTGCTCGGCCGCATGATCGAAGCCATCCACATGGAGACCAGCGTTTCCTCGCTGTTCACCTAGTGCAGCCGTTAGCTCTCAGCTTCCAGCTCTTAGCTGAAACACAACGAAGTACTCAACACCCTGGGCGGCACCAACCGCAAAGGGAGCGGAAGCATGGCGCGGCTGAAGTCTTAGCTCACGGCTGAGAGCTGACAGCACAAGCTGGCTTCTCGTGCCCGAAAGGACTCATCATGGCCACCACCACACAGAAATTCGACGCCGTTGTCGCGACCCCACGCACCGGCAAGTTCAACAAGAACCATGCGCGCCGCGTCCGCGTCGAAGGCAAGATCCCCGCCGTTGTCTATGGCGCGGGTCAAGATGCCGTCGCGGTCACTGTCGACCCCAAGGTCGTCACCAAAATCCTCCACTCCGAGTCCGGCCACAACACCATCTTCGACCTCAACGTCGAAGGCGCGACCCTCGTCAAGGCGATGATCGTCGACTGGCAGCGCGAGCCCATCAAGAGCAAGCTCCTCCACGTCGACTTCAAGCGTATCGCGATGGATAAAGCCATGCGCGTCTCGGTCCCCGTCCTGCTCTCGGGCGTGCCCGCGGGCGTGAAAACCGGCGGCGGCGTTCTCGATCAGATCATGCGCGAGGTCGAGATCGAGTGCCTTCCGGGCGACATCCCGGATCATCTCGACATGGACGTCTCCGCCCTCGAGCTCTACGGCGCCATCCACCTCTCTGACCTGCCGCACTCCGGCTCCATCAAGTTCCTCGGCGACGAACACGCGCTCGTCGCGCACGTCACCGTGATCAAGGAAGCCGCCGGCACCGAAGCCGCCGCCGCGCCCGCCGTTGAGCCGGAAGTCGCCAGGAAGGGCAAGGGCGATGCCGCCGCAGCCGCCCCCGCCGCCGACGCCAAGAAGAAGTAATGAGAGGCGTTCTCCGTTCACCGTTGTACGTTTTCCGTAAGCGCGCCGCTGACGTGCCAGGAACGTACAACGGAGAACGGTCAACGGAGAGCGCACTCCCCGTAACGAACCCATGAAGCTCATCGTCGGACTCGGTAACCCCGGGGTGGAGTATCAGTTCACTCCGCACAACGCGGGCTTCCTGGCCATCGATCGCCTCGCCGAAAACTGCGGAGTCAGCGTAGCTAACCGCCGGGGCCGCGCACAGACGGCAAGGGCAAGGCTCGCAGGCGAGGACGTCCTGCTCGCCAAGCCCGAGACCTTCATGAACCTCAGCGGTCTTTCGGTCTCGGCTCTTCTTAAGGAGCTCGAGATCCAGGATCCCGCTGCCGGCCTGCTCGTGCTGTATGACGAGCTGGCCTTTCCACTGGGGCAGATCCGCATCGCCGCCCGCGGCTCCGCCAACGGCCACAACGGAATCAAGTCGATCCTCGGCGCGCTCGGAACCGAGGAATGGATGCGCCTCCGCATCGGCGTCGGCAAGGAGACGCCGGACGGCCGCGCGGTCAAGGCAGGCGGCACCGACTATCTGCTCTCGCCCATGCGCCGGATGCAGCTGCAGCAGCTGGACGAGGCCCTCGACAAGACCGTACGCGCCACCGAGATGATCCTGCGCGACGGCCTCTCAAAGGCGATGAACGAGTTCAACCGCAGGGACTCCGGCTTGGACGGAAACCCCGCAACGCAGTAGACTGATCGCTGGACGTTTTTGCACAGGGACACTTCTCTGCGGCAAAGCGCTGTAACCTTTTCTTCCAAACCGATGCCGGGCGCAGTCAGGCCGGGCGCGGTGCGAGGCAGAACCTCGCAGAAAGAGTAAACGCATGGCAAGCCGCACCTACGAAATCATGTTCATTGTCCGCCCCGATGTCGAAGAGGCGGATCTCGACAAGCTCATCGAGGGCTTCAAGAAGAACGTCACCGACGGCGGCGGAGAGATCCTTTCCAAGCCCGAAGAAGAGAAGTGGGGCCGCCGCCGCCTCGCTTACACCGTGCGCAAGTTCAACGACGGCCTCTACGTGCTGCTGCGCGTCGGCGCCGAGGGCTCCCTCGTCGCTGAGCTCGAGCGTCGTCTCCGCGTCTCCGAGCAGGTCATCAAATTCATTACCGTGCGCATGGACGAGGAAGAGAAGCGTCTCGCCAAGGTCAAGGCTCACCGCGATTCGCACGTCAAGCGTTCGGCCATCCCGGTCCAGCCCGCGCACCCGTTCCCGTCCTCGGCGCCTCCGGCCGATAACGCCGGTGAGCCCGCGACCCCGCAGCCCGAGTCCGGCGTACCCTCCGCGCCCGCCGAAGCCGCGACCACCGCGTCCGAGCCGACCGAGACTCCTGCCGCTGCGGAGCCTGCCGCCGCCGACCCCGCCGCCGCCGAGCCGGTCACCGCATAAACCTCTCCGCGCCCGCATACGAGAACCCACTTCGAACCACACGACAGAAAAGGATTGAACCATGGCTGACGAAACCAACAACGCAGCACCCGAGCAGACCGCGGCGCCCGCCGCCCCGGCTGCTTCCACCTCCTCCACCCCCGGCGAGCGCCCTGCCTACACCCCGCGCGGTCCCCGTCCCGCAGGCGCACCCGGCGGTCCCGGCGGACCTCGTCCCGCAGGCGGCCCCGGCGGCGGTCCCGGAGGGCGCAAGTTCTTTCGCCGTAAAAAGGTCTGCAAGTTCTGCACCGAGAAGATCGACCAGATCTCCTACCGTGACGTCCGCCTGCTGCAGGGTTTCGTCGCCGAGCGCGGCAAGATCGTTCCGCGCCGTCTCACCGGCGTCTGCACCACGCACCAGCGTCGCCTTTCGCAGGCCATCAAGCAGTCGCGCAATATCGCCCTGCTCGCCTTCGCAGCCCGTTTCTAACGAGGTAGCCCGCTTCTAACTTCGCACGCCCCACCCTCGCGGGACGGACTTTGCCCCCGCGCATGAACACGGAGATTCCCGCAATGGAAGTCATTCTCAAAGAAGATGTCCTCAAGCTCGGCCACCGCGGCGACGTGGTCAAAGTCGCCGACGGCTACGGACGCAACTACCTCCTGCCCGGCAAGCTGGCCATCGAGGCCACCGCGGCCAACAAGGCCGTTATCGAGCAGATGAAGTCCTCCGCCATCCGCAAGTCCGCGAAGGAGAAGGCCTCGGCCGAGGAGCAGGCCCGCCTGCTCAGCGCCGTCGAGCTCACCTTCGAGCGCAAGGTCGGCGATGGCGAACACCTCTTCGGCTCCGTCACCTCCGGCGACATCGCCCAGGCACTCGCCGGGAACGGTTTTGAGATAGACCGCCGCAAGATCGCGCTCGAGGAGCCGCTCAAGACCCTTGGCGAGTTCCACGTGCCGGTCAAGCTCTACCGCGACGTCACCGCGCATGTGAAGGTCACCATCGTCAGCGACGCCCCGGAAGAGACGCCTGCCGCATAGCTCCTTCGAGAAGTCGAACAGCAGGACAGCTCAACCGCCTCGCGCAGTTGAGCTGTTTTGTTTGCTGTGACGGTCAACCGGAAGCGGGCAACAAAATTTGTCAATCAGCGATTGCCGCCCCAACCCGCGTCTCGCTACAATCTCGCGCACGCGCCTCCCCGTACGCCGTCTCGCTCCCGCCCTGCTCTGCGCCGTCCTCTTCGCCTCCGGCACCATGCTCCACGCCGACAGCAGGAACCCCGCCGATTATCCGCTGCGCCTGCACATCTTCAACCGCAACGAGACCAGCTTCTACCGCTTCCACTCCATCGATGAAGCGAAAGGCGAGGGCCGCGCTAATCTCTTCGCCAACGGCGAGGTCCACGGCGTCGATTTCAACTTCGACTGCGGCGAGAAGATCAAGCCCTCCTTCGGTGCCGATACCTATCCGGCAAAGTGGAAGAAGCCCGGAAAGACTCTCGTGGTCCTCATGCCCGTCTTCGGCAAGTCCGGATCCTACTTCACCTGCGACCTGAACACCGACGTCAAGGACTACGCCTACGTCAGCCACAAGGGGGAGCTCGGCCAGGAAACGCCCGCCGAGTTCAAAGCCTGGATGGTGAAGCACGACTACGACCCGGAACACGGCAGGAACCTGCCTGTCAAAGCCGCCGGGGATGCATCCCGCGCCGACGCAAAGTCCCAGTAGTCACAGTCTTGCTCTGCGTCCTCTGCGCGCCTTTCCTTGCGTCCTCTGCGTTCCGCTTTGGTCGTCGAAGCTCAGTTCCCGGCGTGATAGCTTGTAAGACACCGACCCATGGTTTGTCTTCTCAGGCATTACGTCTCCCGTCGCACTTCGCCTCCGGCGTGCCTCGTGCGCGCTGCGTTCCTTGCTGTCGTTTCTGCAGGCTCGGCGCTCGCCCAGAATGCGCCGACAGCCCCGATCATCCAGCCCGGCGCACCCGGCCAGCCCAGCCATACGCTCCCGGCCGGCACCCACGGCGTTGCGCCCAGGGCCACTGCAGCCGACATCGACTTCATGCAGGGCATGATCATGCACCACAACCAGGCGGTTGCGATGACTGCCCTCATTCCCTCCCACACCACAAATCCCGAAGTCACGGAACTCGGCAAGCGCATCAGCGTATCTCAAACCGACGAGATGAACTGGATGAAGCGCTGGCTCACTCTGCGCGGAGAGCCCACCAGCATGTCCATGCCCGGCATGCCCGACATGGACATGCACGGCAACGCGATGCCCGCAATGCCCGGGATGCTCACCCCGCAGCAGATGACGGCTCTGCGCGCCGCCCGCGGCGCGGACTTCGACCACCTCTTCCTTACGGGCATGATGCAGCATCACGGTGGCGCGCTGGTCATGGTCAAGCAGCTGTTCAACTCGCCCGGCGCCGGAGAAGACGCCGACCTTTTCAACTTCGCGACCGACGTCGACAACACGCAGCGCGCGGAGATCAGGATTATGCAGGGCATTTTGAAGGAGAACCGATGAATCGATTTCGTACCCTTGCCGTTCGTTTCGCCGCCGCGGCCCTCGCGTCGGCCTTCACCCTCTCCTGCGCCGGCGCGCTCCACGCTCAGGAAGAGATGAACGAATCCAAGACCCTGCCTCCCGGGATGACCGGATCCACCACGAACGACCCGCGCGTCGGCCTCAAATCCGGCATGTACGACGCCGGCGAAGCCGCCATGGGCATGCAGCACGTCGCCTTCCTCAAGAAGCCCGATGCCTTCCAGCTCGGCACCGATTCCGCCGACGACCCCAGGGTCGCCAAGGCTCTCAGCACCCTCGGCGTAGGCCCCGGCGCGAAGATCCCTCCGGCTATGAAGCTCGTCTACGCGCAGCTCGCCTTCGCCAACTCCGACTTCGCCTTCGAGGGCAATCACCTCTTCCAGGGCAATTTCTACGGCATCAGCATGTACGACATCTCCACCCCCGCGAAGACGTCGCTGATTTCGACCCTCGTCTGCCCCGGCGGTCAGGGCGACGTCTCCGTCTATGGCCATCTGCTCTTCATGTCGGTCGAAATGCCCAACGGCCGCGTCGACTGCGGCACCCAGGCCTTTCCGCCGCCGCCCGCCCCCGCCGCCGGCCATGAGCACGACCACGTGAAGCCCGCGCCCAGCCCTGACCGCTTCCGCGGCGTCCGCATCTTCGACATCTCCGACCTCAAGAACCCCAAACAGCTCGCCGCCGTCCAGAGCTGCCGCGGCTCCCACACCCACACCCTCGTCGTCGATCCCAACGACAAGAACAACGTCTACATCTACATCTCCGGAACCTCCTTCGTCCGCCAGCCCGAGGAGCTTGCCGGCTGCTCGGATGAGGCGCCCGACAAAGACCCCAACACCTCGCTCTTCCGCATCGACATCATCAAAGTGCCGCTGGCCGCGCCGCAGGATGCGAAGATCGTCGCCAGCCCGCGCGTCTTCATGGACGCCCGCACCGGCGCGCTCAACGGACTCAACAATGGCGGCAACCACGAAAAAGAAAAGGCCGCCGACACCAACCAGTGCCACGACATCACCGTCGACTCCTATCTCGGCCTCGCCGCCGGCGCCTGCTCCGGCAACGGCATCCTGCTCGACATCAAGGACCCCGTACACCCCAGGCGCGTCGACGCCGTCAACGATCCCAACTACTCCTACTGGCACTCCGCCAGCTTCAACAACGACGGCACCAAGGTCGTCTTCACCGACGAGTGGGGTGGCGGCATGATGCCGCGATGCCGCACCACCGACCCGCTCAAGTGGGGTGCCGACGCCATCTTCAACCTCAAAGACGACAAGCTCTCCCTCGCCAGCTACTACAAAATGCCCGCCGCCCAGTCCGATACCGAGAACTGCGTCGCGCATAACGGCTCGCTCGTCCCCGTCCCCGGCCGCGACATCGAAGTCCAGGCCTGGTATCAGGGCGGCATCTCCATCATGGACTTCACCGACGCCGCCCACCCCTATGAGATCGCCTACTTCGACCGCGGCGCCATCGATCCCAAACAGGTCATCCTCGGCGGCGACTGGTCCGCTTACTGGTACAACGGATACGTCTACGGCTCCGAGATCGCCCGCGGCCTCGACGTCTTCAAGCTCACCCCGTCGAAAAACCTCACCCAGCATGAGATCGACGCCGCCAACCAGATCCACTTCGACACCCTCAACGTCCAGGACCAGCCGCACATCGACTGGCCCCACAACCTCATCGTCGCCCGCGCTTATGTAGACCAGCTTGAGCGCTCCCAGGCTCTGCCCGCCGACCGCATCGCCGCGCTCAACACGGCGCTCGACGCCGCGCAGCACAGCAAGAAGGAGATGGGCAAGCTCAACCGCTTTGCATACCCCCTGGCGGATGACGCGCAAGCCGCCAAAAACCCAGCCGACCAGAAGCGTCTCCACGAGCTGTCGGAGATCCTCAAGCACCCGATGGCATAGTCACTTCGCATCCAGCAACAGAGAAGCCCCGCCAACCGGCGGGGCTTTTCCTGCTTCCTGCGAAGAACACCCGCAAAGCGCGTCCAGTACCGTACGAAGTACGGGCCGCCCGGCGTCAAGGCGACTTTGCCGTTGCCACAGGCCTTACTCCGTCTCCGTCCACAGGAATCCCATCTCATCCGCGTAATCTTCCACCAGCTGGGTCTGGCTAATCCCCGCCGAGTGCCCGCCCTTCAGGGAGTAATGCAGCAGCACGGGCCTGTGCGATCCACCTTGCGCAACGCTCGCCTCCTGCATCAGCGGTGTCATCTTGCGCGCGTTCATCGGGTCTACGCGCGTATCGCCGTCGCCCGTAAAGAACAGGATCGCCGGGTACTTCGTCCCCATGACCACATGCTGGTACGGCGAATACTTCGCAATGTACGCATAATCCGCCGCGTTCTCCGCCGACCCATACTCCGTCGTCCACGTCCGCCCCATCAGAAACCTCTGGTAGCGCAGCATATCCAGCAGCGGATACCCGCACCAGATCGCCCCGAAGAGGTCCGGCCGCTGGGTCATGGAAGCGCCCATCAGCAGGCCGCCGTTCGACCGCCCGCGGATCGCGAGGTGCTCGGGCGACGTGTACTTCTCGCGTTCCAGATACTCGGCCGCCGCATACCAGTCGTCGAAGACGTTCTGCTTCTTCTCGAACATGGCCGCCTTATGCCATGTCTCGCCGTACTCGTTGCCGCCGCGCAGGTTCGGCAGCGCGAACCACCCGCCATGCTCCATCCACCACGCATACTCCGGGTTCCACGCCGGCAGCTCGCTCAGCGCGAACCCGCCGTACCCCGTCATCAGCAGCCGCTCCGAACCATCACGCTTCAAGCCCTTCTTCCCGGCGATAAACATCGGCACCCGCGTCCCGTCTTTCGACGGATAGAACACCTGGTGCAGCTCATACCCGCTGGGGTCGAACGGTACCTTCGGCGTGAAGAACGGCTCGCTCTTTCCAGTCATTACGTCGTAGTGAAAGATCGTCGGCGGCTGAAGGATCGATTCAAAGGTGTAGAAACCGTCGTGATCCTGCGGGCGTCCGCTCAACCCGGACCCCGACCCCAGCCCGGGGAAGCTGATCTTCCCCGCAGGCCTGCCCGAAAGCGTGTACGAGGTCAGCTCGCTCGACACATCCTTCAGCCGCAGCACAAAGAACCGATGACCGACGATGTTCGCGGTCTGGATCGCCTCTTTGCTCTCCGGAACGACCACCGGCCACTGCTCGGGTCTGCTGCCCATCACCGCCTTGAGAATCCGGTGGTTCGGCGCGTTCAGATCGGTGTCGACATAGAAGTCATCGCCATCCACCATCAGCGCAAAGCGGCTCTCGACTCCATAGACCAGCGGCACCAGCGGCGCATCCGGCACGCGCAAGTCTTTCAACAGAAGGTCCACCCGCTTCGCCGGCACGCCGCGATCGATCTCGAGCACCAGCCAGTGGCCGTTCTCCGTCACCCGCGCGTCGATGTAGTCGATCTCGCCCAGCGCCTCGCCGCGATAGCTCTCGCCCAGCAGCATCGCGTCCGCCCCACTCGCGCCGAACGCATGAAAGTACACCCGCGATCCCTGATGCGGGAAGTACTTCGAGTAGTAAACGCCCTTCCTGTCCGGGGCCAGCGACACGCCCGAGTACCGCGCCGATGGCAGCATATCCGCCAGGTCCTTGTGCGTCGCAAGGTCGAGAAAGTGAATCTCCTCCTCATCCGCGCCGCCCACCCGCACGCCGTAGATCAGGAGCGAGCCATCTTCGCTGACGCCCTGCAGCGTCGCCGACGTGTTCCCGTCCGCCGAGAGCTTGTTCCCGTCGATCAGCAGCACATCCGCCCCGTGCAGGCCGTCTCGCATCCCGTCGTGGCCTTCGCGCATATAGATGGAACCCTGGTTCTCCTCCGCCTTCCGCATCGAGAAGAACAGCTTGTCCCCGCGGCGCACCGGCCGGCTCATCTGGTCTACCTTCAGCAGCGGCGCAAGCTCCGTCCGCACCTCCGGCAGCGTCTTTACCTGGTCCAGATATTTCTGCGTATACGCGTTCTCCTCCGCGATAAACGCGCGCGTCGCCGGTGACTTCGCGTCCTCCAGCCAGCGGAACTGATCCGTAACCTTTGCCTCGGCCCCGCCCGTCGTCTGGTACGTATCCACCACCGGGTGAGCCGCGACTGTCGGCGGCGCGGGCAGCGTGATCCCGTCTCCGCCGTGGATCACGGCGGTCTGGTTCGCCTCGCTGCGGGCCGCGTCGTTCCCCGCGGTCTGGGCGATCGACAGGGCAGGAACAGTAGAGAGCAGCAGCAGCGCTGTCGGCAGTGCATTCCGCATCGGGTCTCCTCGGGCATGAAGATGGCCTTATCTTACCCGCGCGTATCCTCAGCCACACCCCGCCGGTTGAGGGCACCATCCCGACCGGCCTCCGCTCGGTCGAGGTCGCCGCTCACATCGCGCCCGGCTTACGCGCTTGCGCATGGGCTTAATGGAGGGTAAGTCGCCGCCGCGACGTATAATTTTTCTTTCAGCCGGCTTCACGCGCGGGCCACTTTCTGCCGACACCTTCGGCAGGGCGGGCATCGTTCCGCTTTCCAACCCCGCGACCCGGCGCACAACCGCCCTCGAAAAGAGCTCCAGCCCATGCCCGAACACATCAAAGCCCGGCTCGCCGAAGAGATCAAGGCCCTCGAACACGAGCTCACCACCGAGCTGCCCGCCGAGATCAAGAAGGCCGTTGCCCTCGGCGACCTCTCCGAGAACGCCGAGTACCACATGGCCAAACAGCGCCAGGTGTTCGTCAACGCGCGCCTCGGCCAGCTTAAGAAGCGCATGGGCGAGCTCGCCATGGTCAATCTCGCCAACATCCCCCACGACAAGGTCGGCTTCGGCTCCCGCATCACCGTCTTCGACTCCACCAAGGACGAAGAGATTGTCTACAAGCTCGTCACCAGCGAAGAATCGGACGTCTCGAAGGGCCTCATCTCCACCACCTCGCCCATCGGCCGCGCCATGCTGGGCAAGCTGGTCGGCGACATCGCCTTCGTCACCACCCCCAACGGCAAGCGCGAGCTCGAGATCCTGAAACTCGAGACCATTCACGATCTCGCCGACGAAGAGACCGCAGCCAAAACTGCCGCCCAGGCCGGAGCCTAGACGAGACCCCGATGAGTTGGACCGCAGAGTTCGGCCGCGGCAGCGGATGGCTGCTGCAGAAGATCGTCAACGGCCTCGCCATCTCCAGGATCTCGCCCAATGCCCTCACTTTCATCGGGCTGCTCATCAACATCTCCGCCGCGCTCTTCTTCGGCTTCGCCCGCGGCGACCACGCGGTGCGCTATTTCCTCTACGCCGGCCTCATCATCATCGGTGCCGGCATCTTCGACATGGTCGACGGACGCGTCGCCCGCCAGACCGGCCAGGTCTCCGTCTTCGGAGCCTTCTTCGACTCCGTCATCGACCGCTACTCCGACGTCGCCATCTTCTTCGGCCTGCTCATCTTCTACGCCCGCGGCAACCGGCTCTTCTACGTCGGCCTCGTCGCCTTCGTCATGACCGCCTCGGTCATGGTCTCGTACACCCGCGCCCGCGCCGAAGCGCTCATCGGCCAGTGCAAAGTAGGCTTTATGGAGCGCCCCGAGCGCATCGTCTGCGTCATCCTCGGCGCGCTCTTCAACCGCTGGGGCACCATGGCGCCCGCCCTCTGGGTCCTCGCCTTCTTCTCCACGCTCACGGTCATCCACCGCATGCGCTACACCTACACCGAAACCCGTCGCAGGAAACTCCAGCCTCAAAGCCTCTAAACACGCAAAAACACGCGGAGCGCCCTATATTCCATGAGGTCCTGCCGAATGCCCCGTGGTGCCCGCCCGGCGTGAGGGCGCACTCGCCGTAGTTCTTCGGTCCCTGAACGAGACCGCCCTTACGTACCGCAGGCAAAAGCCTGCTTCTACCTCGCACCCAGAAAACCCGTCACATCGGCCGCGAACTTCCCCGGCTCCTCCGCATACGGAAAGTGCGCGCTGTCCTCGAATTCATCGAAACGCCCATGCGGCACTCGCGCAGCAACCTCCCGCAGCGGCTCAACCCCCCCGTCATACCGTCCGACGATCACCAGCACCGGCATCGCTGCCCCTCGTCTGTCTCTCCGCAGTTACCACCGGTTTGCATTTCCTCGTCGATCTCTTCGGGGGCATCGCGGTCGCGGCACTCGCCCATCTGCTCGCGGGCAAACTCCACTCCATGCGGGCTGAGCGTGACGCAACCCTTCGACATTGCTTCCGACGCGCAGTTCCGTCTTTAAGCAAGAGGCGGCTCCCTTGCGCGAGCACCTCGGCATCACGCCGTTTCGTCTTCTTTCAACGGGTCGTGCTCCGCGTTCGCGCGTCTGCGAGCCGGTCGGCTCATCTGCCAGGAGAGTTTGATCCTTGGGGTATCTCGGCGTACCCGCGCCCCGGAGTACCGGAGCCGCCGATACCTCTTCGCTCTGCCGAAGCGGGCAAACCCGCAAAATTCTTCCGCATCAGCCCTCTCCGTGCATCCAACAGCTTGAGTTACTTAAGGAGACCATCACCCATGCGCCACTTCGCCGCAGCCGCCCTCGTCGCCGTCGGCCTCACTACCGGCCTTGTCGCTTCTCCTGCGTCCGTGCAGGACACCGCCAAGCTCGATCAACGCATTGATGCCGCCCACGCCGTCCTGCACGAGCTCATGGCTACCCCCGACAAAGGCATCCCCCTCGACATCGCGGCCAAAGCCCACTGCGTGATCGTCGTTCCCGGCTTCAAGAAGGGTGCGTTCCTCGTGGGTGCCCAGTATGGTCAGGGTGTCGCTACCTGCCGCACCGGCCACGGCTGGTCCGCGCCCGTCTTTGTCCAGATGACCGGCGCCAGCTTCGGTCTGCAGGTCGGCGGTCAGTCCACCGATCTCGTCCTCGTCGGCATCAACCGCAAATCCGCCGACGATATCCTCCACGACAAGCTGAAGCTGGGCGGTGACATCGCCGCGTCCGCCGGTCCCGTCGGCCGCAACTCCCAGGCCGCCACCACCGAACTCGCCAATGCCGAGTTCCTCACCTACTCGCGCTCCAAGGGCCTCTTCGCCGGCGTCGACCTCACCGGCGATGTCGTCAACCAGAACGTCGACGACACCAAAGCCTTCTATGGTCATGATGTCCCGTACGCGACCATCCTCTCCGGCTCGGTTCCCACGCCGCCCGCCGCCCGGCACTTCGAGAAGACGGTCGGCGAGCTGTTCCACGAAGGCCGCGCTCACGC
>CAXTVJ010000002.1:78656-85230 GCA_964247715.1 uncultured Acidobacteriaceae bacterium | reverse complement strand
AAAAAGTCTGCTGTTGTAATCGTCTCTAGAATGAGAGCCGCAAAGAAAACCGGATCTGCCGTTCCCGGCTCTCGCTCGAGCCCGCCGCATCCGGCGTACCGAACGCCGTAGTGTTCATCCCTTCGGTCGCAATCGCCGATGCGCTTTGAAAGACGAGCGGCGTAATCCCGTTCACAGCTGTCCCCACCAGAAATGCCTGCTGATTGACCGACGAGACGCTCTCGTGGTTCAGCAGGTTCGTCACCGCAGCGCTTGCTTCACCCCGCACCCGCGTCCCCACCGCGAAGCCTTTCGCCAGACGCAGATCCGTTTTGATCGTCGCGGGCAGCCGCAGCGTATTGCGCCCCACCGTCGGCAGGTACTGCGCACCGCCTGAGCCGTTCAGGCTCTCATGCCCGCCCGACAGACTTGAGCCCCCCGACACGTCCAGCGTATACGGCCGGCCGCTCCTCGCCGTCTCGATCGCCCCCACGTTCCACCCCTGAGCCAAACGCCGCACCCCCCGACGAGCCGTCTCCCCACCGGGCGTCCACACCGCCCGTGCCCGCAGCACATACGGAAAATTCAGCGACGAGAGCCCCTTGTCGTAGCCATTCGCGAACGGATCGAACTGCGAGTCGGTCCGTGGCGTCGCCGAAGCGTTCTGGCCGAAGTCGATCGCCTTCGACCACGTAAACTCTCCCGCCATCAGCAGCCCGCGCACCGCGTCTGTCTTCCCGCGGGCCGTCAGGCCGTCATACGTCGCGTTCCCATGCGAGATCACCTCCGTCACCGGCCCAAAGTCCGGCGAAACCCGCAGCGTATACAACGGCACCGAGAACACCTCCCCGTCCGTTACGCCCGTCCGTCCCGTCCCGCCCTGAAGCTGGAAGGTCGCCCGCGCACTTGCCGGAGCGATGTTCACGTCGGTCGAACCCGGAAGCTGCCGATCCACATTCATCACATACTCCAGCGAAAGATTCGTTCCGCGCCCGATCTCCCGTTCCACCCCCACACTCGCCTGCTCCACCACCGGCAGCCGAAAGCCGCGGTCGAAAATCACCGCCGACGTCGTCTGGGCCACGACCCCCGCCGGCTCCGCCCCGAAATCACAGCCATAGCCAAATCCAACCGATGCAACCTGCGGACAGCTCGTGACCGTCGTCGGCCTGATCCGGATTCGCGTCGTCGCCCCGGCCTCGGCCGTATCGGACAGCGCCGCCTGGATGGTCGCCCCCGGCACCCGTCCGAAGTACGCCCCATATCCGGCCCGCACCAGGCCGCGCCCGGCTCCGAACGGCTCCCAGGTCAACGCCACCCGCGGCCCGAGGTTATTGCGATCCTCTGGAAACACATTCGTCGCGCCGCGCCCCGAAAACAGCGCATCCAGCTGCGGATTCGGCTGCTGCGGAACCGGCAGGTACTGGTACTCGTACCGCAGCCCCGCATGCACCGCCGGCAACCGGCCCCGCCGTCCGCCCGGACGCCATGTCTCCTCGATAAAGCCCGCCCATTCTTCCGTCGAGAACCGCACGTTCTGCTCGCCGAAACTCTGCGAAAACGATCGAAAGCACTCGTAATGCGCGCTCGCCGCGATGGACGGGCACGCACCCTCCGGCAGCGCGTCCGCTCCATAGGTGTAATCCGAAATCCAGTCCACCAGGCCGCCGTCGTATCCGCCCGTCGTACCCGAGTCATACCGGAACGTCCCCGCCGCATTCGCCAGCGTCGCCACCCGCTCCTGCACCTTCGCAAATGTCCCGCCGAGCTCCATCAGATGGTGCCCGCGCACCATCGTCAACCAGCCACCCGCCTCGATCCGCTGCTCATCCGGGTAGGCCTTCTGCGACAGCGACGCCGGCGTTCCGAACAGAATCCCGTTCGGCCCGATATTCACCTCCGGCGACAGCCCGCCCGGCCCGATCGCCGGCTCCCCGGCCAGCGGTGCCTGCGGGGTCTCAAATTGCAGATCCCGCGTGAATCCTGCCCGCAGCTCCGCCGTCGTCCGTCCCGACCACTGTGGCGCAACCCGCACCAGCACCTGGTCCAGACTGCCTGCCGCGTTCCCCAGACTCGCCCGCCCGCGTGCCACCACCGGTGCATCGATCAGCCCGGCCGGCGCCTTCCACCGCACCAGATTGTACTCCGCCCCCAGTGCCAGCCGCGGCCTTGCGCGCCAGTCCAGCCGGGCAAAGTTGATCTCCTCATCCGACCTTCGCGGCGTCTCGCCCGTCAGCGAAGAGAGGTAGTTCAGCGCGGCGTTCGTCTGCGCGTGGGAGACCCCGCGGGTCTCCAGCAAGGCGACCTGCTCCGGCGTCAGCGCGTAGAAGTTCGCGTAGACAGGAGACGAGATCGCCGGGTACCCGCGCCGCTCCACGTCCAGCGCATCCAGGAACCGCAGCCCGCGCATGCCAACCGGCACTGGCCCGCCCGCCACGCCGCCAAATCCCTCGCGCAGATCGTGCGGCTTCACCTCACCCGAAGTCACCACGCCATCCAGGTAACTCGACGCAATCGCCAGCGGCTCTCTTGCCGCCAGCGCGCTCGACTCCAGGTCGAAGAACTCCGCCCCATGCCAGCGTTCGCCGCCCGCGCGCGTCGTCCGGGTCAAAACTCCGCCCGCGCCGCTCGCCTCGGCCGAATAGCTCGATACGCCTGCGCGAAACTCCCGCACCGAGCCCTGCGCATAGGTGTACGCCACCCCCGCATGCCGCCCGCGTCCGAGCCCGTGCGCCGGCCCGGTCGTCTGCTCGGCCGAATCCGGATCGTCCGCCGGATCCGTCACCGGCGCCGCGCCCGTCCCCACCGGCACCGACCCAAAGCTCTGCATCGCGCCCGCGCCATCGACCGCCGCACTCGTCTGCTGAGCCGTCAGTCCCCGCGCGCTCTCAAGCCCGTCGTCGTTCTCATCCGGATCCGGCCCCGAACCCTCCCGCAGCAGCAACGCACCCGGGATGCGCTGTCCCCCGACCGCCCCAACCCGTGCCTCCGCGGTCTCGCCCGGCTGAACCTCCACCGTCACGCCGCGCCCCTCCGCAACGCTCACCGCATACATCCCTGGCGCCAGTCCGGCGAGCACAAAGCTCCCGTCCCGCAGCGTTCGCGCGCTCCGCGCAGCGCCCGTCTCCAGATCCCGCGCCACGACCTCGACCCCGCCCGCCGCGGTCCCCCCCGCATCCCCGGCGAACCCATGCACCGCACCCGTTGCCGGGCCCTGCGCCCGCGCAGACCCGCCGGCCCATGTCAGGACAAGCCCACACGCCATCAACCAGCGAACTGCCGCAAACTGCTCTGGGCGGCGGAAGACATCCATGGAAACCCCACGGCTGCACAAACACATCGACTACAGGATTACGAGGAGACTACCCCACTCCACCCGTTGTGGGAATAATCGTTCCAAAAAAGAAGCGGGCAGCAAGTTTAAACCTACGTTCAACGTCAGGAATGCTCCCCTGGCCCCCCTGAAGCGACCGCGCGGAGTGCCGCCCGACGTAACCGCCGGGCATAACGTCCAGGTGCGATCGGCGCACGCCTGCAAATCTCGCAAACAGCCGGGTCGCCTGCCTCAACGAGAGTTAACCGCCCGCTGCAGAGCCGTGATCTCGCGACCCGCGCCGGCCTCGTTTAGACTGGAGTTTGCATGTTTATCGATGAAGCGAGAATCCGGATCAAGGCCGGCGATGGCGGCAACGGATGCATGGCCTTCCGCCGTGAAAAATTCGTTCCCCGCGGCGGGCCCTCCGGCGGCGACGGCGGGCACGGTGGCGACATCCTCATGGAGTCGACCCTCAGCCACAACACCCTCGTCCACTTCCGCTTCAACCCCGAGCACAAGTCCGGACGCGGCGGACACGGCCTCGGTTCCAACTGCTCCGGCCAGCAGGGCGAGCACCTCGTCCTCAAGGTTCCCGTCGGCACCGTCCTCTACGACGACGACTCCGGCGAGCTCGTCCACGACTTTACCCGCCCCAACGAGTCCCTCGTCATCGCCCGCGGCGGACGCGGAGGACGCGGCAACCAGCACTTCGCCACCCCCATCCACCAGGCCCCGCGCGAGCATGAGCTCGGCCGCGCCGGCGAAGAACGCAACTACCGCCTCGAACTTCGCCTGCTTGCCGACGCCGGCCTCGTCGGCTACCCCAACGTCGGCAAGTCCACGCTGATCTCGCGCCTCTCCGCTGCCAAGCCCAAGATCGCCAACTACGCCTTCACCACGCTCGAGCCTAATCTCGGCGTCGTCCAGGTCGGCGACTTCCCCTACGAGCAGTCCTTCACCGTCGCCGACCTCCCCGGCCTCATCGAAGGCGCCCACCTCGGCGCCGGCCTCGGCATCCAGTTCCTCAAGCACATCGAGCGAACCTCCGTCATCGTGCACCTCGTCGACGTCTCCGACGACTCCGGCCGCGAAGACCCGGTAGAAGACTTCAAGACCATCACCGCCGAGCTCAAGAACTTCGACGCCTCGCTCATCACCCGGCCCACCCTCCTCGTCGCCACTAAACTCGACGTCGCCAACCCCGACAAGCTCAAGAAGCTTCGCGCCTTCGCCAAACGCCGCAAGCTGCCCTTCGCTCAGATCTCCGCCGTCACCGGCGAGGGCATCGAGTCGCTCAAGTACGCGCTCGCCGAGCTCGTGCAGCAGCACCGTCCCCTGCACGTTGAGCCCGATCTGGCCGTGCCGCCCCCGGCCAGGGCTCACAAAGCCGCCTACCCGCCGCCCAAACCCTCAGCGCGCGGACGCGGCCGCTGACCGAACCCTCGGATCGGGCCAACCCTTTCCTTTCGTAAGAGTCTTTACTGACAACGCATCACCCGCCTTCAGGACGCCCACTTGACCAAGCTTCGCTTCGCCCTCGCCGCGCTCATCCTCCTCGCCGCCGCCTCTGTCATCCCGACCGCAGCCCGCGCCCAGGGCGCGCTCTACGTCAACCCCGTCGCCGTCCGCGCCTCCATCTCCACCGCCGATCCGGGAACGTTTTCCTTCCTCGGACCAGGCACCACCTCTCGCATGTTCTACGGCGTCCAGCTCGGCGGCTTCTACGACGTCCCTAACCTCACCGAGCGCTTCGAGGTCGGCGTCGACGTGCGCGACGCCATCCTCCACGCCAACAATGCGCTCCTCAACGAGTTCCTCGTCGGCGCCCGCCTCGGCCTCGTCCCCGCCGGCGGACGCAAGCTCCACCCCTACGTCGAGCCCTACGTCGGCCTCGGCTCTACCCGCGCCCCCGAAACCAGCATCAAGGTCAACAAACCCACCTACGGCGCATTCGTCGGAGCCGACTACGACTTCTCCCGCCGAGTCTCCTGGCGCGTCGCCGAGGTAGGCTACGGCTCCCTCACCACCGCCAGCGGAGGCACCATCGGGGCCAGCGAATCCATCCCCTCCGCCACCCTCCTCACCATCACCACCGGCCTCACCTTCCGCCTGCCGTAACACGATGCGCATTGCCCTCTTCGGCGGCTCCTTCGACCCGCCCCATCGCGGCCATCTCGCCATCGCCCGGGCCGCCGCCCAGGCCTTCGCCCTCGACCGCATCCTCTTCACCCCGGCCGGCCGCCAGCCCCTCAAGCAAGCTCACGCCGTCGCCTACGAAGACCGCCTTCGCATGACCCGGCTATCCTGCGAGGACGCGAACCGCACTCAAACAATGCCCTGCTTCGAAGCCTCCGCCCTCGACGCTCCCCATCCCGACCAATCCCCCAACTACACCGTAGACACGCTGCAACACCTCCATACTCAGTACCCCGAAGCTGCAATCTACGCCATCGCCGGGGCCGACACCTTCCACCACCTGCACCAGTGGCACCAGGCCCGTCGCGTCCTCCAGCTCGCCCAGTGGATCGTAGTCAGCCGCCCTGGCATCCCGCTCGCCATCCCTGCCCCATTCGCGGATGATCCCGCCCTGGCCAGTCACATCCATCTCCTCGAAGGCGTACACGAAGAGGTCTCCGCCACTGCCCTTCGTGAACGCCTCGCCCAGGGCGATCCCTGCGCCGATCTCCTCAGCCCCTCGGTCGCTGGTTACATTCACCGCAACCACCTCTACCGTCCCTGATCCGCTTTGGCGTTCCCGTCTCCCCGCAAACCCGCTACCATAAAGGCAGGAGTCCCATGCCCTCAGCCGAAGCTCACCAACTGCTGCTCGCCGCAGCCGCCGCCGCCGAAGACAAAAAAGCCGAGGACATCCGCATCCTCGCGCTCGATCCCAGCGAGTCCGGCCTCACCGACTACTTCCTCATCTGCAACGGCTCCTCCGACCGCCAGAACGCCGCCATCACCGACGAAATCGAGATCCGCCTCAAGCGCGACTTCGGCACCTATCCCACCTCCGTCGAGGGCCGCCGCCAGGGCGAGTGGATTCTCATGGACTACGTCGACTTCATCGTCCACGTCTTCTCTGCCGAGAAGCGCGCCTACTACGGCCTCGAGCGACTCAGAAAATCCGCCACTACCCTCTCGGTCGCCGACCTGAATACCGAGCTGAAGCAGCAGATCGCCGCCACCCGCAGGAAGAAACCGGCACCGGCAGCAGAAGAGCCCTCCGAAGCGAGGCCGGTGAAGAAAGCCGCAAAGAAGGCCCCCGCAAAGAAGGCC
>CAXTVJ010000002.1:22792-78556 GCA_964247715.1 uncultured Acidobacteriaceae bacterium | reverse complement strand
CCGCAAAGAAGGCCCCCGCAAAGAAGGCCGCAGCAAAAAAGGCCGCAAAGAAGAAGTCCTCCTGATCACCGGGAGCACGCGCGAAAGCGCGTCCAATACCCCACGAAGTGGCGCCCGCCCGGCCTAAGAGCGATCTTGCACCTGCTTCTGAATGAAGCTGACCCTCGCCTCCATCTCGCCCCGCGCCCAACCCAAGAGCGAGCCCACCGAGCTCCTCGTCCGCGACTTCCTCACCCGTATCATTCGCTACACCCCCGCCGATGCCCAGGTCTTCGACGCTGAAGCCAGGCTGCTCGCCGCTGCCGGGCGCAAGCCCGGCCAGCCGGCCGCCGCGCTGCTCCTCTGCGACTCCCGTGGTGACCTCCTCACCTCCGAGCAGTTCGCCGACACCCTCGGCAAGCTTCGCGACTCCGGCCGTCAGCGCATCCTGCTCGCCATCGGCCCCGCCAACGGCTGGAGCGACGCCGCCCGCGCCCGCGCCGACCACCTCCTGTCCTTCGGTCGCATCACCCTCCCCCACGAACTCGCCCGCGTCGTCCTCGCCGAGCAGACCTACCGCGCCCTCACCCTCCTCGCCGGCCACCCCTACCACTCCGGCCACTGACGAACCTGCACCGCGCCGTTACTCTGCGACCTCTGCGCGCCTGTCCTTCGCGTCCTCGCGTTCCGCTTCAGCCCTCCCTCCCGCGTGAACCCGCTACACTGGCAGACGCCACCAACCCACACCCGGAGCCCGCCGTGAAACCTCTCCTTCCCCTCGCGCTCGCCGCAACCCTCGCCCTCCCCGCGCTGCACGCACAAGCCCCGCAGCCCGCGCCGACACAGGCCCAGCCCTTCTCCACCGCCATCTACGTCCCCGTCAACGTCGTCCTCAAGATGAGAGACCACGCCTGGCTCGAATCCTCCTGGGCGCAGATCTCCTCCCAGGTCCACATCGACCACATCTACCTCGAGACCTACCGCTCGCGCACCATCGCCGACGACCAGCTCGTCGACGACCTCAAAAAGTTCTTCGCCTCCAAAGGAGTCAAAGTCTCCGGCGGCATCTGCTACAGCGACGCCGACAACGGCCAGTTCGCCTCCTTCGACTACGCCCGCCCCGCCGACCGCGAGTACGTCGCCAAGATCTCCGCCCAGGTCGCCCGCCACTTCGACGACGTCATCCTCGACGACTTCTTCTTCGCCAACACAAAGTCCTCCGCCGACATCGCCGCCAAAGGCGACCAGTCCTGGACCGACTTCCGCCTCCACGAGATGGACGTCGTCTCCCGCGACCTTGTCGTCGGTGCCGCCGAAGCCGCCAATCCCAACGTCCGCATGATCATCAAATTTCCCAACTGGTACGAGCACTTCGCCGGCAACGGCTACGACCTCGCCGAAGAGCCCCACATCTTCTCCGGCATCTACGCCGGCACCGAGACCCGCGACCCCGTCATCACCGACCAGGACCTCCAGCAGTACGAGGGCTACAACATCGTCCGCTACTTCGAAAACATCGACCCCGGACACATGGGCGGCGGCTGGGTCGACACCTACGACATCCGCTACGCCGACCGCTACTCCGAGCAGCTCTGGCTTACCGTCTTCGCCAAGGCCCGCGAGATGACCCTCTTCAACTACATCGACCTCCTCAAGCCTGCCGCGCAAGGCACCCGCTCCTGGGCCTCCACCCAGACCGACGTCTCCTGGTCCGCCATCCAGCAGCGCGCAGCCAGACTCCCCGCCGCAAGCCCTCAACGAACAACGGAGAACGGTCAACCGTCAACGCCGTCCGCCCCCACCTTCGCCACCCTGGCCGGCGACGCGCTCGACCAGGTCAAACCCGTAGTCGCCCGGCTCGGCACCCCCATCGGCATCGCAAGCTACCGCCCGCTCCACGCTACCGGCGAAGACTTCCTGCATAACTTCCTCGGCAACCTCGGCATCCCTATCAACCTCGAGCCCACCTTCCCCCAGGATGCCGGCACCGTACTTCTGACGGAGGCCGCGAAGGAAGACCCGCAGATCCTCGCCGAGATCAAGCAGCACCTCACCGCCGGCCACGACGTCGTCATCACCTCCGGCCTGCTCCACGCGCTCGAAGGCAAGGGCCCCGCCTCCGATATCGACTCGCTCGTCGAACTCCGCTACTCGCCCTCACCCGTCCCCGTCACCAGCTTCATCGGAGCCTTCGGCCCCGGGGCCGGCACCGACTTGGGAACCACCACCAAGCCTGTCCTTTTCCCGAAAATTGCCTTCAACACCAACGACGCCTGGCCCGTCATCCGCGGCATCGCCGACGACAACCTCTTCCCGCTCCTCCTGCAGGATCACTACGCCAACGCCAACCTCTACGTGCTCACCATTCCCGACAACCCCGCCGACCTCTACCGCCTGCCCGAACCCACCCTCAACGCCCTCCGCTCCTACCTCACCGCCGGCTTTCCCGTCCGCATCGACGCCCCGGCGCGCGTCTCCCTCTTCGCCTACGACAACCACACCCTCATCGTAGAATCCTTCCGCGACGAAGCCACGCCGGTAACCCTCTACGGCGCCGCCACGTTCACCCACCTCAAGAACCTGCAGACCGGCGAGATCCTCAGCGGCACTCCTCTCGAAGCCGCCAACAAGCGCCACTCCGCCCAGGCCCCGCCCACCCAGAGCCAGCTCCGCTTCTCCCTCACCCTCCCCGCCCACAGCTACGCCGCCTTCCAGCAGCTCCCGTGATTTGCCCCACCGCGTATCTCAACTGCAACTAACAATCGAAGATGCGGGCTGCGGCACCAGCGGACCGCTGCTGAAGCGTCACGTGAAGAGGCACCCCGAAGGATGCCTCGTCTCACTGCTTCTCTGTGTTGGGAACTAGCCTTAGAAGAGAACCTTGGCCCATAGAATCAGGGTGCGGTTCGTTTCCTGACGCCCCGGCTGCAGGTAGGAGCTTCCCGCGTCTAGGAGATTCAGGTCAGGCTGTGAGCCGTCATTGTGGTTGAACAGGTTCTGCGCTTCCGCGCGAAGCGTGATACGGAGCGTCTCCAAGTGCTTCGGGGTGACCCCAAAGCCCTTCTCGAGCGCCATATTGTGAATGGTCGTTCCAGGAAGCTGGTAATTGTTGCGTCCGATCTCCTGATGCAGGAACTGGTTCTGCGGGCTGTTCGGAATCAGGAAGTGCGCTTGACTCGGAAGCACAGGCACCAAGTTGCCGGTGGTGTTTGCCTGAGTCAAATCGTAATAGGTTCCACTTGTGGCACCAAGATAGTACCCGTCGACAGCGACCGTCGAAAGCGGTGCGGAAGGATTGCCAAGAATTGGACGATCGTTTGACGAACTGCCGTCTCCATTCGTGTCCAGACCGTTCACGTTGAACGTGGCAAACGCCCCGCTCTGCAATTGAGAGATGCCCGAAACCGTCCAGCCGCGCGTAAACACGTTCTCCGCCACATCAACGAGCCGCTTATCCGAGCGCAGGCCCCTGGGAGACCACACGTAGGTGAAGGAGAAGAACTGGCGATGGTCGTAGGCTGACGGTCCATAGTCCTGCCCGCGCCCGCCTGGCGCGAGATTGGCGGAATACGAAGTTGGCGAGGAGAAGGTGGTGAAGACCTCCGAACCATCGTCTAGATCCTTGCCGTAGACGTAGTTCGTTCGGATCAGGAAGTCCTTGCGGAAGTTGTGCGTGAATTCGACAATGGCTGAGTTGTAGTTGGATTCGGCGAAGTTCCCGCGGGCGATGATGACACCGCGGGCCGGATTCAGACGCGCCCCGTTCGCGAAGTAATTGTATTGCTGATTCGCGTAAAGGTGATAGGCCCGATTACCGACGTAGCGGATCGCGAGAACGTTGCTCCCCGGCAGTTCCCGCTCGATCCCGAGGTTGTACTGGTACGTGATCGGGTGCTTCAGATTGTCGACCTGGGTCTCCACCGTCGATTGCGGGTTGAGAACGTCGGTGGCGGAGGCGAGGGCGGCCAACGGGTTCGTGACGCCGACGCCGGTCGTGATCTCATCCGTGTAGCCGACCGCGTTCGGAGAGTTCTCAGCCGTGTTGTCGAGGATGTTCGAGAAGACGCTGTCGTAAAAAATGCCGAAGCCGCCGCGAACGACCGTCTTGCCGTCCCTGAGAAATCCGCCGCCGTTAGGCGAATACGCAAATCCGAAGCGCGGCGAGAAGTTATGGTAATCCGGCTTGATCTTGAAGACCGTGTCGATCGGCGCGAAGGGGTTGCTCGGGTCCAGTCCGGGGTACTTGAGCGAATTACCCGGATCGGTGAGGTAGTCCCAGCGGAATCCGAAATTCATCACGAGGTCCGGGTTGACTCGCACGTCATCCTGAATGAATAGACCATTGCGCCAGTTGTGCGGATCCGCCCGAAGCGGCCCAAACGTCTTGGTGACGCTGCCGGAGGGTCCGGTCTGATTCAGCAGAAAATTGCCAAGCGAGGTGACCGACGTGCCGGTGGTGTTGTAATTGATCGCTCCCTTGGCGTTTTGCGGAATCGTATCGATCTCGATCTGGCGGCCCAGATCGTATCCCGCGCGGATGGACTGTCGTCCATGAGTCCAGCCCAGCGTATCCTGCGCCTGATAGAGGTCCTCCGCACGTCCCTGCGGGAGAGCTTGCTCCGGACCGAAGAACGGAAGGGATGCATTCAGAGTACTGTCTTGGATGTCCGCGAAATTCAGAGTCGGAAGCGCATAAATGGGATTGGCCAGCGTCTGCGCGGTCGGAGCGAAGGCGAACGAGACTCGTGTCTCCGACAACCGGAACTCATTCTCTACATTGGGCGTGAAGACGTGGGTCCACCCACCGATTCCAAGCTCGGACGGTCCACCCTGCAGCGAATCGAGACCAGCCAGAGCATTCGGAAAGTTGAAGAAGTCGGGCGACAAGGAAGACCGGTCGTGAATATAGCGGTAGTAGAAGCTATCCCGCTCTCGGGGTCGATAGTCGATGCGGAAGGTAAATTGCGTATCCGGGCTCTGCTCTGCGATATTAGGGCGTTGAAATCCGGCAAAGGTGATAACGCAGCCCGTGGCCGGACATCCGGGCAGCGCGCCCACGTTTTTCGTCACCGAGGAGTTGTACCCGACGTCTTGAGTGAGATATGCGCCGCCGCTCAAATACTCATCGAGCAATGCAACCTGCGTTGCAGGAGCACCGGTGATGGTCTGTAGAGTGGCGTAGCCAGCCGCGTCCGGAAGCAAATTGATGCCCGCAGTCTCCTGCCCGTAGTAGCGCTGGAAGATGGCACCGCCAAAGGCGAAAAGTTTGTCCTTGATAATGGGACCGCCGGCGGTAAATCCAATCGAGTGCTGGTCGAACCGAGTCTTCGTGAACCCGGCGTTGCCGCGGAGGACACCCGGCACTGAATTCAAACCGGACCCGGTATAGCGCTCGAAGACGCTGCCGTGGAAGCTGTTGGTACCCGCCCGGGTCACGAGGTTCACAACGGCTCCGCCGGCACGCCCATACTCCGCCGAGGCCGCGCTGGTAATCACGTTGAGCGAGTCGAACGAGTCCGGGATTGCCGGCTGAAACGCCTGGCCAGCGATGTTGACGTCGTTGATCTCCTGACCGTCCATCAGGAAATTATTGGCGCGCGGACGCGCGCCGTTCACTTGGACATTCTGACCATTGGAGAAGCCGCCGCCATTGGATACGGGCTGCGCGCCCGGAACGGTCACAGCAAGCTCAAAGGGACTCAGTGAAAAGATGGGGAGCTTCTGAATTTCTTCCGTGCCGACCACGCCGGTCAGGGTGCCGTTCTCCGTCTCAATGGTGGTGGAGGTCGCTTCGACCTGCACTTCGGACGTAGCCTGACCGACGCGGAGCTTCACGTCATAGGTGGTGACCGCAGTGGAGGCGACATTGAGGTTCTTCACCAGAGCAGTCTCGAAGCCGGGGGCCTGAACCTCGATCGTGTAGAGGCCTGTGCTGATCGCGTCGAAGCGGTACGCGCCGTCCTTCTGCGACGTCCCCATCAACTTCTGCCCGTTCTGCTCGTTGGTAATCGTCACAGACGCGTTGGGCACCACGGCGCCCGACTGGTCACGGGCCACACCCGCCAGAATGCCAAGGCTCGTCTGCGCAAACGCGCCGCCCACAAACATGGTGCCTGCCACCGCGATCAGGGCAGGTATTGCGAACTTCCTCGAATGCATGGAACACTCCCGGTTCAATGAAAGTAGGTAGGTCGCCCGAAACGGCTCCGAACAGACACCCCCGCCATCAGACGGAAGCCTCCGCGTGAAACCCTAGTGTTCGAATACCTCACGCTAATGCAACTTTCGTGCCAAATTGCAGGAACGTGAAAAGTCCAACAAAACCCCTCTGCCTGCAGGTAACGGCACCAGCCGCGACACCCCACCCTCTATGAAATTGCGGAGAAATCTCCAGTGCACGCCGAGACTCGGCAGCTAGACCAACGTCAACTTGAGTTCGCGCTACACCAACTCCCGTGCCGCCCGGATGTCTGCTTACCTCCCGCGGCGATCGCCCGCGAGTACAATCTCCGAAGGCACCCGAGGACCCGACACCCCGTATGAGCTGGTTTAAGCGCGACTCCCACGAGATCGTCATCGACTCCGAGAAAACCGTTCGCACCGAAGGCTTGTGGACCAAGTGCGCCGCCTGCGGAGCCGTCCTGTTCAAGAAGGATCTCGACGAAAATCTCCAGGTCTGCCCGAAATGCGGCCGCCACTTCCGCTTCGACGCCCGCGCCCGCATCGAAAACCTGCTCGAACCCGGCTACACCCTCGTCGATCTCGAGCTCCGCTCCACCGACCCGCTCCAGTTCACTGACCTCAAGCCCTACAGCCGCCGCCTCGCCGAAGCCCGGAAGAAGACCGGACTCAACGACGCCATCGTCAACGCGCTCGGCCACATCGGCACCCAGCCCGTCGTCCTCTCGGTCATGGAGTACGCCTTCATCGGCGGGTCCATGGGCGCGGTGGTGGGAGAAACCATCGCCCGCGCCGTCGACCGCGCGTACGACACCCAGACGCCGCTCGTCATCGTCTCCGCCTCCGGCGGCGCGCGCATGATGGAAGGCATCGCCTCGCTCATGCAGCTCGCCAAGATCTCCGCCGCGCTCGCCCGCCTCGCCGCCGCGCGGGTCCCCTACATCTCGGTCATGACCGACCCGACCACCGGCGGCGTTACCGCCTCCTTCGCAATGCTCGGCGACCTCAACATCGCCGAACCCGGCGCCCTCATCGGCTTCGCCGGCCCCCGCGTCATCGAGCAGACCATCCGCCAGAAGCTCCCCGAGGGCTTCCAGCGCTCCGAGTTCCTCCTCGAACACGGCTTCCTCGACACCATCGTGCCGCGCAAAGACCTCAAAGCCTATCTCGCCCAGGCCCTCACCTGGCTCGACCCCCACGCCGACACCCGTCCCGTGACGTCTGTCGAGGCTCCGGTGCCTGAGGCTGTGCCGGTCTCGTAGAGGATCGGCCAGCGATGCAGCCCGCCAAACCATCCCTCACTGCATACGGCGTCGCCGTCCGCCGCGCCACCCACCAGCTCTGCGACGCCCCACCCCTCGTCTTCGCCGACCCCTTCGCCGTCCCCATCCTCGGCCCGCACGGCCCCGCCCAGCTCGAAAAAGCCGCTCCCGACCGCAACACCCTTCCCAACCTCGCTCTGCGCGCCCGCCTCGTCGCCCGCTCCCGCCTGGCAGAAGACAAACTTGCTGAAGCCGTCGCGAACGGGACGCGTCAGTACGTCCTCCTCGGCGCCGGCCTGGACACCTTCGCCTGGCGCAACCCTCACCCGGGCCTGCGCGTCTTCGAGGTCGATCACCCCGCCACCCAGCAGTGGAAACGCGAACTCGCCACCCACGCCGATCTCGGCCGACCCGCATCCCTCACGTGGGCGCCCGTAGACTTCGAAACCCACAACACGCAAGAGGATCCTCTCGCCAACGGCCTTGAGCAAGCCGGCTTCGACCCCCGCCAGCCCGCCTTCTTTGCCTGGCTCGGCGTCGTCCCCTACCTCACCCTCGAAGCCTTCCGCGCCACCGTCGCCTGGATCGCCGCGCGCCCCGCCGGCTCAGGCGTCACCTTCGACTACGGCCAGCCCCGCCACACTCTCCCGCCCGACGAGCAGCTCATCTTCGACGAGCTGGCCGCCCGCGTCGCCAAAGCCGGCGAACCCTTCCAGCTCTTCTTCACCCCCGCGGACATCGCCCGCGAACTCGCCGCCTTCTCCCGGCACGAAGACCTCGGCGGTGCCGACCTCAACCGCCTCTACTTCCAGAACCGCCCTGACGAACTCCGCTGCTACCTCACCGCCGGCCGCATCGTCACCGCCTGGCTGTGAGGTCCCGCCTCGTCACTCGCAACTCTATGCGTTTTCTAAACCTGAGCGCACTTGACGAATGTGTCTCCCGGAGAACAGTCTCTACTGCTCCAGCAGGAACTCGCACTCCCATGGTGACAGTTCAGCATGCCCGTCAGTACCAGTTTCGCTTGCGTGCCCGCCGGCAGCAGCGGCCCGAAGTTCGCGTGCTGCAGACGCGTCTCTGCCTCCGGAACCGTCTTCGCCCCGGTCGGCTCCATCCGCTCCAATCCTGCCGCGCTGATCAGCAGCTTGTACTCCGCCACCCCGTTCTTGCCCTTGCCAGGGAAAAGCGCCCGCAACTCCTGCCTGGCCGTCTGCGGCGACATCACGTTCGAGTGAACGCCGTGCTCCCGCAGCGTCTCCGCTCGGCCCAGCAGCTCCTTATCCTGAGACCTCGGTCCGGTGTGCACGCCCATCTCGTCGATCTTCGGGATCGTTCCAATCGCGAGATCGTCATCCTTCAGCGCTTCGGTCCTGTCGCGCCTCTGCAATCTCGCCCAGATGCGCTTGCCCACCTCCGCATCCTGCCATCCACGCAACGACGCACGAACGTACCGGTCCGCTCCTCCAGCTGGCCGTCCCGGGAAGTACACCCAGCCCATCGTGTCCCACGTCGCCTGCAGCAGCCGCGTCCGTTGCCGCAGCATCTGAGGGCTCTCGTCCAGCGTCCCCGTCCGCGTCTCCGCCTCCATCCGGTTCAGCCGGTCCGCACCGTTCCGTCATCCAGCTTCAGTTCGAGCCCGGCATCCGGCAGCTCATACGCCGCGTCGTTCATCATGCCGGGATCGTCGGAGTCCCTTCACCAGCACCAGCAGCGTCGCGTGTCCCTGCTCCTTGATTCCCGCGCGCATCCGCGCCCGTCCCAGCAGCAGTCTCAGGGAAGCATCGTGCTTCTCTCCCGGAGGTGTCGCGTCCAGCGGCGTCCTGGCGGTCGTCACCCCTCCAGCCGCATCGCCCTCTTCCATCAGTTCGTCCGCCAGCAGCCACGCCGGCCGCGGATTCTCCAGAGCCGCCTCCGCCCACGCCCGCCAGTCCTTCTTCGCGTCGTCCCTGTGCCCGAGCTGCATCTCGAGCTGCGCCGCTGGCTCGTACATCACCAGCTCCCCGGGATGATATTCCAGCTCTTTGTGGTAATCGCCGATCCCTTCCGTCATCTCGCCCTGCTTGAAGCTGATCCAGTCATACCCGTTCCCCAACCAACCTGCTTCTCATTCACCAGCTTCGCCTTATCCAGCAGAGGTTTCGGCCCGTCCAGATCCTCTTTCTGCAGCAGATCCACCGCCTGCGCCACCAGCTTTGCCGCGTCCTTCTGATCATCCCGAGAGCGGCTCGATCGCCTCCGGAGATGCCCCTCCGGCCCGACCCCGAAACGTACTTCGAGCGCTGCCTCATGACTCGGGCGTTCTACAAGAGAGCGGTAGACAAGAACAGCGGTCCGGAACACTCAGAACACCGACGCCGGCATTGCGCAAAGCGGCTGCGCAAACGGGCAGAGATCCGCAAACCGTCTGTCGCCTGCATGCTCCACAGTTGCTTGCGGCTCACGGAAACCGCTCGAGAGCCAACGCAAACGTCGCTCCCGTCCCGCGCATCCCAGACACGCATGAGCAGCGATCTCGAGCATCCGAAGCCCACCGCCCCGCAGACCTCCTCCGCATCGCCCGATCCGCTGCCCCGTCGCCACTTCCTCCACGGCGCGGGCGGTCTGCTCGCCGCCGCGGGCCTCGCGCCCTTCGCCCTGTCGCAGCAGCCGGCCCGGCAGCCCAACGGCCAGAACTACGTCTCGCTCTCGCCCATCCACGACGTTCAAACCGAAGGCCCCGAAAAGGATCCGGGCCCGTTCGAGCCGGCCGACCGCCGTGTCGGCTTCGCCATCGTCGGCCTCGGCCGCCTCGCCATCGACGAGATCCTGCCCGCCTTCGGCGCCTCCAAGCTCTGCAAGCCCGTCGCCCTCGTCTCCGGCGACCCCGAGAAAGCACGCAAAATCGCCGATCAGTACGGCATCAAGCCCGGCTCCCTCTACAGCTACGCGAATTACGAGCAGCTCGCCCGCAATCCCGACGTGAAAGCCATCTACATCGTGCTGCCCAACGGCATGCACGAGGAGTACGTTGTCCGCGGAGCGAAAACCGGCAGGCACATCCTCTGCGAGAAGCCCATGGCCAACTCCGTCGCCGAGTGCGAACGCATGATCGCCGCCTGCAAAACCGCCAGCGTCCTGCTCATGATCGCCTACCGCCAGCAGTACGAGCCCAATAACCGCGCCATCGTCAAAATGGTGCGCGAAGGCAAACTCGGCACCCTGCGCAGCTGCGTCGCCACCAACACCCAGAACGAGGGCGATCCCACCCAGTGGCGGCTCAACCGCAAACTCGCCGGCGGCGGCTGCCTCCCGGACGTTGGCGTCTACTGCCTCAACGCAGCCCGCTTCCTCTCCGGTGAAGAACCGTCCGAGGTCTTCGGCTACACCGTCCAGCCCCCCGACGATCCCCGCTTCAAAGAGGTGGAAGCCACCTGTAACTTCAGCCTGCGCTTCCCGTCCGGCCTCGTCGCTGCCTGCAACTCCGGCTATGCCGGACACCACTCGCAGACGCTCCGGCTCGAAGGCTCGGACGCCTGGGCGGGACTCGAGCCCGCCTTCGGCTATCACGGCATCAAGCTGCGCACCTCCCGCTTCGTTGACGGCCACGAGACCCTCATGGAGCCGTCCATCCCCGACAAAGACCAGTTCGCGCTCGAGATGGACCACTTCGCCGACTGCATCCTCCAGAACAGACAGCCGCACACCCCCGGCGAAGAAGGCCTGCAGGACCAGCGCCTCATCGAAGCCATCTATCAGTCCGCCGCATCTGGCCGCACCGTCAAAGTTCCGCCACCGGCCGGCCCCACCCGCGGCCCCGACCCCACCGAGTCCGCATAAGGCGCCTGAATCTCCCGGCACCGAGGCCTGTTGACACGCCACCTACAATAGAAACAGCGAAACGAAAACGGCTGCCAGGGATCGCTCCCATGGCAGCCGTTCCGTTAGGCCGCAGAACCGTACCGCTAAGTCTCTTCAAATGAGTAGTTTACTCATAAGCCGTTTCCTTGCAGGACTTTACGGCTAAGTAGCACATTCCACACAGTTTCTGAGATCCACATGGGGAGGGGGGGGTACCCCCACCTCAGTACGAGTGACCCAGCACCGGATGAGGCTCATACCCCTCCTCCAGTTTTTTCACTTCCTCATCCGAGAGCTTGATCTCCATCGCCGCAATCGCATCATCGAGCTGGTACATCTTGCTCGCCCCGATAATCGGAGCCGAAATTCCCGGACGCGAAAGAATCCACGCCAGCGCAACCTGCGCATTCTTCACGCCACGTGCTTCCGCAACCTCGGTGATGCGATCCACCAGCGCAAAGTCCGACTCGCGATAGTAGAGCGAATGCGCATACGCATCCGTTCGCGCACGTGACGTCTCTGCCTTCTGCTTGTCCTCGTTCGCCTTCCGGTTCCCAGCCAGAAACCCTCGAGCCAGCGGACTCCACGGAATCAGTCCGATCCCTTCGTGCCTGCACAGCGGAATCATCTCCCGCTCTTCCTCGCGATACACCAGATTGTAGTGGTTCTGCATGGTCACGAACTCAGCCAGTCCGCGCTGCTTCTGGTACTGCAGCATCGCCTGAAACTGCCACGCATACATGCTCGAAGCCCCGATATACAGCGCTTTCCCTGCGCGCACCACAGCGTCCAGCGCCTCGCAGGTCTCCTCGATCGGAGTCTCCTTGTCGAACCGGTGAATCTGGTACAGGTCCACATACTCCGTTCCCAGACGCTTCAGCGAGCGATCGATCGACGCCACAATATGCTTCCGCGAGAGACCCTTGTCGTTCAGCCCTTCACTCATCGGATTGAACACCTTGGTCGCGATCACCACCTCATCGCGGTTACGGGCGAACTCCTTCACCGCGCGTCCGGTAATCTCCTCGCTCGCTCCCAGCGAGTACACATCCGCCGTATCGAGGAAGTTGATCCCACCCTCAAACGCCTTGCGCAGGATCGGTTCCGACTCGTCCCACTCCAGAACCCACTCGCGCCAGCTCTTCGCACCGTACGTCATCATCCCCAGCGCCAGTCGCGAAACCGTCACACCCGTGCTGCCAAGCTTCCCATACTCCATTGCGCATCCTCCATCGTTCCTCCGCGTTGGATGGTTCCGGCTCAGAGGCGGATGCGTCTCGGTCGGCATTCAGCCAGGCTGCTGCGCGCCCTGCCTGGCGCGTAACGCCTGCATCTGCCGGATATACAGCTTGGAGTCGAACTTGCGCCCAGTGCTCGCACCGGACATATATCGGCGTTTGCCGAACACCGGTCGAGATCCCCATGCGCGGTCGAACTTGCCCAGAATCCCCCACGCAATGCCCGAGTAACCGTTCGGATCGCGGCCGTCGAGGAAGTACTTGTCATTCAGGTAGACGCTGTACTTCATCGCGGTCTCCACGTCGGGAGTCCACTCGAGAATCTTCTTCGCCCAGTACATGCGCATGTAGTTGTGCATCCAGCCGTGCTCGACCATCTGGAACTGCGCCGCGTTCCACAGCTCATCGTAGGTCTCGGCGCTCTCGAGCTGCTGCAGCGTGTACAGATGCTCCCGTTCGTCCCGCGCGTGCTCGGCAATCGTCTTCTTCGCCCAGTCCTCGGCCGCATTGGCGTTGTCGTAGTCCGCGCAGTACTTGACGAAGTTCACCGACAGCTCCCGCCACGCGACCAGCTCATTCAGATACGAGTCGCGCGCCGGCTTCAGCGACGGATTCGCGGCGACTGCCTCTTCCACAGCCAGCATGATGGTCTGGGAACAAACGTGCCCGTAATGCAGATAAGGCGACATCGCTGAGGTGCCATCCATCTCTGGATGGTTCCGCTTGTCGTCGTAGTCCGCGAGCATCTTCGAGACGAATAGCTTCAAGCGCTTCAGCCCCGCGTGCGTCCCGCCCTGCCACTCCGGCAGAGGCCGCACACTCCGGTCGAGATCCTTCCAGCCCGCGGTCATGTCGCCGTGAAGGTCGTCTGCGTGGAAGCCCTTCGGGCGCTGCCACGCAACCTGCGCGTGCGGGTTCTCGTACGGGACCAGATATTCCGGGAGCATGCGATAGAGGCGCGGGCGAATGGTGTAGGCGCCGAACTGCGCCTTCTCGATCAGCTTCGATGGCACGATCACGTCGGCATCCACGGTCCAGAACGGGACAGCGATCCTCGCAGCCAGATCGCGCCGCCAGCTCTCTGGTGCACGCATCGGGTTCTCGTCGCCGATACACATCGCTGCACCCACATCATGCAACAGGCGCTCATGCGATTCATGCGGCGCGCACCGCATGACGAAGCTGATGTTCCGACTGGCCAAGTCCTCTTCAATGTCGGGCAAACCCTGCTGCAGAAAGGTGTAATGCCGCAGGTTGGCATGCGGAAAGTTGGAGATCCCGGCAAAGTAGACAACCAGCGGAAGCTTCAGCTCATTGGCGATGTGCGCGGAGAGGTTGATTGCGTGATTATCAACGCCGCGCTGCGCCCGCTGCATCCAGTACACGACGCACTTCCCGTCCGGGTCGGGAACGCCACCTCTCCGCACCGTGACGCGAGCGTTGTCCGCCAGCTTGCCCATCCACTCGGGAACCAGGCCGATGTCGACCGGCGCCGCCGCATTTCGTTGCATGACTTCAGGCATATGGGTCTACCGTACCGCAGGTTCCAGATGCGGAGCAGATGACATTGCGCCGCCGGAACAGACCTGCTGCAGACTGCGCGTGCAATGAAAAGAGCGGCCCGCAGGCCGCTCTGAAATGCTGAAACACCACGCTTACCAGGTACCCCAGGCGCGGCTGATGTAATCCGCCATGGTCATCATGATAAGGACGAAGAATGTGAAAAATCCCGCCGCAACCGTCATCTTGACGAGCTTGGATTGATAGGCCACGTGCATAAAGAAGAGTATGACAATGCACGCCTTGAAACAGGCGATACCGAGCGCCACAATGGGATTGAAGACGCCCAACTCCACTTTGGCTGCCAGCACGGTGAGAATCGTGCCTGCAATCAGCGTGAGGTAGACGTAAAAATACTGGAGCGGCGTAACGACGTGGTGTTCGTTATGCTCCGGATTGACGACGTTGGATGCATCGCTGTGGGTCGACATAATTACCCCTGAGTGTCTTTGGACTGGATGCCGCGTCAGTGCGCGAGCGGATGCCGGTTGATGAGGTAGAGCAGCGGAAAGAGAAAGAGCCAAACGATATCGACGAAATGCCAGTACAGCCCGAAGTTCTCAATCGGCGCGACGTAGCCGCTCGAGAACTCTCCCTTCCACGCTCGCGCGGTGAGCCAGAACAACAGGACGATACCGATGATCATGTGGACCGCGTGCATGCCCGTCATGGCGAAATAGAGGAAAAAGAACATCTGCGTGCGCTGCGCCATGTCCGGAGCGAGGGGCGTCTCAGTTGGCTTGCCGGTCTTCGCGTCGATGGGCGGGTTCACGAACTCGCTGATGTCGAAACTGTTGCCGGGAATGTGGTGCTTCTCCCACTTTTCGTGGTATTCGACACCCTTCACGCCGAGAAACGCGAGGCCGAAGACATTGGTCAGGACCAGCATGAGCACCAGCAGATCCTTGCGTCGGACCTCCGCCGCCCACACGCCGATTGCCATGCAGAAGCCGGAAGTGATGAGGATGATCGTGTTGAGGGTACCCAGCGGTACGCTCAGCTGGTTTGAGGCCGGCACGAACGCGTCGTAGTACCAGTTGCGATAGAGCAGGTACGCAAAGAACATTCCGCCGAAGAACATGATTTCCGTGAGCAGGAATAGCCACATGCCGAAGCTTCCCGCCTCGCGCTGCTGCTCTTCCGTCTCGAAATGATGGCGGTGCTGCGGGAGAGCGACGTGCTCGTGGTGCATGCCGTCTCCTGCAATCAGGGTATCTTCGCCGTGGGTCGCTGCAACGGTATTAGCCAACGGTAACCTCGCGTGCCGTCTTGTTAGCCAGCCACTCGTAATCGTACGCTTCGTGATCCACCACCGGAACCTCGAGGAAGTTCTCGGTAAGCGGCGGGGATTGAAGCTGCCACTCGAGGCCAGTCGCCTGCCATGGATTGTTGCCGGCAATCTCACCATACTTCAGCGACCACGCGAGGTAAAGCAGGGGCATCATGTAGCCGACACCCAGCACCGTTGCGCCCGCAGTGGAAAGCACGTTCAGTACCTGAAACTCGGCCGGATACGCATGATAGCGGCGCGGCATGCCGAGGTAGCCGAGGATGAACTGCGGCATAAAGGTGAGGATAAAGCCGATGAACGTGGTCACCGCGGCCAGCTTCGAGAGCGACTCCGAATACATGCGGCCCGTCATCTTCGGCCACCAGAAGTGGATCCCCGAAAGAAACGCCATCAACATGCCGCCCACCATGACGAAGTGGAAGTGCGCCACGATGAAGTATGTCTCGGTGAGGTGGATGTCCATGCCGAGGGCGCCGAGGAAGACGCCTGTCAGTCCTCCGATGGTGAACAGCCCGATAAAGCCGAAGGCGTAGAGCATCGGCGTCTCGAAGGTGATCGAGCCTTTCTGCAGCGTGAACGACCAATTGAATATCTTGATGGCCGAAGGCACTGCGACCAGCATCGTCAACAGCGAAAAGACCAGCGCCGAATAATTGGATACGCCCATGATGAACATGTGGTGCGCCCAGACGAAGAAGCCGAAGACCGCGATGGCGACCGAGGAGAAGGCGACCGCAGTGTACCCGAAGACCCGTTTGCGGCTGAAGGTCGAGATAACCTCCGAGATGACACCCATGCCGGGCAAAATCATGATGTAGACCGCAGGGTGCGAGTAGAACCAGAACAGATGCTGGAAGAGCAGCGGATCGCCACCCTTGGTGGGGTCGAATACGCCGATGCCGACGATGCGCTCGAGGGCAACGAGGATCAAGGCGATCGCCAGGACCGGTGTACCCAGCACCATCAGAATGGAGGCGGCGTAGTTGGACCAGACGAACAGCGGCAGGCGGAACCAGGTCATGCCGGGGGCGCGCATCCGGTGAATGGTCACGATGAAATTGAGCCCGGTGAAGATCGACGAGAATCCCGCGACGAAGATGGCGCTGGCCACCGTCAGGACGTGGGTGTTCAGGTAGTGGGTCGAGAGCGGGGTTGTGAAGGTCCAGCCAGTGTCGACGCCACCGAGTACGAGGGCCGCCAGGGTCAGCGTGCCGCCAATCATGTAGAGATACCAGCTCAGCAGATTGATCTTCGGGAACGCAAGGTCCTTTGCACCGATCATGATCGGAATTAGAAAATTACCCAGCGTCGCCGGCACGGACGGCACCAGGAAGAGAAAAATCATGATGATGCCGTGCATGGTGAAGAACTTATTGTAGGTGTCGGACGCGACCAGGTCCGGCTGGGGGGTCAGCAGCTCGAGCCGGATCATACCCGCGAACGCTCCTCCAATGAAGAAGAAAAACGTAATCGAGATGAGGTACAGCATGGCAATGCGCTTGTGGTCGCCCGTCAGCAGCCAGCTCAGCAGGCCGTGCTCGTTGTTGATGTAGTTCCGGCGAGGCAAGGTCGCGGTGCGCTGATCCGGAAGACTGACGATCGTACTGCTGGTTGCACTCATGGCTTCACCATCCCCGTGGTACCTGCCGCCGCGGCGGCTGGATTCGCCGGCGCCGACACACTGCTCTGATTCGTTCCCAGCGTCTGCTGGATCCGATAGTTGCTGTTCTGGCCCTTGATGTATTCGACCAGATCGATCAAACCGTCTTCGCTGATCTGCCCCTGATAGGTCGGCATGATCGGCGCGTAACCCGCCGTGACGTGCTGCGACGGATTCAGGATGGTTTCGCGGAGAAACGCGTCGTTGACCTGGACTTCGCCGCCATTCGCCAGCTGCAGCTTCGAACCATAGACTCCCGCAAGGCTCGGCCCCCGGCTCTCCGGCGTGCCATTGTGGCACTGGTTACAGCCGAGGCTGGCGAAGAGGCGTTCGCCGTTCTGCGCGAGCGACATGCCGCTGGTCGACTCCTGCGTCCATTTCTGGTAGTCCTCGGGGGTCAACACGGTGATCTCGCCGATCATGCCGGAGTGCTTGGTACCGCAGTACTGCGTGCAGAAGAGGTGATAGGTGCCGGGCGTGGTCGCCTGAAACCAGACGGTCGAGTAACGGCCGGGAATCACTTCGCGCTTCACCCGGAAGTCCGGGATGGAGAAGCTGTGGAAGACGTCCATCGAGATCATGGTGAGCTGTACCGGCTTGCCTGCCGGCACGTGCAGCGCATTGATCTCATGCTGTCCGCCCGGATGCTCTGCCTTCCACATCCACTGCTTGCCGACAATGTAGATATTCATCGCGTTGGTGGGCGGGTTGTAGATACGGAAATAGAGCAAGGCTCCCCAGACGAAGGCGACCAGGAAGATGGCCAGCGGAATGATCGTCCACGTCGCCTCGAGCAGGGTCGAACCCTCGACCTGCGTCGCTACCGGATTGCGCGACTTGCGATAGCGGATGGAGAAGCCGAAGATCAGAATCCCCACCAGCAACAGGCCGGTCAACGTCATCCCGACGAGGAAGAAGTAGAGCGAGTCCGCGTACGGTGCAATGGTCGACGCCTCCGCCGGGAACAGCGCCGACGAGTGGAGCCACTTGATTAAGAATTCCCAGAGAACCGGGCTGATAAACCTGTTCATCGTTACCCTTCATCCGACGTGTTGTTCGAGCGGCCACGCGTCAGGTCGTGTTCGCGCCCGAGCTTGATATCCCTGCGAAACATGAGAAACATAAAGCCGCCCAGCCCCGCCATGGTGACCATGCCTCCCAGCTGCACCACCCTCGCGACAATCAGCGAGTGCCGGTTCGTCTCCGGATCGTAGTGATAGCAGTAGGTGAGGATATTGGCGACCGGGGAGCCGATCTTGTTGCCTGATGCGTCAATCAACCCCAGCAGAATGTCCTTCGGCGAGTACTCCACGCCGAGATAATACTGGGCGAGCTTGCCATCCGCCGTGACCAGTTCGATCGAGCTGGCATGGGCGAACTGGGTCAGCTGGCCGTCGGGCCCGGGAACCCGGACATAACCGAAGCCCACCGCACTGGTGACCGCGTCAATATCGGGCTTCTGGCCTACGAGAAAGTGCCATCCGTCCGCCGTCTCCGGCCGGCCGTAGCGCTTAACGTAGAAAGCCTTCTTCCGCGCCGCCAGCTCCGGCGTTTCGGTGGGATCGATGGAGATAACCACGATGTTGAAATCCTTGCCGGGCGTGAGGTGCACCATCTCGAGCGCGCCTGTCAGGCCGTCGAGCTCCTCCGAGCACAACATGGGACAGTTGTAATAGACCGTCGTCAAGATCGCGGGCTTCCTGCCGAAGTAGTCGCCCAGCTTCACCGTCGCGCCGTGGTCATCGGTAAACGTCGCGTTCAGCGGAAGCTGCTGATTCAGGTGCTGCGAGACGGCCACACCTTTCAACACCCGCGGCAGCTCATCCCCGGTATTCTCCCCCGCCGCCTTATCGCCGTAGGAGGAGACCTGCGCGAACGCGGGTGGGCCGAGCAGCAGGCAGGCCATAGCCGCCACTCCCAACCCCCTCAGCACTGTGCGTATCACGCTCATCGGTTCCATTTCCGTCCTTACCGCCATCCATCCATGTTAAGGCCCCGGCTCAGCCGCGCTTACTTCCCTGGAGCCAGCTGCGCGTGCTCCCTGGACTCTGCCTTGCCGTAGTCAAGTTTCTGCGCCCGGGCTTCCATCTGGTCGAGTTCGTAGCCGGTACGGGCGAAGCCGCTGGTCAGCGGAGCGGTGATGGTCGGCTGCCTGTCGTAGGCGAGCCTCTCCTCGGCGGGAGCAGCCTCCACCGGCAGTCCGCGCTGCGCGATCAGCTGCATGGCGCGGTCGATGGGAATACGAATGCCTGGCTGCCCCGGCGTGGTGCTGTAGTGCTCCAGGAGCAGATCCTCGCGCGCGTGGATATCGGAGATATCCTGGTTGCCGTCGTCCATCTCGAGACGCGGCGAGGGGAAGTGCGTGGTCACCGCCTGCAGCTCCTGCTGCTCAATGGCGGCATTCGACTTGAGGTTTTCCAGCTTCTGGCTCGTGGACTGCGGACTTCCGCCTGCGTTGACCTTGATGGTCTCGTTCCATTTGTTGGCGGGGCCGTCCTGCTTGTTCAGCGCCTCGTTGATCACGCGGCCCATCAGAAAGCAGAAGACGAAAAAGATCAGCACGAAGCCGAACAGGCCGCCGAGAAAGACCAGAATGCCGCCGACGTTGACGTCGGTCGTCTCATAGCCAAGGTTTGCGCTTTCGGCTCCCGGGGTCGGGTAATTCGAGATATCGCCTGAGGCGCCGTTGTACTCCGGCTTGTCATTGTTAGTGAGCATGTTCCGGCTCCAGCATCTCTTCAAGGTGAGGATCGTTGATGTTGACCAGCGGCCGCGACATCAGTTGATGGCAATAGTAGGCCGCCCACAGCGACATCGCGCACAGCGGCACGGTCAGATAGGCCAGCAGGCCCCAGTTGCCGGCCAGGTGCAGATTGCCTGCCGCGTCCGGGAAGTTGGGTTCGATCAGCCAGAACATATCCAGGCATCGGGCGAAGAGCATGAAAATCGCGAGTGCCGCAAGCCGGCGCTTGTCGCGCTTGAGATCGCGCGAGAGCAGCAGGCAGAACGGGATCAACCAGTGGCAGACGAAATCGGCGGTGCACACGTACCACCAGCCGCCGCGCACGCGCGCCAGGTACCAGGGGATCTCGTCGGGGACGTTGCCCGACCAGATGATGAGAAACTCGGCGAAGCTCAGGTAGATGTTGAGCATCACGAAGGCAAAGGCGAACTTGCCGAGGTCGTGCTGCTCGGTCGTCCGCAGCAGAGTCTTCATCGGCTCCACCTTCGAAAGCATGATGACCGTGAGGATACCCATCGCAAGGACGGCAAAACCCTGGCCGACGAGGAACTGCAGACCCCAGATGGAGGAATACCACGTCACGTCGAGCGACATAATCCAGAGCAGTGCCGCATCGGTCAGGCAGACGACATAGATGAAGATGCCTGGACCGGAGAGGTTTTCAAAGCGAGTCCGCCACTTATCGTAACTGGCGATGGTCCCGCGCGCCGGATCGGCGTCACGCTCGAGCGACCACTTATTCAGCAGGGTGGCGAACAGGATGAGAATGCTGAACACCACGACCGTCTGAATGGTCGCACTCACCGGGTTGAACATGGCGTGTTTGGAGATGGCGGTCAGCGCCTGCTCCTTGGTCACGAGTCCCTTGTGGAGGGCGTCCATTTCAGCAGCGGCGGTGGGATACTTTGCCCACTGATACAGATATTTCGCAAAGATGCCGACCGGCAGAAACATGAGTGAGACCAGCGGCAGCGTGCGCGTCATGGCTTCGAGCGGACGGCGCAGCAGCATGCCCCACTTGCCGCCCGAAACGTACTGCAGCATCAGCATGACGAGTCCGCCGCCCGCGTAGGCAAAGCAACACATAAAGCCCAGCAGCCAGGCGCGCAGGATGTGCTGTCCACCCAGCGGGGCGAGGAAAAAAACCAGCGAGACCAGGCCCGAGACGGCGCAGACGATCAGCGCGTTGGTCCGCCACCTCGTCAGGATCTCCGGCGAGCCCAGCTTTTCCGGGAGCGTGCGCGGGCCGTGATGGTGGGGGTGTGCCTCGTGTTCCATATGTGCCGATGACATCGTCTCTAAACCTTTATCGAGCGGAAGTAAATTCTGCCGGGGACTCTGAACCGCCTCTTATTCGGGAGCGCTCGCGCGTACGCCGTTCGGGCTGACCGTATCGTACGGCGGGAGCGGATAACCGTCACTGGTCTGCGACTTGGTCGGGCCCTGTGAGCCCGGTTTACCGATATTGGCCTGCGCTTTGCCGATGGAGTTTTGTGGCAGCACGTAATTCTCACCATTCGGGGTGCCGCTCACCGCCGTCGCGGGAAGCGTCCACTCGGCTACAAAGCTGCGCGGGAAGCCGGCCTGCTCGGAAAGATCCGCGATCGGCTGAGGATGTTCGCCCGCCGCGACATCCGATGCCTGAGCATTCTGCGAGAGCTGCAGCGCCTTGATGTAGGCCACGATCGCCCAGCGATCCTCGACCGTCACCTGCGCCGAGTAGTCGGGCATCGCGCCATAGCCGTTGGTAATCACCTGATAAAAGTGGCCAAGTGGAGCGGCCAGAAGGCGCGCCGTGTGAAAGTTACCCGCCTTGGCGTAGCCGCGCTGCACGATCATGCCGGCGCCGTTCCCCACCCGCGAGTGGCATGGGGTGCAATAGATGTTGTAGCGCTCCTGGCCGCGCGCGAGCACGTCCATGTTCACCGGGAAGGGCATCGCGTTGCCCTCCTGACCATTGATCAGACCGGTGTGGAAGTAATCGCCCTCGGTGAGCTGGCCGCGTGCGACCGTGTTCTCGACCTGCGGACGTACGGAGCGTCCGTCGGCGTAGAAGGTGGTTCCGCGCTGGGGGTAAAACTTGGGCTGGTTATGCATGTCCTGACGGCAGCCTGCCAGCAGCAGGGACGCTGCCATCGAGGCGCCCAGCACGAGCTTCGAGCGTAGCGACATCGGATCTTCTCTCTCTACAGGGTGGGGCATCAGTTTCTCTACAGGGTGGGGCATCAGTTTTCGACCTCCACCACCGAAACCGTGTGGAACTGCTCGAGAAACGCACGCGTGTCCCTGAGCGAGAACTGCGGATCGTAGGCCTCGATGCAGAGGAAGAACTTGTCGGTCGTGGCACCGTTACGGAAGTTGGGCGCGTTGAAGACCGGGTGATAGAGCTGCGGCAGGCCATTGAGCGCGATCATGCCGAAGCCGGCGGAGAGGCCGGCGAACAGAATGGTCCACTCGTAGGCCGGAATGATGAAGGCGACCCAGCTGAACAGCGGACGTCCCGCGATGTTGAGCGGATAGCCCCATACGTTGATCCAGGTCTCCATCAGGAACGCAGTCGTTACTCCCATCAGGCCGCCGAGCAGGCAGACCAGCGGGACGCGGGTCTTGTGGAAACGCAACGCCTCGGCGGCCTCTTCGACCGGGTACGGCGTATAGCACTCCATGCGGCGGTAGCCGGCTTCGTACGCCTTCTCGGTGGCGTGGACCAGATCGCCTGGCGTGTTGAACTCGGCGACGTACCCGTACACTCCCTCGCGCGGCGGCATTAGACGGTCTCCTGAATGACGACTTCGGCATCGGCGCCACCGCGCCGGATCCTGGTCTGCGGAAGCATCATGCGGACCTCCGACATGGGGATCATGGGCAGGAAGCGGACAAAGAGCAGAAACAGGCAGGTAAACAGGCCCATGGTGCCCACGTAGATCATGTAGTCCCACTTGGTGGCGCGGTACGTGCCCCAGCTGGACGGCAGGTAGTCGCGGTAAAGCGAGGTGACGACGATGACGAAACGTTCAAACCACATGCCGGTGTTGACGATCAGCGAAAGGATGAACAGATAGGTGACGTTCACCCGCAGCTTGCGCGACCACAGGGTGGTAAGCGGAATGGCGATGTTGGTGAGGATCAGAATCCAGTACGCCCAGCCCATGGGGCCGAACATACGGTTCCACATCATGAAGAATTCCCAGTGGCTGGCCGAATACCAGCTCATGAAGACCTCCATGCCGTATCCGTAAGCGACGATGCCGCCGGTACCGATCATGACCTTGGCCATGTTGTCGAGATGACGCAGCGTGACCAGATCCTCAAGGTGATAGAACTTGCGCAGCGGGATCGCCAGCGTCAGCACCATGGCGAAGCCGGAGTACACAGCACCCGCGACGAAATAGGGCGGAAAGATGGTGGTATGCCACCCCGCAAGCGAGGCGACCGCGAAATCGAACGAAATGACGGTGTGTACCGAGAGCACCAGCGGGGTGGAGAGACCGGCAAGCAGCAGCGACGCCGACTCATAACGGATCCAGTGCCGGGTAGAACCGCGCCAGCCCAGCGACAGCAGGCCGTAAAAATACTTGGCCAGCGGCATCGTCGCGCGGTCGCGCAGCGTGCCGAAGTCCGGGATCATGCCGATGTACCAGAAGACGATCGAGATGGTCGCATAGGTAGAGACGGCAAAGACGTCCCACGCGAGCGGAGAACGGAATTGCGGCCACACGTTCATCGTGTTCGGGTAGGGGAAGAGCCAGTACGCAAGCCACGGGCGACCGACATGAATGAGCGGGAAGGTGCCCGCACAGACAACCGCGAAGATCGTCATGGCCTCGGCGAACCGATTGATCGAGTTACGCCAGGTCTGCTTGAAGAGCAGCAGAATGGCTGAGATGAGCGTGCCGGCATGGCCGATACCGATCCACCACACGAAGTTGATGATCGCGAAGCCCCATGCGCCCGGGATGGTGACACCCCAGATGCCGACGCCCTTGAGGAACAGCCAGGTGATGCCGATAACGACGCCGGTGGCAATGCCGCCGCCGACCACCAGGCCGAAGAACCAGCCCAGCGGAGTATTCGAGGTCAGCACGATGCCGGCGATCTTCTGCGTGACCGACCGGAAGTTGTGTCCGGGCGCGATGACGGCGTATTCGCCGGTCACGGGGTCGATCATCGGATCGAGCCGGTTATCCGCCTGGGGATCGATAGTCGGTTTCGTCGCCATTTATGCCAGCTCCGGGTTCGGGTTGATGACGCCCGCTACATAGGTTGTGCGCGGCCGAAAGTTCAGGTCGGCGAGGACCGGGTAGTCGCGCTCCTGCTGCTTGCGCTTCGCGACCCGGCTCGCGGAGTCGTTGAGGTTGCCGAAGAGGATCGCATCGGTCGGGCAGGTCTGCTGGCAGGCGGTCTTGATCTCGCCGTCGCGCACCGGACGGTTCTCCTTGTCGGCGTCGATTTTGGCGTATTCGATCCGCTGCACGCAATAGGTGCACTTCTCCATGACGCCGCGCGAGCGGACCGTCACATCGGGATTGTGCATGAACTTGAGGCTCTCGGTCTCATAGTCGGAGTACAGGAGAAAGTTGAAGCGACGCACCTTGTACGGACAATTATTCGAGCAGTAGCGGGTACCGACGCAGCGGTTGTAGACCATCGTGTTGAGGCCTTCCGGCGTGTGTACCGTCGCTCCCACCGGGCACACCTGTTCGCAGCCCGCATTCTCGCAGTGCTGGCACATCATAGGCTGGAAGTGCGCCCGCGGCGCGTGCAGATCACCCTCGAAGTAGGTGTCGATGCGCAGCCACTGCATGTTGCGGCCGATCTTCACCTGTTCGCGCCCGACCACCGGAATGTTGTTTTCGGCGTAGCAGGCAACGATGCAGGCGTTGCAGCCGATGCAGGAGTTGAGGTCGACGGAAAGTCCCCATTTGTACTGAACCTGCTGGGTGGACTCGTCCTTGTGGTCGTACTGCCACGCCCACCCGAACATGCTGTCGTCCTTCTTCGGGTCTTCGCCCTCCGGGCCGTAGCCGACCTTGTTGATGGCCGTCTCGGGCGAGCCCTCATGCGCGAAATTAGGGTTCTTGCGGGCCTCACCCACTGTCGTGTAGCGGATGATACCGCGCTCCTGGGCCTCGTGACCGGGAAGCGAGTAGGTGCCCGACTTGTCGAACTCCTGGTGCTCCAGGTCGTGCTGGGCGTACTGTCCGCGATGCTCGATCGAGTGCACCTTGGTGACGCAGAGATCGTAGGTGCCCCTGCCGCGGTTGATCTTCGCGCCCGAGGCTGTCAGGGGAGCGTCGCTGGTGCGCAGCGTGTAGGCATTGAAGCCCACGCCCGAGCCCACCCGGCCAGCGGCGCTGCGTCCGAAGCCGAGGTGCACGGTGATGGCGTCATCAGGATGCGCGGGGACGGCGAGCACCGGTGCGATCACTCTGCGGCCATTCAGTTCGAGCTCAATCGCCTCGTTTTCCTGAATGCCGAGTTTCTGCATGGTGTCGTAGCTGATGAGCGCGGCATTGTCCCAGCTCAGGCTCGTCACCTGCTTGGGCAGCTCCTGCAGCCAGCCGACATTGGCGTAGCGCCCGTCGTAGAGGGACGGATCCGGCCGGAACGAGATCTCGAGGCCGCCGGTCGAAGCCATCACCGGGGTGATGGCCGCGCCAGCCCCGGCGCCGCCGGCCTTTGGCGTAAACGCCGAGCCGTCGACCCAGCCGTCATGCAGCGCCTTGCGCCATGCGGTTTCGTAGTCGCCCTTGAGGTAGGTCTTCGCGTTCGCGCGGACGGCGTCATAGGCAGACGCCTGCGGATTGTCGAGCAGGCTCTGCAGGACATCGTGCGACGAGCGGCCGTTGTACAGCGGCTCAATCATCGGCTGGAGGATGGAGAGGGTGCCGTCATATGTACGCGCGTCCGACCACGTTTCCAGGTAGTGGGCGCGGGGAATATGCCAGGTGGAGATGGCGCCGGTCTCGTCGAGCACGTTGCCAAGATGAACGCTGACCGGAACATTGTTATAGAGAGCGGGGAAGTTCATGTCGGCGGGAGCCGTGTAGACCGGGTTAAGCCCGAGCACCACCAGCCACTGCACCTTCCCCGCCTGCATGTCGGAGACGAGCGACTTGAAGTCGCTGCCCTGCTCACTCGGGATCGGGTTCACGGTCTCGGTGTAGACGACCGTCTTGCCCACCGCGCCGATCTGCTGGTTGAGCTTATAGGCGGCCGCATGTACGGCCGGGGACGCCTGCTCGCCCGGGATGACCACCGCGCGCCCGTTTGCCGCCTTCAGGTCCTGCGCAATTGCGGTCAGATACTGCTGTGCGGCCGAGTTCGAGAAGCTTCCGCCGCCGCCGTTCGCCAGCGCGATCGCGAACGACTCGACCTCGCTCGGCTTCAGGCCAAGCCGGTGCTCGGCCTTGAGGCCGGTGACCGTCGGCATGGTCTCAATGACATAAAGCCGGTTCATCGGCTTGTCCGGATCCTCGGCATCGAAGCGGTGGCGTTCCGCATAGGCAGCGGCCAGGGGCAGGAAGCCGGGATGCGCGATGCCGCCGAGGAAGTCCGCGTCCAGCGAGACGATTACGTCGGCGTCCTGAAGCTTGTACTGCGCGTCGGTATAGCTGCCGAAGGCCGCCTTCGAAGCCGCGCGCGAACTGTCCTGATTGATCGGCTCCCACTGGATCAGCTTCGCCTGCGGAAAGGCCTTCTGCACGCCCTGCCACTGCATCGCCAGCGTAGGCGAAACCACCGTCTCCGACAGGATGTAGAGGCCCTGGCCCTGCTGCGACTTCGCGAAGTTCAGAAGCTGACTCTGGAATGCCCCGAAGTCACCGGCGGCACCCTTGTAGATCACCTCATGCGAGCGGTCCGGATCGTACAGGTCGAGCAGCGTGCCCTGGGTGATTGCATCGGCCCTGCCTCTGGTTACGGGATGATCGGGATTCCCCTCGAGCTTGATGGGCCGGAACGCATCCGCCTTGACCAGCACCGGGACCGCGCCGGTCGGGAAGGGATGCGCGGTGGCGAAGTACATGGGGCGTCCGAGGACGAGATCCTCGGGCTGACGAATGTAGGGATAGATCGGCTCGTCGGGCTGCTTGGTGCATCCGGCGAGACCGGCGAGCGCAAGCGACGCGCCCATGACTTTCAGAAAGCCGCGGCGCGAGACCGCGTCGACCAGCTCACCGGCAGCCGAGCCGGCGAGGCGCGGGAACTCCTCCTGCATCATCTGGTTGAAGGCGGGCGTCTCAGACAGCTCGTCGAGGCTCTTCCAGAACCGCCGGCCAGTCTTGCCCTCGAGCTTTGCGCGTACCGCGTCAAGGCTCATCTTTTCAGGGGCTGCCGGGGCGATCGAAGTCACCACCTGTGCCGGCGCCATTGCGTCGTTTGTTGCCATAGTCGTCAGCGTCTCTGCGGAGTTCCCGCGCACTCTATCGCTCATCGGTGGCAGACCTCGCAGCTCGAGAGCTGATTGGCGCTGCGGATGTGGTACTGCCCGGTCAGGTAAATGCCAAGATCCGTCTGGCTGGTGAACTTGTGGTAGTTGAGCGGCATCGGCATGCTGGCCGGCGGGATGTCGCTTACCGTTTTGTCGTCGCCCACAGTCGGACGCGGAGAGAGCTGAGTTCCCGCCTGGCCCTGTCCGTTGCCCCCTGGACTCTTCTGGGTCAGCTGCAGCATGGCTTCCTCGGGTCCGCCGTTCTCTCCCGGATTCTTCGTCGTGCAGCTGACGGCCTGCGCGGTCGGGGTGCGGGTGCCGTTCACGTAGGCGCCGTTGGCGCTTCCGTTCAGCTGCGTCTCGGCGCACCAGACCGGCTTGTTCGTGCTCGGTCCATTCCAGGCCATGTTGTAGATTTCGCTGGTCGGCCGCAGGTTCTGCGACGGGTTGCGATGGCAGTTGAGACACCACTCCATCTGCAGCGAGTTCTGCTGGTACATCAGCGGCATCTCGTCGACGCGACCGTGACAGCTGGCGCAGCCGATGCCCTTGTTTACATGAATCTGGTGATTGAAGTAGACGTAGTCCGGCAGATCGTGCACCCGGATCCACTGGATCGACTCGCCCGTCGCCCAGGAGTGCCGCACCGGCTCCAACAGTTCGGCGTTGGTCCAGATCTGCGCGTGGCAGTTGATGCAGGTCTTGGTCGGCGGAATGCCGGCGTAGCTCGATTTCTCGACAGACGTGTGGCAGTACTGGCACTGCAGCCCCAGCCCCTCGACATGGTGTTTGTGCGAGAACGGGACCGGCTGGTCCGGACGCTGTCCCTGCCGGGTCACCCACGGCGAACGCTGCAGCTGGTCGAGCCCGAGCCCGACGGCAATGACAATAAGACCGGAGAGCACCAGACTCGCCCGAGCCAACGCATTCGAACTACGGTCAAAAACTTGCGCCATAGAAACTTCCCGCTTCCCTTTGCGTCAGTGCCGGAGCCGCAACCGCGCGGTTCCAGCCTATCCTTCGTCCCGCTCCCGGGAACGCTCGATCCGACGACGTACGCGGACTCCGATGACGCTCGGGGTGGGTTGTGTAACCGACCTGCTGGACTTACATCCTGCGAGGTCTGTCCTTGGAGATTTCAATATAGCAGTCCGCCACGGAGGCTCTTGTGACGCGGCGCACGGTGCATGGCCAAATTCCCGAAGCGGATTCGATAATCGTCATGCCATTCCCGTTGCTGTACCAGATATCGTGGTCGTTCCCGGTGTCACTACATCTCGCTGCGTCATCTGGCTGATCAACAGGCTGAAAAAGCTGGATAACTCCTGTTCTGTAATCGACCCGGCGCGTTCCGACCTGGTTCTGCCTGCCCCTGTGCCCGGGACGGGGTCGTTTGCGGTACGCTCATGCCAACGCCATGCCGCGCCCCGTCGCCCGTCCACGCAAGCCACCGTACGATATCGAGCACGCCGTCCGCGAACTCAGCGAACGCGACCCGAAGCTGGGCAGACTGGTCGCCCGGGCGGGCCCGTTCACCATGCGGCTGGCCAGCACGCTGTCGCCGTTCGACGCACTGCTCGAATCCATCATCTACCAGCAACTGCACGGCAAGGCGGCCGCCGCCATCCATGCGAAGCTGCTCGCCAGCTTTGGCGAGGTAGCGGGCGACGGCGTCCATCCCTCGGCGCAGCATCTGCTCGACGCACCCAACGAGCAGCTCCGCCAGGCCGGCCTCTCACACAACAAAGCCCTTGCGATCCGCGATCTCGCCGCCAAAACCCTCGACGGCACCGTCCCCGCGCTGACCCGGATCCGCCGCATGGCCGATGAGGACATCATCACGCACCTGACGCAGGTGCGCGGTATCGGCCGCTGGACGGTGGAGATGTTCCTGATCTTCCGCCTCGGTCGCCCCGACATCCTGCCCACCAGCGACTACGGCGTCCGCAAGGGGTTCGCCCTCACCTTCGGCACTCTGAAGCCGGCCGACAAAGTCTCGCCCGCCGACCTGCCGAAACCCGAAGTGATGGAGAAGCGCGCGAGGAAGTGGCACCCCTGGTGCTCGGTGGCCAGCTGGTACCTGTGGCGGGCGTGCGATCTGGCGAAGCCGGCGACGCAGGCCAGCAAGCTGACGAAGTAAGGTCAGCCGAGCGGCGACGTTACGCTGATCACCCGATCAGTCCACCGAATTACGGTGATCTCGCTGGCTGCGGCTCGCAAGACCATTGCCGTCCGCTACGGCACACCCGCCGACAACTCGAACCCGTTCGCGCAGGGGAAGACGAAGCGCGAGACCAGACCTGTCCTCCTATGCCTCACCAGGCCGGGGTCTCACGCGCCATCCGTAATCGACCGACCACCCTGGCTGCGCTCTTATCCGGTAGCATCGAATCCATTACGCCATGCCGAAGCCCAGTCCAGCCGCCGTCTCCGGCCCCGCCTCCGTCTCCGGCCCCGCCTCCGTCTTCGGCCCCGCCTCCGTCTCCGGCCCGGCCGCCCCGTCGTCCGCCGCGCCCACATCGCCGCCCAGCCGGTTCGTGTGCGTGCATGGCCACTTCTATCAGCCGCCGCGGGAGAATCCGTGGCTGGAAACAGTCGAAGTGCAGGACTCCGCCGCGCCGTATCACGACTGGAACGACCGCATCACCGCCGAGTGTTATGCGCCGAACGGCGCCTCGCGCATTCAGAACAAGCAGAACGAGATCGTACGCATTCTGAACAACTACGCGCGCATGAGCTTCAACTTCGGGCCTACGCTGCTCTCGTGGATGCGCGAAAAGGCACCGCGCGCTTACCAGATGATTCTTGAGGCTGACCGGGTTTCGGCGCAGCGTTACTCCGGCCACGGCTCCGCGCTGGCGCAGGTCTACAACCACATCATCATGCCGCTGGCGAACGAACGCGACGCACTGACGCAGATCCGCTGGGGCATCGCCGACTTCGAGTTCCGCTTTGGCCGCAGACCCGAAGGCATGTGGCTCGCCGAGACCGCCGCCAATCGCGCCACCCTCGATCTGCTCGCCCGCGAAGGCATTCGCTTTACCGTACTCGCGCCGTCGCAGTGCGCCCGGGTGCGTCCGCTGGTCAAGGCCGCGAAGAAGTCCGACACGCCGCCCGCGTGGACCGAAACGCCCGATGCCTCGGTCGATTCCACCCAGCCGTATCTCGTCCGCCTCGACGAAGGCCGCTCGCTGGCCGTGTTCTTTTACAACGGACCCAACTCCCGCGCCATTGCCTTCGAGGGCCTGCTCGACTCCGGCGAGAAGTTCGCTCAGCGTCTGCTCACCGGGTTTGAAGCCGCGAAGACCGAGGTCGCCGCTGCCCGGCCGCAGCTGTCGCATGTCGCGACCGACGGAGAATCCTACGGGCACCACCACAAGCATGGCGAGATGGCGCTCTCCTTCGCGATGCACTCGCTTGAAGAGAGCGGCGGTGCCACCCTCACCAACTACGGAGAATTTCTCGAACGTTTCCCCCCGATCTGTGAGGCCGAGATCGTCGAGAACTCCTCCTGGAGCTGCTTCCATGGCGTCGAGCGCTGGCGCTCCGACTGCGGGTGCAACGGCGGCAAGCCGGACTGGAACCAGAAGTGGCGCAAGCCGCTGCGAGACGCGCTCGACTGCCTGCGCGACGGCACCGCGCCGCTCGCCGAGGCGCTCGCCGCGCCTCTTCTGCACAATGTCTGGGCTGCGCGCGATGCGTACCTCGACGTGGTTCTTCACCGCGAAGACTCCTCGCGTTCGCCCGAAGCCCTGGAGCTGTTCTTTGCCGCGCAGGCGACGCACGCGCTCTCGCCCGCAGAACGCACGACGATACTCGAGCTGATGGAGCTGGAACGCCACACTCAGCTGATGTACACCTCCTGCGGCTGGTTTTTCGACGAGATCTCCGGCATCGAGACGGTCCAGATCATCGCGTATGCCGGCCGCGTCCTGCAGCTGGCCGCGCAGCTCTTCGGCGAGCCCGGCCGGGCGCTCGAGCCCGCCTTCCTTGAGATTCTTGCCAAGGCGATCCCGAACGTCCCGGAGTTTGCAACAGGCGCGGACATCTACACCCGTTACGTCGACGGCATGAAGATCGGTCTCGAACAGGTCGGGGCGCACTACGCCATCTCCTCCATCTTCCGCAGCTACCCCGAAGAGGGCGAGCTCTTCTGCTTTACACTTCACCGTGACGCCCATGAGGTCTTCACCTCGGGCCGCGGCAAAGTGGCGCTGGGGCGGGCACGGGTACGCTCGCGCGTCACCGAGGAGGCGGAAGAGATCTGCTATGCCGTCCTCCACCTAGGCGACCAGAACCTCTCCGCCGCCGTCCGCCGCTATACTCCCGCCGACGCCGCTGACTTCAGGAACTTTTCCGCTGAGATCCGCGCCGCCATGCGCCGCGCCAACCTTCCCGAGGTGATCCGGCTCATCGACCGCTTCTTTGCCCGCGGGATCGAGCGCCGGCAGTCCGCGCACGAGGATGCGATCGCTGCGCACATTTCGCTCAACCCCTCGCAACCCGAGCCCGGCCAGACCGGAACCGCATCCGGCGCGGTACACCCGGGCATCGAACACTCCCTGCAGGTGCCCCCGGCAGCGACGTGGGACGGCGACGAAGCCGACGTCCCGATTCTTTACTCGCTTTCCTCCCTGTTCGCCGACGAGCAGCACCGCATTCTCCACACGATCCTGAATCAGACGGTCGAGGAGATGGAGGAGTCGCTGCGCAAAATTTATGAGGATCACGCCTCGCTGCTGCACTTCCTGACTGAATCCGGGCTGAATCCGCCCCCCGCGCTGGCGCTTGCCGCCTCCTTTGCGCTCAATGCGAGCCTGCGCCGCGCGCTCGAGGCCCCGGTCTTCGATGCGGCGCTCATCGCCGACCTGCTCGGCCGCGCCGCCCAGGATCGCGCCGAGCTCGACGAGAAGATCCTCGCCTTCGCCGCCGGGCAGCGTGTCAATCGCGCCATGCAGGCACTCGAGGCGGCTGCGGAACATGGTCCCGAGGTCGCCGTCGCCGCCCTGCATGCCGCGCTTGAGATTGCCCGCACGGTGCAGACCATGCCCTTCGAGGTCGTGCTCTGGCAGGCGCAGAACACCTGGAACGATCTTCTGCAGCGTTCCGACGCCAGCTACTGGACACACGACTGGAAGACCGGCTTTAAAGAACTCGGCCATACCCTGAATATCGCGGTCGACGAGCTGGTGGTGGAGGAAGGCGTGTCAGCCTTCTGAGAGCACTCCGTCCGCGGTGCGTCCCGTCTCAGCAGCCAGCGGGGATGGATGCGAATTGCCCGGTGCTATAACGCTCCCATGCACCTCCTGCGCCTCACCGCCACGGTTTTTGTCTGCGCTTTCACGGCTGCCGCTCTCTGCCAGTCTTCTGCCGAACCCGTCGCCGTCATCGACACCACAGCCGGTCGCCTGCGCTGCGCGCTGCGGATGCAGGAGCGTCCCGCCACGACCGCCGCCTTCATCGCGCTCGCCGAGGGTACCAAGCCATGGACCGCGCCGGATGGCTCCATTGTGAAAGGCAAGCCGTTCTACGAGGGAACCCGCCTCTTTCCGAGTTCTCTCGGCGTCTCCGGCGGTGTGCGTGCCGCGCTCGACCCGAAGCTGAACCAGAAAGCCGCCGGCGCTTCCTTTCCCGCAGAGACCAGCCCGAGGCTGCTGTTCGATCGGCCCGGCCTGCTCGCCATGGCGGCCCGCAATGACCAGGCCGGCCCCTCCCGGTTCTTCATCACCGACCATGCCAATACGGAGGCAGACGGCTACGGCGTGATCTTCGGCCAGTGCGATGAGGCTTCTGTGCAGCTGGTAACGCAGATGCGCCAAACGCTGGCAGAGACGGATAATCATCCGGCCAAACCGATCGCCATCGACCACATCGCCATCGTCGCCGCCGGAAGTTCGCTGCCGCCCCTCGCGTCCTCTCTCGGGCGTGCGGCCATCCTGCCCGCACTCAGCGCACAGCCGCTTGCCGCGCCGTCAGGCCCGGAACCAACCGGGCCAGTGGCCGTGATCGAGACCTCGGCCGGCACACTGCGTTGCCGTCTGTTCGAGAAGGAAAGCCCCGTCGCAACCGCGACCTTCCTTGGCCTTGTGGAAGGCACGAAAGACTGGATCGACCCTGCCACCCACACGGTGCAGCAACACCGTCGCTTCTACGACGGCCAGAGGATCGACCGCGTGCTGCCCGACTACTACATCCAGTTCGGGGACATCACGGGCGATATCAGCGGCAAGACCGACATCGGCTTCCGCTTCAAGACCGAGGCCGCCCCGGGGCTCACCTTCGACCGGCCCGGCCGTCTGGCTTTCGGCAACGGCGGCCCCGATACGAACAACGGCGAGCTGTTCTTCGCGCTCAACCCCATGCACGCGCTGGACGGCAGCTATCCCATCCTCGGCCAGTGCGACCAGGCCTCGGTTTCGGTTCTCGAGACCATCGCCGACCTGCCGCGCGATGCGTCCAACCGGCCGCTCCAGCCCGTCCTGATTCGTCACATCGTCATCCAGCGTTAGAGTGGTGGCCATGAAGCTTACCGAAGTCTCACCGCACGCGCACCAACTCACGAAGTTTGGCTTCGTCAACTGCTATCTGGTACGCGAGAGTGGTGCCGACGGTGAGGGTGACTCCTTCACCCTCATCGATGCCAGTCTCAAGGGCAGCGGGGAGGCGATCCTCGAGGCCGCCCAGACTCTGGGCGCGCCTGTTCGGCGCATGCTCCTCACCCACGCGCATGTCGATCATGTGGGCTCGGTCGATGAACTCGTGGCTCGCCTGCCCGGCGTGATGGTTGCGACGAGTGAGCGCTCGCTCCCGCTGCTGCGCCGACCGGCGGATAAGACGCTGCGCCCGGACGAGCCACAGGAGACCTTCGGCGGCGGGCTGCCCGGCATCGCCGCCCCCGTGACGCACCTCGTGCAAGACGGCGAGTTGTTCGGCTCGTTGCGTGCGATCGCTACTCCCGGCCATATCCCCGGCCATCTTTCGTTTCTGGATGAACGCGACGGCACCCTGTACGCGGGCGACGCGCTTGCCGGCGTGACGCGCCTCTTGATTACCGGCTATACCCCCTGGTACCTGCCGGTTCCGCGCTGGGTGGTCTGGTCGAAGACGCTGGCACTCACCAGTGCGAAACGACTGCTCGGCTATCCCCTCCAGCGTTTCGCCTGCGGCCACGGAGCGGTGCGCGAGGGCGGGATGCCGGCGCTGCGCGAGGCGATCGAGAGGGTGGAGAGGCGCACGGCCTGAGCTGCGCCCTGCTGGACTTCGATCCAAGTGTCCAGTGGGGACGTTATGGCCACCTCCGTTCTGATCCCGATCGCCAAGTACCTACGACCTCGTACCGCCCGGATCGCGAGTATGTCGATGGAGACTTGCTGGAACGCAACGCGGGCAAGTGGGAGCACGCAAGGGTACAGGCGCTGTTGACGGGGTGGTATATCCAGCACGAACGGCAATGGCACATACAGACCGCGACGGAGATGCGAACCAGGGTAGCCGGAACCCGGGTGCGTACTCCGGATTTCGTTCTCGTTCGCCCCGGGGTTCAGCCGGAGATCCTGACTAAACCGCTGCTGGTGTTCGAGGTGCTTTCGCCCGATGACACCTGCGCCGACATCCGGCGACGGGCCGACGATTACCTGCACAGGGGCGTTGAAACCATCTGGATCCTCGACTCGGAGACGCGTACGGGACGGGTGTGTTCAGGCCGCACATGGACGCAGACGGCTCGGCTGGAAGTCGCTGGAACGCCTGTCTACCTCGATCTGGCGGAGCTCTTTGCCGGACTGGATTTGAAGCGGGCTAGCTGCGCCAGTGCAGTTCGACCGGACCGCTCAAGGGATGCGCGCCCGAGCCCGTCAGCCGCGCCTGTTTGAGCGCGAAGTACCATTTGGCGGGCTTATCGGCATCGTCGATCAGCATGAGCGCCGGGTGGTAGCGCAGGCCGTCCGCCTGTTCAGTCATCGTCTGCTGATCCTGACGCACGAAGCGCGCGCCGAAGAAGGTTGCGATCGACGTAACAAACGGGACGTGGAAGAAGACGTTCCACGCGGCGAGCACGTCGATCCGGCAGGTGGAGGGCGTGACCGGCGTCACCGTAGTCAGAGAAGAAAACCACTTCGCGTTCTCTCCGGTGCCAGCCCGGATGGTTTCGAAGCGGCGATTGGGCAGGACGAAGTCGATCTGGGTGGTGATCTCCTCTCCGTAGACGCCCAGCAGCTTGTACGGCGCGGAGTTGGCCGAGGGCGCGTGCGCGGACATGCGGAAGCCGTCCGGGATGGGCTCGAAGTGCTTGGTCTTCTCGTGGATGGAGGCGCGGGAACGCCACCACCAGGCCTGATGCACGAAGGGTCCGTGCGCGGGGTCCATCAGGCCGATGATGCCGTGATCGACGTTGCAGGGGAGATCGGCGGTGAGGTGGGCGGAGCGGAACTTCGCCGAGAACTTCGGCAGCTCAGGGACGGGCGGAAGCTCGGCGGGCACGCGTCCTGCGCCGGGTGCGGGCAGATAGACCCAGGCGTAGCCGTCGAGCTCGCGGCACGGGTAGCTGGCGGAGAAGATCTTCGTCGGCTCGAGCACGTCGAAACCGGTGAGCGACGGAATCTCGGTGCACTGGCCGGAGCAGGGCTCGAACTTCCAGCCGTGGTATTTGCACTGGACGGTCTCGCCATCGAACCAGCCGGCCGAGAGCGGGATGCCGCGGTGCGGGCACAGGTCGCGCATGGCGAAGAGCGCGCCGTCACGTTTGCGGCCCAGCAGCAGCGGAACGCCCAGCAGCATCGCGGTCGCAGCCTTGCCGGGCTTCAGCGCCCCGGTCCGCAGGGCCGGGTACCAGTCGCCGAAGAGGAGTTCGGCGGGCGGGCCGGCCGGCTGGGTGACGGGAGGGCCTGCACTCGCGATGTTAACCAGATCCACTGGTTGCCATGATAACGGGCGGCGAGCTGCGAACCCGGTGCGGCCGAGGCAAGCGTTTACCCTCATGGGATGAGGGTGAACGCGCAGGCATGAAGGCGCTGACGAGGAACCGGCTGTTGCTTGTGGCGCTCTGGCTCGCCCTGTATGCGAGCTTCACGCTGTTCGCGCCGCCACTGCTGGACGACGCCGACTCCGTGCACGCGGAGGTCGCGCGCGAGATGCTGGTGCGGCACGACTTCGTGACGCTGTATGCGAACGGCATCCGCTATCTCGAAAAGGCGCCGCTTTATTACTGGTCGATGGCGGCAAGCTTCAAGCTCTTCGGCGTCAGCACGGCAGCTTCGCGGGTGCCACTGGCGCTGAGCGTTCTGGCGCTGGCGCTGCTGCTGGAGAGTTTTGCGCGGCGTGCGTTCGCGAACACGAGGGCGGGCTTGTACGCGGGGCTGATCACGCTTTCAAGCTTCGGGATCTTCATCTTTTCGCGCATCAACATCCCGGATGCGCCGGTGTGCGTCTGGCTGGCGGTGGCGCTCAATGCCTTCTGGCGCATGCAGCAGCAGGAAGAACCCTCCCGGGAATTGTGCTGGATTCTTGCGGCAGCCTGCGCGCTGGATGTGCTGACGAAGGGGCTGATCGGGATTGTCTTTCCGGTCGGGATCGTGCTGATCGCGCTGGCGTGGACCCGTGGAGTTCGCGAAGGCTGGGCGCGGCTGCGGGCGATGCATCTGCTTTCGAGTGGAGCACTGTTTCTGGTGATCGCCGTGCCCTGGCACGTGCTGGTTGCGCTGGCCAACCCGACGCAGGGACATCCAGGAGGCGTCAGCTTCGCGCATGGACACGTTTCCGTGCCGCTGCCGACCGACGGCAACGTGCATGGGTGGGCCTGGTTCTACTTCGTCAACGAGCAGGTGCTGCGCTATCTGAATCTGCGGGTTCCGCGTGATTACGACACGGTGCCTTTGTGGCTCTTCCTTGGCCTGATCTTCGTGTGGCTGCTGCCGTGGTCGGCGTTTCTGCCCTCGGCGCTCCTGCGTGCCTGGCAGGCACGGCGGCAGCCCACGGACAAGCTGCTGCTGGTGTGGGCGGCGCTCCCGCTGCTGTTCTTCTGCTTCTCCACGCGGCAGGAGTACTATGTGCTGCCGGCGCTTCCGGCGATGATCCTGCTGATCGCGCGCAGGCTGGCCGAATGGGATGACGAGCGTTCCCGGGTGCGTGCTTTCATCGCCTCAGGCATGCTGGCGGCGGGTGGGGTGATCGCGACAGCCGCTATTTTCTTTCTGTGGCGTGCGCCCAGGCCGCCCGCCGGGGCCGACGTGTCTGCGTATCTGCAGCAGAACCCGGCAGACTATGCGCTTTCGTTCGGCCACTTTCTCGATCTGCGTACGCGTGCGCTGGGGTTCTTTCATCCTTCGCTTGCGCTTCTGGCGGTGGCGACGCTGGGCGGCACGCTGGCGCACTGGATGTTGTTGCGCCGCGGGCGGCCGCGGGCGGCGATTGTCGCGCTGAGCGGCGGAGCGGCGGTGCTGCTGCTGGCCTCGTGGCTGGCGCTGGGCGTTTTTGCACCGGTGCTGGGCTCGGAGCCGCTGGCGAAGGCCATCGCGCCGCAGCTTCGGCCGGACAATCTGATCGCCATCCACGGGGAGTATGAGGCAGGCAGCACGCTGGGTTTTTACCTGCGGCGCAGCGATCTGCATATCGTCGAAGGACGCAGCTCAAATCTCTGGTACGGGTCATTTTTTCCGGACGCGCCAAAGATCTTCGAGACGCGCGAAAGTATCGCGGCGAAGTGGTCCGGGGCGCAGCGGATCTTCTTGTGGGAGGATCCCTCGGACGCCGACCGACCACCGCTCACGCTGCCCGGGCCGGTGTACGTAATTGCGAGCGCGGGTGGAAAGCAAATCCTTTCGAATCAGCCAAACCGATAACCAAGACAGAACGACCACGGGCCGGCAGGGAAGAGCGCGGATCAGACACACAAGTTTTGTCTCCAGCTCCGTGTAGATCCGAGTCAATCCGTGGTCAATCTTTTCTTCAGATCGCCGGCGCGTGAACCCGGGTGATGCGGCCGTTCTTGAGCCGGAAGACCTCGCCGCGCCAGACGACGGTGTCGCCGGCGAAGCTCCACGCCCAGAAGAGCAGGCCAAAGCAGTCGCGCACGGGCAGCAGCCACAGGTCGCGCAGCACCTGATCGTCGCGCAGCAGACCGACACCGACCGACAGAGCCACGCCGATGCGGGCAAGGAGGGCGAAGGTGAGGAGCGAGAGGCTCCAGAGCGCGCCGCCGCTGGCGACCACGGTGGCGAGCGCCCACGGGATGACGTAGGTGACGCCGAGTCCCACATAGCCCAGCCTGCGTGAGTCCCGCGTCGAACGCGCCCAGCGCATCTGGTGATTCCAGAAGCCCTGCAGCGTGTAGGCGGGCACGGTGGTCTCGACGCACTCGCCGCTGAGCACGACCTGATAGCCGGCGAGCGCGATGCGGTGTCCGAGTTCATAGTCGTCGGCGAGGAACTCGATCAGAGGTTCGAGGCCGCCGGCCTTTGTGAGCGCGGTCTTTGAGAACGCGAGCGTGGAGCCCATGCCGAAGCGGATGCCGCCCTCCAGCCTGCGCGCGGCCAGCACGCCAGGCATGAAGTCGGTCGAGATGCCGAGCGCTTCGAGCTTCGACCAGACAGTTGCGTCGCGGCCTCCGACGCCGGTGCGCCCGAGGTACGGCGCGGTGACCATCCCGACCGCGGGATCCGCGAACCAGCGCATGACGCCGGCAAGGTATGTGCGCGGAACGAGGATGTCGGAGTCGTTGATGACGAGGTGTTCGTACGCTGCATGCGGGAGCATCTGGACGAGGTTCGAGACCTTGCCGCTGGTTCCAAGGCGCTCGCTGCATTCGATCAGCCGGATGGCGAAGTCGGGAAACTCCGCGCGAAGACGCTCGACCTCAGCGACCGCCGGGTCGTCCAGGCGGGAGACGCCGAAGACGATCTCGACCGGGCCCGCGTACTGCTGACGGCAGTGGCTGGCGAAGCTCGCGAACATGCGCGGATCAGTGCCTTTGAGCGGCTTGAGGATGGAGACCGGAGGAGCAGAGCCGGTCTCGGTCGTCCGTGCGCGGCGCAGCGTGCGTGCGTAGTCCCGCGCGCCCCAGAGCACAAGCAGCATGTAGGCGAGTCCGGCCATGCTGAGGAGCGCGGTAATGGCTTCGATCGCTGTCCCCATTGCTTCAGTCTACTAAGCCCGGCGGCTCGGACGAGCTACTCGTAGCGCAGGGCTTCGATGGGATTGAGGCTGGCGGCTTTGTACGCCGGGTAGATGCCGAACAACAGTCCGATCGCGCAGGAGCTGCCGAAGCCGATCGCGACCCACAATATCGAGACCTCGGACGGCAGGAGAAAGCGCAGCAGGGTTCCGATACCGCTGCCCAGGAGCACGCCGATCAGGCCGCCGACCGCGCACAGCGTCACCGCCTCCAGCGTGAACTGGGCCATGATGGTCTTGCGGGTGGCACCGATGGCCTTGCGGATGCCGATCTCGCGCGTTCGCTCGGTGACGGAGACCAGCATGATGTTCATCACGCCCACGCCGCCGACCATCAGGGCCACGCTCGAGAGCGCGAAGAGCAGCAGAAACAGGCCGCCGGTGATGTTGTTCCACAGCCGGGTAAGGGTGTCGAGGCCAAAGATGGCAAAGTTATCCGGCTTGTCGTTGGGGACCTTGCGCCGGCGTCGCAGCAGTTCGGTGAGTTCGTCCTGCACCACGCCCAGATTCTTGGCATCGTCGTACTTGAGCGTGACCCAGTAGTCGAGGATCTCCGGATGCATATGGCGAAAGGTGGTGAGCGGCATGAAGATCTGGTTGTCGTCGGGATTCTTTCCGCCGCCGAATGCGGTTTTTTCGCGGTCACGCACGCCGATCACGGTGAAGATCTCGCCGGCGACGGTGACCTCCTTGCCGACGGCGTCGTGCAGCCCGAAGAGCGCCTCGGCGGTATCGTGGCCCAGCACCGCGACCTTGGAGGCGCGCTCCATGTCGGTATCGGTGAAGAAGCGTCCATCGAGGATGTCCAGATTGGCTACCTGGAGATCGGACGGGCTGGCTCCTTCGAGCTGCACATTGGAGATGCTGCGGCCGTTTCCCTTGGCCGTGTTGGGACCGCCGCCGAACGGCGACGAACGGTCGATGAACTGCAGGATCGGCGAGACCGCGGTGACGTGCGGAAGCTGGCCCATGGCGAGGGCGTCGTCGTAGGTGAGCTGTTTGCGCGTCAGCATCTCGGACGTGGGCCGGCTGGTGAAGACGGGAAAGCGGAAGACGAAGAGGACGTTGGACCCGAGCGACTCGACGACGCCCTGCACGCTGTTGTTGAGGCCGTTGACGACCGAGGAGATGACGATGACGGTCATGACCCCGATGACGATACCGAGGATGGTGAGACTGGAACGCAGCTTATTGGTGCGCAGCGTATCGAGCGCCATCCGAACCGTCTCGCCTGCCGTGCCAATCGCCGCCATAGTGTTTCCTTTCTACTCCATGCGTAACGCGGCTACTCCGCCCGCAGTGCGACGATGGGGTCGAGGTCGGCGGCTTTGCGGGCCGGGTAAACCCCGAAAAAGAGACCGGTGGTCGTCGCCATGAGCAGTCCGGCAAGGACGCTCCAGAGCGCGACGGTGGACGGGAAGCCGGTGACAAGGGTGGCGATCTCGGCCACGATCACCCCGCCAAAGACGCCGATAGCTCCGCCGACGAGTGCCATCAGGCCGGACTCGATGAGGAACTGCAGCAGGATGTCGGTGCGGCGCGCGCCGAGGGCCTTCCGGATACCGATCTCGCGGGTGCGCTCGGTCACGGAGACCAGCATGATGTTCATGATGACGATGCCGCCGACCACCAGCGAGATGAGCGCGATGCCGCCGGCAACCGCGCCGAAGGAGTTGGTGAGCTGCGAGGCAAAACCGACGAGCGTGTTGTTGGTGTCCAGCTCGAAGGAGTTGGGCGCGCCCGGCAGATCATGCCTCTGCGCGCGCATCAGCACGCGGACCTCGTCGGCGGCGGACTCGAGCGGCGCGCCCGCCGCGCCGGCTTTGATGTAGATGGTGACGGTCTTCTGCGTGCCGTAGCTCTTCTGGAACGTGGTCAGCGGCACGCCGATAAAGTTGTCCTGCGACTGGCCGAAGGTGCTGCCCTGCTTTTCGACGACGCCGACGATGGTGTACGGGGTTCCATCCGCGCGCACTTCCTGCCCGATCGGATCGACGCCGGGAAACAGATTGTCCTGCACGTCGGTGCCGATGATGCAGACATGCGAGGCATGCTCTTCGTCGGAGGGGACGAGGTCGCGGCCGGAGGTGATGTTGAGGTTCTGCAGGCGGGGCATCTCTGACGTGTAGCCGCGGATGCTGGCGTCCGTGATGCTTGCGGTGCCGTGAACGAGTTTGCCGGTGGTGGCCTGCTGTGCGCCTATGCCCACGCAGCGTTTGCAATTGTCGCGGACGTACCGGTAATCGTCGAAGAGGATGTTCTTGCGCTTCTGATACTTCTGGTACTGCTCCGGGCTGGTGATGACGACGGGTTGTTTGGTGACGGTGAAGGTGTCCGAACCGTAGGAAGAAAACTTGTTCAGAACATAGGTGTTCGCGCCATTGACCAGCGTGACCACGGCAATCACGCTGGCAACGCCGATGACCACGCCCAAGAGCGTGAGCACGGTGCGCAGTTTGTTGGCCCACAGCGACTGCAGTGCGAGCTTGAGCGCTTCCTTGAACTCCATCGGAGCGGATGTCCTCGTATGCCTCTGATCTTACCCCGGGTACGCAAGCTCCTGGAGATCGGTTCCGGCCTGAAAAGGCGTAACACGGAGTAGACTGAAGGCTGCAGGCGGCCGGGCGATCGCTGCCGGGCGTCTCTCGCAGGAGAGGTCGCACGGGGGAGGAAAGTCCGAACTCCGCAGGGCAGTGTGCCGGATAACGTCCGGGACCCGGGCGTCAAGGCCCGGGGACGGCCAGTGCAACAGAAAGCAAACCGCCAACCCGGCTCGCAAGAGCCGGCGGTAAGGGTGAAAGGGTGCGGTAAGAGCGCACCGGGTCTCGTGTAAGCGAGATCGCAGGGTAAACCCCACACGGAGCAAGACCAAATAGGCAGGGAGTTCGTTCGCCCCCCTTCAGGCGGACGGCACGCACCGGCCCGGTGCGATCAGACGAGGGGAGTGGCGGCTGGCAGGCCAGTCGGCACGGTCGAAACCTGCGGGTAGGTTGCTGGAGCCCGTCAGTAATGGCGGGCCTAGAGGAATGATCGCTTAAACAGAATTCGGCTTACGAGCCGTCTGCAGGACACATGCGAGCCCGGTGCGGAGACGCGCCGGGCTCGCACAGTTGCACTCCCACGCGCTCACCAGGACGCCTTCAGCCGGTGATGATGCCCATGGCAAGGATCGACAGACCGATGGTCAGAGCGTCTTCCGCGAGAGCGACGGGCAGGTCGGGCATCCCGCGCTGCGTGGTAAGGAAGTGACGGATGTGATAGCCGAGGAACGCACCCGCGACCGCGCCGAGACAGCCCAGCAGGATGCCTTCGACCTCGGGGCCGTGCAGGCCGGCCGCGCAGAGGGCACCCACGAGGCCGCCGAAGCAGGTGCGGGCGATCAACGGAAAGGGCGCGGTGCGGCGCGGCGTGTTCGGCAGCTTGTCGCCGATCAGCTCGCCCGCCGCAAGCACCGAAAAAACGATGGCGGTCAGGGGGCGCGCCGTCCAGAATGCCCAGGAGTGATGAATTTCGAGGTGGCCGGCGACCGAGAACCAGCACAGAATCGCCATCGGCATCATGGTGCGCAGGCCGGTGAGTCCGCCCAGAAGCGGAATCGCCACCACCCACGCGAGAAACTGGATCGCCATGCTGGTTCTAACCCCGTTGTTCTTTCCGAGTCGCGTTGCTGCGGTTCTAAAAAGGCTTGCGGGTGCGCCCGCGATTTGCAGGCGCGAACAGGATGCACCCGTTCCTGGCGATCAGGCGTGTACGCTCACCGGTTCGCGGAGGAAATCGTAGAGCGGAAACGCTTCCGCCAGTTCGGTCACCTCGCTCCGAATGGTCCGCAGTGCGCCTTCGTCGGTGCGGTGCGCGAGCGCGCGGGCAATCCAGCCGGCGATGCGGCGCATCTCCTCCTCGCCCATGCCGCGGGTGGTGAGGGCGGGTGTGCCGATGCGGATGCCGGAGGGCTTCATGGGCGGGTTGGGATCGAAGGGGATGGCATTCTTGTTGACCGTGATGCCGGCCCGACCGAGCGCGTGCTCCGCCTCCGAGCCGAAGAGGCCTTTCTCGAAGACATCGATCAGCAGCACGTGCGTGTCGGTGCCGCCGGAGACGATGCGGAAGCCCTCGCCGGCGAGCGCCTGGGCCAGCACCTTCGCATTGCGCACGACCTGGGACGCGTAGCGGGCGAAGTCGGGCTGGAGCGCCTCGCGGAAGGCGACGGCCTTGGCGGCGACAATGTGCATCAACGGGCCGCCCTGCTGGCCGGGGAAGACCGAGCGGTCGATGGACGCGGCATGCTCCGGCCCGCAGAGGATGAGGCCCGAGCGCGGGCCGCGCAGCGTCTTATGCGTGGTGGTGGTGACGATATGCGCGTGCGGCACCGGCGAGGGGTGCGCGCCGCCGGCGACCAGTCCGGCAAAATGCGCCATGTCGACCAGAAAGAACGCGCCAACCTTATCCGCGATGGCGCGCATGCGGGGAAAGTCGAACTGCCGCGGATAGGCGCTGCCGCCGCCGATGAGCAGCTTCGGCTTCTCGCGCTCGGCCTGCTGCTCGAGCTCGTCGTAGTCGATGGTTTCGGTGTCGCGGCGGACCTGGTAGCCGGCGATTCTGTAGAGCTTGCCGGAGAAATTGAGCTTGTGGCCGTGAGTCAGGTGGCCGCCATGCGCGAGATCCAGCCCGAGGATGGTGTCGCCGGGCTGCAGCAGCGCCATAAACGCGGCCGCGTTGGCCTGCGAGCCCGAGTGCGGCTGCACGTTGGCGTGTTCCGCGCCGAAGAGCTGTCTGGCGCGGTCGCGCGCGAGGTTCTCGACCACATCGGCGAACTCGCAGCCGCCATAGTAGCGCTTGCCGGGATAGCCCTCGGCGTACTTGTTGGTGAAGACCGATCCGGCGGCTTCAAGCACGGCGCGGGAGACGAAGTTCTCGCTGGCGATCATCTCCAGCCCCTCGTGCTGGCGCGCGATCTCATTGTCAATCTGTGCGGCGATCTCCGGATCGGACTGCGCCAGCGTTGCGGAAAGATCGATCGGCATGGACACAGTGTATGACAGAGGAACAGGGAACTGCGGACGCTGATCGGACGGATAAAGGCGGTTGCAGCTAGCCGTTGTTGTTGACCTCATCCTGGAGCGCACCGGCGTCGGATAACGGAACTCGCAGGTGAGCGAAGGCCAGCTCCTTGTAAGCGTCGTGAATGAATCTCCCCAGAAACCAGGCGTCGAGGAACTTGTAGGGCGTCTCGCCCGTGGTGTAGTGGCCGCAGGGCAGCACGCGGGCAGTGTGGCGCACGCCGTACCGTTTGAACGTGCGCAGCACATCCAGCGAGAACTCCTCGAGAAACGTGAGGTCGTACCGGGCGTAAACGACCAGCGTCTGGCGCTCGGGAGGCGCAGCAAATCCGTCCATGTACGACATGGGGCTGATCGCGAGAAAGAGCTCGCGGATCTGATCCTGGGTCAGTCCGGCGTTCTCGCATGCCTCGCGGATGTGGCGCGTGCTCTGGCCCGTCCAGACCACATCCCCAAACCAGGTGGACGCGTGATTGAAGGCGCAGACTTCGATGCGCGGGTCGTGCGCGGCCGCGATGAAGGCATAGCAGGAGCCGAGGCTCGTTCCCATCACGCCGAATTGCTCATAGCCCTGTTGCGTGAGCCAGTCGAGGCAGGAGCGCACATCGACGACGGCCTGGCGGCAGGCGGCGATGGTACGGCCTACGTTCGAGGAGACGGCGTAGTCGGAGCGCTCGATTTCGGCCGGCCGGCGGATGTCGTGGTATGGCTTCGAAAGCCTGAGGCAGGAGATGCCGAAACGATTGAAGATTTCGCACAGGGCGTTGTGGGAAAACGCGTCCGCGTTCCATTGTGGCATCACTACCAGCGCCTGGCGCGGCTTGCCGAGACGGCGAAACTTCTCCTCCTGCTCGGCGCTTGCGGGGAACCAGCGGGCGTTCACCTGATCGTTCTCCGGATAGCGGGTTCGCACCGGCGAGGTAAAGCGCAGGAAGCGCGCCGGGGCGAGCTCACCCAGGGCGGCTCGGCGTTTGTAATCGGCGTCCTGGGCAAGTGTCTCGGGCCGCACGTTTGTGGGGAAGAGCTGCGGGTGACGTTCTTCGAGACGAAAGTCTGCGGGAGTCGTGTAGCCGAAAAACTCGCTGCCGCGCGCGGCGATACGGCGGCTGAGGGCGGTCATGGAGGTGAGATCGGCGGTGGCGGGATCGCCCGGGAACCAGTCGGCCAGCCAGTCGGCGCCCCACTCGAGCGGACGCACGATGCGGTTGGTGTCGCGGGTGGTGAGCGCGGTCTCCCAGGCGAACATCTTGTCTCGATAGATCCGGGAGAGCATGATGCAAGTGTACAGAGCAGGTTTGGCGCAGCTCAAAGTCACAGCGAAGACAAAGCGAACATACGGCATACGTTGGGGATAGCGTCAGAAGCTCAGGAACGAAGCCCATATTAACAGCTAAGATGTTCACAAAAAAGGGCTTGTGCCGGATTGAAACGATCTGAAAATTGTTTCTTGACAGCTCTGTTGCGGGCGGCTACAACAGGGAAACTTTCCCCGGAGGTCACACTGCCGGCGAGGCGATGGGATGAGCAAGGAGCAATCCCCTAAAGGCCTCGATGACGGGCAGGCGAACTGAACGCCGGAGGAAGCGCCGCGCGGAGCCCCCAGGTCCACGGCGCGGCAAACCATCACAGACAAAGCAGCGCCCTCGTTCCAAGGCGAGCGGATCCGGAAGAGTCCGCGGCCGGGGTGAGCGCTCCTGAAGCATCCGAGCGAGCCCATACGACCGCCGAACAACACCGGAGGCTCGCCGGGGAGACGTGCGTCCGTTGGAGACAAGATGAACGACCTGCGACTCGAGTTGAAGGTATGTGAAGGGTGCGGAGCGTTGTGGCTTCGCGCCGAAACCATGAGGAGCGTGCATTGCAGCCGGTGCGCGCGCATGCTCCGGGATTTCCCCCCGGTCCGCACACCGCGAAGGCGCCGTAAAGCCCTGCCCGGCATGCATGGCGGCACCCGGCGTCTCTCCGCCGCGATGCGGCTGGGCACGGAAGGTGCGCGATGAGCGCCCTGATGCTGGTCGTCCCCTGCATTCAGGCGTCGGCGGTGCCGATGCACCCGCTGCTGCCGCACGCACGCAAAGCGCCACACCGGCTGACTCTGGTGCAGGCCGCCGCGGGAACCCGCCGGATGCCCCAGCCGATGCCGGTGCGGGTAGCCCCGTCGCCGGAGCTTGCGTTCTATCGCAAGTACACGGAAGCGCTGCTGCGCCGTTATCTGCGGCTTGCGCTCGAGGCCGGGCGGGTGCCGTCGCTGCTGGGCCGCGAGATTCTGCGTGGCGACGTCTCGCATGCGCGGGCTCGGTCGTTCGAGGATGCCGTCGTCTTCGTGCTGGACGTCGAGCGCTGCATCGCCCAGATCACGCCGGGCCGGCGACACCTGCTGCGGCGGATTGCGCTGCAGGAGTACACCCAGGGGGAGACGGCGGCGATGCTGGGGATGAGCCTGCGTACGGTGATCCGCCGTTACAGCGAATGCCTGGACCAGCTGACGCGTCTGCTGCTCGAGCGCAAGCTGCTGGCTCCGCTCACGGCTCAAGCAAAGGAGGGAATGGAGGATGTGGAAAACTCCTGTCAAGCCCCCCGGCCTGAATGGGAGGCGATAAGTCGAACAGAACACGGAGTTTAGCGGTTGAAAATAGTTGGCATACCTACCCTGTGCAAGTTGGTATTCTGGGAATGCAGGTGAGAAAACGAGACGGGAGCAGTCCTTCGGGGCGGCTCCCGCTTTGTTTTGCCTGCGGAAGTGGGGGCTGCGGAATGAGCGGTCTGCCTGAACAGCGGCGAGACGGGCCGGAGCTTCAACGCGAGGCTGGCTTAGAGCTTCCGGATGACGCCAGACAAAAGATACAGACACGAGAACCGCGGCGGCGCCCCGGCCCGAACGGCTGCCGCCGGTACATGCGGCGCCGGGTCGCGGACGCCTTGCCGAAGATCGCCGACCGGCTGATCGGAGAGGCGCTGCAGGGCGGGTTGCCGGCGCTGAAGGTGCTGGTGCAGCTGGCCGGGCTGGACGAAAAGGAGCCTGCGAAGGAAACATCGCGTCCGCGCGGGAAAACAATCGAGGAGAAGCTGATGGAAGACTGGCGAAAGGAGCCTCTTGACTGAAACGCATGCTGGATCGGAGACCACACGGGAAGGCCGCTGCCGCGATACCACGCGAGCCCGGCAGACGACGGACCTGAGCCTGCGGGCGATGGCAATCGCCCTGCCCGACGTCGCAGGACATCCCAACCGCCTGCCGTTCGAGGGCTGCCTGACGCTGATCGACACGGCGAGTGACCGTGCTCCGTCGGGTGCGCGCGGACATCGCGTGGTGCTGACGCGGGGGGCGGCGGAGACGGCGCTGCCCAGCCTGCTGGGCATGGCGGTCGGCTATAAGACGGGCTGGGACGGCCACGACGCGCGCCGCAAGTGCGGCATCATCACGGCGGCCGGCGTGGAGGATCGAAGGCTGCTCGTGCAGGGCTATCTGTTCGCCCGCGACTTTCCCGAGATGGAAGCGGCCATGACGCCGGAGATGGGTATGAGCTATGAGCTCGCCGACGCGCACGTGGCAGACATGCGTGCGAGCGTCTGGATGCTGACGCGCGCAACGTTCACCGGCGCGGCCATTCTGCTGCGCGACAAGGCCGCATATCGCGCGACCAGCTTCCGCGTACGCCGCGGCGGCGCCAAGAGACCGCTGAGCACCGCGCGGGCGGCAGTGTGCTGAGCCTGCGAGCGCGGTGGGAAGCAGTAGAACAGGCAATCGAACAAGAGGAGACAACCATGTCGTTCGTAAGTGTTTTGGAGGCCGTCGGCAAGGACTTTGCCAAAGGCCTGAAGTGGGCGGTGCAGTATGCCGTGCCGGTGGAGAAGCTGGCCGGGCTGCTGTTCCCGGCGGCGGCACCGGTGATGACCGCGGTGGCGGATGCGACCTCGCTGATCCAGGCGGCGGTGCTGCAGGTGGAGCAGAAGTTCGCCGCCGCCGGCGTGCAGACCGGTACCGGGGCGCAGAAGCTCGCCGAGGTGCTGACGCTTGCCGAGGGCGCGGTGACCACGCTGCTCAAAGAGGCCGGCATCAACGCCGATACCAGCTACATCACGCAGCTGGTCAATGCGGTCGTGGCCATCCTGAACGTGCAGGCCGCTCCGGCGGCGTCGGCAGCCCAGTAAGTGAGGAGACCTATGGAGATGAACGCAGTGGAAGAGTTGAACCCGTCGCTGGAAGATGCGGCGGTCCGTCTGGCGAGTGCCGCGCAGGCGCTGGAGCAGGCGGCGGAGCGTTTCGCCGGCACCACGCTCGAGGGCGTGAGCGCGCGGGAGGCCGCCCTTGAAGAGCGGATCTCAGACGCCGAGGCGACCATCGCCTCGCTGAAAGCGGAGATGGCGCGCACGGAGACGACACGCGGACGCAAGACAGAACCCGCAAGCGTCGCTGCGCTGGTGGCGCGCGAGGGCCGGACTCCTGACCCCGGCGCGCTGGACGCCGCGCTCCACAGCCTGAGCGTGGAGCAGCGCATCCTGGTGAAATCCGAGATGCTGCGCGCCGGCCTCATCGGCTAGACGACCCCGACAATACCGACCACGGATGAACGCGGAACACGGATTAGAGACCAGGCACTGGTTCTTAGTTCTTGTGAAGCCGCGTTCCTCCGTGGTCGCTTTCATGTGCAAAGGAGAAGGATGAACGCACAGTTTACCGACATCAACGCGACCGCGGACTACATCGGACCGGGCGCGATCGAAGTACCGATGTATCAGACCGAGATCCTCGATCTTGTACGCCGGCGCGGGATCTTCGGCCAGCGCATCAAGCAGGTGCCCGCGACCGGCCATCCGTCGCGCTACTTCGAGGAGACGGCGATCCCGTCCGCCGCGGCCGCAAGCACGTTCGTCGATCCGCGCAACATCGTCGCGCCGGTCGTCAGCCCTACGCGGGTGGAGCGCGCGGTGCCGCTGAAGGCGCTGGTCTCGCAGATCAACTACAACCTGTTTGATCTCGAGTTGGGCAAGCAGCAGAAGCAGTTCGCTTATCTGCAGGCGAAGGACCTCACCGACACCGTCGACGGTCTGCTGCGCACGCATGACATCGCGCTGTGGAACGGCAACGACACCAGCTTCTCGACGCCCACCTCGGCGCAGTATTTCGGCGCGATCGGGCAGATTGTGGCGGGCGGCAACACCACCACGATCGGCACCAGCCAGAGCATCGTGGACGGCCTGAAAACGACCATCGCGAACATGCTGGCGAACACGTCGTTCGGCGTGCGGCCTACCGCGATCTACGCCAATCCCGTGCTGCTCGACCTGATCGACCGCGAGATGAAGGCCGAGTACAACGTGGTGCTGACCACGCGGCAGATCGAGGGCGGCCTGACGGTGAAGCAGCTCTCGACGCAGGCGGGCGACATCCCGCTGATTCCGGAGTGGACGCTGCCCTACACGGGCACGCCCGGCTCGGGCTCGGCCGTGCTGCCCGCGTACATCGTCACCGAGGACCTGATCGAGTACCACTGGCTGAGCGACGCCAACCCGCGCATCTTCCAGCTGGGTGTGCCCGGCAGTCTGGCCTCGCAGTATGTGGTGGTCAAGTTCGGCGGCGTCGTCGTGAAGGGTGCGAACTACGCGCACTATCAGGTGCTCGTCGACCGCTAGCCTTCGCTCATTCCCAGGCAGGGCGTATGCGGGATCGAAGATCCTGGATACGCCCTGCTCTTTTCCAGAAAGGAGAGCCCGATGGGCTATCTCTTGCCCGCGCAATACCAGCAATACGGGCTGAACCCGGAGACCGATGACGCCCTTATCGATATGGCTTCGGCGCTGATCGAAGCGCACTGTCGCCGGCCTTCGCTGATGGCCACGCAGTACATCGAACGCACACGCCTCAGCTGCGGATCGCAGACGATGCGGCTGAGTTATGGCCCGCTGCCCGCAGGCGCGCTGCTGAGCGGACGCGTACGGTATGCGAAGCCGCGACGCGGCGAGGACGACGGAATGCATCCCTTCGGTGAAGGCACCTTCATTACCGAGGTGGCAACCGCATTCGGACTGCCCGGAAGCTGGGCCGCGCTCGATCTCACGACCGTTGACCTTTATCCATTCGCACGCGAGGTCACCTTTACGCGCGACTTTTTCGGGCTGGGCTACAACGAGGTGGAGCTGACCTACATGGCCGGACTCGTAACCGTTCCGGATCGCGTCTGCGTGGCGTGCGCACAGATCGTCAGGAACGCTGAGGCAATTCCCGCATTGAACGTAAAAGGCAGTCGCCTCGACACGCTTGCGATGCAGTACTTCTCGGGCGAACTGATCGATGCGAATACGGCGGAGCTGCTGAAGCCGTTCCGCGCGGAGCGCCTATGAGTTCGGCGACGCACGCCGGCGGCACAGCCGCCAGACGAATGGTCGATACTCTGCTGCGCAAAGTGGCCGGGCAGACAGTTCTGTTACGAATGCCGTTGCCCGCCGTGCCCAACGATCTCGGCGAGCAGCTCGGACTGGCCACGCCGCTGTTTCAGGATGCCGAGATCGGGCCCGTCGCGTTCCGGCGGGTACGCGCGACCACCGGCACCGCGCAGACATCGCGGGCCACAACGTACGAGCTGCTGATCTCGCCGGCGGCCATCACGCGCCTGATGGGGACGCTGTCCCTTGACTCGGCTGAGTTGCTCTTCGCGCAGGCGGCCGGAATCGTGGTCGACGACACCACCTACGAGATTGTGTGGGCGGCGAGCGCCGAGGCATTCGGTTCGGTGTACCTCTACCGGCTCGGCCTGCGCGCACCCGTGAAGGACCTGACATGAGCGCGCCGGCAACGCGAGAGGAGGAGCGATGTTCGACACGCAGGTGATCAACGATACGTTCTACCAGGCTTTGCGCGACCGCATTGCGTCCGGTAATCCCGGCCGCGTGGTGCAGGTGCGCGGACAGCTGCGGCCCGGCGTGCTGGTGGTCGAAAACGAGCTGCCCGGTGCCTCCGTCGACGGCATCGCACCGGCGGAGACCTTCTGTCTGCGCTGGATCGGGGTCGCGGTCGACGCGAAGAACGCCGGACCGCTGGTGACGATGCAGTGCGAGATCCGCTACGCCAGCGATGGCACAGCCGCCAACGCGGGCATGGATCGCGGGCGCGGGCTGGCCGCCATGGATGCAGAGCTGGCATCCGCGCTGGCAAGCTCGCCGATGCACGCCGCTGCGTTCTCGGCCTCTGAGATTGCGGGCGGAGGCGCCACGATCGACGCGCAGCTCGGCTGGAATGTCTTCTGGGGGCCGGCCGCCTTCGGTCGAGCGACCATGAACGGCGAGCGCCTTGAGCGCACCGCTACGGTGGAGGTTTTCGGCTATGGCCAGTAATCCCGTACCGTCCGTCGCCCCGGTGACACGTCGCGTGCGCGCTTACTTCGCTCCTGTGAATCGCGCCACCGCGCAGGCTACGGTGTGGGATCCCGCCGGCATTGCCACTTTCAATCCGGATGCGCCGCCGGCGCCCTGGATCGACCTGGGCTGGTGCTCCGGCTTCAGCCGCACATCGGGCACAAAAGTCGTCGCTCTGAGCGGCGGCGCGCCGGGAATCGCTGCAACGCAGGCGCGCAGCGAAATCGAAGCGTCAGTTTCGCTCGCGTTTGAGAGCTGGGGCAAGCTGCAGCTCGCGCTCACCGCCGGGGCGCAGCAGATCAATGTGCTCTACCCGCAGACTGGCGCAGCCGCGAACGGAAGCGGCGGCACCGCGGCGGCAGCCGTCACGCTGAACCCGGATTCGACGGCAATGACGCTCGATGTGGGAGCGGCGAGTGCGGGTTTCCTGCTGGGCGACATTGTTGCGGTAGACCTCGATTACACCGGCCAGACCGGCTTTGTCGGCAGCGGCATCAGCGGCAGCTATGTGAAGAGCGCGGCCCTTATCGGCTCCGACCCCGACTACATCCGGCGGGTCACGTTGAATGTCGGCCGCGTGGTCTCGATCGCGGGCGACGTGCTGACGCTGGGCGCGCCGCTTCCCGCGGGCACGCCCGCAAGCGGCCTGAAGGTGAGCCGGGTCGCGGGCTTCTGCGATCGCGAAGGCGGCACCTTCTTCCAGGAGTGGTCCGCACTCTTCGTCTTGCCGGGCGAACAGGGCGATCGCATCGTCTTTCACTATCCGCGTCTGCAGGCCGCGGCCGGTGCGGCCGAGAGCGCGGAAGCAGTTTCCGGTGAATCGCTCAGCGGTCTTGAGCGGGTGCGGCTCGCGGGCAGCTTCCGCGCGCTGCCCGTCACGGACACCAGCGACGGAGAGCGGATCGTCTGCTTCCGCTCGTACCTGCCCGGCCCCATGCGGGCCATCTAGCGGCAGAAACCAGAACAGGAGATTGGATGAAAATACAGAAAACGAAGAAGCTGACGGAAGTGTGCCTGGCGCTGCTGCTCGCGACCGTGCCGGGCTGGCCCCGGCTGGTGATGGCGGGCGCGCAGACAGCGCAGACGCCTTCTATCCCGACCACGACGGTGACCGGCACGGTATTCCGCGCCGACGGCAGCACGGCCGGCGGCACGCTGCTGATCAGCTGGCCGGCATTTGTAACAGCGGCTGGCTCCTCAATAGCGGCGGGAACAACAACGGTTACAATTGGCGCGAACGGCGGCCTGAGCGTGGGTCTGGTGGCGAACGCCGGCTCCACCCCCATGGGCAGCTACTACACGGTGCTCTATCACCTGAGTGACGGGTCGGAGTCGCGCGAGTACTGGGTGGTGCCCGCAAGCGCGTATCCGGTACAGATCGCGGGCATCCGCACGTCGGTGCTGCCGGCATCGGTCGCGATGCAGACCGTCTCAAAGCAGTATGTCGATACGGCGATCGCCGCGGCAGCAACCGGCGTTCCGCTCGATTCGACTCCCTACGTGCTGAAGGCAGGCGACACCATGACAGGCCCCCTGGTGCTTCCGGGCGATCCGGCAGCACCGTTGCAGGCGAGCGATAAAAATTACGTGGATGAGTCCGTTGCGGGCGTGAGCGCGGGGTTGGCGCAGAAGGTGAGTACGCTGCCAACGCACACGCAGACCGTGGTACAGCCTGCCTCCACCAGCCTCGAGGTGAACACGCTGAACAGCATCGAGTACGCGAGCGGATTCGTCAGCGGAACCGGCAACAACGGCATTGCCAACGCGGCCGCGAGCGCGAACTGCGCGTCGGGATGCACGATCGTCGCCGAGCCGACGTACCCGGAGGTGGAACAGCCTTCGCCGACAACCTGGAACACGGCAACGGAGCTGATTGACCAGCGCGGAGGCGCGCAGAGAACCACCGTGTTCAACCCCTTCAACCCGCAGCAGGGGGGAGATGACGCGGCGGCCAGCATCAGCGTGAGTGAGACGTTGAGCGCTCCCTTTCGATCGGCGGCCGGCAATTCGAGCGAGCTGTTTTCAAACACGCTGCAGCTTACAAACAACGCGTATGCGGGCGGGAACAACACCTATCCCGCCGCGACTCAGGCGACCGTGCCGTATTTCAAGACGACCAATACGGCGCTCTCGATGTCCGGCAACAACTATACGGTCGGGCAGCACATTCTGACCGGCGGCGGACAGAACTGTTATGCGGTCGGCGACTGCATCATGGGAGGCCTCTACATGGTCACCGACGCCGGCTTCCGCGATGCCGCCGATGAAGGAGCTCATCCGTTCGATCTGCAGTTCGGCGAGGATACGCGCGTCTTCCAGGGTACCTGTTCCAGCGGATGCACGCCCGGTGCCACAACACTGCAGATCGCGGCGACGTCAGGCGGCGGCACGCAGGGGGAGGGGCGGTATCTGCTGGACAAGAACCCCGCGCACGTCATCTCCACGGGTGCGATCGCCGGCGGCGATCCGTCCACGGGACGGCAACCGGTCGCGAGCTTCAGCGGAACCAGCTTCCCGGTGAGTACCCTGCTTGAGACCGCGCAGCTGATCCCGAGCCAGTCGAACAACATCGCGCCCGGAACCGTGACCGTCGCGATCGCCACGTCAGGCGTTCCGTCGGGCTTCGCGACGAGTACGGCGGCGCTGGCGGCGACCAGTGGCGTAGCCTGTCTCTCCGATGTGCAACAGGGTGATCAGCGTCCGATGAACTTCGAGACCGCCTCCTACACGGTGGTGGATGCAGGTCATCTCGCGCTCACGCTTACGATCCCGCATGCCTCCGGGGCGACCGTCGCCGTCGGCGGCCTGTGCGGTTACGGTCTCGAGCAGACGGTGGATACTCTGAACGGCATCCGCCAGGTCTTCCCGGTGATCGCGTCCACCTCGGCCACGAGTCTGCTGTACGCCGGCGGGGTAACGGCGGAGGTCGGCGTCCAGGGTCTGCCCAGTGCGTTCGTCAACCTCAATCTCTCCGTGGCTTCGATTGCCCGCAACGCGAACACGGTCACCGTCACCACCGTCAGCAATCTGCCGGTGGACGTGAGCGGTTTGAGCATGACCGTCTCCGGGGTTGCCGACGCGAGCTACGACGGCACGTTTCCGGTCACGAGCACCGGACCCAACACGCTCACGTACGCCGGCAGCGGGCCCAACTCGACTTCGAGCGGCGGCACGCTGACCTATGTCACCGGCAGCTATGCGCTGTACCCGATGGCCGCGGTGCTGGGCGTCTACAATACCACCAGCAAGGCAGTCGACGGACAGATGACGCTGGCGGCCAACACCGTGGCGTGGACGCAGGGCGATACGGTGGAGATGCCGCATTATTTTCAGATGCGCGTCGCGGCCGATGTCGAGTTCATCACGCAGTACATGCCGCGTTCGTCGCTTTACCAGCAGGCCGGCATCGCCTACCAGGGCAACAACGGCCCCGGGCTCTACGGCTGGCAGATCAGCAACGCCGTCGCCTCCAGCAGCTACTTCGGCAATGGCGGCACGCACGGCGCGCCGAGCACGGGCATGCAGGTAGCCGGCGTCTGGAATCGCTCGCTCGAGCTTGAGGCAGGCGAGGACTCGGTTGCGCTGGTGCACTGTAACTCGCACGGCTGCGGGAAGTGGAACTCGGCTTATAACCTCTTCCGCATGGATTCGGCGGTGGGCTCGGACCAGATGCTGTATTCGCCCGCGACCAGCAACCTCGACTTCATCCTGCGCGGAACCCAGTACCAGTTCACCCCGAGCGGCATGACCGCGGGCACGATCAACGTCGGGACGCTGAACGCGACGCACGTGAATGGCGCCTTTCAAGGCTCGTTCTCCGGATCGGTCACGGCTGCGAGTCTGCCGGTCTTCGGCGCCTCCGGCGCAACCCACTCGGCCGGTGCGGTACCCGACCCCGGGGCTGTCGCCGGAACCTCACGTTTCCTGCGTGAAGACGGCACCTGGGTCGCGGGAGGAACAGGGACAGGAACCGCTGGCCCACAGGGACCGGTTGGAGCAACCGGAGC
>CAXTVJ010000002.1:10970-22692 GCA_964247715.1 uncultured Acidobacteriaceae bacterium | reverse complement strand
GGAGCTACCGGTGCAACAGGAGCAGCCGGCACCACGGGGCTGACCGGAGCGCAGGGGGCTGCCGGTGCACAGGGGCCAGCCGGAGCAACCGGAGCGCAGGGGGCGACTGGAGCTGCGGGCACTGTGAACCCGCGCGGAACCTGGGCGGCGGCGACCACCTACGCGCAGGGCGATGGCGTTACCTACGGCAGCGGTGCCTCGGCGCTGAGTTACGTCTCTCTTGCGGCCGGGAACCTCGGCAACACGCCGGCCACCGCACCCGCTTTCTGGACGGCGTACGCAGCGGGTCCGGGCTCGGTCGCCGCGCTCAACTCCGGCTATGGCATCGTCAAGGCCTCCAACGGGGCCGGGAGCTTTACCACGCTGGACACGCTCTATGACTTCAGCAATCAGACGGGGACCACGGTCGCGGATCGCATCGGGGCGAACAATGGCACCCTGGGTGGCTCGACGCTGCCGACGTGGAGCGGCAACGGGCTCAGCTTCGGAGCCGGCGCGAACGTCGCGCTGCCCGCCGCGCTGAATGCGGAGAAGACTTTCTACTTCGCCGTCTACATCAACCCCATCACGGCAGGGGTGCAGGCGACCAACGTTTATCCCACGCTCATGTCGTCCACCACCGGCGGTACCGGCTTCAACGTGCTGCTGCAGACACCGGGCGGCATCACCGGCGGGGCCAGCGACTACACCTACGCGCCCACGCTTTATCCCAACACCGTCTCCACGGCCTCGCCGAACACCTTGTCCGGCTTCGCCGTCTTTACGGTCGTATGCGGCACCGGCTCCGGCAATCTCGATCACTTCTACCTCAACGGGGTCGAGCTGAGCTACACCACCGAGAGTGCGAACTGCGGCGCGCAGAGCTCCGGCAATCTGGTGCTCGGCACCTCCGGCGTCTCCCCCTGGGGCGGCGGCTTCTTTCCCGGAACCTTCTTCGGCTTTGCGGCGAGCTCCGCCCAGCACACCGCCGGGCAGGTCCAGCAGAACACCGCCGCGTTTTTCGCACTGGTCGCCGGCAAGGGAGTTCCGCTGCAGCCGCTTCCGTTCAGTCTGTCCACGCCCCAGCTGCTGGCCGTGGGAGACTCCATCACTGTGGGCGCGAATGGCGCGACGCCCTACAGCGCGCAGTTGACGCTGTCCAATCAACCCGCGTACACGATCACGAACTACGGCATCATCGGCATACGCGCAGCGTCCATCCTCTCGCACGAGGCCAACCGGGCCGCGCTGCGCTGCAGCACCCTGGGCGGCTCCGCGGTCGCGCTGCTCGATGCCGGAACCAACGACCTGTCGTCGTTCAACCCCGTCGCGCCGCAGACGGCCTGGAACGAAGCCGCCGCATGGGCGGCGCTGATGCGCAAATCCGGGTGCACGCCCTTCATGCTGACCATGACCTCGCGCACGGGCACCGGCTTCGGCGGCCAGACCATGGACGCCCTGAAGGACAGCTACGACACGCTGATCGTGCAGCAGGCAAAGCAGGTCGGCTTCGCCGGCGTGCTCGACATCGCCGCCAATCCGATCCTGGGCGCGGACGGCGCCAACGCCGGTACACCCGGCGCGTCGGGCACCGCCTGCCCCGGTGCCACCACGTACTTCCAGTCGGACTGCATTCACCCCACGACGGCCGGCAATACGCTGATGGCGAAGGCGGTCTCGAACGGACTGAACTGGTACTTCGGCTATAACGAGTTGAACCCGCATGTGCTCACCACGTTGAACGGCTTTACCATGGCCTGCTCGGACGGATACCTCGACCTCGGCGGTGTCACGGCCGCGGGCAATATCGCGCTGCCGGACTGCACCGGGGCCTCGGGGGCGACGTTCCGGTTCAACAACGCGCAGTCGGCGGTGGCGATCACGATCACGCCCGACTCGTCCAGCCATCCCCTCAATGGTTCTCTGAGCGCGGTTACCATCCCGGCCAACGCAACCCTCACCCTCCGGCTGGTTCCGAACCCGAAGACCTCCGCCGGATGGCACTGGGAGTTCTAGCCCGCCGTGATGGAAGAACTCGACCAGCTGCTGCGCCTGGGCCGTTGCCTGCGGGAGGACAATCCGCCTCCCGCAGGCAACGGTTTCGGCGTCATGCTCTCCGCGCGTCTGCTGACGATGCGCGACCGGAGAGGACGCCTGCGCCCGCTGACTGCAAACCGTGCACAACGACAGTACGAAGCCCGGCGTGGGGAACGGAACATCGTTCTGAAGGCGAGGCAGATGGGGATCTCGACCTGGATCGCCGGCCGCTTTTTTCTGAAGACGGTCACCGCCCCCGGCGTGCTGACCGTGCAGGTGGCGCATACGCGCGAGGCCGCGGAGAGCCTCTTCGCGATGGTGGAGCGCATGTGGGAGAACCTGCCCGCCGCGTATCGCGACGGTCCGCTGCGCCGCGCGCGCGCGACCACCGGACGCATGCTCTTCGGCGAGCTCGACAGCGAGTTCCGGGTGGTGAGCGCGGGCGAGGCCAGCGCGGGCCGCGGGCTCACCATCCAGAACCTTCACCTGAGCGAGGTGAGCCGATGGCCGGGCGATGCCGCCCAGACCCTCGCGGGTCTGCGCGCGGCGCTCGCCCCCGGCGGCGAGATCACGCTTGAATCCACCCCCTCGGGCGCGTACGGAGCCTTTTACCGCGAGTGGCAGGAGGCGTCCGAGACGGAAACGATCCGCCACTTTTTTCCGTGGTGGCTGGAACGGGCGTACACCGCCGCTGCGCCCGCGGAGTTGACCGCTGAAGAGCGGAGCCTGATGACGTGCCACGGTCTCTCGAAAGAGCAGATCGGCTTCCGGCGTACGCTCGAACGCGGCTTCCGCGGGCTGCGCGCGCAGGAGTATGCCGAAGATCCGGAGAGCTGCTTCCGGGCATCCGGCGACTGCTGCTTTTCGGTTGAGGCCATCGAGCGCCGTCTGCGCGGCACGCCCGCACCGCGTGCGATGCGGCGCGACGGCACGCTCGAGGTCTGGCTGAAGCCGGTGGCGGGACGGAGTTACCTGCTGGGTGTCGACACCGCCGGCGGCGGCAGCGGAGGCGACTACGCAGCGATCGAGGTGCTCGATCTGGAGACGGGTCTGCAGTGCGCCGAGCTGCGCGAGCGCCTCACCCCACTCGAACTGGCGCGGATCGCCGCGGCGCTGGGCCGCGAGTATCACGGTGCGCTGATTGCGGTCGAACGCAACAACCATGGCACGGCCGTGCTCGCCTATCTGGATGCGGTCGAGCGCTACGCGAACGTCTACGCGGAGCACGGAGTGGCCGGGCGCCTGACCACGGCAGGCAACAAACCGGCGATGGTCTCGCGCCTCGGCGCGCTGCTCGAGACGGATCCCGCGCTGTTTTGCTCGCGGCGTCTGCTGGCGGAGTGCCGCAGCTTCGTCAGCACGGCGGCGGGAGGCTACGCCGCCGCACCCGGCACCCACGACGACCTCGTCATGGCCGCGGCGATCGCGCACGCCGTCCGGGCCGAACTGGCGGGCTCCCGCTGAAGCCTCACCCGAGAACGGTGGCTGTATGCTCAAAAGGCGCAACACGGATCACCCGATCAAGGCGGGATCGAGGCGGATGAGGCAAAGGACGGGTTAGAGACAAAGGCCTGCGCAGCGGAGATCCTGCAGCCGTTTTCGAAGAGGAGCGGTCCAGCCCATGCGTCGCGAAGCCGCGACAAGCCTCTCCCAGGGTCCGAGCCCTATCGTCCGTGATCCCGCCTTGATCGGATGGATCCGTGTTACGCCTTTTCGAGTACCACCAGAGTTTTCGAAGGAGTCACGAGTGTCCGTTTTAGCGGTTCAGGCGATTCGGCGCATGCGCGGCGGCGCGCAGAGTCAGCTCATGCTCGGCGCGGATTCCCGCCTCTGGGTGGTGAAGTTTCGTAACAATCCGCAGGGACCGCGCATCCTCGCCAACGAACTGATCGCCACGCGGCTGGCCGCCGCCATCGGGCTGAGTGTGCCCGCCACCGAGGTGATCGAGGTGACGGAGTGGCTGGCGGCTCATACGCCCGATCTCCGGATCGATCTCGGCAGGGGGCAGAGCGAGCGCTGCGAGGCGGGGCTGCACTTCGGCAGCGCCTTTGTCGGCGGCCTGATGCCCGGGCAGGTGGTGGACTATCTGGCCGAGGAACAGCTCGCCGCGGTGCGCAATCACGCGGAGTTCGCGGGCATGCTCGCGCTCGACAAGTGGACCGGCAACTGCAACGGACGGCAGGCGGTCTTCGAGCGCAAACAGCGCGAACGCAAGTACCGTGCTGTCTTCGTCGACCAAGGATTCTGCTTCAACGCCAACGACTGGAGCTTCCCCGACTCGCCTCTGCGCGGCGTCTATCCGCGCAACTCGGTCTACGCGCGCGTCACCGGGTGGGAGTCGTTCGAGCCCTGGCTCAGCTGCCTCGAGAGCCTCAACCCGGCGATCCTGTGGGCAATCGCCGAGGCGGTCCCGCCGGGATGGTACGGGGGCGCGCCGGAGACGGTCGAACGCCTGGTCCAACAGCTGCTGCAACGGTGCAGCCGGGTGCGCGAGCTGATCGAAAGCTTCCGCGACTCGGACCGGGAACCCTTCCCGTTATGGAACCGCCGGCTTGCGATCTCAGTCCCGCCGGCGTTCCCCGAGCGCCACGCCAAGTCCATCATGTAGACAGAGGACAACGACAACCCCTCAACACGGATAAGAGGGATAGGACGGATCAGGGCAGATACGACGAAGACGGGTTGGGAACAAAGGTCAGAACGTGGGGGGACATACGACAACAGACACATGGTTCCACTCGGCCTGGTTAACCGCATGACGCAGCCTCATCAACCCGCTTCCAGCGGTTGCCGTATCCATTCTTATCCGTCTGATCTCTCTTGTCCGTGTTAAGCCTGTCCTGAAGCCCCCAATCCCGGAGGAGGGTCTGTGAACGAACGTCTTCCGTGCGAGTTCTCGCTGCTGCGCTACGTCCCCGACGTGGTGAAGGGGGAGTTCGTCAACATCGGCGTCGTGTTGCGGGACGCCTCTGAAACCGCACGCGGTGCCGCGCCGGCGCGGGTCCAGGTCCGCTTCACCCGCGACTGGACGCGCGTCCGCTGCATCGACGCGGGCGCCGATCTGGATCTGCTGGAGGCGCTTGAAGGCGAGATCGCCGGACGGCTCGAGAGCGTTGACCCGCGCGAGCCGAAGCCGGTGCTCGCTCTGCTCGCCGATACGCTTTCGAACTCGATCCAGATCACCGAGCCGCGCGCGGCGCTGGCCGAGAGCTTCCTCGCCGAGCTCGAACAGCTGATGCGGCTCTACGTCGAGCCCATGAGCCCGCCCGCCCGCGCGTCCCGGGCAGACGCCCGGCGCGGACGCTCCGCCCTCCACGCGTCCATGCGCACGGAGTTCGAGCGCGCCGGCGTCTGGCGGCTGATGACGCGCCGCATCGCCGCCGAGCGCTACACCCGCAGGGGTGATCCGCTCCGGCTGGACTGCGGCTACCGGCCCGAACCGGGGCAGGTCGCCGCCTCGGGTAACCTGCTGAAGATCTTCCATGCCGTCTCGCTCGAGGGCGATGTCGAGCTCGCCCGGGTGCTGGCCTTCACCGCCCCGCAATTGCGGGAGGGCATCGCCCGCATTGAAGGCATCCCGCTCGCACTGACCGCTGTGGTCGAGCCGCTGCGCACCGTTACCCTCGACCCTGAGGACGAAGCCGGCGAGCGCTATCGCTTCGGGGTCGAGACCATGGAGCGCGCCGCCATCCGCGTGCTCACCATGGCCGACCTCGCCCGCTCCGCCGAGACCGCCAAGCGCGAACTCGGCCTGCACTAGAGCGAAAAGATCAACACGGATCAGAAGGACTCAGAAGGATCGGACGGATTGAGAAAGAGAAGACAAGAACACGAAATGAGTACGTTGCCTGTCGGTTCTGAACCGCAGGAGTTCATCCGTGTTCATCCGTCTGATCCCTTGTATCCGTGTTGATCGTTTGCTCTTCTGACTTGTAAGACAAATCGACCTCCACGCAGGGCGCGGCCACTCAGGCACGCGCCCTTTTCTCTGCTCCCAAGGAGTCTTCATGGCATCTGTTCCGCAACGCCTGCGCCACGCGTGGCAGGGTCTCACCGCCTCCACCCGGTCCGCCCCGCAGGAAGCGAGCGCCACGCGCAAGACCCGCGCCCTGCCCTCCATTCTTGCGCCGTACGCGGGCGGAGCCGGACTGCCCGCCGCGTCGGCTCTGCCCCGGCCCAGCGCGGTCCATCTCCGCCGTCTGGCCGAGACCCCGGTTGCCCGTCGCGCCCTCAACCTGGTCAAAGACCGCATCGCCAGCCTCTCCTGGCAGATCCGCCTTCGCCGCGGCATCGACCCGGCCTCCGTCCCGGACGCCGAGGCGCGCATGCACGCGCTGCGCCGCGCGCTCGAATCGCCGAACGAGAGCGACTCCTTCCGGACGTTTGCCGAACAGGTGCTCGAAGACATCCTCGTCGGCGGCTTCGGCGCGGCCGAGATGCGGCCCACCGGCGACCCCTCCCGGCCGGTGAGCCTCTGGGCCATCGACGGCGCGGCCATCCGCATCGATCCGCGCTGGAACGGCGATCTGTCCGCGCCTCGATTCGGTTTCCAGACCGGACGCGTGGGTGCCGAAGCCGTTACCCCGCTGCAGGACAACGAGCTGATGTACATCCGGCTGAATCCGCGCACCCACACCCCCTTCGGCCTCGGCCGGCTCGAGGTCGCCTTCGAATCGATAGGCCAACTGCTCAGCGCCTCCCGCTACGCCGGACGTCTCGCCTCGAACTCCGTCGTCCAGTACGCGCTCTGGCTGAACGACGCCACGCCCGAGCAGCACGACCGTCTTATCCGCTGGTGGCAGGACGAGATCGAAGGCACCGGCCGGGTTCCCGTGCTTTCCTGCGAGAACAAGCCCGAGGTGCTGCGCTTCCAGGGCGGCACCGACGCCGACCTCCGCCTCGGCTGGCAGGAGTTCCTCATCCGCATGATCGCCACCGCCTTCGATCTGCCGCCCATGCTGCTCGGACTCGAGGCCGACGTCAACCGCGCCACTGCTACCGAGCTGGCCGACGAGGCCTTCCAGACCTCCGTCGTGCCCGTGGCCCGGCTGCTGGCCGAACACATCACCCGCGACGTCTTCTCGAAGTGCCTCGGCGCGGACGAGTTTGAGTTCCTGTTCAACGATCTCGAGACCCGCGATGAGACCGAGGAGGTCGCCATGCAGATCCAGCTGCTCAACGCCGGCGTGCTCTCGGTGGCCGAGGTACGGGCGATGCGCGGGCTGCCGGCGGTCGCGCCCGCATCGCCCGATGCGGAACCCGGTGAGCAGGGAGAAGCCCTGTGCTCCTGACCATCGACAATCTCGACGGCCGCGGGCCCGTCGACTACTCCGCCTGCATCGACATCTCGGCCCCCTTTGAGGTTGAGCGCACCCTCAACCAGCCCTCAATGCTCAAGGGCCTGCTTGTACTTGCGGGCTCATCGCTCGCTGTTCCGGCAAGACGCGGACGCGTCGTCCTGAACTCCGACGCCGGCACGCCCCTGTTCACTGGCTATCTGACCGTCGAACCCGTTCCGGTCTACGCGGGTGAGGCCAGCGCCGGCCCGGTCTTCCGCTACGCGCTCTCCGCCCTCTCGGACGAGTGGCTGCTCGACAAAGAATCCTTCCTCGGCCGCTACGGCAGCACGCTCGGTCTGGGAGAGACCTCCTCCGCGCTGCTGAGCACGCTCTCCGCCCGCATCGCGCCCGGATCCGCGTTCGCGTCCGTGCCCGCAACGACCAGCCGGGCCATCGGCTATCTTCCGCAGGAGAACGGAGCCGTCTGGTCCGAGACCGCGGGCGCACTCGCCAGTGCTTCCGCAGCCTCGTATCGCACGCTGAATGGCTCCGTCTCCCTGACCCCTGTCGCCTCCGCGACCCACATGTTCTCGGACGGCGACGGCTCGCTCGCGGTCTTCGCGCTCCAGACCGCCGCCGTCCGCGCGCTCGCCAACGATGTCACCGTCACCGGAGCCGACGAGCCCTGGGCCTACTTCACCGAGCTCTTCACCGGCGACGGCACCACCACCGTCTTCCCGCTGCTCGGCGAGCCGGCGACACCCAACGCGGGTCACACCACCCTGCTCGCCGATCCCTTCAACGAACAGGCCTTCAACGCCGGGCTGTGGCAGATCACCGATCCCGGCTCGCACTTCGGGCTGGGGGCAGGCGGCCTGACGTTCACTGGCGGGAATGGCCTCGACGGCCAGACCGTCTTCGCCGCGTGGAACCCGATTGAGCTCGGCGGCACGCTGGTCGTCGAGCTCGACTCGGTTTTGCTGCAGACCGGGAGCGCGGGCGTAATCGCCGGCCTCTATTCCGGCGCCACCATCCTCGCCAACTGCACCGCCGGCTTCAGCGTGACGCAATCCGGCGGCAACACCGTGCTCACGCCCATCGTCAACGGAGCTCTGGCCGGCACGCCGCTCACACTCGCCGCGGGAGCGCCCTGCACCCTGCGCCTCCGCCTGCACTGCCCGGAGACGATCCGGGTGCAGCAGACCTATTACGCCATGGTCGATAACCTCGGTGCACCCGGGGCACAGCCGCAGGCCTTTGGCGGAGCGCTCGTCTCCGCACCGCTGGCGCTCGTCTTCGAGGCGCGCAACCTCGAGGCCGCCTCCAACACGCCCGCCACCGTGCTCTACGACGGCACGCTCGCGAACTCGCCTGCGCAGGCCACGCTGGTGGTCGCCAACAGCCTCTCGCTCACGGGCTCGATTGCCGCCGTCAGCCTCGTCTCGATCGGCTCCTGCCAGGTACGCAGCACCAGCTCTACCGGCAGCCGGTGGACACGCCTGATCGGCAAGGCCGCCGAAGGCGACGACTGCTCGGTGACCGCCTCCGCTTCGGGTCACGTCACCTTCTTCGCCGGACGCGTGCCCGCCGCGGGAGAGATCGTCACCGTCTCCTATCGCGGACGCCGCCGCGCGGTTGCGCGCCTGGCCGACCCCGCAAGTCTCGCCGCGGAGACCGCCGGTGGAGCCTCGGGCACCGCCCGCTGGATCGGCCATGTCACCTCACCGCCCGCGCGCTGTCAGGAGGACTGCGAGTCCGCCGCGCAGGCCATCCTCAGCTTCTCCACGAACCGCGCCGCCGCGGTCACCGGCAGCTACACCGCGGCTAATCCAGTCTCCGGCGGCGACATCTGGCCCGGCGACGTGCTGGCCCTCACCAGCAACGGAGCGACCGACAACGTCATCGTGCGCAAAGTGACGCTCTCCTCTCAGGGCGCATACCCGGAGGTCCTCACCTACAGGCTCGCCTTTGCCAACGAGTGGGCGGAAGGCCTCGCCCTCACGCTGTCCGAGTTCGTCCCCGCCGACACCCTGCTGCCCGCCTCGCCGCTGCCGCTCGCCGACTCCAGCAGCGGTCCGCCCACCCTGCCCACCCATGCCCTCGCCGGCCTGCAGAGCATCACCGCTGTCGGACCCGCGAACGACGCAGTCACCGTCGACGCCGGCCAGGCGCCGCCCGCGGGGGGAGGCTTCGAGGTACGCCGCAGCGACTCCGGCTGGGGGGTCGGCGTGACCGGTTCGGCCTCCGGCAACCTCGTCCTGCGCAGCCCGGTCCGAGGCTTCTCGCTTCCGGTCTCGGCGGTCAACGAGAGCTTCTACATCCGCATGTACGACGCATCTACGCCCCCGCTCTACTCGCGGCGCTCGGCGGCGATCATCACGCACCTCGCCAACACAGCAAGCTAACCCCGCGAAGCGCCCAACACCCCACGGTGGCGCCTCCCGGGCATCAGGGCGACTTTGCCGTTGTCCTTCCAAGGAGAATTCATGTCCGAATACGAAGCACAGGTCCTCGCCGATCTCAAAGTTCTCAAGATCCAGATGGAGCAGCTTCTCGGCAACGGCCAGCCCGGCCGTCTGCACGGGATCGAGGCCCGCATGACCGAAGTCGAGTGCGGCATGCAGCGCCTGCGCGGCGCCACCGCCGCCTTTGGCCTCCTGCTTACCCTCGCGCAGATGGCGATCGGCATCTTCGCGCATCGCGTTTAGACCCCTGGCCGCCCCGTATAATCGTCCCCTATGGCTCTCGCTCCAGGCTCCCCCTCTCCGCTGGTCGGTGTCGTGATGGGGAGCCGTTCCGACCTCTCCGTCATGCGCGCCGCCGTCGAGATCCTCGAGGAGTTCGCCGTCCCGCATGAGGTCCGCGTGGTCAGCGCGCACCGCACCCCGGACCTGATGTTCGACTATGCGAACTCCGCCGCCGCGCGCGGGCTCCGGTGCATCATCGCCGGAGCCGGCGGCGCGGCGCATCTGCCCGGCATGCTTGCCGCGCTCACGGTTGTTCCGGTGCTGGGCGTGCCCGTTGCCGCCACTGCGCTGCAGGGCTTCGACGCCCTGCTCTCGATCGTGCAGATGCCCAAAGGCGTGCCGGTGGGCACCCTCGCCATCGGAGCCTCGGGCGCGGCCAACGCCGGCCTGCTTGCCGTCGCCATGCTCGCCACCACCGACACCGCGCTGCAGCAGAAGCTGATCGCCCGCCGCGAAGCCGCGCGTGACTCAGTCCTCGCCCAGACGCTGGAAAGCGAGTCCAGAGCGTGAGCGCACCCATTCTTCCCGGAGCCACCATCGGCATCTTCGGCGGCGGCCAGCTCGGCCGCATGATGGCCATGGCCGCGCGCGGCATGGGCTACCGCATCCTCGTGCTCGACCCCGACCCCGGCTGCCCGGCGCGCTTCATTGTCGACGGCTGCATCGAAGCCGCGTGGGACGACTCCCGCGGAGCCGCCATGCTCGCCCGCGGATGCGATGTCGTCACCCTCGAGATCGAACAGATCGGCGAGCACTCCATGCAGTCCGCCGCCAGCTTCTGCCCGGTACGTCCCGGCGGCGCCATGCTGCGCATCATCCAGGACCGCATCGAGCAGAAGCACTGGCTGCGCAAGCACGGCTTCCCCGTCGGCGAATTCCGCGCCGTATCCTCTCTCGACGAAGTACGCGCGGCGATCCAGCAACTCGGCCCGCGCTGCTTCTGCAAGTCCGCCACCGGAGGCTACGACGGCCGCGGCCAGGGCAAAGTGGGCTTCCGGTCAGGCCCGGTGACGGAAGAAGACATCCGCGGCGCCTGGGAGTCGCTCGGCGAAGGTCCCGGCGTGGTCGAACAAGCCATCGACCTCGAGCGCGAGATCTCCGTCCTGGTGGCGCGCTCGCCGCGCGGCGAGGTCAAGGTCTATCCCGCCGCCTGGAACCACCACGAGAACCAGATCCTCGACTGGAGCGTGATCCCCGCGCCCATCGAACCCGCGCTCGAAGCCCGCGCCCGCGAGATCGCCGGAGAGATCGCCGACACCTTCGCCCTCGAAGGCCTGCTCTGCTGCGAGCTGTTCGTCTCCCGGACCGGCGAACTCCTCGTCAACGAACTCGCCCCGCGCCCGCACAACAGCTATCACGAGAGCGAGCGCGCCTGCGTCACCTCGCAGTTCGAACAGGCTATCCGCGCCGTCTGCGATCTTCCCCTCGGCGATGTCGACGTGGTTCAGCCCGCCGCCATCGCCAACCTGCTGGGCGACCTCTGGCTGACCGAAGACGGCAAGCCGCGCGAGGTCTGTTTCGACAAAGCCCTCGCCGTCCCCGGCGTCCGCCTGCACCTCTACGAAAAGCTGAAGCCCCGGCGCGGCCGCAAGATGGGCCACCTCTCCGCGGTCGGCCGCACCGCCGACGAAGCTGTAGAGCTGGTCTTGCGTGCCAAAGCCGCGCTCTAGGTCATTGCTC
>CAXTVJ010000002.1:6361-10870 GCA_964247715.1 uncultured Acidobacteriaceae bacterium | reverse complement strand
AGGTCATTGCTCTAGGTCATTGCTCTCAGTCGAGCTCACGCCGGCAGCTTCGGAAACATTCCCGGCACCATCCCCACCGCGAACTCTTTAAACGCGCGCACCGCCGCAGGCATGTGCCGGTTGCCAAGGTGCACAAGGCTCAGGTCGAAGTTGCGGAAGCGCCACGGCGGCATCACCTCCACCAGACGGCCGCTGCGCATCAGCTCCGGCTGCACGATCGGCGGCAGATCGCCGATGCCGCGTCCCGCCAGCAGCGCATGTACCAGCCCGGCGTAGTCGTTCATCGCCAGATAGGGCTCGAAGGTCAGCGTCTCGCGGTCTTCGCCGTTGCGGTGCGCGAACGTCCATGTGTTGCGCGGCGTCCAGAACGAGAACGCGAGCAGCCGGTGCCTCAGCAGGTCCTGCGGCGTGCGCGGACGCTTGTGCCGCGCCAGATACTCCGGGCTTGCCACCAGCTGGTGCCGGTAGGTCAGCAGCTTCCGCACCACCAGCGACGAGTCACGCAACTCGCCGACGCGAAAGACCAGATCGATTCCCTCCGATACGTGATCGACGATGCGCTCGGTGCTGAACATCTGCACCCGCACCTCCGGATACGCCTCCTGAAACGCCACGGCCAGCGGCGCCAGCAGCGAGTCCGCGATGCTCGGCGGCGAAGCCACCCGCAGCACCCCCGAAACCGTCGTCCTGTGCTCGGAGACGATGTCCCCCACCTCGTCGCTCAGCTCGGCCGAGCGCTGCGCCGACGACAGCAGATCCGATCCCGCGTCGGTCAGCCGCAGGCTGCGTGTGGACCGCTCCAGCAGCCGCACGCCCAGCTCATCTTCCAGCTCCGCGATGCGCCGGCTCACCGTCGAGACCGGAAGCTTCAGCCGCCGTGCCGCCTCCGAGAAGCTGCGTGCCTCGACGATCTTCGCGAACAGCGCCAGCGCGTTCAGGTCCGCCATCCCCGCGATTATCCCACCTGTGACCTTCCCACAAATGAGAAGGAGCTTCCTGCCTCTGCTCACTACCGGGAGGAATGCGAGGAGCTTACATTCGAGCTGTACGTACCTCTCCTCAGGAGGCAGGGCCACTGTGAACCCGGAAGAACACGCGATCGCCACCGTCCTCAAGCAGTACGAAGCCGCGCTCAACGCTTCGTCCACCGCGGATGTCCTCCCGCTCTACGCTCCGGACGGCATCTTCATGGGGCAGTACGCGCCGTCCGCCATTGGCACCGACGCCATCCGCACCGCGTACGACGCCATCTTCCGCACCATTACCCTGAAGGTTGAGTTCGCGATCCAGGAGGTCCATCAGGTTGCGCCCGAGTGGGCGTTCGCGCGCACCAACTCCGCCGGGACGGTCACCGTGCACGCCACCGGCCAGAGCGGAGCCGAAGCCAATCAGGAGCTCTTTGTCTTCCAGAAGCTCGACGGCACATGGAAGATGACCCGCTATTGCTTCTCCTCCACCAACCCGCCACGCGCCTGAGAGGAGCTAAGTATGCCCGACACCATGAGAGCAGCCGTCCTGTACACTCCCGGCGGACCCGAGGCGCTCAAGCTCGAAGACCGCCCGATTCCGGTGCCGCAACCCGGCTGGGTGCTGATCCGCGTGCGCGCCTTCGGCCTCAACCGCTCCGAGCTCTTCACCCGTCAGGGCCACTCGCCCAACGTCAGGTTCCCGCGCATCCTGGGCATCGAAGTCGCTGGCACGGTCGAGAGTGCGCCCGGTGGTGAGTTCCAGCCGGGCCAGACCGTCGCCTCGGTCATGGGCGGCATGGGCCGCGACTTCGACGGCTCCTATGCCGAGTACACCTGCCTCCCCGCAAAGCAGGTACAGGCCATCAAGACCCAGCTGCCCTGGGAGACCCTCGGCGCCATCCCCGAGATGCTGCAGACCGCGTGGGGCTCGCTCTTCAAAGCGCTCCAGCTCAAACAGGGCGAGTCGCTGCTGATTCGCGGCGGAACGACTTCGGTCGGTCTCGCGGCAGCCGCCATCGCCAGGCCGCATGGAGTCACGGTAGCCGCCACGACCCGCAATCCAGACCGCGCGAAGCTGCTGACCGACAATGGTGCGAACGAGGTTTTTGTCGACACCGGTTCCATCGCGATCGCCGTCCGGGAGAAGCGGCCCGAGGGCTTCCACAAGGTACTTGAGCTTGTCGGCACCACCTCGCTCAAGGATTCGTTGAAGTGCGCCGCAAAGGGTGGCATCGTCTGCATGACCGGCATGGTCGGCGACAAGTGGTCGTTCGACGACTTTGCCCCGATGGACGTCATTCCGTCCACCGTCGGCCTTACCGTCTACACCGGCGAGTCTTCCGACTTCATGGACATGCCGTTCCAGCAGCTCGTCGATCAGATCGCCGCCGGTACGCTCAAGGTCCAGATCGGCAAGACCTTCAGGCTCGAGCAGATCGTCGAGGCGCACCTCACCATGGAAGAGAACAAGGCGGGAGGCAAGATCGTCGTTCTGCCTTGACGTCTTGCGCTGCTCGATCGTTGCAGCGGCAGCACCCCGATCAGGTCCCGACGAGGCAAAAGCGGCGAACGCAACGCGTTCGCCGCCTTTCCAACTGCCGACTGCACGCGCGTAGAGCGCGTTCAAGACGGCACGAAGTGCCTAGCCTATCTCTTCGTTCCAGTTTTCGAGGTAGCTCTTGAAGTCCGTCATGAACTTGCCCGCGTCCGCACCGTCGACGATGCGGTGATCGAAGCCCAGCGTGAAGCGCTGGATCGAACGTGCCGCAATCGAGTCCTGGCCGTCCTTATCGGTCAGCACCACGGCTTCTTTGTTCAGCCCGCCGATGCCGAGGATCGCGACCTGCGGCTGGTTGATAATCGGCGTCCCGAACTGCTCGCCGAAGATCCCCGAGTTGGTGAGCGTAAACGTGCCGCCCGAGACCTCATCCGGCGCCAGCTTCTTGGTCCGCGCGCGCTCCGCCAGATCGACGATCGACCGTGCCACGCCGAGGAAGTTCCGCTCCTCGCACTGCTTGATCACCGGCACGATCAGGCCCCAGTCGAGCGCCACCGCAATCCCGATGTTGATATTGCGGTTGTAGAGAATGCCGTCGCCCTGCACCGCCGCGTTGACCACCGGGTGCTTGCGCAGCGCGACGACGGCCGCGCGCGTGATGAAGGGCATGTAGGTGAGCTTCACGCCGTTGCGCTGCTCGTACTTCGCCTTCTCCTTCTCGCGCAGACGCACGATGCGGGTCATATCGACCTTGAACACTGTGTGCACGTGCGGGCTGGTCCGCTTGGACTCGACCATGCGCTGCGCGATGATGGCGCGCATCTTCGTCATCGGCACCACTTCGCCCAGCTGCTGCACGCCACCCGCCGCCTTCGCCGGAGCGGTTGTTGCCGCAGCCGACTGCACCGCCGAGACCGAGGCCTGCACCGCCACGCTGCCTGCAGCCGGCTGGCTCAGTGACTGAGCCGCCTGCTGTGCGGGCGAGGCCTGCGGAGCCGCGGCCGCCGCCGCAATGCCCGGCGTGGTCGGCTGGCCCGCAGCCTGCGTTCCTGATTGCGTTCCAGCCGGCTTCTTCGCCGCCGAGGGGTTCTCGAGATAGCTCAGAATGTCGTTCTTGGTGATCCGCCCCGCCGAACCAGTTCCCGAGAGCTGTTGCAGATCGACCTGGTTCTCGGACGCGATCTTCCGCACCAGCGGCGACGAACGGGGCGTCTCGCCGTTGCCTGCCTGCGCGGTCTCGCTCGCGGCAGGAGCCTGCTGGGCAGAAGCGGAAGGCGTGCTCGCTGGAGCACCCGCAGAGCCGGAAGCCGCACCGCCGCCGATGACCGCAACCACGGTGTTGATGGTGACGGTCGAACCTTCCTTCACGCGAATCTCGGTCAGCTTGCCTGCGACGGGCGACGGAATCTCAGCGTCCACCTTGTCGGTCGAGATCTCGAAGACAGGCTCATCACGCGCCACCGTATCGCCGATGTTCTTCAGCCACTTGGTGATCGTGCCCTCGGTGATGGATTCGCCCATCTGCGGCATCAGCACCTCGGTGCCTTTGCCGCCGCCGACTTCGCCGCCATTCGTCTCAGGCTGCGCGGAAGCAGACGCTGGCTTCTTGCCACCCTGCTCGACCGCCTCATCCCGCGCCGCCGTAGCTTCAGCAGCCGGCGTCGCCGTATCTTCCTTCAGCTCAGGCTGAGCCTGCTGCCCAGCCGGCGCCGGAGCCGGAGCGGCACCTGAGCCGCCCTCGTCGATCGTACAGACAACGGTGTTCACCTGAACCGTCGCACCCTCTTCAATCTTCAGCGCTCCGAGGACGCCCTTTGCGGGCGAAGGAATCTCCGCGTCTACTTTATCGGTCGAGATCTCGAACAGCGGCTCGTCCCGCTCAACTGAATCTCCGGGCTTCTTCAGCCACTTCGTGAGCGTTCCTTCGGTGATCGATTCGCCCATCTGGGGCATCATGACTTCTGTCGGCATTCGTCCGTCCTTTGCTGCAGATCCCGTAATAACAGCGCCGCTCGATTATAAGTCGGCAGGCGCACCTCGTGC
>CAXTVJ010000002.1:0-6261 GCA_964247715.1 uncultured Acidobacteriaceae bacterium | reverse complement strand
CAGGTTCGCGCGGGGACTCCAGCTCCAGCGACGTCACCTCCCGATCCGCGATCCCGCACGGCACGATCCACTGAAAGTCCCGCAGGTCGGTCGTGACGTTCAGCGCGAAGCCGTGCGAGGTCACGCCGTGCGACACATGGATCCCGATCGCCGCAATCTTCCGTTCAGTCTTCGCTCCGTGCGCCAGCGTCCAGACCCCCGTCCGGCCCTTGATGCGCTGCGCCGGCACGCCGAACTCCCCGCACACCCGGATCAGCACCTCTTCCAGCAGACGGACGAAGTCCACTGGGCCCAGATGCGGACCGCGCTTGCCGGGCAGGTCGCCGCGCAGATCGACGATGGGATACCCCACCAGCTGTCCGGGCCCGTGGTAGGTGACATCGCCGCCGCGGTTGATTTCATGCAGCTCGATGCCCTTCGCCCGCAGCAGCTCGTCGGAGGCGAGCACATGTTCGCGCTTTGAATTTCGGCCGAGTGTGAGAACCGGGGGATGCTCGAGGAGCAGCAGAGTGTCGCCGATGCGATCGGCCTTGCGGGCTTCGATTACACGCCGCTGCAGTTCCACACCTTCTGCGTAGGGGACGCGCGGAAGCGAGACCAGATGGAAATGGCTCAAAGGAGCTTCCGGAACGGCTCAACGGTAAGTTCCGCGTCCCGAACGACTCCAAACATGGTGATCGGATCGATGGGATCGGTGCGAGGAATCACAATACTGCGACGCCCGTCCGACATGAAGACGTGTCCGCTCTGCCGGAGCACCTCGAACCCGGCACGTTCAAACGCGCGGATGGCACGCAGGTGGTTGACGCGTGGCAACCTGCCCATCAGGAGGCGAGCACCTCGACGTAACGCACCTGCTTGCGCTGCTCCAGTTCCGACTGTACTTCGAGGTAGCCTTGGGTCGCGTCCTTGATGTTGTCGAGCGCTTCCTCTTCGGTCTTGCCCTGTGACCAGCATCCGGGAAGGTCCGGACAGCTGATCGCAAAGCCCTCTTCCGACTTGTAGAGCTCCACTTTGTAACGCATGGCTTCCTCCAGCCTAAACGTTCACCGCCAGTCCTTCCACGCTCGAGAAGGCATCCAGCAGGCTTTCCGAGAGCGTTGGGTGAGCGTGGATGGTGAACATCATCTCCTCGACGGTGGCTTCGAGCTCGATCGCCGTGACGCATTCCGCGATCAGCTCCGTCGCCTGCGGGCCGATGATGTGCACGCCGAGGATCTCGCCATACTTCGCATCCGAGACAATCTTCACGAAGCCGTCGTGCGAGTCGACGATGGTGGCCTTGGAGTTGCCGACGAACGGGAACTTGCCGACTTTCACCTCAAAGCCCTGCTCCTTCGCCTGCGCCTCGGTGAGGCCGACGCTGCCGATCTGCGGATCGCAGTAGGTGCAGCCCGGAACCCGCTTGCGGTTGACCGGACGCGCGTACTTGCCGGCGAGCTTCGCGGCGACCACAAGGCCCGACATCGCGCCCACATGCGCCAGCTGCGGCAGCCCGCCGACGATGTCGCCGATCGCGTAGATGCCCGGCTCCGTCGTCTCCATCCACTCGTTGGTCATAATGAAGCCGCGATCCGGCGTGATCTTCACCGTGTCGAGTCCGCAGTCGTACGTACGCGGCGCGCGGCCCACCGCGACCAGCACCTTCTCCGCCTGCTTCGTCTGCGGCTTGCCCTGCGCGTCGGTGTACCCGATGGTCACGCCGCCCGCGGTCTTCTCGATCTTGTCCACCTTCACCGACGTCTCGACCGCAATCCCTCGCTTCTTGTACTGCCGCAGCAGCTCCCTCGAGATCTCTTCGTCCTCGACCGGCACAATCCGCGGCAGCGCTTCGAGGATCGTTACCTCCGCGCCGAAGCTCTTGAAGATCGACGCAAACTCCACGCCCACTGCGCCCGAGCCGATCACCACCATCGACTTCGGCATCTCGGGGATGGTCAGAATCTCCATGTTCGTCAGGATCGTCTCATCCGCCTTGTAGCCCGGCAGCATGCGCGCGTCGGAGCCGGTCGCCAGCACCACCTTCTTCGCCTTTACCTCGCCCGGCTTCTGCTTCTCGTAGCCCTCGGCCTGCGCGTCCTTTGGCCTGCCTTTGTCCTCACCGGTCACGCTGATGGTGAACACCCCATCCTTCGCCGGCCCGGTCAGACGCCCGTGCCCGTTAAAGACGGTGATTTTGTTCTTCTTCATTAAAAAATCGAGACCTTTGGCGTGCTTGATCGTGATGTCGTTCTTGCGCTTCAGCAGGTTCGGCCAGTTCAGCTTTGGCTGCTCGACTCCGTCGATCCCGTAGCTCGCCGCATGCTTCAGGTGATCCCATACCTCCGCCGAAAACAGCATCGATTTCGTCGGGATGCATCCCCAGTGCAGGCACGTGCCGCCCAGCTTGTCGGTCTTCTCGATCAGCGCCACCTTCAGCCCGTACTGCCCCGCGCGAATCGCAAACGTGTACCCGGCGGGCCCGCCGCCCACCACCACCACATCGAAAATCGTCTCAGCCAAGGGAAGCTTCTCCGTTCCGGATCGCACGGCATCACTCACGTACGCCACAGTCGATTCTACTCCGCCGCGCTGCCCCAATGGCTTGACACCGATCAACCCCGATTGCACCAATCAAGACAGATCAAACAAAGAGAAAGGTCTTCAGAGTCGGGCTCTGACAGCCAGGCTCTGAAATAGTCAGGCCCCAAAGAGATCCGTACGAATCGATGTCAAAGGCTTGCTCGGTGTTAGGCCCTGGTGCCCTCTTCGAATTTGCGCAGCTTGCAGTTCGAGCAAACCGTATCGATCAGCCCGCGCGTCATGCTGGTTCCCCGTCCCCGACCAAGCGCCGCGTACCGTCGCAGACAGCGCGGACAGCGAAACTCACCCGCCCACCGGGCCGCCGCCAGGGCCGCTCCTGTCCAGAGCAACATCAGCCCCACGCTCAAAAACGGCAGGTGCAGCCAGAGCCTCGAGAGAAAGAACAAGCCCACGCACCCGGGGAGCAAGCTGAACAGCAGCACCAGTGCAAGAGTGCGTCGCAGCGCATACTCCCGCCATTGCGGAGCATAGTTCCCCGGTCTTTCCGCTTCGCCCGCGACGGAAGCTCTTTGCTCCGTATGCACCGTCAACCACCTCTCGCCTCATGGAAGAAGCGGCTTAACGCAAAACGCGTGCCGCCTCTTTCGCGAAGTAGCTCACGATAAAATCAGCGCCCGCCCGGCGGATGGAGAGCAGCGACTCCAGCATCGCGCGTTCACGCTCCAGCCAGCCCCGTTCGAATGCAGCCTGGAGCATACTGAATTCGCCGGAGACCTGGTAGGCCCCTACCGGCACATCAACACGGCTTCTTATCTCGTGAATAACGTCGAGATACGGCATCGCCGGCTTCATCAGGACCATGTCCGCGCCCTCGCGCAGATCCTGCTCCACCTCGCGCACCGCCTCGCGTCCGTTCGCCCCGTCCATTTGATAGCTGCGCCGGTCGCCGAACTGCGGAGTCGAATCCGCCGCCTCGCGAAACGGACCGTAAAATGCCGAGGCAAACTTGGCCGCATAGCTGAGCACCGGCGTCATCGCATGCCCGCCCTCATCGAGCGCAGCCCGGATCGCCGCCACCCGCCCGTCCATCATGTCGCTCGGCGCGATCACATCCGCACCCGCCGCCGCCAGCGATACCGCCGTCTTCGCGAGCAACGCCACACTTTCGTCGTTGCGAATCTCGTACTCCGCCCCCGCACCCTCGCCGTCCCGCGCCACGATCCCGCAGTGTCCATGCGAGGTGTATTCGCACAGGCAGACATCCGCGATCGTGACAAGCCCATCCAGCCGGCGGTCGCGCTTGATCGCCCGCAGACCCGTCTGCACGATGCCGTCTGCGTCCCACGCGCCCGAACCCTCATCGTCCTTCTCGGCCGGCAGCCCGAACAGCAGAATCCCACCCAGCCCGAGCGACGCGCACTCCGCCGCTTCCTTTAACGCCTCGTCCACCGACAGATTGAAGACGCCGGGCATCGACGAGATCGGCTTACGCACACCCTCGCCCGGAACCAGAAACAGCGGGTAGATCAGTTGCTCCGGGACAAGCCGCGTCTCGCGTACCAGTGCCCGCAGCGCCGGCGTCCGGCGCATTCTGCGCAGGCGTGTCTCAGGAAACTCCATCCCGCTATTGTAGGCGGCAGCCTCGCGTTCACGCAGCGCGCGAGATCGCGTCCCACTCCGCCCACGAGGCGCGCGGAGCCAGTACCCAGATCGTGTAGATCCCCAGCGCCGTGCCGAACGGAAGCTTCAGCAGCGCCAGAATCGCAAACACCAGCGCGACGGTCCGGCCCCACGACTTGCGCGTCAGTAACGCGTATCCAGTCAAGAGCGCGCAGCACCCCATCACCGCCGACGTCACCGCAACGATCGGAGCCAGACATGCGAACAGATGCGGCAGAAAGGGCGGCGCATCCCCGAACCTCCCGCCGGTCGCCAGATTTCGCAGGACCGTCGCCCCAACGAACCCGCTGAGCAGACGCGACAGCCCGTATACCAGCCATAAAATTCCCATCGGCTGGACGTTCCCCTGCACTCGCTCCTTGCGCTGGAGCGCCCATGCCGCCGCATAGGGCGACCCGGGCCATGCCTGTTGCGGCATTCCTCCCGGCGCGGGCGGTGCCGCCGTCAGCGGCGCGCCACACTGCCGGCAGAACTGCCCCGCACCCTGCTTACATCCACACGCCTGACAGATCATCGTCTTGTCCTCCTCCGGTGGGCCCCTCAGCAAGGCTCCGGTCGCAGAGCAAGATACGGTCTCGTCCCTCCGCAAGTTCCCTCCAGCCCGCACGTCTGAACCCTCAACGGTCAGACCTTCCGCTGAGATGAAAGCCGTGGTTACGCGGCCCGCGTCCAACTGCAACCCGTACCATCCAATAACAGACATGCCTCTGCTCCCTGAAATACCGTTTCCGCTCACCGAGACCAGCGGCCTCGCTCTGGAGTGGCCGCGTCTGCGCGAGACCATTGCCGCCCGCGCCGTGTCACCGCTCGGTCGCGCCTGGACGCTCGCGCTTGAGCCATCGGCCGATCCCGCCTGGATCGCGGCCCAGCAGGCCCGCACCGAAGACCTCCGCCGCTTCCTCGGCTCCGGCGGCTCCTTCACCTTCCACGGCCTCTTCGACCCCGAGCCGCTGCTCGCAAAGGCCCGCGTCACCGGCTCCGCGCTCGAGGCGCTCGAGATCCTCGCTCTGCTTGAAGTCGTCGAGCGCATCGCTGCCTGGCGCAACCTGCTCACCACCCGCGAGGGCGGCCACAACAATCGGCTGGGCACCGCCGTTCAGCAGCTTTCGGCCCCGCTGCTCCCGCACGATCTCGCCCCGCTGCTCCGCACGCTGCGCGGAAAGATCGAGCCCGACGGCTCGCTCTCTGACGACGCCAGTCCCGAGCTGCGTCGCATCCGCCGCGCGATGGAGGCGCAGCACCGCCAGATCGAGCAGAGCCTCCGCCGCGCCGCCCGCTCCCTGCGCGAGGAGGGCTCCACGCAGTCCGACCGCGACGACCTCATCACCGTGCGCGGCGAGCGCTTCGTCATCCCCATCAAGGCCGAGTTCAAGCGCAAGGTTCCCGGCGTCATCCACGGATCGTCTTCGTCCGGACAGACCGTCTTCGTCGAACCCTTCGAAACCATCGAGCAAAACAACGAGCTCGTCCGCCTGCTCGACGAGGAGCAGTCCGAGATCCACCGCATCCTCGTCGCCATGACCGAGGCGCTCGCCGGCCACGCCGCAACCCTCATCACCGGCACCGCCATCCTTGCCGAAGTCGAGTCCCACTTCGTCCGCGCCCGCTTCGCCATGGAGCTCGACTGCACCACCCCCACCTTCACCGACGGACCCGCCGCGCAGCTCTCCCTCAAAGCCGCCCGCCATCCCCTGCTCGAGCTCCGCATGCGCGCCGAAGCGCGCGCCGCCCAACAAGCACGAACCCTGGAAGCCGCCCCTGCAACGGTGATCCTGAGCGGAGGCGAAGCCGCCGTCGAAGGACCTGCATTCGTGTCGTCACCGAAGCCCGTCCCCCTCACCCTCGCCCTCACCGCCGAAGCCCGCCAGCTCATCATCTCCGGCCCCAACACCGGCGGCAAAACCGTCGCCCTCAAGACCACCGGCCTGCTCGCCCTGATGGCCCTCGCCGGTCTGCCCGTCCCCGCTGAAGAGGCCGTCTTCCCGCGCTTCTCCGCCGTCTTTGCCGACATCGGCGACGCCCAGTCCATCGAGCGGAACCTCTCCAGCTTCTCCGCCC
>CAXTVJ010000001.1:292702-294585 GCA_964247715.1 uncultured Acidobacteriaceae bacterium | reverse complement strand
TGATCTCGTAGACGCGGTCGAGGCCGCCGACGACGAGGCGCTTGAGGTAGAGCTCCGGGGCGATGCGGAGGAAGAGCGGCAGATCGAGGGCGTTGTGGTGGGTGGTAAAGGGGCGGGCGGTGGCGCCGCCGGAGATGGGCTGCATCATGGGGGTTTCGACTTCGAGGAAGCCGCGGGAGTCGAAGAAGGTGCGCAGGGCGCGGAGGATGGCTGCTCGCTTAACGAAGACGGCACGGACGTCGGGTGGCGGGTCGGCGACGTGGGGGTCGGCGGCTGCGGTTTCGGACGGTTCCGTTACTTCGGGCGCGGGGCTGTGGGTGGTTTGCTTGACGCTGGAGCCGGTGTTCATGAAGAGGTCGACGTAGCGGCGGCGGTAGCGGAGTTCGACGTCCTCAAGGCCGTGGTACTTGTCGGGCAGGGCGAGCATGGCCTTGGCGAGGAAGCGCAGAGAGCTGACGTGGAGGGTCGTCTCGCCGGTGCGGGTGATGAAGAGGTAGCCGGAGACGCCGATGTGGTCGCCGAGGTCGAGGAGCTTGAAGATGGAGAACTGATCTTCGCCGACTTCGTCGCGGCGGACGTAGATCTGGAGGAGCTTGCCGCCTTGCTGGAGATGCGCGAAGCCGGTCTTGCCTTGAAGGCGATGCTGCCTGACGCGACCGGCGATGGAGGCTTCTACGCGGTTGGCTTCGAGTTCTTCGGCGGTCGCAGGCTGGGCTTTGTCGATGTACCGGGCGCGTAGTTCGGGGATGGTTGCTGTGGTGACGAAGCTGTTGGGCCAGGTGGCTTCGGCGGCGGTGAGGCCCTGGGCCTGGCCGTGCTCGGCGATGCGGTTGAGCTTGTCGTGGCGCTCGGCGTAGAGGCGCTCTTCGAAGTCGGAATCGAACACTTGGAGTTTGGTCCTCAAGGCTAGAGTATCGCGGCCAGGAGTGCTTCGGGGTTGAGTGCAGCGGACGGCGGCGTCGGTGCAGGCGATGGCGAGGTCCTTCGACGGCGCGCTGCGCGCTCCGCTCAGGATGACGGCTTCCCTGGAGAGCGCGGCGGACCTCTCGTCGGCGATAATGGACATCGCGATGAAGGAAGACGGCAGCCTCGACAAAGCGGGCGAGAAGACGGGCAGCACTCCCGGCACGCAGCCGGGCGGAAAGCTGGGCGGCCTGGTGCAGGCGGAGTCGATCGTGCAGCTGGCGCTGGCGCTGCCGGCGGGGTGCTTTGTGGGGGCGCTGCTGGGGACGTGGGGCGACCGTCACTTCGGTACGCACTGGATGGTGATGGCGGGGATCCTGCTGGGCGCGATCGGAGGATTTATCCAGATGTTTACGTATATTGCGCGGGTCTCGAACCGGGGAGCGAAGTGACGCCGATCGAGCCTGTTCCGCATGGCGGCGAGCCCGGCGAGCCTGACTACTCGCAAACGTCTGTCGGCATGACGGACGAAGATCTGCGGCAGATTCTGCTGGCCTCGATGCGGCTTTGCGTGGTGTTGTGCGTTGTCTGCATGGGGCTGTTCTGGTGGCGCTCGGGATGGCAGAGCGCGGTGCTGGTGCTGGTGGGCGCGGCGATTTCGCTGGCGTCGCTGCGCGAATGGATGCAGATTGCGGCGGCGATGAACCGGCAGATGGATGGCGGTGGAGCGGCGCGGCCGGGAGGCATGGTGGCGTTCGGGTTTGTGGTGCGCCTGGCCCTGACCGTGGCGGCTCTCTATGCTAGTCTTAAGTATCTCCACGGGACTGCATTTGCGCTTGCCGCGGGCCTTGGACTGGGTGTGGTTTCGCTGACGGTGGAAGCGCTGCGGATGCTGCGGCGCGGATCGTCATAGCGGGCTCCGCAGCCCTGATGCACTGAATGTACTGATCCGTCAGCCGAACTGAACGACTAAGCCGAAC
>CAXTVJ010000001.1:264949-292602 GCA_964247715.1 uncultured Acidobacteriaceae bacterium | reverse complement strand
TAAGCCGAACCGACCTGATTATGCCGACACAGCTGCTGTTCACACGATTTCTGAATCAACATTTTGCCGCGCAGGTCGACCATCTGCTGCTGGCTTTGCACGTAACGCCCTCGTTTCCACGCGCGCCGATCAGCAATGCGCTGGCGATGGAGTTGCTGGTCTTCGCCGTGCTGGTGATCTACTTCGTGCTGGTGCGGGTGTCGCTCTCGGTGGAGAAGCCGGGCTCGGTGCAGCACCTTGCGGAGATGACGCACGAGTTTGTGGGCTCGCAGACTGAGTCGATCATCGGGCACGGGTATGAGCGTTTTACGTCCTACCTGACGGCGCTGCTGCTGTTCATTCTGCTGGGAAATCTGATCGGGTTGATTCCGGGTCTCGAGTCGCCGACATCGAATGCGGTGGTGCCACTCGGCTTCGCGATCGTGACCTTTTTTTACTATCACTATCACGGCATCCGGGTGAACAAGTTCGGCTACGTGAAGCAGTTTCTCGGGCCGGTGTGGTGGCTGTATCCGCTGATGCTGCCGATCGAGATCATCTCGCACTTCGCGCGCGTGCTCTCGCTCACGATCCGTCTGTACGCGAATATGTTCGCGGGCGATCTGGTGACGATCGCATTTTTCTCGCTCATTCCGGTGGGTGTGCCGCTGCTTTTCCTGGGACTTCACTTCGGCGTGTCGCTGATTCAGGCATACATCTTCATGGTGCTGGCGACGGTTTATCTGTCGATGGCGGTTTCGCACGATCATTAGAGCGCGGTCGGCCTGAGAGTCTGGGCGGCAGGATGAAGCAGGTCCCCGCTGGGCTGCGGCATGACAACAAGGGTGGCTCCGATGACACCCGGTGCAAGACAAGGTTTTGCCGGTCGCGGGGTGCCCCCTCTCGACCGGCTGCAACACTCGCCGCATAGCGTGAGGGTGCCAGCACGGTGAGCATCAACCACCCACTGGCGGCGAACATCTCGACGGGGGCATGGAGTTCCACAATGATCGCTCGTATGTTTCAGGTTTCGAAGTTTTTCTTTATGACGCTGGCCGCGATGTGTTTCGCGATGCCTGCGTTCGCGCAGGGCGCGGCTCCGGCCGGCCCGAACCCGTATGCTCCGCTGGCTGTCGGTATCGGCATGGGCATCGCGGCGGGTCTCTGCGGTCTGGGTCAGGGCCGCGCGACGGCCTCGGCGGCTGAGGCGCTGGCGCGCAACCCGGGCGCACGTCCCGGGATTCAGCTGTTTCTGTTCATCGGCCTCGCATTTATCGAGTCGCTGACGCTGTTCACGTTCGCGCTGCTCTTCGTCCGCACCGCATAGTCGTTCGCAGCGAAGCAGTTGAGAATGCCCGGCTATGGCGCCGGGCATTCTTGCGTCTGCTTATGCGGAACTTCCGTACTGTGTCAGCAGGTTGTCATGCGCCGATGAAGTGTCTTGAGGACGGCTGGCCCGGTTCGCAGAGGGTTCATGCGCGTCGTGAGGACCTACAGATGACGATCGGCAGGAAATTGTTTTCAGGGGTGAGTGTGCTGGCATTACTGACGCTGGCTCTGGGTGTGGGTTCATGGCTGGGCGTTTCGCGGGTGAGCGACAAGCTGCATGTGGTCACGGACTCCACCTGGGTGAAGTATGCTCTGGCGGCAAAGATCAATGCTTCCACATCGGATCTGCTGGCTGGAGATCGCGGGATTCTGGTGCGCGGATACATGAAGGATCCGGGGTCAATGACGAAATACAACGGGCAATTTGCCGAGGACGCAGGCGACATCGAGCATGCGCTGGATACGATGAAGCCGCTACTGATTCTGCCGCGGGGACACGCGCTGACCGCGGACCTGGCGATCAATCTGGCAGCAGTCACCGCCGCGAACGCCCGGGTCTATGAGCGCGCGATGGCCGGCGATCCGGAAGCCGCGGCGAAGATCTACAATGACGAGTTTCTGCCGCCGCAGAAGCGGATGAAGGCGGGTGCGGTGCAACTCGCGGCTCTGGAGACGGAACTGACCGTTGCGGCCTCCACCGAGGCCCGCGGCGCGGCGACGCTGAGCGCCGAGATCACCGCCGGGCTGCTGGCCCTGTCTCTCGTGTTTCTGGTGGGCCTTGTGTATGTGGTGCGGGGAGTGAACCGGGCGCTGCGTGGCACGGTGCAGGAGCTTTCGGGTGCGGCGGGGCAGATTGGGGCGGCGTCGGGCCAGGTGTCGGCTTCGAGCCAGACGATGGCGCAGGGGGCGAGCGAGCAGGCGGCGCGGATCGAGGAGACGTCAAGCGCGAGCACGGAGATCAACTCCATGGCGCAGCGGACGACCGAGACCTCGGGGACAATGGTCACGATGATGACGCGTTCGGAGGAGGAGTTTGGCCGGACGAACGTGGCGCTGGGCGAGATGGTGACGGCGATGGAGGAGATCGCGGATTCGAGCCGGAAGATCTCGAAGATCATCAAGGTGATCGACGACATTGCATTCCAGACCAACATTCTTGCGCTGAACGCGGCAGTCGAGGCGGCGCGCGCGGGTGCGGCGGGCAGCGGTTTCGCGGTAGTGGCGGACGAGGTGAGGAATCTGGCGCAGCGGTGTGCGCAGGCGGCCAGGGATACGGCAGTGCTGATCGAGGACTCGATGGCGCGGTCGGAGAGCGGACGGGAGAAGGTGCAGCGGGTGGCTGCGGGTATTCAGACGGTGACGAAGGAGTCGGCGGCGGTGAAGGCACTGATGCTGGAGGTGCAGGAGGGCAGCCGCGAACAGACGGCGGGTTTTTCGCAGATCAGCCGGTCGATGTCGCAGATGGAGCAGGGCACGCAGGCAAACGCGGCCAGCGCGGAAGAGAGCGCGGCGGCAGCGGAAGAGTTAAGCGGGCAGGCACGAGCGATGCAGGAGGTTGCGGAACGGCTGACCGCGATGGTGGACGGGGCTTCGGGCCCGCAGGGTGCGGGCGTTCAGCGGGCGCCGGCACCAGCCTGGGGATAACGCTCGCTTTCCCTGCCGTCCTCAGCCGGCGCTGAGGGTCAGCGCCGGCTGAGGACAGGAGTTTCGGGCTGAGGCGCCGGTGCGGGCTGCCGGGGGGCAAGCATGGCGGCGGTTGCGCCGCCCTCAGCGAGGCCGAGGACGTGGCCGGGCAGGATGCCCAGGATGAGGGTGGCGAGCGCGGCTACAGCCAGGCCGATGCCGGCGGAGACCGGGATCGTGGTGGACTGGGCGGGCTCGTTGGCGGCGGCTTCGGTGTGGCGGGCGTACATGGCGACGAGCAGGCGCAGGTAGTAGAAGCAGGCGACGCCGGAGTTGATGAGGCCGACGACGGCGAGGCCGGTGTGGCCTCCGCCGATGGCGGCGGAGAAGACGTAGAACTTGGCGAAGAAGCCCCCAGTGAAGGGGATGCCGATCATCGAGAGAAGGAAGAAGGCGAGCAGGCCGCCGAGCCAGGGCCGGCGCAGCGCGACGCCGGTGTAGTCGTCGAGGGTGCGGGTGTGCTCGGTGTAGCCGGCGATCTGGGTGACGACGGCGAAGGCGCCGACGTTCATGGCGGCGTAGGCGGCGGTGTAGAAGCAGGCGGCGGCGATGCCGGCCTGAGGGAAGGCGGTGAACGCGGCGAGCAGGTAACCGGCGTGCGCAATCGACGAGTAGGCGAGCATGCGCTTGACGTTGCGCTGCTTGAGCGCGCCGAGATTGCCGATGGTCATGGAAAGGGCGGCGAGGATCCAGACCAGGATCGACCACCGGGCGTGCATGCTGCCGAAGCCGACGAAGGTGATGCGCAGGAGAACGGCGAAGGCGGCGGCCTTGGGCGCGGTCGACATGAAGCCGACAACCGGTGCGGGTGCGCCCTGGTAGACGTCGGGGGTCCAGACGTGGAAGGGTGCGGCGGAGACCTTGAAGCCGAGGCCGATGAGGATCATGCCGAGAGCGAGGAAGGCGAGGACAGGGGTGGTCGAGTTGCCGAGCGCTCCTGCGATGGCGGCGATCGAGGTGGTGCCGGTTGCGCCGAACGCCAGGGCGATGCCGTAGAGGAAGAAAGCGGTGGCAAAGGAGCCGAGCAGGAAGTACTTGATGGCGGATTCAGCGGCGGCGGCGCGGCCCTTGCGGAAGCCGGCGAGGATGTAGGTGGAGATGGAGGAGATCTCAAGTCCGATGAAGACCATGAGGAGCTCGACGGAGGAGGTCATGAGCATCATGCCGACGGCACCGAAGAGGACGAGCGCGAAGTACTCGCCGGCGTGGCCGGAGCTGCCCTCGACTTCGGTGTTGGCGGGGTCGAAGTAGTCGAGCGAGCCGAGCAGGGTGACGAGAACGATGGCGGCGATGAGGATGTGAAAGAAGACGGAGAACGCATCCACCTGCAACGTTCCGTAGAAGGCGAGCGTGGTTCCGAAGCCGAGCTGGTACCAGCTGGCGGCGATGGCGAGCAGGGAGGACGCGATGGCGAGCAGGCCGAGGCTCTTCCGCGAGGCGCGGAGCGGAAGCAGCGGTTCGGCCATCATGACGATCACGCCGGCGATGGTGAGGATGCCTTCGGGCAGCAGCGCGAGGGTGTTGGGATTGATGTGCATCGGGTTAGAGCCTGCCTTGCGGTGCGGGTGCGCCTGGTGCGGGTACTGCGGGTGCGGGTTTCAGCGTGGCCTGCGGGGTGTAGCTTTCGCTTTCGCTGTGCCTGATGGGAGCGGAAGGCGTGCTGGATACTGGACGCCGCGCCATCTCGGTGCCGTTGACGTCGATGGACTTCATGAACAGAGGCGAGGCCAGGCCCATGAGGAAGAAGAGCGCCACGAAGGGCCAGAGGGCGAGATGTTCACGGGCGACGAGATCGCGCGGGGCGACTTCGTCCGAGACGACGCCAAAGTGGCCGTAGAAGACGCGCTGGATCATGAGCAGCATGTAGCCCGCGCTGAAGATGACGCCGGTGGTGGCAACGACGGTCCAGGCGACGTGGAAGCCGGACTGCATGGAGCCGGAGAGGATGAGGAACTCGCCGACGAAGCTGTTGAGCATGGGCAGGCCGACGAGCGAGAGCGTGGTGATGACGTAGAGGGTGGTCATCCACGGGAGCACGGCAGCGAGCCCGCCGAGGTCGCGCATGTCGTAGGTGCCGTAACGCTCGTACAGGAAGCCGAGCAGCAGGAAGAGCGCGCCGCCGGAGATGCCGTGATTGAGGATCTGGTAGATGCCGCCGTCGAGGCCGGCGATGGTGAAGGTGAAGATGCCAAGGACGACGAACGAGAGATGGCTGAGCGTCGAGTAGGCGGCCAGCTCTTTCATGTCTTTGCGGGTGATGGCGATGAGCGCGCCGTAGACGATGCCGAGGGCTCCGAGCGCGATCATGAGCGGCGCGATGCGGTGCGACTGCTCGGGGAAGATGCCGAAGGAGAAGCGCAGGATGGCGTAGAGGCCGGTCTTGCCGGCGAGCACCATAACGGCTGCGGTGGGGGCTTCGGCGATTGCATCCTTAAGCCAGCCGTGCAGCGGGAAGATGGGGACTTTGACCGCGAAGGCGAAGAGGAACGACAGCGAGCAGAGCCACAACGCGGCGGAGGTGCCATGGATGGCGTGGGCGCGGGCGAGGGCTTCGAGCTGCGGCAGTTCGAAGGTGCCGGTCTTGGCGTAGAGCCAGAGAATGCCGACGAGCAGCAGCGCGGAGGGGATGAAGTTGTAGAGGAAATACTTGATGCCGGCCCTGCGGCGGTCCCTGGTGCGGCCGAAGGTGGCGATCAGGACGGTCATGGGGACGAGCGAGAGCTCGAAGAAGGCGTAGAAGAGGAAGAGATCGAGCGCGCCGAAGAGGCCCAGCATGGCGACCTGCTGGAGCAGGAAGAAAACGTAGAAGGTCTTCTTGCGTTCGCCGATGGCGTTCCAGGAGGCGAGTACGCCGAGCGGCGCGAGGAAGCCGGTGAGCACGATCAGCCACATGCCCAGCGCGTCCACGCCGAGGTGGTAGCGGATGGCGGGAGCCGGGATCCAGGCGGCATCCTGGGTGAACTGAAAGGTTCCGGCGGGCGCGGCGTTGTTGTAGTGCCAGGGCAGGTGGAGCGTCAGCGCAAAGGTGATGAGGGTGACGAGCAGCGCGCCCCATTGCATGGTCTTGCCGCGGTCGGGCAGCAGCGCGAGCACGATTGCGCCGGCGAGCGGGACGAAGATGATGAGGCTCAGGATGGAGTGGTTGATGTCCATTTGGTTATCGCACCAGTCCCGCGCGGCCGAAGCCGAAGATCATGATCGCCATGACGACGGCGGCGCCGAGCGCGAGCCATCCGGCGTAGGAGCGGAGATTGCCTGACTGCATGCGGCGGGCAGCCTCGCCGAGATCGAATGCCATCCAGCCGGAGAGGCGGGTGAAGCCGTCGACGACGAGGCGATCGCCAAGGCCGTAGAGGAAGAGGCGCGTGGCTCCGAGCAGGCCGGTGACGAAGAGCGCCTGGTAGATCTCATCGACGTAAAACTTGTTGGCGACGAGCGCGTAGAGCGGAGTGTAGCGCTGCGCGATGACAGCGGCGATGCCGGGCCTCCGGTAGTAAAAGAGCCAGGCGACAAAGAAGCCGAGAACTGCCGTGAGGACCGAGACGACGGCGAGGATGCGTTCCAGACCGTAGGCGGCGTGGCTGGCTCCAGGCTCGACGGCCGGTGCGGTGGCGTAGGTGAAGACAGGATCGAGGAAGTGTTCGAAGTGGTTGCTGCCGCCCAGCGCGGGAGGCACGCCGATCCAGCCCCCGATCAGCGAGAGCAGGGCGAGAACGCAGAGTGGAAGCAGCATGATCCACGGGGACTCGTGCACGCCGTGGGGGTGGGCGACCTGGCCGGAGTCGTGCTCGGCTTCCATGACGAGTGTGGTGTCGCGGCTGGCGTGGACGGGCGCGCCGTGGTCGTGTTCCCCGGTTGCGGCAAGCGCGTGGTTCTCGTGCGGTGATTCCTCGAAGCGTTCCGCACCGAAGAAGGTCTTGAACCACAGCCGGAACATGTAAAAGGAGGTGATGCCAGCGGTGACGAGACCGACGAGCCAGAGGACCTTGGCGAGCGGATTTTCGCCGTTCGAGAAGGCGCGATAGAGGATCTCGTCTTTCGAGAAAAAGCCGGCCCAGGGCGGGATGCCGGCGATGGCGAAGACGCCCATGGTCATGGTCCAGAAGGTGACCGGGATGCGCTTGCGGAGGCCCCCCATGACGCGCATGTCCTGTTCGCCGGACAGCGCGTGGATGACCGAGCCGGCCGCGAGGAAGAGCAGCGCCTTGAAGAAGGCGTGGGTGACGAGGTGGAAGATCGCGGCCGAGTAGGCGGCGACACCGCAGCCGAGGAACATGTAGCCGAGCTGCGAGATGGTGGAGTAGGCGAGGACACGCTTGATGTCGTGCTGCACGACGCCGATGATGGCGGCGAAGAGCGCAGTGGCGGCACCGATGGCGGCGACGACGGCGAGCGCTGCGGGCGCGCGGTCGAAGAGCACGTGGCAGCGCGCGACCATGTAGACGCCGGCGGTGACCATGGTGGCGGCGTGGATGAGCGCGGAGACGGGCGTGGGGCCTTCCATCGCGTCCGGAAGCCAGATGTAGAGAGGAATCTGCGCGGACTTGCCGGTGGCTCCGACGACAAGCAGAAGCGCGATGGCGGTGAGGAAACCGCCGTGTACAGGGCTCGCGCTGATGGCGGCGAAGACATTGGCAAAGCTGAGCGAGCCGAAGTGGGCGATGAGCAGGAACATCGCGAGCAGGAAGCCGAAGTCGCCGATGCGATTGACGATGAAGGCTTTCTTGCCGGCGTCGGAGGCGGAGCGCTTCTTGAAGTAGAAGCCGATGAGCAGGTAGGAGGCGAGACCGACGCCTTCCCAGCCGACGAAGAGCAGCAGGAAGGATTCGGCGAGCACGAGTACGGACATGAAGAACATGAAGAGGTTGAGGTAGGCGAAGAAGCGCCAGTACCCGTCCTCATGGGCCATGTAGCCGGCGGAGTAGAGATGGATGAGGAAGCCGACGCCGGTGACAACGGCGAGCATGATCATCGTGAGGTGGTCGACGGCGAAGGCGAAGTCGACGTGGAAGCCGGTGATAGCGATCCAGGGCTGCGCGGTGACGACGAGCGAGAGCGGCGCACCGGGCTTGAGCATAGTGGCCCAGAGCCACGCAACGATGGCTGCGGGCAGGGCGGTGAAGAACAGCGCAATGCCGGTGACCGCGGCTCGCGGCAGCCTGCGTCCGATGGTTCCGTTGAGGACGAAGCCGGCGAAGGGAAGCAGCGGGATGTACCAGAGCAGGGAAGGCGGCATGGTGGGAGTGTCGGTTCCTGAAGGAGCTTGGTGCTGCTAGTTGCGCTAGTTGTTCATCAGATCGATCTGATCGACGTTGAGGGTGCGCCGCGAACGGAAGATGGCGATGATGATGGCAAGCCCGACGGCGGCTTCAGCTGCCGCCACAACCATAACGAAGAAGACGAAGATCTGTCCGGAGACGGCGTGCCAGCGATGCGCGAAGGCGACGAAGGTGAGGTTGACCGCGTTCAGCATCAGCTCGATCGACATGAATACGGAGATGATGTTGCGCTTGATGAGGAAGGCCGCGATGCCGATGGAAAAGAGAATGGCCGCGAGGACGAGATAGGCGGCGATGGGAACTCCGGGGCCGAAGTTCAGGCCGTTCAATGCTGGTCCGGCTGCGTTCACGAGGGCTTCTCCTCTTTGCGGGCGAGCACGACGGCACCCAGAATGGCGACGAGAATCAGGATGCTGGTGACCTCAAACGGCAGCAGGAGTCTGGTGAAGAGAAGCTCACTGATCTGCGAGATGTTGCTGAGCGCGCCGGCGTTGGCGGAGGTGAGATGGACGACGCCGAGGGCATTCTGCTCGCGCAGGAAGACGTAGCTGAGCAGGCAGAAGACGGCGAGTGCGCCGGGAACCCCTGCGAAGTATGCGGCTTTACTCCCTGTCGTCCGCTCTTCTTCGCCCGCGTTCAGCAGCATGATGACGAAGACGAACAACACCATAATGGCGCCGGAGTAGACGATGACCTGAGCGGCGGCGAGGAACTCCGCGCCGAGCGACCAGTAGAGCACCGCGAGCGACATCATCACGACGACGAGCGAGAGGGCGGAGTTGATGGGGTGCCGCTGCAGGAGCAGATTGAGGGCTCCAGCGACCGCCAGCAGACCGAAGATAATGAACAGGGCAAGTTGCATGGGTTCGGCGTGTTCCCGTCTCGTGTTTCGTCGAGGGCTGAGAGTTCTGAGCGTTCAGAACGCGTCTGTCGTACCGCTGCCTTGCTGATTGTAAAGCAGGACAGGGTGGGGCGTGACGCGTGTGTGCGGGTTGGGGGCCAGATGGAGCTTGCGGCTTCGAACGCGCGGGTGGATGATTCGAGTAAAGGAAGGGAGCAAACGATGGCAACCACGTCGGCGGTTTCTGCGTTGGTCTCGATGGACGAATATCTTTCCTCCAGCTATGAGCCGGATCTCGAGTTTGTGGATGGAGTGCTGGAGGAGAAGAATATGGGCGACTGGGATCACAGCTCGCTGCAGGTCGCGATCGGCGCCTGGTTCTTCGCGCGCCGGGCGGAGTGGGGGATTCGGGTGTTGAGCGAATATCGAACCCGCACCTCGAACACTCGCGTGCGTCTTCCGGATGTTTGTGTTGTCAGACAGGATCAGCCGGCGGAACGGGTGGGGCTGACGGCTGCGTTGCTCTGTGTTGAAATCCTCTCGCCAGAAGATCGACCCGGACGCGTGATGAAACGGCTGGATGAATTCGTTGCAAGCGGGGTGGAGAATATCTGGATTCTCGATCCGGCGGATCGTTCGGCTGCAACGTATAGCCGCTTCGGGATGAAGCCTTCTGAGGGGACGCGGCTGGAGATCGAGGGCACTCCGATTCATCTGAATTTGCCGGAGATTTTTGCGGTTCTGGATTAGCGCAGCCTGGCTGTGCCTGGCGCTCCGACTGCAGATTCCTCCGCTACGCTGCGGAATGACAAATCTGAAGAAACTGGCATACGACTCAGCGTATTCGGATTCTTCAGCCGTGGAGCGCGAGGACGAGGCTGGTGAAGACGATGTTGAGCATGGCGACGGGGAGCAGAAAGCGCCAGCCGAAGCCCATCAACTGGTCGTAGCGGAAGCGCGGCAGCGTGGAGCGGACCCAGATATAGAGGAACAGGAACGCGAAGATCTTCGCCACGAACCAGAAGATGGGGAACAGCGCCGAAAGGATCGGACCGCCGAAGTTGGCCGGCAGCAGATGACCGAGCGGGCTGGACGCGCCGCCGAAGAAGAGCAGCGTGGCGACGCAGGAGACGGTGATCATATTGGCGTATTCGGCCATGAAGAACATCGCGAACTTCATCGAGGAATACTCAGTATGGTAGCCGGCGGTGAGCTCGCTTTCGGCCTCCGGGAGGTCAAAGGGCGAGCGATTGGTTTCGGCGTAGGCGGCCATGAGGTAGATGAAGAAGCCGACGATCTGGAAGCCGCCGAAGATGTTCCAGCTGATGATGCCGTGAGCGGTCTGCGAGTCGACGATGGTGCGCAGGTTGAGCGAACCGGCCCGCAGGACGACTCCCACGAGTGACAGACCGAGCGCAAGCTCGTACGAGATGACCTGCGAGGTGGCGCGCAGCGAGCCGAGCAGCGCATATTTATTGTTCGACGACCAGCCCGAGAGCGCGATGCCGTAGACGCCGATGGAGGTGACGCCGAGGATGACGAGCAGGCCGATGTTCAGGTTCGAGATGTCGAAGAGGTCGACGCCGTGGAAGTAGACCGGCGCGCCGAAGGGCACGACCGCGATGGAGGTGAGGGCGCAGGCGAGCGCGATAACGGGCGCGATGAGGAAGAGCGGCTTCTGCACCAGCAGCGGCGTAAGGTCTTCCTTGAGGAAGAGCTTGATCCCGTCGGTGAGCGGCTGCAACAGGCCGAACGGGCCGGTACGCGAAGGTCCCCAGCGGTTCTGCATGCGGCCAATCAGCTTGCGCTCGAGCAGCACGGTGTAGGCCACGGCCGTGAGCAGAATGACGAGCACGACGGCTACTTTGACGATGCTGAGGAGCAGGAAGGCTTCGAAGCTGGTGAGGTGGTTCAAGGGTCGCCTCGCGAAAGTTCTACAGGGTGCTGCGCTGTTGATTAGTCGGCTGCGGTCTGGTTGAGCACGGGAAGCTTGCGGCCCTCGAAGTCTTCAAGGTCGGCAAGCGTCTGCGAGTAGTGGCCGAGGGTTCCGCTCGAGAAGAGATGATCGCCGGAAGGCAGGACGAGATCGCGTCGGGTAGAGCTGATCTGGACGAGCGGCGCCGCGGGTTCGAGATGCTGGTCGTTTCCGCTTAGAAGCTGCAGACGCAGGAGCTTGTCATAGCCGGGAACGAGGCGCTGGATCTCGTCGAGGATGGCGTAGGAGTCGAAAGGGCTGAGGCGCGGCTCGAGGTGGTTGAGGTCGAGCCAGATGGCGTGGCGGTCGGCCTCGCCGGACTGCGCGCCGCGGGTCTGGCCGAGGTCTCCACGGGTCCCGCCTCCGCCGGGACCGCCGCGCTTTCCGAACGGGACGAGCGAGGGAATATGCGCGCCCATACGGTCGGCAATGCGAACGATCATCTCAAAGTCGGAGCGCACGCCGGCCTGGTCGGCGGCTTTGTTGATCTGCTGCAGGTCGCCATAGTGATTGGTGACGGAGCCGGACTTCTCGTAGAGGTTGGCGGCGGGCAGGATGACGTCGGCCGCGACGGCCGTCTCGGTCATGAACATCTCCTGCACGACGACGAAGGTATCTTTGAGCGAGGCGGGATCAACGGAGTAGCGCAGGACCGGGTTGGCGTTGACGACGTAGAGGGCGGCGAGCTTGCCTCGGAGGGCGGCGTCGAAGATCTCGAGCATATCGAGACCAGGCTTGGACGGGGCGCTGTACTCGGAGAATGATTCGGCGCCGAGGGGTGCGTATCCGGGGAGCTGATCGGGGAGCAGGCCCATGTCGGCTGCGCCGCGGGAGTTGACGTAGTCGCTCAGCAGGGCGAACTTCGCGCCGGGGATGGTGAGGCCGAACTGGATGAGTTTGGCGAGGTCCGCGCCGCGCAACTCGGAGCCGATAAGAATGAGCAGGTCCTCGGTGGACTTGAGGGTGTCGCGGAACTGGCCGAGGGCTTCGATGTCGTTCACGGCTGCCGAGCCGGCAGCGTCGTCGCCCGCGAGGAAGCCCGCGAGCGCGCCGTAGCCGAACTGCTGCAGGCGGACGAACATCTTTGCCTGGCGGCGGAGCTTGATCTCCTCGTGATTGACGACGAAGAGCTTTGCGCCGTTGATGCGGACATTGGTGCGCAGGTTCCAGGCGGTGGCGGGGGACTGGTTGGAGGGATCGCCGCCGACGAGCAGAATGTTCTTCGCGACGAGGGTGTCGCGCAGGGAGGCGGTGCGTCCGGTCTGGCCGGCCAGCGCCTGCGCGAAGGCCACGTGGTCGGCGGTGCGGTGGTGGTCGATGTTGTTGGTGTGGAGGACAGTGCGCGCGAACTTCTGCAGCAGGTAGGCCTCTTCGTTGGTGAGGCGGTTGCCGCCGATGACGCCGATGGACTCGCCGCCCTTTGTGTCGCGGGCCTCGCGGAACTTGCGGCCGATGAGGTCGAACGCGGTCTCCCAGCTGGCGGGCTCGAATTTGCCGGCGGCGGACTTGATGAGCGGGGTCGTGATGCGATCGGCGTGGTTGGCGAAGTCGAAGGCGTAGCGGCCCTTGACGCAGAGAAAATCACCGTTCATACCGGACTTGTCGCGATTATCGCCGCGCATGATCTCGGCGCCGGAGGTGGTGGAGCGGACGCCGAGGGTGGTCTTGCAGCCGTCGCCGCAGTGGGTGCAGACGGTGGAGACGTGGTTCATCTCCCAGGGACGGGTCTTGTAGCGGTAGGCGCCGCTGGTGAGCGCGCCGACCGGGCAGGCGTCGATGCACATGCCGCACTGCTCGCAGTCGACATGGGCGAGCGCGTCCGGGCTCTCGGCGGCGGGGATGTTGGGCGCGATGATGGAGGACGAGCCGCGGTTCTGAATGCCGAGCGCGAAGACGTCCATGCCTTCGCCGCACATGCGCACGCAGCGGTAGCAGAGGATGCAGCGGGGCCGGTCGAAGTAGACGACGGGCGACCACTTCTGCTCTTCGCGGTGGTTCTTGGGCTCGGCGTAGAAGCTGTCGGCGGCTCCGTACTTGAAGGTCATGTCCTGCAGCTCGCACTGGCCGCCGGCGTCGCAGACGGGGCAGTCGAGCGGGTGGTTGCCGAGCAGAAGCTGCAGCGTGGATTTGCGCGCCTGCGCAATCTCGGGGGTCTCGGTCTGGATGACCATGCCCTCGGCGACCGGGGTAGTGCAGGCGGTCTGCAGCTTGGGCATCTTCTCGATGCGCACGACGCACATGCGGCAGGCGGCCTGGAGGGAGAGCCCGGGGTAGTAGCAGAAGGCGGGGATGTCGATGCCCGCGGTCTTGCAGGCTTCGATGAGCAGGGTGCCCGCGGGGGCGGTTACTTTTTTTCCGTCTACGGTAAAGGTTACGTCTGGCATTGCAGAATCCTCAGAGGCAGCAGGCCCGTGTGCGAGCCGAGATATTAGTGTCCGGCCCCGACCAGCTCTTGTTCGCTCATGACCGGGGTGCCGGCGCGGTTGCCTTCGATGTAGTCTTCAAACTCCTTGCGGAATTTTTTGACGAAGCCGAGGGTCGGCATGGCAGCGGCGTCGCCAAGCGGGCAGAAGGTGCGGCCCATCATATTTTCGGCGAGGTACTGGACGTTGTCGACGTCCTTCTTCGAGCCGCCGCCGGCGTAGACGCGGGCGAGCGTCTTCTTGATCCAGTCGGTGCCTTCCCGACAGGGAATACACCAGCCGCAGCTTTCGTGCTGGTAGAAGCTGATGACGCGCAGGGCAAACTCGACGATGGAGACGGTCTCGTCGAGAACCACTATCCCTCCAGACCCGAGCATGGTGCCGGCCTTGGCCATCTGGTCGAAGTCGAGGCCGACGTTGAGCTCGTCGGCGGTGAGGACCGGGCACGACGAGCCGCCGGGGACGACCGCCTTGATCTTCTTGCCGCCCTTCACGCCGCCGGCAACCTCAAAAATGGCCTTCTCGAGCGAGTAGCCCATGGGGAGCTCGTAGACGCCGGGGCGCTCGACGTGGCCGGAGATGCCGAAAAGGCGCGTGCCGCCGTTGCGCTCGGAGCCGAGCTTCGCGTACGCCTCGCCGCCCATCAGCAGGATGTGGGGCGCGCTGGCGATGGTCTCGGCGTTGTTGATGACGGTGGGTCCGCCGTAGAGGCCGACGACGGCGGGGAAGGGCGGCTTGATGCGGGGGACGCCGCGCTTGCCTTCGAGCGACTCCATGAGGGCGGACTCTTCACCGACCTCGTACGCACCCGCGCCGGTCTGGGTGACGATGTCGAAGTCGACGCCCTCTTTGCCGAAGATGTTCTTGCCGAGGAAGCCCTTCGCGTAGGCGTCAGCAACGGCCTTCTCCATGATCTTGAGCAGATAGCGGTACTCGCCACGCAGGTAGATGAAGCCGAGCTTCGCGCCGATGGCGAGACCGGCGATCATGGTGCCTTCGATCATGGCGTGCGGGTCTTCGAGGAAGAGGACATGGTCCTTGCAGGTGCCGGGCTCGGACTCGTCGCCGTTGACGAGGACGTATTTGGGCTTTTCGCTCTGCTTGGGCACGAACGACCACTTGAGGCCGGTGGGGAAACCGGCTCCGCCGCGTCCGCGCAGGCCGCTGGCCTTCATCTCGTTGATGACGGCCTCGGGTCCCATCTCAATGGCCTTCTGGACAGCCTTGTAGCCGTCGAGCTCGAGGTATTTGTCGATGTTGGACGCGCCCTGGCCGAAGCGGCGCTTGAGGACGATGACTTCGTCCGGGTGGGAGACGTTGCGGGGCATTATTTCACGTCCTTTCCGCGGCCGGCCGCGTAGTCGGCGAGGATGACGTCGACCTTGTCGCGGGTGAGGTCGTCGTGGAAGTCGTAGTTGACCTGGAGGGCGGGTGCCCAGCAGCAGGCGCCGATGCACTCGACTTCCTCGAGTGAAAACTGGCCGTCTCTGGTCACCTGCTTGTGGCCGATGCCGAGTTTGGCCTTGCAGTGGTCGAGGATCTCGTAGCCGCCGCGCAGCATGCAGGAGATGTTGGTGCAGACCTGGATGTTGTACTTGCCGGCCGGGGTGGTGCGCAGCATGGAGTAGTAGCTGAGGACATTGCGCACGTCGAGGTCGAAGAGGTCGAGGCGTTTGGCGATCTCCTGGATGGCAGGCTCGCTGACGAAGCCGAGCTCATCCTGCGCGTAGAGCAGCATGGGGACGAGGGCGGAGCGCTTGAGGGGGTAGATGGTGACCAGGTGGTCGAAGCGGGCGGCGAGCTCGGGCGAGAAGATGGAGTGTTCGATGGAGGCCATGCTGTCCTTTGATCCGCGGAGATGCTATTCCCGGGATTCGAGTTTCGCCATGCGCTCGTGCAGTGGGACCATGTATCCCATGAGCGCGAGATTGTCCTTGTGGTGATCGTTGCGCAGGGCGGTCATCTCTGAGCGCAGCGACTCGGCCAAATGCTCTACTTTGTCTTTGAGGCGGTCGACCTTGTCGTTCACCCGGTTGATGTCGAAGCGGCTGGAGAGCCAGGCAAGGATGACCGTGAGGGTTGGAATACCGATCGTCAGGTAGAGCTGTGTGTTGTTCACCGCTGATCCCTCCGGTTGGCCTGGCGCAGACGCCCTTTACCTATTCTGCATCATCTCTCGCGCAACTTGTTCGGCGGCTATATCCATCTCTTCGGCGCGGTCGCCGATTTGGACCGTTCCATCCTCCAGCATCGCAAAGGGCAGAGCAGATCCTGTGCTGGCAGTCATGGTGTTGCGGGTGAAGCGGGTCCAGCGGGCGTCGACGCGGAAAACGATCTCGTCCGAGCCGATTTCGACGACGGCGTGCTGGTCGCTGGTGAGACCATGGGCGGCGGCGTAGACCCGCAGCATGGATGCCCAGGAGGTCCAGAGTTCCGTCCGCAGGCGTGCGTCCACCTAGCGGTCGATCTCCCCGAGAACGATGTCGATCGACCCGATGACCGCGACCACGTCTGCGAGCAGTTTGCCTTGGCACATGGTCTCAAGCGCCTGCAGGGTGGCGTAGCTGGGGTTGCGCATGTGCACGCGCCAGGGTTTGGCGGTGCCGTCGGAGACGACGTAGTAGCCCATCTCGCCGCGCGGCGATTCGATCGCCTGAAAGACCTCGCCGGCGGGTACGCCGAAGCCCTCGGTGACGATCTTGAAGTGGTGGATGAGCGACTCCATCTGCGTCTTCATCTGCTCGCGGTCTGGAAGGATGATCTTGGGTGCGTCGGCGACGATACGGCCTGCGGGCATACCTTCAAGCGCCTGGCGGCAGATCTTGACCGATTCGCGCATCTCCTGCATGCGGACCTCGTAGCGGGCCCAGACGTCGCCCACGGTCGAGACCGGCACCTTGAACTGAAACTTTTCATAGCCCGAGTAGGGCATGTCGCGGCGCAGGTCCCAGTCGACGCCGGAGGCGCGCAGCGGCGGCCCGGTGACGCCGAGCGCGATGGCGTCGGCGGCGGAGAGATAGCCGACGCCCTTGAGCCGGCCCATCCAGATGGGGTTGGTCTGCAGCAGGCCTTCGTACTCTTCAATCTTCGAGGGGAAGGTGTCGAGAAACGTCTTAATCTGCTCCCAGCAGTCGAGCGGAGGCTCGAGCGAGAGGCCGCCGATCCGAAAGTAGCTGGTCATCATGCGCTGACCGGCGACGTTCTCGAAGATGCGGAGGAGCTGCTCGCGCTCGCGGAAGCAGTAGAGAAACATGGTGAGCGCGCCGATATCGAGCGCGTGGGTGCCGAGCCAGACGAGATGCGACTGGATGCGGGTGAGTTCATTGAACAGCACCCGCAGGTACTGCGCGCGCTCGGGGATCTCGAGGCCGAGCAGCTTCTCGACGGCGAGGCAGTAGCAGAGGTTGTTCGACATCGGAGAGAGATAATCGATGCGATCGGTGAGCGGAACCACCTGCTGGTAGAACTTGGCCTCGCAGGTCTTCTCGATGCCGGTGTGGAGATAGCCGATATCGACCGCGAGCTTGACGACGCTCTCGCCATCAATCTCAAGCAGAAGCCGGAGCACGCCGTGGGTGGACGGGTGCTGCGGGCCCATGTTCAGCACCATGGTGTGGTCGTCGGCGTTGGCGTTGTGACGCGCGGAGTCGGCGAGCACCTCATCGAGCGTGGCATTGACCACGGTTGCGTTTTCGAGCACGGGAGTCGGCATCAGCGGTAGCCCTCCACCGGATAGTCCTTGCGCAGAGGATGGCCCTGCCAGTCTTCCGGCATCATGATGCGGATGAGGTTGGGGTGTCCGCCGATATGGACGCCAAAGAGGTCGAAGATCTCGCGCTCGTAGAAGTTGGCGGACGGCCAGACGTGGATGATGGTGTCGATGGACGCGCCCTGGCCTTCGGCGCCGGAGAAGAGCTTCGCGACGATGCGGATGCGGGACTTGAGGCTGTGCGAGAGGATGTGATAGGTGATCTGAAAGCGCGGCTCGGACGGGTACCAGTCGACGGCGGTGACATCCTCAAGGAAGTTATAGCCGGCGGCCTTGACGGCGGTGGTGGCAGCGACGATGTTTTCGGGCGCGACGGTGATGGTGAGCTCATTGCGATCGAACCTGGCGTCGGTGGCGAGATCCTTCAGCGCGACGACGGCCGGGACGTCAGGGTGCGCGGCGAAGACGGCTTCCGTGCCGTGGAGAGCGGACGCGGGATCGTACATGGCTAGAGGTCTCCCTTGTCGTTGGACCAGTTGAGAATGCCTTTTTTCCAGACGTAGAAGAGGCCGACGGCAACGAAGCCGAGGTAGACGAGCATCTCCCAGAAGCCGAAGAAGCGCGATCCGGTGATGCCCGGCAGACGCCGGAAGATGACCGCCCACGGGAGCATGAACACGGCCTCGACGTCGAACAGAATGAACAACATGGCGACCAGGTAAAAGCGCACGGAGAACCGCCCGCGGGCGTCGCCGACGGGATCCATGCCGCACTCGTAGGTGCCGGCCTTGGTGCGCGAGTTTTTATGCTTGCCGATGAAGAACGACGCGCCCACCATGCCGCCGGCGAGACCCAGCGCGGCAACAATTTGAAGGACGAGCGGAATGTACTGCCAGAGGTAGGGCTGCTGTGTCTGCATGGCCACTTTTGAGCCTATGAGCCCACTCGTCAACAGTCAAATGACTTCGTGATCGTTACAGGCGTCGCGCGGTGCTCCCGTTGGTCGCATGAATCTTTGTGCCGTCCAGCGGGAGGACAGGCGAAGCGAACGTAAGTCAGGAAAAGACCGCAGCCCGGCGAGAGGGCGCACGGGCCTCTATAGCAGTCCTCGGTACCAGGCGATCAGCGCGGGGCCGAAGATGGCGGAGATGAGGCCGCCGACGCCAAGGAAGCTGCCCAGCGGAAGCCTGGTCGTGGCGCCGGCGCGCCGGCGGGCCAGCAATGCGACCGCATGGAACGAGGCGAGGAAGACGCCGAGGAAGAGCGTCAGCACCGACGGCCAGAAGCCCAGGAAGGCGGCGACCATGGCGAGCATCTTGATGTCGCCGAGGCCGAGGCCGGGGCGCTTGCGGACGGCCTGGTAGATCCAGCGGATCGCGAGCAGGATGAGCGCCGCGCCGCAGATCGCCACTAAACGCCCGAAGATGAGCGCCTCGGGTCCGGTGAGGAAGACGTTGCCGCGCGAGGCGAACGAGCCGGGACTCGACAGGCGGAGGTGTTGCGAGGTGAAGGTGATCTGATCTTCGCCGGGCTCGAGGAAGATGGCCTGCAGGCAGACGAGAAATAGGCCGAGCGCCATGCCGGGCCAGGTGAACTCGTCGGGCAGGCGCTGGATCTGCCAGTCGATGACGATGAGGCCGATCAGGAGCCAGCCCAGCGCGGCGAGGCCGAGGGTCTGGAAGGTCCAGAAGGGGATATAGGAGCTGAGGACGTGCAGGGGCGGGTGCCAGGTGTCCCAGAGGCGCAGCGCGCAGAAGCTGAACCAGAGGGCGGCGGCGAGCTCGACGGCCGGGTAGCGCCAGGAGAGGGAGGCGCCGCAGTCCCGACATCTGCCGCGCAGCAGCAGCCAGCTGAGGACGGGCAGGTTGTCGAACCAGCGGACCGGCCGGCCGCAGGCGCGGCAGTGCGAGCCGGGCTTGACGATGCTTTCGCCGGCCGGGATACGGACGATGCAGACGTTGAGGAAGCTGCCGAAGAGCAGGCCGAGGAGGAAGCCGGTCAGCAGTACGAAAGGCAGCATGGATTGAGTATAGGCAACGGCGCCCTGCGCGGGCGGCGGTCACTTCGTCACTTATGTTCGCTTTGCGTGGTGCTCCCGTTGGTCGCAGTAGATTTCGTGCCGACCAGCGGCGCGACGCGTGTGACGGTCACGAAGGGACCTAAAAGTCGACGTGCATGCGGACGGACTCGACCAGCACCGGGCCGCGATCCTGGTTGTACCCGGGATGATCGACAAACTGCAGATCGAGCGCATAATAGACACCCTTCCACGCATGCACATTGTCATAGGCCTCGATGATGTCTTCACGGGCATAGCTCAGTTTGCCGTCGCCGAGCAGGAAGCCGAGGCCGCCGTGCGCGAGGTACCACTGGTGATCGCGCTTAATGGCGTTGGTGACGAAGGTGAGGCCGAACTTGTCGTTGGGCCGGTTGAAACGCGCCCACTTGTAATCGCCGCCCAAGGCGATGGTCTGGTCGATTTCGGTGTAGGCGAAGGACTCGTGCTGGCCCTCGTTCCAGCCGAACTGGCTGTAGATGCGTCCGTTCTCGGAGACCTCCTGCTCGAAGTTGGCGCCGACGCCGTACTTGACCGTGGTGTGCGGGGCGTGGGCGGTGATTTCCGGGCGCGGCGTGAGGCCTTCGAGGAACTCCTGATTCTGGGTGCGGTAGACGCCCATGTCGGCGCGGTTGACGAAGCCGAGGATGCGGACGGCGCCCTTGCGCTTCGCCATGGACGGCATCATGTTTGCGGGTCCCTCGCGGTATTCGAGCTCTACATTCTGTCCGCTTGCCCGCCGGAAGGCGTGGTCGAGGTGGATGCCGTTGGCGACGGTGGGCATGGCGGCGAGGGCATAGCGCCCGGTGAGGTTGCCGTCGGAGTACTCGGCGACGACGGCGTCGGTGTAGCCGCGGGTGTTGGCGGCGTAGTCCCATGCGCCGTTGTTGTCGATGGACCAGTTGAGGAACTGGAGGTGGGAGTCGGTGCCGACGGAGTTGAGGTCGAGGAGGTCGGGCAGGCTCATGCGGCCGGCCCAGAGCTCGATGCGCCGCTCTGGAAGGGAGGTTCCGAGGGAGAACGCAGTGCGCGACGAATCGACCATCGTGTTCGAGAGGCCGATAACCTGGTGGATCTCGTAGCGTGCGAGGTAGGGGGTTGAGCCGAGATTGGGGTTGCGGACGACGTCGAGATTGGTGAAGCCGGCGAGGCCGAGGGCTTCCGAGTCGCCGCGCCCGCCGGCGGCTTCGAGGTCGAGAATACCGTCGGTCTGGTAGCGGGGAGACTTGATGAGTTGCAGGCCGGAGTAGAAGGTGCCGATGAGCGACGTTTTGTATTCGCCGCGGCCCAGCAGGGAGTTCGGTCCGGAGTACGGGGAGTGGAACGGGCCGTGCGCCTGAAAGATGATGTTGGCCTGTCCACCGAGCAGATAGCGGGTTCCATCCGAGTGCAGAAAAATGGTGGGCGCGCCCTGGTCGGGAGCCGACGACGGCGTGGGTTCGGTGGGGTGCTGCGCGAACGCGGGAGCAGCCAGCGCCAGCAGGAGCGCCGGCGCGAGCCATGGCAGCTTGAAAGTCATTGCTCTCAGGTTACAAAGAAGCAGGTTGCGACGCCGTTAAAACGTCGGGCGGGATCGGGCTTGACCTGCGTCAGGAGATTCGATATGTTGTTCTTACACGGGAAAGGAGGATGGTCCAGCCTATGAAAATTGATTGTTCCAGTAGCAAAACGGTACGTGAGGTGACTGAGGCTTAGAGCATCCGTGCTCTAGTCCTGGCGGTTCCAACGCAGTTCAACGCCGAGGCCCATCCGAGTGTCGGATGCCTCAGGTCAATCTCAACAGTTCACCGCATACTGGCCCGCTCGATTCAGTTCGAGCGGGCCTTTGTGTTTGTTCGCTGCAGGTCCGCAGTGAACGCATCCGGTTCGCGCGCGCCTAAGATAACGGTATGGATAATCTGGTGATTGCCGGGCGAAGCTTCTCGTCGCGGTTGATTGTGGGGACGGGCAAGTATAAGGACGGGCCGGAGACGAAGGCCGCGATCGAGGCCTCCGGCGCCGAGATGGTGACGGTGGCGGTGCGGCGAGTGAATCTGGACCGCACGAGCGAGTCGCTGCTGGACTTCATCGACCCGAAGCGCTACTTCCTGTTGCCGAATACCGCCGGCTGCTACACCGCCGAGGAGGCGATCCGGGCGGCGCGGCTGGGCCGCGAGGTGGGACTCTCGGACTGGGTAAAGATCGAGGTGATCGGCGATCTGCCGACGCTTTATCCGGATATTCAAGCTACGGTTGAAGCGACGCGCGTGCTGGTGAAAGAGGGCTTTACGGTATTGCCGTATACCTCTGAGGACATTGTTTTTGCGAAGCGGCTGATCGATGCGGGCGCGGCGGCGGTGATGCCGCTGGGAGCCCCGATCGGGACCGGCATTGGCCTGTCGAACCCGACCAGCCTGCGCATGTTGCGGGAGCTGATCACGGAGGTTCCACTGATTGTCGATGCGGGGCTGGGCGCGGCGTCGGATGCGGTGCTGGCGATGGAGATGGGCTTCGATGGCGTGCTGCTGAATACGGCAATCGCGGGGGCGAAGACTCCGGTGTTGATGGCCTCGGCGATGAAGAAGGCGGTTGAGGCTGGACGCGAGTCGTTTCTGGCCGGGCGCATGCCGAAGAAGCTGTATGCGTCGGCCAGCTCGCCCGTGGAAGGGATCTCGCGGTAACCAGAGCGGAACGTGCAGTGCCGGGCAGAGGAGGCTGCGATAGACTCGGCGCATGCGGGTGCTTGGTATCGACTGCGGTACGGAGTTCACCGGGTACGGGGTGGTGGATCTCGATGCTGATCCAGGGACGACTCGTGTCGAGCTGCGGCATGTGGCCGCGGGTACGGTCCGGCTGAACAAGAAACAGAAGACGCCGGAGCGGCTGGCCCAGATCTTCTCCGCATTGTCCGCGACGATCGCGCTCTATGAGCCGGACGTGGTGGCAGTGGAAGAGGTCTTCTTTTCAGCGAACGCGAAGAGCGCGTTGAAACTTGGCCAGGTGCGCGGCGTAGCCCTGCTGGCGGCGGCGCTGGCGGGCAAGGCGGTGGCCGAATACGCGCCGCTGTCGATCAAGTCGGCGGTCGTCGGCTACGGGCTGGCGCAGAAGGAACAGGTGCAGTTCATGGTGAGGCGGCTGCTGCGAATGGAGGACGCGTTCGACTCGCCCGATGCGGCGGACGCGCTGGCGGTGGCGATCTGCCATCTGCATGCGGCGGAGACGCTCGCGGCACAGGGCCGCGGACGATGAGCGCTGTCGGGCTTCTTGGTCTGCTGTGCTGCGCGAGCTGTTTCGCCCAGGGCGCGGGACCGGATGCCGGCGCGGCACTCGCGTTTCGGCTCGATCATGGAGCTGCCCCGCTGCCGAGTTTCGTTCTCACGGTGCATCTGGACGGAGCGACGCGCTACGAGGTCTCGTACCCGGCGGAGCCTCCGCGCCCGAACCCTTACTCGATCCCGATGGCGCCCGCTGCGCCCACGCGCGAGATCGTGGACGTCATGCTTACCCGGGAGCATGCAGTGTCGCTCTTCCGCATGGTGAAGGCTGCGAACGGATGCGGGTCGAAGGCGAGGCATGTCGCCAACCTCGGATTGAAGACGATCACCTACACGCCCGCGGGCGGCCCCCCGACCATTTGTACCTTCAATTACAGCGACGATAAGAATCTGCAGAGCCTGACGGATGCCGTGCAGGGGATCGCGATGACGCTCGATGACGGACGCGCCATGACGCAGGAGCTGAGATATGACCATCTCGCGCTGGACCGTGAGATGGAACTGCTGGTGGAGCAGGTGAAGGACGGGCGCGCCATCGACATGGAGGTGATTGCGCCGACGCTGCATGCGGTGGCGGATGATCCCGAGGTGCTGGAACGAGTGCGCGCGAGCGCCTCGAAGCTGCTGGCGCAGGCTGGAAGCTAAGCTGACCGCTGATTTACACGGAAGAGCACGGATCAGGAACCATCAACGGGTCTTAGCCTCAAGAACTCAAGGTCTCGGCCTTGTGACCCGTGCTTATCCGCGTATCTCCGTGGTCGGTGTCTCTACGAGTGCTCGGTAAAGGGTAGCGAACTGTTCGAGGGTGAGCTGTTCGGCGCGGGTCTGCAGCGGGATCTCGGCCGGCCAGACAGAGCTGAGAAGTTCAGGCGGAGTTCCGGCGGCGCGCAGGTTATTGGCGAGGGTTTTGCGCTTTTGCGCGAAAGCCTGCTTGAGGAAGCGGTCGAAGCCGGCTGCATCGACCCCGAGTTCCGCGAAGCGCGGGTGGAAGTGCAGGCGCAGGACGGTCGAAAAAACGTCGGGCGGCGGGTTAAAGGCTTCGGGCGGCACAGTGAAGAGCGATTCAACTTCGGCGTGGAGCTGCGTCGTCGCGGAGAGCAGGCCGTAGTCGCGGATGCCGGGCTGTGCGGCGACCCGGTCGGCGACTTCGCGCTGCATCATGAGGACGGCGCGGCGCAGTTTGCCTGACGCGACCGCAGTGCGGAAGAGATGCAGCAGGATGTCCGACGTGATGTAGTAGGGCAGGTTGCCAATGACGTCGACAGTCTCCTCGTCATGGGCGACCTCGGCGAAGTCGAAGGTAAGGACGTCGGCGTGGACGACTTCTACCTGAGGCTGATCGCGAAAGCGGAAGGTGAGCTCTCTGGCGAACGACGGGTCGAGTTCTACGGCGACCAGGCGGCGAGCGCGGGCGGCGAGGATATCGGTGATGGCGCCATGACCGGGACCGATCTCGACGACGGTGCGGGTCGAGAGGTCACCGAGGGCGTCGGCGATGCGGAGACGGGCCTGCTCGTCCACGAGGAAGTTCTGGCCGAACTTCGGCTTGGCGATGCTGCTCATCTGGATAGCTTAGTTGCAAGGCGGGTCAGTCGTAGTGCTTCAGGTTCGCCCAGTCGCCGGTGAGGTTCTGCTTGCGGCCGCGGGCCAGCCAGATGGTCCGGCGATCTTCGTAGGGCATGGCGTACGCGCTGTGCATGTGGCCTGCGACGATTGCGCTCCGGTAGCTTTCGAGCATCTCGCCCTGCGAGGCACCGTTGATGACGATCATGACTTCGCCGGTGGCGTCGTGAGGACCCCACCACCAGTAGTTGTTGTGTCCGCTGATGACGGGCCGGAGGTCGTGTCCGAGGAACTCGAGCGCACCGGCCTCGCCGTAGTTGGAGCAGAGAATGCGGACGCGGGAACGATCTTCGGGAGGAAGGGAGGCGACGACCTGCTGGACGGATTCGACCTCCTCCTGCCAGCCGAAGCGGTCTGCCAGGTATTGGGGCAGAAGCGCATTGCGGTCACTGACCTGATCGCGGAGATGCAGGGTGCGGGCATAGGCGTACCAGCCTGCGGGGCTTGTGACCGGGATGGCGATGGGCAGGAGCAGAAGACCAGCGAGGAGCAGGGCGGACTCGAGGATCGGGAAGGCGATGAGGCGGTCGCGCGCGGCAGATTTGAGGCGCGTGGACCAGGCGACTCCACCGGCGGCGAAGAGCAGCGGGTAGATGGGCGTGGGGTAGTAATCCTTCGCGTGCAGGGCGGTCATGGCGGCGTAGAAGAGGACGAAGGTGAGGCCAAGCCAGCGCCCCTCGGTGCGTCGCAGGAGCCAGACCAGACCGGGCAGCCAGATGAGAATGCCGAGCGGGTGCAGACCGGTCCACTGGGACTGGAGCAGGCCGAGCGGGCTGGGGCGATCGTCTGCGTGGACGATCCCGCTGCTGTGGAGGAACTCGAGGATGGCCCAGTGATGGCGCGCCTGCCAGAGGAGGTTGGGCGCGATGAGGAGCGCCATCAGCGCGATGCCGGCGAACAGCCACTTCGAGCGCAGGAGCGTGCGCTGCGGGGTGAGCAGCATGGCGACGAGCAGGGCGATGAGGAAGAAGGCGATGGAGGGTTTGTTGAGGAAGCCGGTGCCGGCGCACAGGCCGAAAGCGAGCCAGAGCCGCGGGGACGCTCCGCGGGCGATGGCGAGGACGAGCAGGAGACAGGTCATCCAGAAGGCGGACTCCCAGGAGTTCATGGAGAGAAAGCTGTCGAGGACGAGATAGATGGTGGCGATGGAGACGCCGAGCATGGCAAGCGTCTGAGCTGCGCGCCGGCCGCCGAGCTCGTACGCGAGAATGCCGGTGAGGAAGACGCGGAGACCTCCGCCGATGGCGGAGAGCAGACGAAGTCCGGCGAGCGAGCGGCCGAAGAGAGTCTCGGAGAGGCGCGCCTGGAGGGCGACGAGCGGACCATGGTCGACATAGCCCCAGGCGAGACGGCGGCCGCATAAGAGGTAATAGAACTCGTCGCGGAAGTAGCCCCAGCCGAGGTGCGCGCTCCAGAGCGTGAGCGCGGTGTGGAAGAGCACGGTGAAGAGGCCGAAGGCGGCGGCGAGCCGGAGGGCGCGATGCCGCTCCGGATCCGCGGGGCGTACGACGGTTGTGCTCATACAGGGCGTTACGGCAGCGGTTTGGGTTCGGTTCCGAATACTTGCATCAGACTCGGCGAGGAGTTGACGATGACCCTGGTGAATGAGTGGATCGATGTACATGCGCACTTCTATCCTCCGGAGAGTGACGAGCAGCGGCAGGCGCGGCTGGTGGCGATGCATGAGGGCTGCTGGCTGACGGAACAGCCGCCGACGTGGGATGCGGCGACGACGCTGGCGTATATGGACCGGACCGGGATTGCGATGCAGATGCTGAGCAACCTCCCGAAGCAGGTGGAGGCGCTGCGCGGATCGAACGACTACGCGGCGTCGCTGGTGAGGGAGCATCCGGAGCGGTTCGGGCTGCTGGCTGCGTTGCCGACCGACGATGCAGACGCTGCGCTGGAGGAGATCGATCGTGCGACGGATCTGGGGGCGGATGGGTTTGCGGTGACGTGCCGGTACAACGACGTGTATCTCAGCGACCCTCGGCTGGATGCGGTCTGGGCTGAGCTGGACCGGCGGCGCGCGGTGGTGTTCGCGCACCCGGATGCGTATGCGCCGGGCGTGCTGGGACGTCCGTGCGCGCTGCAGGAGGTGGCGTTCGAGACGGCCCGTACGTTTACGGACATGTTGTATACGGGCGTGTTTCGGAGGTTCCAGAACCTTCGGTTTGTGGTGTCGCATGGCGGCGGCGCGCTGCCGGCGATGGCGGGACGGCTGCTGCTGCTGGGCAATGAGCGCTGGGTGCCGAATCCGAACCGGATTACGCCGGCGGAGATGCGGGAGCATCTGCGGAGGCTGTTTCTGGATGTGGCGGCGACGTGTCCGACGACGCTGGGAGCGGCGCTTCAGATGACCTCCGCGGATCATCTGGTCTATGGCTCGGACTGCGGGGTTCCGTGCACGACGGACGCGACGATGGACGGGAACATCGCGGCGCTGCGGAGCTTCCCCGGGATGACGGAAGCGGAGATCGAGGCGGTCGGGCACAATGCGCTGACGCTGTTCCCGCAGGCTGCGGAGCGGATTGCGCATTCGCGGACAGTGGCTGCGGTGAGATGATCGATCAGTCTGGTTTCGAGTTGACGGTGAGGTAAGGGCATTGGATTGGACTCCGGGTGGAGTAAGCAGCGACATTGAGGACCGGCGCGACTCCAGCGGCGGGGGCGGATTCGGGTTCGGTGGCGGAGGCGGCGGCGGCATTGGCATTCTGGGGGTTGTCGTGCTGCTGGTGATCTCGCTGGTCACCGGGCATAACTTTCTGGGGTCGGTGTTGTCCGGTGGAGGACAGCCGTCTTACCAGCAGGGCTATCCTTCGCAGCAGGGCTCGGAGGAGTATGGGCAGACGAGTACGCCGCGAGCGCATCCTGCGGGCGAGGATCAGGATGTGAAGCTGATCTCGTTTGTGCTGGACGATGCGCAGAAGACGTGGACCGGCATCTTCCAGCAGATGGGGAAGCCTTATCGTCATGCGAAGCTGGTGCTGTATCGGGGGGCGACTTACTCCGGGTGCGGGACGGCGCAGGCGACGACGGGACCGTTTTACTGTCCGGAGGACGAGAAGATCTATATCGATCTGAGCTTCTGGGATGAGCTGAAGAAGTTTGGAGGAAGCACGGCGGAGTTCGCGCAGGCCTACGTGATCACGCATGAGCTGGGGCATCATATCCAGAAGCTGCTGGGGATTGAAGGGCGTGAGGCTCGGTTGTCGCAGGAGGATTCGAGTGAGCGGAATCCGCTTTCGGTGGATCTGGAGCTGCAGGCTGACTGTTTTTCGGGAGTGTGGGCGCACTCGGCGGAGACGCGGGGGATTGTGGATGCGGATGACGTGAAGGCTGCGTTGTCGGCCGCAGCTGCGGTGGGCGACGACCACCTGGAGCAGATGAGTGGACGGGCGGTGAGTCCGGAGTCGTGGACGCATGGGTCGAGCGCGGAGCGGGAGAAGTGGCTGGAGTCCGGGCTGCATGGCGGAACGGTGGATTCGTGCGAGACGTTCAA
>CAXTVJ010000001.1:237993-264849 GCA_964247715.1 uncultured Acidobacteriaceae bacterium | reverse complement strand
GAATGAAAGACTTAGCAGCTATGTTGGTGACGAACGGGGTTGACAGAAACAGGGCTTGTCCTCATTCAACGGGCCTTCGTGAGCACAGGCAGATGGCTGCTAGACAAAAAAGACAGACAGAGTGCAACACTTCAGACAGCAAGAGGTGGATTGTGTCTGTCGCAGGGAAAAAGGGTTTGAGCCAAGTCATTCGTCAGATTGCCCGCAGTCGCTACATCGAGCCCGCGGTGCGATCGGGCAAGGCTACGTTTTCCGTGAGGGTGAGAGACCTGATGGATTCCGTGCGCGAAGAGAAAGGCATCGCTCCCGAGGGCAACGCACCTCAGTTCTGCACCGCGTTTGAAATTCCGGCTTTTCTGGAGGAGAATCGGCTGGAGATCGATCGGGTGGACGGCCCACCTTCAAAGCTCAGTACTACGGTTGTGGTGCATTACCGTGTACGACCGAGCATGCCAGAGTCAGGTAGAACCTCCACGGCACTCCTCGAGACGCCGGCGGATCGAGCCCACAGGCATGTCGAATAGCTTCGCGGGCTGCTGACGGAGGAGATCGCTTCGTTCGGAGGAACGGGGGCGTTCATGCGATGGGTTCGGTCTGAAGAGGATGAGGAGGCGTGAGCCGCGTTTTCTGGGACACGATGCTGTTTGTTTATCTGCTCGAGGGCAATCCGGAGTTTGCTCCAAGGGTGGGTGAACTGCTGGAGCGCTCGTACACGAGAGGGGACGACCTTTACACCAGTCATCTTGCTGTGGGCGAAGTGCTGGCGGGTGCGAGGGGGGATCAAAGGAAGGAGACCACATTTCGTCACGAGATCAGTGACATGGGTTTTGTGGCGCTCCCTTTTGTCGAACGCTGTGTCGACACCTTTGCCCGACTGCGATCCGTTTACCGGCTCCAAGCTCGGGATTCTATCCATTTGGCGTGTGCGGCGGCCAGTGGCATGGATTTATTTCTTACGAACGACCAGAACGTCCTGAAGCGCCAGGTGCATGTTTCAGGAATTCATTTCATCGCTGACTTCAATTCGCCCATTTTGTGATCTGCAGGTTCGTAAAGTTCGCTGCGCTTCGCACAGGATGGGCATTGTCGTGTGGTTTGCGAGTCGGCTCTTGATTGGAGTGGCCGTGGCTAGCCGTTGCATACCGAGATTCCGGACTTTGTCCGGAATGAAGCTTTCACAAGACGAATGACGACGCTTCAGCAAAGGCATGACGACGCCTTCACAAGCAGGATTGAGGATCAAAGCAGCAGGGTCTCAGGTCAGGTGAGCTGGACGAGAGTTTCGTTGGTCTCGGCGGCGAAGTGTTTGCGGATTTTTTCTGCGGTGGCTTTGTTGACGACGGCGGTGAGGGCGTCGGGGTTCGCCTGTTTGAGGGCGCGGACGCTGCCGAAGTGTTCGAGCAGGCGCTGGCGGGTGCGGGGGCCTACGCCGGGAATGTCGTCGAGCTCGGAGACGCGGTCGCGGAGCTCGCGGCGCTTGCGGTGGTAGGAGACGGCGAAGCGGTGGGATTCGTCGCGGATCTTCTGGACGAGGTGCAGGACCGGGGAGCGGCGGTCGAGGACGACGGGGTCCTGCTCCTGGCCGTGGACGTAGATGATCTCTTCTTTTTTAGCGATGGAGGCGAGGGGCTGGGTCATGACGCCGATCTCTTCGAGGGCGAAGGCGGCTGCGCCGAGCTGGCCCAGGCCGCCGTCGATGAGGATGAGCGACGGGAAGGGTTTCTTCTCTTCGGAGAGGCGTTTGTAGCGGCGCTGGATGACCTCGCGCATGGAGGCGAAGTCGTCGTTGCCGGTGACGGTCTTGATCTGGAATTTGCGGTAGTCGGCCTTTTTCATGGCGCCGTCCTCCCAGACGACCATGGAGGCTACGGTTTCGGCGCCCTGGATGTGCGAGATATCGAAGCACTCGATGCGGCGGGGGAGTTCCGCGAGGGTGAGGGCGTCCTGGAGGGCTTCCTGGATGGCCTTCTGGTTGGGCTGCATGACGCGGAAGCGCTGGTCGTAAGACTGTTTGGCGTTCTGGCAGACGAGGTCTACGAGGGAGCGCTTGTCGCCGCGCTGGGGGGCGGCGAGTTCAACGCGTTTGCCGGTTTGTTTGCTGAGGGTGTCGGCGAGCAGGGCGCGGTCTTCGAAGTCTACGGGGACGTAGATGGAGCGCGGGACGTAGGGCTGGTCGAGGTAGAGCTGCTTGAGCAGGGCGGAGAAGAAGCCGCCGGGGGAGAAGGTGGGCGAGAGGCCCGTGTCCGGCGTGGTGAGGGGGCCGCGTTCGGTGTCTTCGGGGGTTTCGAGGACTTCGGGGGCGGGGATGGCGGGGTTGGGCTCGTAGGGGGCGGAGGTTTCGTCGGCGGCGTTCTCGTTGAGGGTGGCTTCGAGGAACTCCGGGAGGTCTTCCCAGAAGAAGTCGCGGCGGTCGACGATTTTGCCTCCGCGCATGTGGAAGAGGTTGACGGCGAGCATGTGCTGCTCGTAGTGGAAGCCGAAGACGTCGGCGTCTTCGTTTTCGGCGGTGGCGATGCGCTGCTTGTCCTGCATTTGATGAACGGTGGAGACCTGGTCGCGGAGGCGGGCGGCGGCTTCGAAGAGCATGTCCTCTGCGGCGCGTTCCATGCGCGCGATGAGCTTGCGCTCGAGCTCTTCGGAGCGACCGCGGAGGAAGAGCTGGACGTCGCGGATGGTCTCGGCGTAGCTCTCGGTGGAGACGAAGCCATCCACGCAGGGGCCGAGGCAGCGCTTGATGTAGTACTGCAGGCAGGCGCGGGGGTGATAGCGGCTGAGGTCGACCTTGCAGGACGGGATGAGGAACGAGCGGTGGATGAGGTCGACGAGGCGGTGGGCGAGGTTGCCGGGGAAGTACGGGCCGAAGTACATGCCACCGTCTTTGCGGAGGCGGCGGGTGACGAAGACCTTGGGGTAGCGGTCGTTCATCGTGAGCTTGATGTAGGGGTAGGTCTTGTCGTCGCGGAGGAGGATGTTGAAGCGGGGTTTGCGCTGCTTGATGAGGTTGTTCTCGAGGGCGAGGGCCTCGTGCTCGTTGGCGACGGTGATGTACTCGATGTCTACGGCCTCGCGCATGAGCGAGCCGGTTTTCTGGTTGGCGAGCTGATTGGCTTCAAGGAAGTAGGAGCGGACGCGCGAACGCAGATTCTTCGCCTTGCCGACGTAGATGACCTCGCCCTCGGCGTTCTTGTAGAGGTAGCAGCCGGGAGAGGTGGGGATCGTTTTGATCTTCTGGAGCAGATCCATCGCTTCTTAGTTTAGGGCGAGCGAAGGGCACGGGTTTTGAGCGGGGGAAAACGGGGAGTCGAGGGCGGGGTGAAGCGTGCAGGCTGGGCCTCTGCGTTCGTGACGGGGCGACTGGCAAGTCGCCGGGCTTTGCTCAGGACAGGAGGCTTCGCGAGTGGGAAGGTTTTGGACCGGAGCAGGTGGTTCTTACGTGGCGGCTGCGGGTTAGGGAGTTCTTACTTGTTGCTGTGAAAGGATTTAGAGTTTGGCAGCGCGTTTGCTGTAAGGGACAGCGTGAAGCCGTGCCCGATGCCTGGCGCGACAGGAATGAGAAGGAGAAGCGGATGAACCTCCCGACGAGCAGGACCGGAATGAGACAGCAGGTGACGGTGGTGGCGCTGGCCACGATCTCGCTGGCTTTGGTGGGATCGACCGTGGGTTGCAGCACGAAGAACTATGTTCGTTCGCAGACGGCTCCGGTGGTGGCGAATGTGAACGAGCTGGATACGAAGACGGCGCAGGATCACAACGCGATTGTGAGCACGGATGAACGGGCGACAGCCGGCATCGCGAAGGCGCAGGGCGCAGCGGATGCGGCGGATCAGCATGCGATGGCTGCCGGACAGGCTGCGAACCGGGCGAACGGCGCGGCGGCGGAAGCGGCGAACCGGGTCGACTCGCTGAGCGGTGTGGTGGCGAATCTGGATCAGTACAAGCAGCTGCAGGATGTGAGTGTGACGTTCAAGTTCGATAAGAGCGTGTTGACGCCTGCCGATAAGGAGCAGCTGGACCAGCTGGCGGGTAACTTGACCGGGACCAGAGGGTACATTCTGCAGTTGACGGGCGGAACGGACACGGTGGGGAGCGCGGCGTATAACTACCAGCTTTCCGAGAAGCGGGCGGATGCGGTGGTGACGTATCTCTCGACGAAGTACAACGTTCCGCCGCATAAGTTCTATCTCGTGGGCATTGGCAAGGATCAACAGGTGGCTTCCGACCGGACGGCCGCGGGGCGTGCGCAGAACCGCCGCGTGGAGATTCAGCTGCTTTCGAATATGCAGCAGGGTCCGGGGGCCGCGGCGACTACGGCTGCGAATAGCGCGCCGGGGTCCTCGCACTAAGAGATTAATCACTTCAAATTCACTCGTCTGAGCAGACCGGGTGTCCCGGATGTCGCACTTGCGATGTCCGGGCCTTTTTTTGTTTCAGAGGCAAAGGCGCCCCTGCGCCGGGCGGCTGTCACTTCGTGACTTATGTTCGCTTCGCGTGGTCCTCCCGCTGGTCGGGGGAGGAAGGGTGTTGATTATGGCTTGTCGGCTTGTTTGATGCGGTGGTAGACGAGGGCCATGATGAGCGAGCTGAGGATGACCCAGAGGAACTGCCACCAGTAGAAGAAGGGGAAGCCGTAAAGCTCGGGGGCGTTGCGGGCGTAGAGAATGGGGAAGCAGAGGAAGAGGTACGGCAGCAGGAGGAGCCATTTGAGGGTGCGGCGCTTGCGGGTGAGGGGCGGCATCGGTCTCCTTTCTGTGGGGAACAGGGCTGGTCGGTCGTGAACATAGTACATGGCTTAGAGTGTGGGGATGGCGGAACGGGTGAGGACTGAAGCGTTCGGTGAGGCGATTGCGATCATGGCGCGGCTGCGCGGGCCGGGGGGATGTCCGTGGGACCGGGCGCAGACGTTTGCGTCGATCAGGCGGCATACGCTCGAGGAGACGTATGAGGTGTTCGACGCGATCGAACGCGAGGCGTGGGGCGAGCTGAAGGATGAGCTGGGGGATCTGCTGCTGCAGGTTCTGTTCTATGCGCAGATGGCGGAGGAGGCTGGGTACTTTTCGATCGAGGAGGTGGCGGCGGGGCTGAGTGCGAAGTTGATTCGGCGGCACCCGCATATTTTTGCCGGTGAAGTTGCGGAGACGCCGGAGGACGTGAAGGTGACGTGGGAGGCGGTGAAGGCGCGGGAGCGGGCTGGGAAGGCGGCTGCGCCGGCCGGGCTGCTGGAGGAGGTGTCGCGGCATCAGCCGGCGCTTGCGGAGGCGGCGAAGCTGGGGAAGAAGGCGGCGGCGGCAGGGTTCGACTGGCCGCATGCGGCGGGATTGATCGACAAGCTGGAAGAGGAGACGGCGGAGCTGGAGGCGGAGGTGGTACGGGTGCCTCGGGTGCGGGCGGCGATGGAGGAGGAGCTGGGGGATTTGCTGTTTACGGCGGTGAATCTGGCGCGGCATCTGGAGCTGGAGCCGGAGTTTGCGCTGCGGAAGGCGAATGCGAAGTTTCGCGGGCGGTTTGCTGCTATGGAGTCGGCCGCGGGGTCGGCTGAGAAGTTGAAGAAGAGGTCGGCTGAAGAGTTGGAAGAGCTTTGGCGGGCGGTGAAGGAGCGGAACGCAGAGGACGCCGAGGAGAAGCGCGCAGAGGACGCAGAGTAAGACGGAGACAAAGACGCAGGCAGGATACCGGGCTAGCGGGAGGCCGGGTCGGCGCTGGTGGGGAGCGGAGTCTTGAGGAGGGTCTGGATGGCCTGCCTGTAGTCCATGGCGGGGACGGTGGTGAAGCCTGCGGCGTCGAGGATGGTGTCGACCTTAATGGTTTTGATCATGAGGGCGCGGACGGTGACGTGCTCATTGAAGTGGTCGACGACCCAGCGGTTTTCGCCGGCGACTGGTATCTGTTCAGCGTCGAGTTTGCCGCCGGGGAAGATGCGGGCGAGGGCTCCCCAGCCGAAGTTCACGGGCTGGAAGACGGAGACTTCAAGACGGGTCATGAAGTGGGTGCGGGGATCGATCCAGCAGCGGCCTTCAACGCCGGTGAGAGCTTGCGCGGTCATGTTGGGCGGGTTCCAGTGGGGATCGGGGTGGAAGTCGACGACGTGCTCGGCGGGGATGTTGGCGGGTTTGTCATTGCGCTGAGGCTGACCCGGGGTGTAGGTGAAGAGCATGGCGCCGGGAAGTTCCTTGATGAGAGTCTGGCCGAGCCGTTTGCCTTCGCGGTCTTTGTCGATGTGTTTGCGGAAGACTTCCGGGGAGTCGAGCATCTCCTGGAGGCGCTGATGCTCGGCGGCGTCGTCTTCGGGGGTGAGGGGCCGGTCGTCTTTGAGGATGACGCGGGCGACGGTGCCGTCCCGGGATTCGATGACGTCGCGGATGCGGTCTCCTTTGTTGTCGCGGACGTGGACGCGATAGCGGAGATAGGTGTGGTCGTAGTCGATGAGCTTGAGCTCGTTATCGACGGCCTGCTGGATGAGCGGTTTGGGAACGGGACCGGTGGGGTCGCTTGCCTGCAGCGAGAGCGCGCGCGGCGGAGGCGCGGCGGAGGCGCAGGCGAGCAGGGATGCGACTGCGGCGGCACCGATTCCGGCAACGCGGCGAGGCGTGCGGAGGAGCGACCGGGAGGTTTGGGGAAGAACCTGCATGAATGCTTTGGCCTCGGCTGGGTATATGACGCAGAAGACGCCGGGGATAGTTTCTCGTTTGCCTCGGCACCGGGCGATGGGTATAGTTCGCACAGGGCAGAGGCGAGTCGAGCTTCGCCCGGGAGAGCGCGGAAGCGATGAAGCCAGCAGAGGGATCCACGGTGGTGGGCAGGTCCGTTTCGATTCGTGGAGAGTTGAGCGGGAGCGAGGATCTGGTGCTTGACGGCGCATTTGAGGGCACGATCCGGCTGCCGGATTCTCGGCTGACGGTAGGTCCGAACGGGCAGGTGACGGCGGAGCTTCACGTGCACGATCTGGTGGCGCTCGGCCGGATCGACGGGAACGTGTTCGCGACGGGACGCATCGAATTGCGGCAGACGGCAGTCCTGAACGGCGACATCGTAGCGGCTAGGCTTTCGATCGAGGAGAGCGCGACGGTGCGGGGCAGGGTGGAGCTGACCGGGCATACGGCGGGCACGGGACAGGCGGCGGAGACGAGCGCGCCGGTGGCAGCTTCCTGAGCGGTCCGAAGCATCAACGACGGATGGGGCACTGAGGACCGATGGGTCTGTTTGGCGGAAGACAGAGCAGTGCTGATGCCGCGTCCGCGCGGGTGACGCGTCATTCGAGCGGATGGCAGGCGATGCTGAAGCATCTGCAGGCGGAGGAGTCGCTGCGGGTGCTGGACTTCGGGCCCACGTCGGCGGGAAACATCAACCTGATTACCGGGATGGGCCACAGTATCTATATGGCAAACCTGGTGGAAGACTCGGCTAAGCCGGAGTACACGCGGGAAGGTGTCGCGGGAGAGCCGGCGAGCTTCGACGTGCAGCGTTTTCTGGTGGAGAATACCGATTTTCACGGGCGAATCTTCGATGTAGTGCTGCTGTGGGACACGATCGATTATCTGCCGAAGGAGCTGGTGCAGCCGGTGGCGGATCGTTTGTATGAGGTGATGTCGCCGCACGCACAGATGCTGGCGCTGTTTCATACCAGCGCGACGCCGGGTGTTTCGTCGAAGGCGAACGCGGACGATACGACCTTCTCCCGGTATCACCTTACGGAGACGGACCAGCTGGAACTGCAGCGGGTGGGTGGGCGTCCGATCCGGGGAACTTATACGAACCGCCAAGTGGAGAGTACGTTTCATCTTTATTCGGGGTATAAGTTTTTTCTGGCGAAGGATGCGCTGCGGGAAGTGATTGTGACTCGCTGAGCGCGGTGCAGCGGGAACGGTAAGAGATAGAAAAGCCCCGGAGATCCGGGGCTTTCTCTTGGTTTGAGCCGAGAGATTACTTCGAAGCATTTTCCTTGCGGCGTTCGGCCCAGCGGCGTTTCATGGCGTCGGCGATGGCTTTGCGGCCTTCCGGGCTGAGCTTCCGCTCGCGCTTGGGGGCAGAGGCAGGAGCCGCCTCCGACGTGCTGTTTTTGCTTCCTTTGGGACGTCCGCGCCCGGGCTTCGGGAGCGCCGCGGGTGCGGCGGCTCCACTGAGCAGGACCTTTGCCTGCTGTAACTTCGCGATCTCCGCGTCGATCTGCGAGATGACATCTTCGAGTGCCAAAGAACTACCTCCATAGGGAGCGACACGGCTCGAAGTGCGGCGAAGCTCCTGGATAACCGTTTCGAAGTGCCTACTCAGCAAGAAGAATACATGCGACTTACCCTCCCGACAAACATTTTCGGGAAATAGACTTAGTGACGAGTCACCGTAGCAGTACTTCGGCGGGAACAGTTAAAGAAGGGTTGGCATGAGTTTCCGCGTTAAGGCGAGTGGAGGCGGCGATGCATCCGCGGCGTTTGTCGCATCGAGAACCTGTAAAATTCGGGTCTGATGCGATCTATTTCCCTGCGTGCGTGGCTGCTGGTCGTTGTTTCGGCTCTGCTTCAGTTTGCGATCTTTCCGATTGCCGGACCGGTACCCGGGTGGCGCGCGGCGCTGGCGTGGGTGGCGCTGGTTCCTTTGCTGCTCGCGGTGCTGGGAAAGGGTTGGCGGGGTGGACCGCTGCGCGTGATGCAGGCGGCCTTGCTGGGATTTCTATGCGGCGTGCTTTGGTATGCGGGGAACTGTTACTGGATTTATCAGACGATGTATCTATATGGCGGGCTTCCGAAGCCGGTGGCGGCTGGGATTCTGGTGTTGTTTGCGCTGTATCTCGGGTTGTACCATGCGCTGTTCGCGGCGGTGCTGGCTTTGGTGCGCCGCTCGCGGCTGGGTGTACTGGGAGCGCTCGCGCTGTCGCCCTTTCTATGGGTTGCAGTGGAGCTGGCGCGGGGACGAATTACGGGATTTCCGTGGGATCTGCTGGGTGACTCCCAGGTCAATAACCAGCTGCTGACCGAGCTTGCTCCGCTGGCGGGCGTGATGGCGATCAGCTTTGTGGTGGTTGCGCTGAATGCCGTGTTTGCCGGATGTTTTCTTTATCGAGGGCGGCTGCGGAATGGGCTGGGCGTGCTGGCGGTGTGCGTGGTCGTTGTGTGCGAGTTACTGGGGACGCCCGCACCGGCAGACGCGCACGCTTTTCTCGAGGCGGCCGACAGCGAGGCGGTGCTGCTGCAGGAGAATCTGCAGGTAGGTGCGATGGGACGGGCCGCGCAGCCGGTGACGCCGCAGGAGGAGATGGCGGAGTTTTCCGCGCTGACGCTTGGCGCGGTGCGGGATGCATCTACTTCGCAGGACACGCACCTTCCGGAGATCAAGCTGGAGCGCCGGCCGAATGTGGTGGTGTGGCCGGAGGCACCGTCGCATCTTCAGTCGAACCTGAAGGCGTTTCGCGAGGCGATGGGCGGGCTGGCGCGGACGGCGCAGGCGCCTGCGATTATCGGGTCGCTGGGGGTGGACTTTTCGTCTGCTGTGCCGCGGGGCTACTTTCTGTATGACTCGGCTTCGCTGTTTGGGCAGGATGGGAGTTACCAGGGGCGCTATGACAAGATCCACCTGGTGCCGTGGGGCGAGTATGTTCCGTTCAAGGACTTGTTTGCTTTCGCGCGGAAGCTGACCGAGGGAGTTGGGGATATGGATCGGGGAAGCAGCCGCGCGCCGTTTGTGGCGGGAGGACATGCATACGGCGTGTTTGTCTGCTATGAGTCGATTTTTGGGGAGGAGATAAGAGAATTTGCGCGGAATGGGGCGCAGGTGTTCGTGAATATCTCCGATGATGGGTGGTATGGCGATACGGGCGCGCCGTGGCAGCACCTGAATATGACGCGGATGCGGGCGATCGAGAATGCGCGATGGGTGCTGCTGGATACGAATACGGGGATCACGACTTCGATCGATCCGTTTGGGAGGCTGACGGCGGAGGCTCCTCGGCACGTGCGGGGAGCTTACGTGTTTCCGTTTGCGTATGCGGGTGGGATGACGTTCTACACGCGTCACGGGGACTGGTTCGCGTGGATGTGTGTGGTGATGACGCTGGCGGGGATGGGGCTGGCCGGGGCAGAAGCACGATTTGATGGCGTTTGAATCCTGGCCGGTGGCGGAGAAGGAGTGAAAGAAGCCGGCGGGCGTGCGCGTGGTGCTTGTGGGATTCTCCGCGGCAACTGCTGTTGCAGGAAGAGGTGCTGTGCGCTGCGGGTCTGATGGGCAAGACGGACCGGGGCGCGGCTTTCGCTTACACTGGAGGCTATGCTTTCTGACCTTGAATACTCTTACTCCCCGGTTCGCGAGAAGGTGCGCGAGCTGCGGGAGTATCTTTGACTCGCCCCGACTGAAACGCGAACTTGCGAAGATTGAAGCTGAGGTTGCCGATCCGGCGGTGTGGGCGGACGCGGCGCGTTCGCAGCCGCTGATGCGCGAGCGGAAACGGCTGGAGTCGCTGCTGGCGGATGAGGCCGAGCTGTCGCGGCGTGCCGACGACATCGAGGCTTACTTCGAGCTGGCGCGGGAGGGTGAGCCGACCGAGCCGGATCTGGAGCGGGAGCTCCCGGGGCTGGTGGCGTTTATGGACCAGCTCGAGTCGAAGACGATGCTTTCGGGCGAGACGGATATGCTGAACGCCATTGTGGTGGTGCATCCGGGCGCGGGCGGGACGGAGTCGCAGGACTGGGCCGAGATGCTGATGCGGATGTATCTGCGTTGGGGGGAGCGGCAGCGGTTCAAGATCGAGATTAATGAAATTCAGGACGGGGACGAGGCGGGGATCAAGTCGGCTACGTTTACGATCTCGGGGGACTTTGCGTTTGGGATGCTGACGGGCGAGACGGGGGTGCACCGGCTGGTGCGGATCTCGCCGTTCGACTCGGCGAAGCGCCGGCATACGAGCTTTGCGAGTGTGTTTGTGTCGCCGGAGATCGACGACACGATCACGATCGACATCAAGCCGGACGATCTGCGGATCGATACCTACCGGTCGGGCGGCAAGGGCGGGCAGCATGTGAACACGACCGACTCGGCGGTGCGGATTACGCATTTGCCGACGGGGATTGTGGCCGGCTGCCAGAACGAGCGGTCGCAGCATAAGAATAAAGAGCGGGCGATGAAGATGCTGCGCTCGCGGCTGTATGAGTATGAGCTGGATAAGAAGAAGGCCGTGACCCGGAAGCTGGAGGACTCGAAGCTGGATATCGGGTTTGGCTCGCAGATTCGGTCGTATGTGCTGCAGCCGTACCGGATGGCGAAGGATCTGCGCACGCGGGTGGAAGTGGGGGATGTGGATAAGGTGCTGGATGGGGATCTGGAGCCGTTTATCCGGGGCTACTTGAGGATGCGGCGTGAGGGTGGGGTTCCGCCGGCTCTGGCGGAGGATGTGGAGTGAGCGCAACCGCAAAAAGGGAAGCACAGAGAGCACGGAGGACACTTAGGCGCACAGAGGAGACTGCGCGCTGCGCACTCCGCTCAGGATGACGCTTTTCTTATTGTTGAAGTGACAGGTGTCATGGCGGTTTGCTGACGTGTGCGGGTGGTGGCGCGGGGTGGATGGGTTGAGGATGAGGTCATCGCTGATGGAGAGCGCGGACCGACACTCTTACCTGACAACCCGGCGAGGCACCTAACACCCCATTCAGCCTCGCCGTTTCGGTCGATTCGCACCGCTTGAAGTTGGCACATCGGGCTCCTTGTGCGGGGCATCGTATGTAGCATGGCGCAGGCTAAGCAGGACGAGACGGGTGAACCTCTGGTGACGCAGTTGCTGGCGCTGCTGCGCGGCGGGCAGGCGCATGCGACGCTGGAGCAGGCAGTGGCGGAGTTTCCGGCAGAGCAGTATGGGACGGTTCCGCCGAATCTGCCTTACTCGGCGTGGCAGATTCTGGAGCATCTGCGGATTGCGCAGCGGGATATTTTGAATTTTTGTTCTCCGCCGACGGGTGGATACCACGGGCTGCAGTGGCCGGATGATTACTGGCCGAAGCAGGCTGCGCCCGCGGGAAAGGCGGCCTGGGAGCAGACGCTTCGCGGGATCGAGGAAGATCGCAAGGCGTTTGAGCAACTGCTGTTGAAGCCCGGGGTGGATTTGTATCGGCCTTTTCTGTGGGGGGATGGGCAGAATCTGCTGCGGGAGACGCTGCTGATCGCCGATCACAATGCGTATCATCTGGGGGAACTGGTGGTGCTGCGGCGGGTGCTGGGGATTTGGAAGCCGAAGAGCGGACACGCGTGAGGGCGAGCTTTGAATGAGCCTGAGGTGATTGCGGCGTTGCTGCGGTCGAAGACGATTGCGGTGATTGGGCTTTCGGAGGATTCGGCTAAGCCTTCGCATTATGTGCCGGGTTATCTGCAGTCGGTGGGGCATCGGATTCTGCCGGTGAATCCAAAGGTGGAGTTTGTGCTGGGGGAGAAGGCGTATGCTTCGCTGGCGGAGTTACCGGAGAAGCCGGATCTGGTGAATGTGTTTCGGCTGCCCAGGTTCCTTCCGGGCATTGTGGACGAGATGATTGCGCTGGGGCTGGGGGCGATCTGGGTGCAGTCGGGGATTGTGAGTCTTGAGGCGGCCGCGAAGGCGGAGGCGCACGGGATCAAGGTGGTGATGGACCGGTGTTTGATGGTGGAGTCTCGGCGGGCTGGGTGAGGCTCTAAGGCTTGAGTTGGTGGCTGCAGGAGATGCAGGTCCTTCGACTGTGCGGCTGCGCCGCTCCGCTCAGGATGACAGGCTTCCAGTGACGCTCTGCTCAGGATGACCGTCGCATCAGGTCGGATATGACGAACGCCTACAATGGAAGCTTAATGAGACTGCGACGATTTCTGCCGATGTTGCTGTTGTTGCTTGCGTGTGTGCGGGGGAACGCGCAGTTGACGGAGGTGGGCGACGGCGGGCCGGGGCCGTTCAAGGCGCAGCATATGACGGTGGAGCTGACGTCCGTTTCTCCGTCTGTGGCCCCGGGTGGGAAGGTGACGGCGGGGCTGGTGGTGACGCTGGAGGGGCACTGGCATGTGTACTGGGTGAACGCCGGGGATTCGGGCGAGGCGCCGGTGGTGAAGTGGACGGCGCCGGCTGGCGTGACGGTGGGGGCGATGCAGTTTCCTACGCCGACGCGGCTTCCGCTGGGTCCGCTGATGGACTTCGGGTATGAGGATACGGTGGCGTTTCCGCAGGAGATTGCGGTGGCGTCCGGGGTGAAGCCGGGGCCGGTGCATCTGGATGCGCAGGTTTCGTGGCTGGTGTGCCGGGAGGTTTGCATCCCGGGTAAGGGGCATCTGGGTCTGAATCTGGAGGTGCTGCCGGGTGCGGCGGTGGAGCAGCCGGCGGGGGCACTGGGCGCGGCTCTGCAAAGCCTGCCGCGAACGATGCCGGCGGGGATGCGGGTTGCGGTGACGGGCGGGCAGAAGGAATTTGTGCTGACGGTGACGGGCGCGCCGGCCGGGGTCTCGCCGGACGATGTGGAGTTTTATCCGTACGATCAGGACCAGATTGTCGACGCGGCGGACGGGGAGTATGAGGCGATCCCGGGCGGGTTTCGGCTGCGGGTGGCGCGGGCGGAGGATCCGGACCATGCGGGCACGATGGCAAAGCTGCCGAAGACGCTGCATGGGCTGCTGAAGGTGAACGACGGGCAATCCTACGCGTTCGAGCTGCCGGTGACGCCGGGCGAGGTGGCGGCGGCGCCGAAGGAGGCCGCGGCCAGTTCGCTGACGGTGCTGCCGGCGATCGGGCTGGCGCTGCTGGGCGGGATTCTGCTGAACCTGATGCCGTGTGTGTTTCCGGTGCTGTTTCTGAAGGGACTGGCGCTGGTGCAGTCTTCGGGTGAGGAACGCGGGCGGCTGCGGGCGCACGGGTTCGTTTACACGCTGGGGATTCTGGTCTCGTTCTGGGCGATTGTGGCGGTGCTGCTGGGGCTGCGGGCGGCGGGGAGCCACGTCGGGTGGGGTTTCCAGCTGCAGTCGCCGGGGTTTGTGGCAATGGTGGCGTCGCTGCTGTTCTTCTTTGCGCTTTCGCTGGCAGGGATGTTCGATGTGGGGCTTTCGCTGACCTCGACGGGCGGGGAGCTGGCGAAGAAGGAAGGGTTTGCGGGGTCGTTCTTTACGGGGGTGCTGGCGACGGTGGTGGCGACGCCGTGCACAGCTCCGCTGATGGGGGCGGCGATCGGGTTTGCGCTGGCGCAGCCGGTGGGGGTGACGTTTGCGGTGTTTACGGCGCTGGGGCTGGGGCTGGCGCTGCCGTACCTGGCGCTAACGCTGCAGCCGGCGTGGACGCGGTGGCTGCCGCGGCCGGGCGCGTGGATGGAGACGCTGAAGGAGCTGACGGCGCTGCCGCTGTTTGCGACGGTGATCTGGCTGGTGTGGACCTACGGGCGGCTGCATGCGAACGGTACGACGGGCTCGGAGTCGGACGCGATCTTCGATCTGCTGCTGTGCTTTCTGCTGCTGGCGGTGGCGGGCTGGGTACTGGGACGGTGGCCGGGGCGGCCGATCGGTTCGGTTGTGGCCGCGCTGCTGGTGATTGGGGGCCTGGCGATCCCGCTGCGCGAGCCCAGGGTGGTGGCGGGTGCGACGCCGGGTGCGGGGAGCAGTGCGACGGGTGTGCCGGGTTTGAGCTGGCAGCCGTATTCGCAGGCGGCGCTCGAGCAGGCGCGGGCGGCGGGGCATCCGGTGTTTATCGACTTTACGGCGGCGTGGTGTTTGTCCTGCCAGGTGAACGAAAAGCTGGTGCTGAAGTCGAGCGCGGTGGAGCATGAGCTGGCGGCGCGGCACTTTACGCTGATGCGTGCGGACTGGACGCAGTATGCGCCGGAGATCACGAGCGAACTGGCGAGCCTGGGGCGATCGGGGGTGCCGACGTATGTGATCTATCCGAGCACGGGTGCGCCGGATGTGCTGCCGGAGTTGTTGAGCCAGTCGGTGGTGCTGGGTGCGATTGGGCGGGATGTGAAGTAGGGCAGAAGAGGCGTAACGCGGAACAGGGTGGACCGGGCGGAATAAAGACGGATGGCGGGATGACAGCAGGTTAAGGCTGCGGCGGCTTGCTGTTGGATTCTTTTCTGCGGGCTATCTCCTCCATGCGGTCGGTTAGCTGGCGCTCGCGGCCTTCGTTGGTGGGGTGGTAGTAGCGGCGGTCGCGGAGGTTGGGTGGGAGGCATTCCATGTCGGCTACTTTGGCTTCGAGGTCGTGTGCGTACTGGTAGTCGCGGCCGTAGCCGAGATCCTTCATGAGGCGGGTGGGGGCGTTGCGGAGATGGATGGGGACGGGTTCGGCGATGGTCTTCTGGATGTCGGCGGCGACGTCGCCCCAGGCGGTGTAGACGGCGTTCGATTTGGGCGCGAGGGCGAGGTAGACGACGGCCTGAGCAAGGGCGAGATCGCCTTCGGGGCTGCCGAGGAAGTGCATGGCCTCGCGGGCGCTGAGGCAGAGGTTGAGGGCTTCGGGGGCGGCGAGGCCGATGTCTTCGACGGCCATGCGGACGACGCGGCGGGCGCAGTACATGGGGTCTTCGCCGGAGGCGAGCATGCGGCCGAGCCAGTAGAGGGCCGCATCGGGATCGGAGTTGCGGACGCTCTTGTGGAGAGCGGAGATGAGGTCGTAGTGCTGCTCGCCGCGCTTGTCGTAGAGGAGCATGCGGCGCTGCATGGCTTCGGCGGCGAGGGGTTTGGTGATGAGGGTTTCGTGGCGGCCTTCGGCGAGGCGGGCGGCGACTTCGAGGGCGTTGAGGGCGGTACGGGCATCTCCGGAGGCGAAGGCGGCGATGGTGGCGAGGGCGTCTTCGTCGGCGGTGAGGTGTAACGTTCCGAGGCCGTGGTCGAGGTCGTTGAGGGCGCGGGTGAGGAGCGCGAGGATGTCGGCTTCGGTGAGGGGCTGGAGGGTGTAGACGCGGCAGCGCGAGAGGAGCGCGGCGTTGATCTCGAAGGAGGGATTTTCGGTGGTGGCGCCGATGAGGCGGATGGCTCCGCGCTCGACCCAGGGGAGGAAGGCGTCCTGCTGGGACTTGTTGAAGCGGTGGATCTCGTCGACGAAGAGGACGGTGCCGGAGGCGCGGGCGCCGGGGCCGGACTGCGGGGCGAAGCGGGCGTGCTGCTCGGCTTCGGCCATGACGGCTTTGATCTCCCTGATGCCGGCGAGGACGGCGGAGAACTCGACGAAGCGGGCGTGGGTGCGGGCGGCGATGATGCGGGCGAGGGTGGTTTTGCCGACGCCGGGCGGACCCCAGAAGATCATGCTGGTGGGGTCGTCGTGTTCGATGGCGAGGCGGAGCGGCTTGCCGTGGCCGAGGAGGTGGGTCTGGCCGACGTAGTCGTCGAGGGTGCGCGGGCGCATGCGCTCGGCGAGGGGCATGCGGCCGGGCGGGTTGGGGACGGGGGCGAGCGGGGAGTCTTCAAAGAGGCCGGGCTTGTCGTTGAAGAGGCTCATGGGTGGACCTTCCCACCGTCAGCAGCGTCTGCTCGCAGGCGGGAGATGGCGTAGAGGAGGATGGAGCCGGCGACGGCAGCATTGAGGCTTTCTACCGGGCCGGGGCATGGAATGGTGATGCGGTGGTCAGCGAGGGCGAGCCAGTCGGGGGTGAGGCCGGCGCCTTCGTTGCCGAGGAGGATGGCGCAGGGCGCTTGCAGGATGGGCTTGAGGGCGGGGTCGTCGAGGCTGGTGGCGTTGTCCTTCAAGGCGGCGAGGAACTGGACGCCCTGCTGCCTGAGGGTGGCGATGGTGTCGGGTGTGGCGGGGGCGGTGGGGACGCGGAAGACGCTGCCGGCGGAGGCGCGGAGGGCTTTGCCGTTCCAGGGGCTGACGGTGCCGGAGGCGAGCAGGACGCCGGTGGCGCCGAAGGCTTCGGCGGAGCGGATGAGGGTGCCGAGATTGCCGGGATCCTGCAGGCCGGCGGCGATGACGAGGAGCGGTGTGCCGTGGAGCATGGCGGCGAGGGTGTGGGTGGGCGGCTGAAGGAGGGCGGCGATGCCCTGGGGGGATTGGGTCTCTACGGTGGCGCGGAAGAGGTCTTCGGGGAGTTCGAGGATTTGGGTGTGCGGGGGAAGGTTGGGAGGGAGCGCGTGGCCGGGGGTGAGGAAGAGGGTTTCGAGGGTGAGGCCGCTGCGGAGAGCTTCGAGGACGAGGTGTTCGCCTTCGAGGGCGACGAGGCCGGCTGCGAGCCGGCGCTGGCCGGTGATGGCAGCGCGGAGCTGCTTCAGGCGGGGGTTCGCGCGGCTGGTGATGGCGGCGGGCATGCTGGAAGTTTACGGGTTTCGGGCAAAGGCGAGGGAAGCACAGAGAACACAGAGGTGCACGGAGGAAGGCTGGGGCCGGGCGCGGTATGCTAGGTTCGAATCTGCACCCTTTCTTCAGGAGCCTGACGACGTTGCTGGCCGAAATTCTTCATATTCACCCGGATGAACCTGAGCCCGCGCTGGTGGAGCGGGTGGCACGCGCGCTCGATGCAGGCGAGGTGGTGGCGCTGCCGACGGATACGTTTTACGGGCTGGCGGTGGACCCGGTGAACCTGCGGGCGGTGGACCGGATTTATGAGATCAAAGAGCGCTCGCGGCACAAGCCGCTGTCGCTGCTGATCTCAGATGTGCATGAGGCGTATGCGCTGGCGCGTTCGTGCGGGAACAGCTTCGACCGGCTGGCGGAGCGGTTCTGGCCGGGGCCGTTGACGATTATCGTGAAGGCGGGATCGAAGCTTCCGCTGCGGGTGACGGCGAATACGGGGAATGTGGCGCTGCGGGTGCCGGAAGCGCCGATTGCACGGGCGGTGGTGGCGAAGCTGGGGCTGCCGATTACGGCGACGTCGGCGAATCTGCATGGGCTGCCGGAGTGCACGTGGGCGAACTGCGTGCGGGAACAGCTGGGGGATCAGATTCCGCTGATTGTGGATGGCGGACCGACGGTGCGGGCGGTAGCGACGACGATTGTGGACCTGAGCGGCGAGGATGGAGCGTGGTCGATCCTGCGCGAAGGGGCGATCCCGACGTATGAGATCGCGCTTTGTCTGCAGCGCTGACGGGCTCGGGCTGGAAGAGACTCATCACACGATAGCTTTCGCTGCGCTCCGGCGATCATGGGGCACCCGGTTCGGTGAAGCGCCCTGTTGCGGCATACTGAGTGGGTGGCGGTTCCGGTGAGATCGAGACGGTCTACGATGCGGTCGACGATGCGGTCTAACATGCGGTCTTCAATACGGCGGACGCCTGTGGTGCGGCGTGGGAGCCAACTGCGGCGTTTTGTTGCGTTTGTGTTTCTGATGGTCGCGCTGAGCGCGGTGGGGTGGACGCTGTGGGTGGTGCACGAGATCAATGCGGTGGCGGCGCAGGATCAGGCGCGGCCGGCGGATGCGATCGCGGTGTTTGGGGCGGCGGAGTATGCGGGTCATCCTTCGCCGGTGTATCACGCGCGGCTGGACCATGCGATTGCGCTGTATCAGCGGCAGATTGCGCCGGTGGTGGTGACGCTGGGGGGCGGGGCGGATAAGGACTCGGGTAAGACCGAGGGCGGGGTAGGGCGGGATTATCTGCTGGCGAACGGGGTGCCGCCGGCGGCGATTATCGCGGAGACGCACTCGGTGGATACGGGCGAGCAGGTGGATCTGCTGGCGGGGATCGCGCGGACGCATGGCTTCCAGCATGTGGTGGTGGTGTCGGATCCAACGCATTTATTTCGAATTTCGGTGCTGTGCGCGCGGGACGGACTGGATGTGTATACGTCGCCGCGGACGCGGCTGGGGAATATCGACACGCTGGACCTGTGGCAGCGGTATGCGCATGAGGTGGTGAGCTATACGGCGCTGCGGCTGGGCCTGTCGGAGAGCTGAGAGGCGCTTTCAGCTCTTAGCTCGAGATGCGGGTCTGATCGGCGGTGCCTGTGCGAGCTTTAGAAGCGGAGAGCTAAGCAGGCGGCTGCGGTGAGGGCGGCGGCTGCGGTGGAAAGGAAGTTGACCCAGTCGTTGTTGAGGATGCCGGCGGGTTCGAGGGTGGCTCCGAGGAGGGTGTCGAACCAGAGGCCGAGGAGGCCTCCGGCGAGGGCGCAGAGGGCGATGGGCCATGTCAGGCTCATGGCGGGCAGGGCGATGGCGACGATGGCGCAGGCGGCGAGGGTGCCGGCGAGGGTGCCGCGGAGGGTGACGGCTCCATCGGTGCCGGGCGGGACGCGCTTGAGGGTGGAGAGGAGGATGGGGCTGCCGCCGAAGGCCTGGCCGATCTCGGAGGAGACGGTATCGGCGGTGGCTTCGGCGAGGGCGGCGAGGAGCATGGCGGGGCCAAAGCGATCAAAGAGCGGGACTTGAAAGTAGCCGGCGACTACCAGCAGGCCGGCGGTGCCGAGGTTGGCGATGACCTGAGCGGCGTTGCGGCCGCGTCCGGGTTCGGCGAGGCCGAGAGCGGCTTTGCGGGCGCGGCCGGCCCGGGTGGCGAGAAAGGTGAGGAGGAAGAGCGCCATGAGCGGGGTGAGGGCAGTATGGAGGATGCTCTGGTCCGTGCGGCCGGTGCCGACGGTGACGAGGAGGCAGACCATGCCGCCGCAGAGCGCGGCCATGGGGGTGGCGGCGCGCAGTGCCCAAACTGCGGCGGCGAACGTCAAACTCAGGATTCCAGCCCAGAGGGTGAAGTGGTCGCTTCGAGGATGTTTGTGAACGAGAAGGGCGAAGAGCGGAACCGCGCAGCCGGCGGCGAGCACGAGGCCGACGCTCCAGGCCAGCAGCCGGGAGGCCAAGCCCTGCTGACGCGCCCTGCTTTTCGATCTCGCGGCGTGTCGCGGACGCATGGGAGGACCTCTTCTTCGTGATTTACAATCGAGCCTTGAGCATAGCGAATCCAGGCAAAACCCTGTACGGGAAGCGCACTACCGTGGGAGCAGTCTTGCACTTTGAACTGAATGGACTTTCCGTCTCGAGGCGCACGCGTACGGCGCGCGCGGCCTCCGGGCTTGCGTTGCTGGCGTCGCTTCCCGTGTTGTTGTCCGGCATTGGATGCGGCGCGAACTACCGGCCGGTGATCGCGTCGATCAATCCGGTGGGTCCGGCGGCACAGCCGCAGAAGTATGCGGTGGCGATCTCGCAGCCTTCAGCAATCGCCGCGGGGCTGGTGAACATCGTGGATTTTTCAGGCGATAACGTGGAAGTGACGGCGGCGCTGGGCGTGGCACCGTACTACCTCGCGCTGAGCTCGGCCGGGGAAGGCTACACGCTGAACGGCGACGGCACGGTGAACAGTTTTGCGATCAGCACGAGCCTGATCCAGAGTCAGGTGAACCAGTCAACGCTTCCGGCGGACTCCGGGCCGGTGAGTATCTACCCGCAGGGAACGTACCTGTATATCGCGCAGTCGGGGCTGAATGCGGTGGCGCAGTTTGGCGCGACGGTGCCGCCGACGATCCAGCAGGAGCTGCCAACGGGGCCGGGATCGATTTATACGGTGGGCGCGACGAGCTCGCCGCGGGCGTACGCGATTGTGCAGGGGTCGAGCACGGTGGCTCCGCACGTGACGGCGATCGAGACCGGAACGAATACGATTTCGAATACGATCGGGACTGGTCTGGACCCGGTGTACGGGGTGATGACGGCGGACTCGCGGCGCGCGTTCATCATGAACAAGGGCTCGAATACGGTGACGGTGATCAATGCGCAGACGAATGCGCTGGATAACTTCACTACTTTTGCGAACGGCACGATTCCGGTGGGGACGGCGCCGGTGTGGGCGGACTTTAATCCGACTTCGAACCAGCTGCTGGTGCTGAACCAGGGGGACGGGGTACATGCGGGTTCGGTGACGGTGGTCAGCATTCCGCTGTGCAGCGCGACGGCGCCGACGACCGATCCGAACTGCGATCCGAATAACCCGGTGGATGCGGCGCAGTTTGGCACGGTGGTGGCGACGATCCCGGTGGGGATCAATCCTTCGGTGATTGCGGTGCTGCAGGACGGGACGCAGGCGTTTGTGGTTAATCAGGGCAGCGCGAGCGATCCCACCGGCACGGATACCGGCTCGGTGAGCATCCTCAATCTGACCTATGACACGGTGATTGCGACGCTGCCGGCGGCCTCGGTGAATACCACGGAGAGCGACGCGCTGGTGCATGGGCATCCCGCATTTGTGGCGGTGACGACCGGACTTCCGGCGGGCAAAGCGTACATTACGGCACTGGATTCGAACGATATGACGATCATCCGCTCGGATGTGGACGCGGTGACGGCGCATGTGAACCTGCAGGGTAAGGGAGTGCAGGTGCGGGTGACCGCTCCATAAAGCAGCTGTTAGCTTCCAGCTCTTAGCTTGCAGCTTTGTGTGCGGGATTTGGGTTGGTCGTGCCCGGGCTGGGAGCTGCCAGAAAGCCTGGAGCTGGAAGCTGAACGTGAAGGGGCATGGTCGACGACCGTGCCCCTTTGCTGTTTGTGCGCGGGGGCTAGGCGGGCTGGCCCTTGAGGATGATGGGGAGGGTGGGGGTGGTGGAGCCTTCTCCGTCTTCGATGGTGATGCCGAAGGCTTTGGCGGGAACACCTTTGGCGATCTGGGGAAGGACGACGGAGGCGTCGCCGTGATCGTCGGGCTTAAAGGTGCCGGCGGGCATGGGATCGCGTCCGTCGGCGGGGATGATCCAGAGCTCATAAGTTTTGGAGACGTCGAGTGGTTCCAGATTGCCGGCGATGAGAATGAGGGAGCCGGTCTCGGGGACGTAGGTGACGCGCCCGGTGGGCTGCGGGCGGGTTGCGGCGGTGGTGAGGGTGACGCGGATGGCGGCGGGATCCTGCAGCGTCTGCAGGGCAAGCGCGGCGTTGCGAGTCTGGGCGGTGGTGCGGGTGACTTCGGCGGATTTGAGCGCGACCGCGTGTTTGAGGGATTCGGTCTGCTGATATTCGACGAAGGAGAAGGCGCCGATACCGGCGGCGAGCGCCCAGCCGAGCCACGGGAGAACGCGTGCGCCGAGGCTGCGCGGCGCATGGTCTTCGTCGTGGGCGGAGCTCTTGACGAGACGGGGGGCGATGGCGTCTTCATGCGCCGGAGCGAAGCGGTCGAGCGGGCCCGGGGGCACGACTTTCTTTTCGCGGGCAACCTGTTTCAGGAGCTTCTGGCGGGCGATGGCGGTGGGGGTATGCTCCTCGGCGGTGTGGGCCACGAGGGCGAGATCGTTGTAGAGTTCGGCGAGGATGCGGCGTGCTTCTACGCTGTGCTGGAGCTGGAGGGTGAGCTCTTCCATCTGCTCGGGCTCGAGCAGCTGCATCGCGTAGAGCGGCAGGTCATCCGGGTCGATGGGCTTGACTGGGATCATGACTGGAAGGCCTTTCTGAGCGACCCGAGAGCGGTGCGGATGCGGGTCTTGACGGTCCCGAGGGGGTCGCCGGTCATCTCTGCGATCTCGGAGTGGGTGAGGCCGTCGAAGAAGGCCATTTCGAGGGTCTTGCGCTGTTCCGAGGGGAGCGTGCAGATGACTTCGCGGGCTTTGCCGATCATGGTGTTGCGTTCGGCTTCGTCGGCGAGGTTGTAGGGCGAGGCAAGGGCGAGTTCGTCGATGCTTTCGCTGGGTCGCTTTCGGCGGAGGGCGTCAATGGAGCGGTTCCGGCTGACGACCGCGAGCCAGCCGCCGAGGGAGCCGCGGGCGGGCTGGAAGCTGTTCGGGGTTCGCCAGATCTGCATGAAGATCTCCTGAAGGACGTCTTCGGCCGACGCCGGATCGCGCAGGACGCGCAATGCGACGGAATAGACCACTTTGGAGTAACGGTCGAACAGCGATGCCATGGCGGGTTCATCGCCCCGCTCGACGAGCGCCAGCAGCGAGGCGTCGTCGAGTTCGGACGGCGGCGGCATGTTCAGCACTCCCGAATCTCTATACATGCTTACGCACCTGTCTTCGAAGCAGATTGCCATGTAGCAGTAAGCCCGGCGGGTGTGTCAAAAGAGAACCACGCGCTGCACCGGCTTCTGTCCCTCATGACTCTACCGGTTTCGGTGCGAGGGGGGAAGGGTCTGCGCGGCTTCTTGTGGCGAGAGGCGATCGGACTCCGCATAGACTTGGAGAACGATGGGTTCCGAGACAAAGACCGTGAAGGTTCGACTGGATAAGCTGCTGGTGGACCGGGGTCTGGCGGCCTCGCGGGAGCGGGCGCAGGCGCTGATTCTGGCAGGGCGGGTGCTGGCGGGCGAGCAGAAGGTAGACAAGCCGGGGACGGCGGTGGCGGAGGATGTGGCGCTCCGGATGCTGGGCGACGATCTGAAGTTTGTCTCGCGGGGCGGGCTGAAGCTGGAAGGGGCGCTGGCGCACTGGGGGATTGAGGTGAACGGGCTGGCATGCGCGGATGTGGGGGCGTCGACGGGCGGGTTTACCGACTGCATGCTGCAGCGGGGCGCGGCGAGCGTGCTGGCGATCGATACGGGGTACGGGCAGATCGCGGAGAAGTTTCGCACGGACGCGCGGGTGCGGCTGATGGAACGGACGAATGCGCGTCTGCTGGAGGCTGGTTCGCTGGCCGGCGCGGGGATCGTATTCTTTGCAATGGATGTTTCGTTTATCTCGGCGACGCTGGTGCTGCCTGCGATCGTGCGGGCGCTGGCTGTGGCCGACACGCGCTGGCAGGGTGAGGGCGTGGTGCTGGTGAAGCCGCAGTTCGAGGCGGGACGGGAGCATGTGGGGAAGGGCGGGATCGTGCGGACGGAAGGGGCGCGGCTGCTGGCGGTCGAGCGGGTGCGGGGCGCGGTGCAACAACTGGGCGGGCGTGAGGTGGAGGTGATCGACTCGCCGATTACGGGGATGGAAGGGAACCGGGAGTATCTGTTGCGGGCTCGATACGGCTGAGACTGGCAGGCGTTACGGCTGGTTTGCAGGAATTACACTGGGTGGAATGTATACGGCCGCTATCGTCTCGAAGCCGCAGAAGCCGGAGGTCGCGAGCCTGCTGCCGCACTTGCTGGAGTGGCTGAAGAATCATCACTATGAGGCGGTGCTGGATCTCGATTCGGCGGCATATCTGGGGTTGCAGGGAGTGCCGCGGGCGGAGCTTCCGGCGCATGAGCCGCAACTGGTGATTGTGCTGGGCGGGGATGGCACGCTGCTCTCGGCGGCGCGCGCGTTTGCGGCGACCGAGACGCCGATTCTCTCGGTGAATCTCGGGTCGCTGGGGTTTCTGACGAGCATTGCACTTACGGATCTGTATACGACGCTGGAACACTGGTGCGACGGGGTGGCGGATCTGGATGTGCGGATGATGATGCACGCTTCGCTGCTGCGTGAGGGCACGGTGATTCAAGAGTTCGACGCGCTGAACGATGTGGTGGTGGCGAAGGGGACGATCGCGCGGATGGCGGATTACACGATCCGCATCGACGACCAGCTGGTGGCGACGTTTCGCGCGGATGGCGTGATTATCTCAACGCCGACGGGTTCGACGGCCTACAACCTGGCGGCAAACGGGCCGATCGTAATGCCGGCGGTGGACTGCATGCTGGTGACGCCGATCTGCCCGCACCTGCTGACGATCCGGCCGATGGTGATGCCGGGGAACTCGCGGATCTCGGTCACGATCGAGGGTGTGCCGAACGACATCATTCTCACCCAGGATGGGCAGGAGGCGGTGGAGCTGCAGCTTGGGGATGAAATTCAGTGCTGTAAGTCGACGGCGGCGGTGCGGCTGCTGAGACTGAGGCCGAATAGTTTTTTCAGTGTGCTGCGGTCTAAGCTGCAGTGGGGGAAGCGTTAGTCGGTGGCGTTGCGTAGAAGAGGCGTAACACGGATAAGACGGATCATGGCGGGATCAGACAGACAGGGCTGGGAATGGTTTGGATCTGGACTGTTTTGCAGGTCTGGGTTTTTCAGCTTGTGTCTTATCCGCCTTATCCCGCCGTGATCGGAATGATCCGTGTTGCGCCTCTTTTCTGGTTAGCGGAGGCGGACTACGTCGCGCATGGGGTGGCAGAAGACGGTGCCGTGGCTGAGGGCGATGCGGCGCTGGGCGAGGGAGGCCATCTCAGGGTCGTGGGTGACCATGACGATGGTGTGACCGGCGGCGTGAAGGGTGCGGAGGAGGTCGGCGACGACGCGCTGGTTGGCCTGGTCGAGGTTGCCGGTGGGCTCGTCGGCGAGGATGACGGGTGGATCGTTGATGAGGGCGCGGGCGATGCAGACGCGCTGCTGCTCGCCGCCGGAGAGCTCGCTTGGCAGGTGGCCGGTGCGGTCGCCGAGGCCGACTTTTCCGAGGGCGGCGCGGGCTTCCGATTCGTCGGTCATGGAGTGGAAGTACTGGGCAAGCATGACGTTCTCAAGCGCCGACAGATACGGAATCAAGTGGAATTGCTGGAAGATGAAGCCGATCTTGTCGGCGCGGAAGCGGTCGAGCTCTTTGGCGGACATGGCGGCGACGTCTTCGCCGTCGATTTTGAGGGTGCCGCAGGTGGGGCGGTCGAGGCAGCCGAGGAGATTGACGAGGGTCGATTTGCCGGAGCCTGAGGGGCCGGTGATGGCGACCCACTCGCCGGCGACGATGGAGAAGGTGGCGGAGTCGAGAGCGCGGACGACGCCGGCGCGTCCCGCGTACTCGCGGGTGACGGAGTCGAGGGCGATGACGGCGCACTCCTGGCGGGTCTGGTTGACGGCGAGGCTGCCACTGGGCGTCTGGGTGGTGGCGGCGCTGGAGCCGGGCAGGCTGGTGACGACTTCGGCCAAAGCTATTCTCCCTTGAGCAGCGCGGCGGGTTCGAGGCCGCGGAGTGAGCGCAGGGGAAGCAGCGCGGCGAGTCCCGCGATGATCCCGTTCAATAAGAGTACGGCGGGGACGACGCCGATGCGCGGAAGGGCGGCGGTGCCGAAGTCGAGCTCGCTGATCGCCCATGCGGCGAAGGAGCCGACGAGCCAGCCGAGGAAGACGCCGCCGAGCGCGAGCAGGATGGTTTCGGCGAGGAAGAGTGCGGTGAGGGTGCGCTCGCTGCCGCCGAGAGCCTTCATGAGGGCGAAATCGCGGCGGCGCTCGAGGATGGAGGCGGAGAGCGTGGCAAGGACGGAGACGGCGACCGTGAGGGCGATGAGGATGACGGCTCCGGCCATGAGGGCGTGGGTGCGGTCGACGATGCGGGACTCGCCTTCGACGAGCTGGCGGACGGGTTCTACGTCGGTACCGGGGAGAGCTTGCTTAAGGCTCTGGATGGTTTGGTTGATCCTGGCTTCGTCGCCGGGGATCTGGATCTCGAGGACGGATGGCTGAACGCCGGTCCACTGCTCGAAGGCGGCGAGCGGGAGATAGATGCGGCTGTCTTCGTCGCCGCCGGTCTTGACGTTGCCGGCGATGGGGAAGGCCTGGGACTGGCCGGCGTAGGTGAGGGTGATGGTGTTTGTTGCGGATAAGGATGCGGTGGCGCGCTGGCCTATGAGGGCCTGGGTGGGGGCCGAGGGCCAGACAGAGACCTGCCACCAGGTGTCGAGGCGGCGGACCTGGGCGAAGTCTACGCCGGCGGCTACGACTGGGGTACCTCGTCGGGGATTGTCGCCAGAGACTTGGACTACGGCGTAGGCGAAGGCAGCGAGGTTGGCGTCGGGACCGGCGGCTTGCTGAGCTCGGGTGATGAGGGCGGGGGTGAGGTTCTGGCCGGTGACGACGACGTTGGCACCGAAGCCGCGGAAGGTGTGGTGGAGCTTCTGGTCGAGGTCGGCGTAGAGGGTGAGGAGGGCGGTGGCGACGGCGGCGGAGACGGTGAGGGCAACGAGTGCAGAAAGGCTGCGGGCGCGCCGGTGGAGGAGCGAACGGCGGAGGATCTGAGCGAAGCTGAGTCTCACGCGTCTCGCCTCACGCGTCGACCCGCAGGACGGCGGAGGGCGCCATCTCGAGCGCGCGGCGGATGGATGGGGTCGAGCCGGCGATGGCGACTACGAGCGCGATGCCGAGGATGACCGGCAGGAGGACGA
>CAXTVJ010000001.1:172161-237893 GCA_964247715.1 uncultured Acidobacteriaceae bacterium | reverse complement strand
GAGCCGGCGATGGCGACTACGAGCGCGATGCCGAGGATGACCGGCAGGAGGACGATGTTGAGCAGCGGAGCAGTGGAGGCGCCGGGGAAGATGCGTCCGCCCAGCCAGAAGGCGAGGGCGGAGCCGGCGAGGTAGCCGAGGGTTCCGGCGATGACGGCGAGGAGGCCGCATTCGGCGTAGAAGAGCGAGGCGACGGCAGCTTTGCTGGCGCCGAGCGAGCGCATAAGGCCGATTTCGCCGCGGCGCTCGAGGACGGCGGTGGCCATGGCGGCGGAGACGGCGAAGCCGGCGGCGAGCAGGGCGGCTCCGCTGACCAGCCACATGAGGCCGGAGATGCGGGCGAGGACGGTGCCTTCGGTCTGCTCGACCTGGCGGACCTGCTCGGCGTGGGAGCCGGGGATGGCGTCCTGGATCTGGCGCGCGATGGAGTTGGCGTAGGGACGGCAGTACCAGATCTCGCGCTGTTTGGGCGAGAGCGTGTCGGGGTCGGTGCGGGCGAAGGCGTCTTCGGGTTTGGTGCGGGCGGAGATTTCTGCGCGGGAGATGTCCGCAGACAAGCCGTTCGGGTTGAACACGCCATTACCGCTGTATGCCAGGCTCTGTGCGTCAGCGAGCGGGAGAAGGAGCTTGCTGTCCGTTGCGTCACCCGTCGTGACTATGCCGGTAACGACGAAGCGCATGTCGGATCGTCGTGGATCTGTGAGGAGTTGATCGATACGGTCTCCGATGCGCAGGTGCAGGCTCCTCGCGAGATTAGCTCCTGCCACGACTTCGGCGGCTTGATTTGGTCCTTTGGCGGGGTCAGCTGCTGACGGCCATCGTCCTATCAATTTCCACCAGGGGTGCAGGGCGGGAGCGCCTGTCCGCATTGTGTTGAAAGGATGTTCAAACCAGTAGCCGACCGCGCTTGTAGATGCGATAAGGGGCCCGGTTCCAGTCGGGCTCACCTCGCCGTTATCTGGCGAAATGGTTACCGGGACATCGAGCTCAGGGCTGACGCCGGTAATGTTGTTAGCCCAGAAAATGGTGTGGAGCTTATCGAGGTCGGATTCTTTCAGGTAGGCGTTGCCGGTGGCGGGCTTGATGTCGACGCCGCCCACTTTGACTTCGAGCTGCTCGGCTTTGGGGGTGACGATGATGTTGGCGCCGTAGACGGCGAGTTCGCGGTGGATGCGGTCGCCGATGGTCGTCGCGAGTGCAAGCATTGCAGTGACTGCTGTTGTCCCGAGGAGGATGGCGGCTCCTGCGAGCAGCTTGCGGCGGCGCTGGCGGGCGAAGGATTCCCAGAGGAGACGGAGGAACACGCCGCTACCTCTCGAAGCGCGGGGCGAGCGCCTTGAGGTCGGCGGCGGCGATGACGATCTGGCCGTTCGCCTGCGTGGACGGGAGCGGGATGGGATTGCAGCCGCCGGGCTGGCCCATGGCGGCGGGGACGAGCGGGCTGGCGCACATCTTGCACGTGATGCCCTGCGATCCCATGTAGAAGCCGACCGGGCCGCAGATGGTGCAGGCGTCGGCGACGGAGACGATCTTGCCGTCGGGTTTTTTGTAGAGGAGAAAGCGGACTTCGGGAGAGTGGGCCTGGCCGCCTGCGTCCGTGTACGCCACGTGGACGCCGTAGCGATGGAGCTGGTCGTCGTTGATCTGGGCGGTGGGGACGGTGACCTGGTCGCCTACGAGGGTGACGGGCGCGGTGTTCGAGAGCGCTGTCGAGCTTTTGGCGTAGATGAACTCGGCCGACGAGAGGAAGATGAAGAGGAAGCTGGTGACGACGACGCCGTTCATCCAGAGCTTCTCGCGGCGGGCGGACCAGGCGGCGCGGCGGCGGTCGGCGGCGGAGGCGTCCGCGGGGATGACGGCGGGGACGCGGCGGCGCTGGTCCATGAGGATCATGAGGCCGGCGAGGGCGAGCATGGTGACGAAGAAGAAGCTGTCGTTGCGGACGATGGGTCCGATGTACTCCATTTCGGCGTGGCTGGAGGGGAGGACGCCGTTTTCGGAGAGCTCGTGGAGGCCGGAGACGACGAGCTGGAAGGCTACGAAGTAGAGGATGATCGTGGTGACGCGGAAGAACCGCTGCAGGTTGATGCGGACGCTGCCGCGGATGAAGAGCACGCCGAAGACGACGGCGACGGCGATGCCGAGGGCAGTCCCGAGAAAGCTGAGCAGCTCGGTGGAGTTGAGCGACACGGCGGAGAGGATCAGGACGGTCTCGACACCCTCGCGGAGCACCAGCAGGAAGACGAGCAGGAAGAGGCCGAGTTTGGCGCGGCCGGAGCTGCTGTTGGCGAGCTTCGCGGCGATTTTGGCCTCGATCTCTCCCTTCATGGACTTGGCGGTCTTATTCATAAACCAGATCATGGAGCCGACGAAGACGGCGGCGACGAGCATGATCCAGCCTTCAACGATGTCGGTGTTGATCTTGAGGGCGGAGACAAGGACGGCTCCGGCGACCGAGGCGGCGACGGCTGCGCCGAGCGCCCAGAGGACGGTGCGCTTGAGCTCGTGGCGGCCGATTTTGCCGAGATAGGCAAAGATGATTCCTACAATCAGCGACGCTTCGACGCCTTCGCGGAGCGTGATGATGAATGCCTGCAGCATGTGTTGCTCCCATCGGTCGGGTGTCGGAAGCACCTGCGAACAGGCTCCGGCCCACTCCTGAGTGTAATCAGGACCAAATTGGTCGTCAATCGAGAGTGGCTGAATGTTTGGGTTCGCTTACCACCCTGCAACAACGGGAAAGCCCACCTGAGCGGTGGGCTTTCGGAAGAGGATGGTGCGCCCGGAAGGAGTCGAACCTCCGACCTATTGGTTCGTAGCCAATTGCTCTATCCAGCTGAGCTACGGGCGCACATTGCATTGCGGCAACTCGGTAAGGATAACCGAAGTTGCGGGATTCGATCAACCGCTCTGCATCAGCTTGCGGGCGTGGCTGTGGCGGGTGGCGCGGACGGGGTGTAGAGGATGACGCGCTCCTGGACATCGAGGCCGGCGCGGCGGAGGAGCTGGTGGATGACCTGCTCGGAGAGGCGGGTGGAGTCGTACTCGACGCGGACGGTCTGGTCGGCTTGCTTGAGTTCAAGCTGGCGGACGCCGTAGACCTCGCGGAGGCGGGAGATGGCGAGGGCGGAGGCTTCGGTGGGGCGCTGTCCGTAGCGGAAGACTACGTCTACCTGGGTCATGGAGTCAGTTTACTGCAATGGCAGGTTCGCCCTGATGCCGGGCGGGCACAACAGGGCCTTCGGCAGGACCTTCGTGGGGTGTTCGCTTCGCGTGTTTATTGCAGCTTTGTCAGGTAATTGACGATCTCGGGGCTGGTCCAGTCCTGCGCGCCGATGAACTTGCGGCGGAGAATGCCGTTGCGGTCGATGATGTAGGTCTCGGGGATCTGGACGGTGCCGTAGAGGGCGTTGACAGTCTGGCCGGAGTCGCGGACGGAAGGGATGGAGACGTGGTGCAGGGCGAGGAACTTGCGGTAGACACCCTCGTCCTGGTCGGTGGAGACGCCGATGACGGCGAGTTGCGGCAGCTTCTGCTGGAGGGCGAGGAGGCTGGGCAGCTCTTCAACGCAGGGGGCGCACCAGCTGGCCCAGAGGTTGAGGACGACGACGCGGCCGCGGAGTTTGCCGAGATCGATGGTGGTGGAACCGTCGCTCATGTTGAACTGAGGGGCGGGCTTGCCGAGGTTGGTGGGGTGATCGCCGCGGTCGCAGCCGGCTAGTCCGGCGACGGCTGCGAGGGTGAAGAGGAGAGCGGATGCGAGGCGCTTCGGCACGTTTCCTATAATACGGAGTTGTGGACGAGACGATGTTGGCGGGTGAGGGTGAAAGCGCGGAGGAGCAGGGGCAGGAGCTGGCGCTCTCGGTCGTGATCCCGGCGCGGAATGAAGAGGATGTGATCGGGGCGTGCCTCGAGTCGCTGGTGGCGCAGGCGGAGCCGGGCTGGGAGCTGGGGCGCGACTGGGAGATCGTGGTGGTCGACGATGCTTCGACGGACCAGACGCGGGCGATTGCGCGGGGGTTTGCGGGGGTTGAGGTGATCGAGGCGCCGGCGCTGGATACGAGCGCGCAGTCGGGATTTACGGGGAAGACGAATGCGTGCTGGGCGGGGGCGCAGGCGGCGCGGGGCAGGGTGCTGGTGTTTACGGATGCGGATACGATCCATGAGCGCGGGGACTTGTCACGGGCGCGGCATGAGAGGGAGAAGTATGGGGTGGCGCTGTTGAGCTACTCGCCGCGCCAGCTGACGACCGGGCTGGTGCAGCGGGTGGTGATGCCGCTTGTTTTTGCGGAGCTGGCGATCGGGTATCCGATGAAGCGGGTGAATGTGCCGGAGGATCGGACGGCCGCCGCGAATGGGCAGTTTCTGATGGTGGATGCCGACGAGTACTTTGCGGTGGGCGGGCACAGGGCCGTGGGGCGTGAGGTGCTCGAGGATGTGGCGCTGGCGCGATTGTTCAAGCGGGCGCGCAAGGGACTGCGGTTTCGCTACGCGCCGGATGCGCTTTCGACGCGGATGTACCGGACGACGGCGGCGATGATGGAGGGCTGGACGAAGAACCTGGCGCTGCTGTTTCCGAGGCCGGTCTCGATGGCTTCGCTGCGTCTGCTGGATCTGCTGCTGATCGCGATCATCCCGTTCGTGGCGCTGCTCTGGTATTTCCCGACGAACCTGCCGCGGGTGCTGCTGTGGATTGTATGGCTGCGGGTGCTGTGGCGGTTCTATGCGCGGATGGCGAAGTCGAACTTCTCCGCGGTGGATTGTGCGTTTTCGCTGTTCGGGCTGCCGGTGTTCATATATCTGCTGGTGCGCAGCGCGCTCCAGGTGCGGTGGGTGAAGCGGGTGAGCTGGAAGGGACGAAGCTATCCGACGGGACGCTGAACGGCTGGACACTGCATGGCGGGACACTGCATCCGTGGCTGGGCCGGGACATCTGAAGTGAGGGGTTTGAGCGATGGTTTTGCTGACGCGCAGGGCGGATTTTTCTTCGGCACATTTTTACTGGAACGAGCGGCTCTCGCCTGAGGAGAATGAGCGCGTTTTCGGGAAGTGTTCGAACCGGAACGGGCATGGGCACAACTACACGCTCGAGGTGACGGTGGCGGGCGAGGTGGACCCGGAGACGGGGTTTGTGGTGGACCTGAAGCTGTTGAAGGAAATTCTGGAGCGCGAGGTGGTGAGCGTGTACGACCATCGCCATTTGAACTACGAGGTGCCGGAGTTCAAGACGCTGATGCCGACGTCGGAGAACATGGCGATCTCGATCTGGCGGCGGCTGGAGGGGAAGATTCCGCGTGCGAAGCTGTACCGGGTGCGGGTGTATGAGATGGCGGATCTGTTTGCGGACTTCTATGGTGAGTTTGGCGGTGCGCGGTGAAGGCCTATCTCTCACGGCGCTACCATCTGTGCGCTTCGCACCGGCTGCACGTGCAGAGCTTCAGTGACGTGCGGAATGCGGAGACCTTCGGCAAGTGCAACAATCCGCATGGGCATGGACATAACTATGTGGTTGAGGTGACGTTTGGCGGCGAGGTAGACCCGGAGACGGGGATGGTGGCGAACCTGGCCGAGATCGATGCGTTTGCGCGGGAGCAGGTGCTGGAGCGGTTCGACCATAAGAACCTGAATACGCTGGATCTGTTTGCCGGCACGGTACCGAGCACGGAGAACTTTGCGATCGAGCTGCACCGGATCTTTGCTGGATTTCCGTCAGCGAAACTGGAACGGGTCCATGTGGAGGAGACGGGCAATAACTCCTTCGACTTTGCCGGTGAGAGCTTGCCGGCGAGGATTGAGAGATGAGGCACGTGATGGAAGTGGAAGCGGTACATGCGGGTACACAGCAGGACGCACTTGCGAATGTGAGTACGCAGGAGCTTTATCGCGAGATGATCCGGCGGGTGGGAGAAGACCCCGCGCGCGACGGCCTGGTGCGAACGCCGGAGCGGATGGAGAAGTCGATGACGTACCTGACGCGGGGCTATGAGCAGACCGTGGAGGAGGTGCTGCACGATGCGCTGTTCGATGTGGAGTATGACGAGATGGTGATCGTCAAGGACATCGAGTTCTACTCGCTGTGCGAGCACCATCTGCTGCCGTTCTTCGGCAAGGCGCATGTGGCGTATGTGCCGAAGGGGAAGGTGATCGGGCTGAGCAAGACGGCGCGGCTGGTGGATGTATTTGCGCGGCGCTTGCAGGTGCAGGAACGGCTGACGCGGCAGGTGGCAGAGGCGATCGAAGAGGCCATCAACCCGCAGGGCGTGGCGGTGATTCTGGAGGCGCAGCACCTGTGCATGATGATGCGCGGGGTGGAGAAGCAGCACTCGCATACGGTGACTTCGGCGATGCTGGGGGTGTTCAAGACGCAGATGCAGACGCGGAATGAGTTTCTGTCGCTGGTGCGCGGGAGTGGACGCTCTTGAGTGAGGCTGCGGGTGTCGACGGGCTGCTGGTGCTGGATAAGCCGGCGGGCATGACGTCGCACGATGTGGTGAGCCTGGTGCGGCGGGCTACGGGGGAGCGGTCGATCGGGCACCTGGGGACGCTGGACCCGATGGCGACGGGCGTGCTGCCGCTGCTGCTGGGACGGTATACGCGGCTGGCGCAGTTTTTCGGGCAGGCGGAAAAGGCGTACACGGGCGCGATACGGTTTGGGTTTGCGACGGATACGTTTGACGCCGAGGGAGTGGCGGCGGGCGAGGCGAAGCCGCTGACGGTGGGATTTTCTGAGCTGCGGGGCCTGGCGGCGCGGTTTCAGGGTGAGATGGATCAGGTGCCGCCGGTGTATTCCGCCAAGAAGCTGGGCGGGGTGCCGGCGCATCAGCTGGCGCGGGCGGGGAAGCCGGTGCCGGTGAAGCCGGCGCGGATTACGATTCATGAGTTTTCGCTGCTGTCGCTTGAAGGCGAGACGGCGGCGTTTACGATGACGGTCTCGGCGGGCGGATATGTGCGCTCGGTGGCGTATGAGCTGGGCGAGCTGGCCGGGTGCGGGGCGCATCTTGCGAGTTTGCGGCGGGTGCGGGCGGGGGCGTTTTCGCTGGCGGATGCGATTACGGTGGAGGAGCTGAAGGCGCTGGTGGCGGATGGAACTACCTCCGCGCTGCAAGCCAGGCTGCCGCATCCGCGGACGCTGCTTCCGGAGATGCCTTCGGTGACGGTGGAGGAGCAGACGGCGGGGCGCCTGCGGAATGGCATGCAGGTGAATCTGCCGGAGTTTTCACAGGCTCCGCTGGTGAAGGTGTTTGCCGGACCGAGGGAGCTGATTGCGATTGCGCGGCGGGTGGCGGGGAGCTTGATGCAGCCGCATGTGGTGATTGGGTAAGAGTGAAGGCAACAGCGGAACGCAGAGTAGAGGCGCACAGAGGACACGGAGGAAGGCTGATCCAGATTTGTGGCGGTTGAACCTGCAGATTCTTCAACTGCGCGGCTGCGCCGCTTTGCTCAGGATGACAACGTTTGCTGATGGCGAAAGAGAACAATCTCACCATGGCCTGGCATCGCCAGTCGCTCATCGGGCACCCGCTCGCTGATTACTTTTTGAGGAGGGGCTCGACCAGGGGCAGGACGTTTTGCGCTACGATCTCGTTGCCCTTGTCGGTGGCGTGGATGCCGTCGGCCTGCATCATGCCGTCGACGCCGTAGACGCCCTTGAGGATGAAGGGCAGGACGGGGACGCTGTATTTGCGGGCGAGCGTGGGGTAGGTGCTGGTGAAGCTGGAGACGTAGTCGGGGCCGAAGTCCGGGGGCAGGGTGATGCCGGCGAGGACGACTTTGGTGCCGGCGTGCTGAAGGCCGGAGATCATGGTGCTGAGGTTGGTGCGCATGATGCCGACCTGGATACCGCGGAGGCCGTCATTGCCGCCGAACTCGAGGACGACGAGGGCGGGGTGGAGGGCTTCTACCTCGGCGAGTCGGTCGACGCCGTCTTTGGTGGTGTTGCCGGAGATGCCTTCGTTGACGACGCGATAGTGGAAGCCGTCGCGGTCCAGGTCGCGCTGGAGGAAGTCGGGGTAGGACTCGCTTTCGTCGGCGCCGTAGCCGGCGGTGAGGGAGTCGCCGAAGCAGACGAGCAGGGGGCGGCGATCTGCGTTATCGGCGGCGGCGGACCTGGATGTGGTCGAGGGCGCACCTGAGGATTCGCCGGCGTTGGGACCGGTGGCGCGGGCTTCGGAGCGCTGGGGCGCGGAAGTGTAGCTCTGGTCCATCTGCGAGGAGGATTGAGAGCCGTTATCCGCACGGCAGCCGAGCGCGGCGGCGCCGGCGGATAAGATAAGGAAGGCAGGAAACAGCCGCATATCTCACCATAGCAAAAGCGAGCCGCGCTTCGCCGGAAACATTGGCGCGCGGCGTGCGTATCTGAATACGGGAGACGAGACCGATTGAGCGGACGTGAAGGTACAGGCGCAACGGCGGAGATGATCGCGGTGCGATCGCTGCGGAAGTCGATTCGGAATGGGGCGCGCACGGTGGACATTCTGAAGGGGATCGATTTTGCGGTGCCGCGCGGACAGTTCGCGGCGATTATGGGTTCGTCGGGCTCGGGCAAGTCGACGCTGCTGGGGCTGCTGGCGGGTCTGGATACGCCGACTTCCGGCGATGTGGTGGTGAACGGAGTAGCGATCTCGTATCTGGCTGAAGATAAGCTGGCGCAGGTGCGGGGGCGGTCGATCGGGTTTGTCTTTCAGTCGTATCAGTTGATTCCGACGCTGACGGCGCTCGAGAACGTGCTGCTGCCGTGGGAGCTGAATGCGGACAGCGGCAAGGCGGACGGAATGGCGCGGGCGCGGCAGTTGCTGGAGAGCGTTGGGCTGGGGGACCGATTGGACCACTATCCCGTTCAGCTTTCGGGCGGCGAGCAGCAGCGAGTGGCGCTGGCGCGGGCGTTCGTGCTGCGGCCGCCGATCGTGCTGGCGGATGAGCCTACGGGGAATCTGGACAGCGTGAACGGGCAGGCGGTGCTGGAGCTGCTGCTGAGTCTGAACCAGACGGAGGGGACGACGCTGGTGCTGGTGACGCATGACCCGGTGCTGGCGACGTACGCCGATCGGCGGATTGTGCTGCGGGACGGGCTGGTCATTGAGGACGAGATGAATCTTGAACGCGCCACGCTGATCGCGGCAGAGGTCTAGCGGATGGCGCAGCTCTCATACCGGACGGCTACGCGGATTGCGGCGCGCGAGATGCGTTCTTCGCGGGGCAAGTTTTTTTTCGTCATTTTGTCGGTGGCGATTGGCGTGGCCGCGCTGACCGGCGTGCGGGGATTCAGCTCTTCGTTTCGGGCTACGCTGCTGAACCGGGCGCGAGCGATTATGGCGGCGGATCTTTCGGCGCGCATGCTGATGCAGCCTACGCCGGACGAGAATGCGGGGCTGGGGCAGATCGAGAGGGAAGGCGTCGCGGTGACGCCGGTGACGGAGCTGCTTTCGATGGCATCGGCGGCGAAGACGTTTGACCCGCTGCTGGTTTCGTTGAAGGCGGTGGATCCGGCGAAGTATCCGTTCTACGGGGCTGTCGAGTTACAGCCGGCGCAGCCGCTGGCGCAGGCGCTCAGCAACGACAACGTTGCGGTGGCGGACGATCTGCTGGTGCGGCTGAAGATGAGCGTGGGCGATGAGCTGAAGATCGGGAACCGCGCGTTTCGGATTGGGTCGGTGGTGGTGAATGAGCCGGACCGGTTGTCGGGTTCGTTCGCGGCGGGACCGCGGGTGCTGATCTCGCGGCAGGAGCTGGATGAGACCGGACTGATTGCGCCGGGAAGCCATGCGGGGCAGCGGTTCTTGTTCAAGGTGCCGAAGCCGGCGAATGGCGCGCCGATCTCCGATGAAGCGGTGGCGAACCTGAAGGCGCGGCTGATGAAGCTGCTGCCGGAGTCGCAGGTGACGGACTATCGTGAGACGAATCCGGCGCTGACGGCGGGACTGGATCAGGCGACGAGCATCCTGTCGCTGATGTCGCTGGTGGCGCTGGTGCTGGGCGCGGTGGGCGTGGCGATGGCGATGCGGGCGCATCTGCAGCAGCGGCTGGATACGATCGCGATTATGAAATCGCTGGGCGCGAGCTCGGGGCAGATCATCAAGATTTATCTGGTGCAGACGCTGCTGCTGGGGCTGGCGGGCGGAGTGCTGGGCGTACTGTTCGGGATTGGCGTGCAGATGGCGTTTCCGTATCTGCTGGCGAGTCTGATCAATGTGCGACCGGACCTGCACATCGATCCGCATGCGATTCTGGCGGGGCTGGGCGCGGGGTTGCTGACGACGCTGCTGTTTACGCTGCCGCCGCTGCTGGATATTCGGAACTTTCGGCCGATCTTGATTCTGCGTCGGGCTGTCGATGATGTCGGCGAGGAGGATGGCGCGACGCGGCAGCAACGGCTGCGGCAGGCGGTCTGGAGCACGCTGCTGGCGCTTGGGGTGACGGCGTCTGGCGTGCTGCTGCTGCGCGGGCTGCACCTGATCACGTTCAGCCGGAGAGTGGCGGGGCCGCTGGTGGGGCTGTTGCTGCTGGATCTGATTGGCGGGCCATTCGTTCCTTCGCCGCGTTCGCTGTGGCGGATGCTGAAGAGGTCGAAGGTGCAGCTGGTGGCCTTCGCCGTGATCCTTGCCGGGCTTTCGCTGATTGCTTCGCGCGTGTCGGACTCGGCGGATGTGGGCAAGTGGTTTTCGGTGGGGCTGGTGGCGGTGCTGCTGGTGCTGCTGCTGGCTTCGTTTATCGTGCTGAAGACGCTGAAGTTTGTGCTGACGCGGACGCGGCTGCATCTGCCTTCGCCGGTGCGGCATGGGCTGGCGAATCTTTACCGGCCGGGCAATCCCTCATCGGCGCTGCTGGCGGCGCTGGGGATGGGCGTGATGCAGATCATGCTGGTGTTCCTGATGCAGCATGCGGTGGTGCGGCAGCTGCAGATTTCGTCGGCGCCGAACCTGCCGAATGTCTTTCTGATCGACATCGCAAATGAAGAGGTGGATGGAGTGCGGGTGCTGCTGGCGCACTCGCCCGCGGTGACGGCGCCGCCGGAGATGCTGCCGGTGGTGTCGTCGCGGATCCTGGCGCTGGACGGGGTGCCTGCGGCTGAGATCAAGACGCACAACTTTCCGCACAGGATGCTGCAGTCGATCAATCTGACGTGGGCGAAGGAGGTGCCGCCGGGCATGATCCTGACCGACGGACAGTGGTGGACGGAGGCGCAGCAGAGGGACGCGCAGGCGCATCCGGTGGTCGCGGTGGCGGCGCATCAGGCGGAGCGGCTGGGGTTGAAGATCGGGTCGACGGTTACGTTTGCGGCGCAGGACCGGCACTTTAACGCGACGGTGGTGGCGTTGACGAAGTCGGATGGGCAGCATGCGTTCAGCCGGGCTGAGTTCGTGCTGCCGGAGGCGGCGCTCAAGGGATTGCCGGCGGTCTGGTATGGCGGGGTGCACGCGCGTCCGGACCAGGTGCCGCAGCTGCAGCGGGCGCTCTACAGTGCGTTTCCGACGGTGACGGTGATCAACGTGGCGCAGGCGCTGGAGACGATTCGCGCGGTGGTGGTGCAGATCATCTATGTAGTGCAGTTTCTGGCGGCGTTCTCGGTGTTTGCGGGGATTGTGATTCTGGCTTCGAGCATTGCGGGCACGCGCTACCGGCGGATTCGCGAGGTGGTGGTGCTGAAGACGCTGGGAGCTACGCGTGCGCGGATCGCTACGATCTTCTCGATCGAGTTTGCGGTGCTGGGGCTGGTGGCGGGCGCGGTGGGGATCTTCTTTGCGAACGTGATTGTGGCCGGGCTGCTGCGGGCGCTGACGATCCCGCGGCAGATCGAGTGGGGCTGGAACTTTGCGGCGCTGCTGGGAGTTGCCGTGTTGACGGTGGGGACGGGGTGGGGGGCGAGCCATCGCATCCTGGGGCAGAAGCCGCTTGAAGTGTTGCGCGAGGAGTAGGCGGCGCGATGGGGGTGATGCGTCCGAGCGAGCCGCCGCGTGGTGTGTGGAGCGAAGAGGAGATGCGCGAGCTGAAGCCTGAGGCTCCTGCTGCGCGGCGGCCCGTGGCGAGCCGGGCGGGGCTGGTGCGGGCTGAGGTGAGCGCGCGGGGAATGGCTCTGGGGCGGGCACATGAGCTGACGCGCGGTGCTTCGCCGAGTGTGGTGTTTGCGCCGGGGGCGGAGGCGCATGGGAACTTCATCGCTGCTTCGTATCACCGGATTCTGGCGAACCCGGCGTGGGCTCGGCGGCTGAGGAAGGCGCATACGGCGAAGCGGCAGGCTCGGCCTGTGGGGGCGGAGGAGGAGGTGCGGGCGTGGCGGGAGCTGGATGCGGCGACGAGCTCCGATGCGCTGCTGATGAATGTGTTTTGTTATCCGCGGGTGCTGGGTTCAGCGGGGCTGCGAGGGCTGCTGGGCGTGGATGCGGCGAATGCCATCGAGTTTGGAGTGCGGGCTTCGGCGACGCTGGCGCGGGGGCATGTGGACCGGACGGAGATCGATATGCGGGTGGGAGATCTGCTGGTCGAGGCGAAGCTGACGGAGACGGATTTCCAGTGTGCGCCGCTGCGTCTGCTGGAGCGGTATACGGCGTTCGATGAGGTCTTCGACCGGGAGCTGCTGGAGGTGACGGCGCGGGGTGTGCGGTCGTACCAGCTGGTGCGCGGGGTGCTGGCGGCGCAGGCCTCTGGTGCCCGCTTTGCGGTGTTCTGCGATGCGCGGAGAACCGATCTCCAGGAAGAGTGGTTTGGGGTGATGCGGGCGGTGCGGAGCTTTGAGATGCAGGCGCGGCTTCGGCTCGTGACCTGGCAGGAGATTGCGCGGTTTGTGCCGAAGAGGCTGCGGGTGTTTCTGGAGGGGAAGTATGGGATCTCAGCCGGCTGATGCGTACTCGCTCGTCAAAGCATGGAACAGGCAACGGCGGACGCGGATAAGACGGGAAGAGCGGATCAGGGCAGGTCAGGCGAAGGAGCCGACGGGGTTTCATTCGGTCGAACCGCTCAGGGCAGGAGTGTAGAAGGAGTGCGGGCCAGATTCTGCTGGCCCGCCATGCCTATGCGAGTTCGAGAGCGATTCTCTTCGTGGCGGGGTCGAGTTCTGCGATGCGGAAGCTGCGAACCTGGCCTGCGGCTACGGCTCCCATGGGTGTGTTGCCTGCGGCCGATTTCCTGGCGGGTTTGGCGTCGGCGTGGGCGGTCTTCCACCTGGAGGAGAGCAGGGAGCCGAGCTGCGAGAGGTCAACCGGAGCTCCGCTGGTGGGCGGGGTGGAGGGTGCATCGGTGGGGTCGGCGGCGGGAATCCTGGCGGTGGCGACGATGCCCTGGCCGAGCTCAATGCGTGCGGTGCTGGAGAGCGTGTCGACGTCGATGACGCGGCCGGAGACGGTGTCGCCGGTGCTGTGCTCGAGGATGAATTCGTCGAGGCCGGTGGGGACGAGCTGCTTGATGGAGAGGCGGAGTTGACGCTTCTCGCGGTCGATCTCAAGAACGAGCGCTTTGACGACCTCACCGACGCGCAGGACCTCGGAAGGGTGATTGATGCGCTTGTCCGGGTGGATCTCCGAGATGTGGATGAGGCCTTCGACGCCTTCGGTGACGGTGAGGAAGGCGCCGAAGTTGGTGAGGCGGGCGATGGGTCCTTCGACGACGGCGCCGGGATGGATGGTCCTGACGATCTCGGCGAAGGGATCGCCGAGGGCCTGCTTGAGGCCGAGGCCCATGCGCCTGGCGGCGGGATCGATCGAGAGGATGACGACCTCGACCTGATCGCCGAGGGCGACGACGTCGGAGGCTTTGTGGACTTTCTTGCCCCAGGCCATCTCGGAGATGTGGATGAGGCCTTCGACGCCGGGGGCGAGTTCGACGAAGGCGCCGAAGTCGGTGTGGCGGGTGACGGTGCCGCGGATCTTATCGCCGAGGTGGAACTGCGAGGGGACGGCGTCCCATGGATGGGGCTGGAGCTGCTTGAGGCCGACGGCGATGCGGCGTTTGGCCGGGTCGGTGAGGTCGATGCGGAGGATCTGGACGTCGAGGGTGTCGCCGACGGCGGCGAGTTCGGCGGGCTCGGTGACGCGGTGCCATGCCATGTCGGAGATGTGGAGGAGGGCGTCGGCTCCGCCGAGGTCGAGGAAGGCGCCGAACGGGGTGAGGGAGCGGACGGTGCCGGAGACGGTCTGTCCTTCGGCGAGCTCGCCGAAGCGAACGTCGGCGGCGGCTCGCTGCTCTTCTTCGAGGACGGAACGGCGGTCGACGACGGCGTCGGGGCGGGCCGGGCGGTCGCCGTCGCCACTGCCCTCGAGATCGAGCGTGGTGATGCGGACGCGGATCTCCTGGCCGACGAGGGCTTCCAACTCGGCGGCGTCGCGGGTGCCGGAGCGCGAGGCGGGGAGGAAGGCGCGCATGCCGATATCGACGGTGAGGCCGCCCTTGACCACGCCGGTGACGGTGCCGAGCACGGTGCCTTTCTGTTCAAAGGTCTCTTCGAGGGAGGAGAAGTCTTTGGGGGCGGCGGCTCCGCGCTGGCGGGTAAGCTCGTAATAGCCGTCGAGGTTGCGGCCTTTGACGGTAACGCGGATGCGGTCGCCGGGCTCTACCGACCTGGGATCGCCGGCGAAGACGGTGAGCGGCAGGATGCCTTCAGTCTTGTAGCCGATGTCGAGGAAGATGGTGTCGTCGGAGATGGCGACGACGGTGGCGTCGATCTGTTTTGAGCCGCCGGAGTGATCGACCGCGCTGGCGCGGGATGCGGTGTCGGCGCGCAGGAGGGTGGCGAAATCTTCTTCGGGAGTGTCGGGAATGAGCTCGGGGGTGTCGGTGTCCACGAGACGATTATAGGCGTTCGGGAGAGGGCAAGAACGGAACGCAGGGTACGCGGAGGAAGCGTGCGCAGAGGTCGCGAGTTAAGCCGACGACCTCTGCAGCCTCATGGGTTATGCGCCGGTGTGGGAGCCGCCGTCGCTGAGGAGGGTGAGCGATCGTCCGCCGGCGATGATCTTGTCGCCGAGCTCGACGGAGGCGAACGGGTCGTCGATGTTCTCGGTACGCATGACGACGCACCAGGGGCTGCCGTTGGGCTGCTTCGGCAGGGTGAACTCGACGCCTTCCGCGGAGGCGTTGATCAGGATCAGGAAGGAGTCGTCCTGGATCTGATTACCTTCCTCATCCATGACGTTCAGCGTTTTGCCATTGAGCATCATGCCGATGGACTTGTTCCAGGGCGCGTTCCAGTGGTCGTCGGCGAGTTCGGAACCGTCGGCGTTATACCACGCGATGTCGCGGACTACGGAGCCGCGGATCTGGCGATCCTGGAAAAATTTGCGGCGGTGGAGATTGGGGTGCGAGCGACGGAGTTCGATGAGTTTGGCGGTGAACTCCATGAGGCGCTTGCGTGGCTCGTCGAGGTTCCAGTCGTACCAGGTGAGTTCGTCGTCCTGGCAGAAGCCGTTGTTGTTGCCGCGCTGCGAACGCGCGACCTCATCACCGCCGGTGAGCATGGGGACGCCCTGCGAGAGCATGAGGGTGGCGAGGAAGTTGCGGGTCTGACGCTCGCGCAGTTCGTTGATGACGGGGTCGTCGGTGGGGCCTTCGGCTCCCATATTCCAGGAGTCGTTATCGTTGGCACCGTCCTGATTATTTTCCCCGTTGGCGTCATTGTGCTTGTCGTTGTAGCTGACGAGGTCGCAGAGGGTGAAGCCGTCGTGGGCGGTGATGAAGTTGATGCTGGCGTAGGGCTTGCGGCCGTCGTATTTGTAGAGGTCTGAGGAGCCGGTGAGGCGGTAGGCGAAGTCGGAGAGCTGACCCTCGTCCCCTTTCCAGAAGCGGCGCACGGTATCGCGGTACTTGCCATTCCACTCGGCCCAGAGGATCGGGAACTGGCCGACCTGATAGCCTCCGTCGCCGACATCCCAGGGCTCGGCGATGAGCTTGACTTCGGCGAGCGTGGGGTCCTGATGGATGGTGTCGAAGAAGGCGGAGAGCTTGGAGACGTCGTGCAGCTCGCGGGCGAGGGTGGCGGCGAGATCGAAGCGGAAGCCGTCGACGTGCATCTCGGTGACCCAGTAGCGGAGCGAGTCCATGAGCAGCTTAAGCACCTGCGGGTGGTGGACGTTGAGCGTGTTGCCGGTGCCGGTGTAGTCCATGTAAAAGCGGCAATTGTTATCCACCATGCGGTAGTAGGTGGTGTTGTCGATGCCCTTGAAGGAGAGGGCGGGGCCGAGCTGATTGCCCTCGCAGGTGTGGTTGTAGACGACATCGAGGATGACTTCGAGTCCGGCCTCGTGCAGATTCTTGACCATCTGCTTGAACTCGTTGACCTGGCCGCCGTCGTCGCCGGATGAGCTGTAGCGGGACATGGGGGCGAAGTAGCCAAGAGTGTTGTATCCCCAGTAGTCGCGCAGGTTCTTGTCGAGGAGCTGACCTTCGTCAATGAAGTGATGGACCGGCAGCAGCTCGACCGCGGTGACGCCGAGCTTCTTGAGGTAGTTGATGCTGGCGGGATGACCGAGGCCTGCGTAGGTGCCGCGCAGGTTCTCCGGAACCATGGGGTTCTTGATGGAATAGCCGCGTACGTGGACTTCGTAGATGATGGAGTCGGCGAGCGGGGTCTGCGGGCTGGAGTCGCCGGTCCAGTCGAAGTCGTGGGCGACGACGACGGATTTGGGCACGCCCGCGGCGGAGTCCTGGTCGTCCTTTTTGAGGTCGTCGCCAGAGGTGACGTCGTAGGGGAAGATGGGCTTTTTGTAGTCCACTTCGCCGGAGATGGCCTCGGCATAGGGATCGACGAGCAACTTGGCTTTATTGAAGCGGAGGCCATTGTTGGGCTCCCACGGCCCGTCGACGCGGTAGCCGTAGCGCTGGCCCGGCTTGACGCCGAGGATAAATCCGTGGAAGACGAAGGCCGTGCGTTCCTTGAGCTCGACGCAGTCGGTCTCCTGGCCCTCGTCGTCGTAAAGACAGAGGTGCACGGCGGTGGCGTGCTCGGAGTAGAGGGCAAAGTTGGTGCCCCTGGGGTGCGGGTGCGCACCGAGCGGGAAGGGGCTTCCAGGAAGCAGCTTGCGTTGCATGGCGTGTATCATCCTTTGCGTTCTGGCCGGCTTGGAAAATGTTTTCCGGGACAAACCGGTAGATGCAGGAATTCCATGCAACGTAAGGGGGATTGCGGAGAAAAAGCTATTCGCTGAGGTGTTGCGGGGCCTTGTCGAAGTCGATGCCGAAGGTGTAGCGCTCGACCAGCATGCAGAAGATGTGCTCGAGGGCGAGGTGCGATTCCTGGATGTTCATGGTGACGCTGGAGGGGATGACGATGTTGAAGTCGCAGAGCGCGCGCATGGCTCCGCCGCCGTTGCCGGAAAAACCGATGGTGTGGACGCCGCGCCGCTTCGCTTCATGCAGCGCGGCGACGATGTTCTTCGAGTTGCCGGAGGTGGAGATGCCGAGAAAGACGTCGCCGGGGGCGGCAAGCGCTTCGATCTGACGGGCGAAGATGCGGTCGAAGTCCCAGTCGTTGCCGATCGCGGTGAGGATGGAGGTATCGGTGGTGAGGGCGAGAGCGCGCAGGGCCGGGCGATCGACGGTGAGGCGGGCTACGAATTCGGCGACGAGGTGCTGGGAGTCGGCAGCGGAGCCGCCGTTGCCGGCGACGAGCAGCTTGCCGCCGGAGCGCATGCTCTCGGCGGTGAGCCGGCCGATGGCGAGCATGGTGTCGTGGATCGTCTCGTCATCGTGCACGGCCTGCATGGTGGCGATGGACTGGGCGAGCTGGCGGCGGACGAGATCTTTCATGGCGTGAGGCGTCTCTGAAATGGGATGTGGAGGAGCCTAGCGTTTGAACGAAAACTTCTTATGCGCGAAGTAGCTGTAGCAGGCGATGCAGACGGAGTTTACCAGGCCTGCAAGGAATGGCGCATAGGGATGGGTGAGGGGAGCGCGCTGAAAGAGATTGGTCGCGGTGGGCACGATGACGAGGCCCATGGGGAAGCTGACGCTGTAGACGGCGAAGCAGCGCAGCCATTCCTTGAGGTAATTGCCCTTGGTGCGGAAGACAAAATGCTTGTAGCAGAGGAAGGCCACCGTGATGGCAATGGGCGTGGAGAGCGTGAAGGCGAAGTCCGCGATGAGCGGTTTGCCGGTACGCGGCAGCAGATGGCCGAGGAGAACCACGAATCCGGAGTAGAGGGCGAGGGAAAAGGCTGTGTTGAAGCCGCCTACCAGGAGGAAACGGATAACCTCGCCCGCGGGCAGCATGCGACGCATGGCGGCGAAGGGGCCGTGCGGCTGAGCGTGTTGCGGCGGGGTGGGGGCGACGGTGTTCACGACGGGTGGCTCCAGAGTAGATGAATGGGACGGGGGATGCGATGGCACGGGAGTGGCAGGAAGAGGTCTCCGGCTCAGCGCAGGTAGCTGTCGGTTTTGTCGATCCAATCCTGACGGGGCGGCGCGAAGAAGTCGATGTCTTCGGTGTCTTCGAGTGCGGTGGCGGAGTGCGGGACGTGCGGGGGAATGACGAGCAGCTCGCCGGCGCGAACGACGATGGGCTCGCCAGCGACGATGAATTCGAGCGCGCCCGAGAGGATGAGGGCAATCTGCTCATTGTGGTGCGCGTGCTCGGGGACGACGCAGCCCTTCTTGAGCAGGATGCGGGCGGCCATGGCTTTCTCGCCGGTGACGAACTGGCGGGTGAGCAGGGGGTTCATCGGTTCGAGGGCGATATCGGCCCAGCGGTGGTGCGTGGCTTTGGCCGGCGCGGCGGAATGGGTTTCGGACATCCGGGTTTCTCCTCGGGACGGAACCGCCTGGCGGCTGCGGGCCCTTGTGTAGAGTAAGCGAAACTGTGTTGCAACGTTCTGAATCCAAACGCGGCGAGGTTTACCGCGTTGCTTCGTGTCTTTCACCGAACACTCCGGTTCTCGGCGGGTGCTGATGAGATTGACCCTTGCCGACAAGACATTCGGGATGCCGATGAGCGAAGATGCGGAGCGCGAGGGACTCTGAGGGTCGGGGCACGCGCAAACGGCACGCGCAAACGAGGAGCAGGCAATGCAGAAGATCGAGGCAGTGATCCAGCCGTCGAAGCTGGATGAGGTGAAGGATGCACTGATCGCCATCGGGGTGGAGGGGATGACCGTGCTGGAGGCGCGCGGGCACGGGCGCCAGAAGGGCCATACGGAGTTTTACCGGGGGCGCGAGTATGCGGTCGATCTGCTGCCGAAGGTGAAGCTGGAGCTGGTGGTTTCCGACGAGGTGGCGGAGCGCGCGATCCAGGCGATCCTCAAGGCGGCGCGTACCGGGCGGATCGGGGATGGAAAGATTTTTGTCTCCAGGATCGACGAGGTGATTCGGATCCGCAACGACGAGCGCGGCGCGATTGCGGTTTAGTCGGGCGAAACTCACGCTTCGTTCGAAAGCGCTCGGATGATACGCTCGGCGTTACGGAGCCCGGAGCGATGGAGCAGATCGACAGCGCGGAGGTGGTCGAGGACACCCTGACCGGCGTGCCGCGAGTCGACGCGCTCTTCACCCTGCGCGCGCGTTTTGAAGATCGTCTGCGCGATGCGGATGCAGGCACCGAGGCGGTGCTCGCGCGCAGTGAGGCGGTCGATGCGGTGGTCCGCGAGACATGGGCGGAAGCCGGTGCGATGGACGGCGTCGCTCTGGTTGCGGTGGGCGGTTATGGACGCCGGGAGCTGTTCCCGTACTCCGACGTGGACCTGATGTTTCTGCTGGATGCGCGCGTGAATGAGCGTATCGTGAAGGATCCGCTGGGCCGGTTGAACCAGCGCCTGTGGGATGCGGGTCTGCGCGTCTCCGCGATGACGCGCAAGCCGGCGGAGTGCGAGCGTTTCGATCCGGAGAACGTGGAGTTTACGCTCTCGCTGCTGGATGCGCGTGCGATTGCCGGAGATGCGGAACTGTTCGCCCGGATGGCGGGCAAGGTGGTGCCGAAGATGCTGGCGCGCGAGCACCGCCGCATTGCCGGCCGTCTGCTCGACGTGACGCGGGTACGCCATGCGAAGTACGGCGGGACACTGTTCCACCTGGAACCCGAGGTGAAGGAGTGCCCGGGCGGGCTGCGCGATGCGCATGTATGTGCCTGGCTGGCAAGGCTTGGCGCGTCTGGAGGGGGCATCGCGGCGGCCGAGTTCTCGGCCGAGTTCATGGAGGCTCGGCGGTTTTTGATGCTGGTGCGGACCTTTCTTCACCTGCGTCGCGGACGCGACGACAATACGCTGGACTGGCAGGCGCAGGACAACGCCGCCGAGATCGGGCTGGGGGCGGGCAGCGAGCGGCGTCAGCGTCCGATGGATGCGGCGTACTGGATGCGGCAGTATTTTCGGCATGCAAGAACGGTGGAGCGGCAGGTACGGCAGGCGCTTGAGAGCGCGGCCGAGCCAAGGCCGGGCCGTCTGCGTTCGCTTTCATCGTCGATCCGGTTGTCGGCCATCGGGCACGAGATCCGCGGCTTTGAGCTGAAGGGAAATCGGCTTGTGCTGTCCGCGCCCGGAACGAACGATCCGGCGAACGATCCGGAGGTGGTGTTCGCGGTCTTCGGGCGGGTCGCCCATACCGGCGCGCGGCTGTCGGCGGAGACGGAGTCGAGGATCGAGGAGGCGCTCCCGCTGCTGGCGGCGCATGTGGAGGACGGCCCGATCCTGTGGCAGCATCTGCAGACGATCCTGCTGGGCCCTCACGCGGGCGAGGCGCTGCGCTCGATGCATGCGCTGGGCGTGCTGGAGCTGGTGATTCCGGAATTCCACGGCATCGACGCGCTGGTGATCCGCGATGCGTACCACCGCTATACGGTGGACGAGCATACGTTTGTGCTGATCGATACGCTGCATGCACTCGGCGCGGGCACGGCGACGGAAAGCGCGGGATTCGGCGGCAACGCGGGGCTGATGGAGCGGTGGTCCGAGCGCTTCGGGCCGCTGTTTCGCGATCTTCCGCACCCCGCGCTGCTGCTGCTGGCGGCGCTGATGCACGATACCGGCAAGGGCCATGCCGGGCTGGGCCACGCGCTTGAAAGCGCGCGCATGGCCGCCAGCGTGACGGCGCGGCTGGAGCTTGACGGGTGGGAGACGGGCCTGGTGCTGGACTTGATCCGCCACCATCTGGAGATGTCGGCGGCGCTGCGGCGCGATGTCTTCGACGCGGAGACGGTGAGCGCGTTTGCGGCGCATGTGCCGAATCCCGAGTCGCTCAAGATGCTGACGCTGTTCACCTATGCGGACATCGCGGCAGTGCATCCGGATGCGCTGACGCCGTGGAAGGCGGAGAATCTGTGGCGTCTTTACTACGCGACGGCCAGCTTTCTCGATCGCAACGTGGACGAGGAACGGGTGGCGGCGTCCGCGGACAGCGAGCTGCTGCACCGGATCCATGCTCTGGCGCCGGGACGCCGGGACGAGGTGAACCGCTATCTGGAAGGGTTTCCGCGGCGCTATCTGGAGACCCGCAACCCGGAGCTGGTGGCGGATCAATTCCGCAAGGCGTCGTCGCTGGTCTCGGGCGCGAGCGAGCTGGAAATGAAGTACGCTCCAGGCGTGAGCGAGCTGACGCTGGTCACCTTCGACCGGCCGCGGCTGTTCGCGACTGTCGCCGGGGCGCTGGCGGCGTGGGGGATGAACGTGGTGACGGCGGATGCGTTCTCGAACGCGCACGGCGTGGTGGTGGACAGCTTTCGGTTTACCGATACCTTCCGCACTCTCGAGCTGAACGAGAGCGAACGCGCGCGCTTTGTGGCCAGCGTACGCGATGTGCTGGCGGGCAGAACCGATGTGGAGGCGATGCTGGCGGGACGGCGGCGCGGGCCCAAGGTGCCGGCCAAGGTGAAGGTCGAGACGCGAATCGAGTTCGACGATGCGGCGTCGTCGCACAGCACGCTGCTGGAGGTGCTGACGCAGGATACCCCCGGGCTGCTGCGCGCGCTTTCGCTGACGCTGGTCGAGTACGCGTGCAATATCGAAGTGGCGTTGATCGACACCGAGGGCGAGAGCGCGATTGATGTGTTCTACATCACGCGGGCAGATGCCGGCCGCGGCAAGCTGCAGTCCGACCAGAAAGCGGAGCTGCGGACGGCGCTGCTCGAGGCCATGCGGAAGAATGCGGAGTAGGATATTCGGGTCTTTGACTGGCGCTCTCCTGCTGCTGTCGCCTCCGTTCCTTTCAGGGCAGGCGCGGGCTGGTGCCCCTCAGCGGAGCTGCCGGGCGGAGATCGTCGAAGGGGAACTGACGGCGGGGCACGAGTTCCGCGCCGGCATCGGGAACGGCCTTGCGCTGTACTTCCAGCCGATCGCCTCGGGCTGGATTCTGCGGGTGATCCCTGCGACGGGGCCGCCGGGCGACGAGGACTATGCGGAGCTCGCGACGCCGCCGTACGAGTCGGTGTCGCCGCTATCGCTTTCGACGGATTTTGCGTTTCGCGCCCAGGACGCGGTGGGCTGGAATCCCCGCCGGTTCCGCTGGGCGGGCTCCGAGGCGGAGTTCATCCGTCTGCACGAGGCGTATCTGCGCTATGTGCATGCGGGCGCATCTCCGCCCGGGCCGCTCGAGGTGGAGCTCTCGGAGCAGGTTGCCCGCGCCGCGGAAGGCAGCCTGTCGATTCTGGATGCACGGCTGGTCCCGGGCATGGCCGACCAGTCGGCGATGGCGGCGGCGGTGGCCTCGCACTTCACGTCGACCGCGCATACGCTGGTCGATCCTGCGGATGGCCGGCCCAGCCCTCTGGGAAGGCTGCTCTGGGTCAGGTTTCGCGTTCGGCTGGAACTGCCGCCGGAGTTCAGGCCGACACACGGAGGCCACCTTGTGCCCCAGCTTTGCAGCACCCGCTAACAACCCTCTCGGGGACCGCTGCATCTCTCAAAGTGTTCGCGTTGAGGACTCGGTACTTTGTTCCCGTTCATGGGAAGAAAATCCACGCGTGCGCAGCCGCCTATTATTGAGAGCATGACAAGTAATTCTCCAGCAACGTCCAGTCTCGACTCCCGGCCGACCGAGAGCAGCGCCCAGCCGCAATCCTCCCAGCCGGGAAAAGATCGGTACTTTTTCGGGTCGCTCGACAGCTTCGGGCTGAACCGGGCGAAGCTTCAGGAAGTCAGCTGGGGTTACGATCAGCCGGAAGGCGTCGTGCTGGCTTCACTGGATGCGGCGATCAACTGGGTGCGGAAGAATTCAGTCTGGCCGATGACGTTCGGACTCGCCTGCTGCGCGATCGAGATGATGTCGATGGGCGGCTCGCGTTACGACATCGCACGTTTTGGCGCGGAGGTGTTTCGGCCCTCTCCGCGGCAGAGCGATCTGATGATCGTGGCTGGCCGGGTCTCGCAGAAGATGGCGCCGGTCATACGGCGGCTGTACGAACAGATGCCCGAACCAAAGTGGGTGATTTCGATGGGTGCGTGCGCCACCTCGGGTGGCGTGTTCAACAACTACGCTCTTTTGCAGGGCGTCAACCAGATCATCCCGGTGGATATCTATGTTCCTGGCTGTCCGCCGCGTCCTGAGCAGTTGCTGTATGCCATTACTCTGCTTCAGGAGAAGATTCAAAGCGAACGTGGCAGTGTGCGGCGCGCTTTGAATATCGGGTGAAAAGCTGTGTACTTTTCTTCGGAAAAGTAATCCGGGGGTCATATCGTTCGCCGGCGCAGAGTAGTTTCGGGCAGGTTCAAGGCAGACGGGTACCATGCAGGTCAACATTTCCCAGAGGGCGGTAACTCTCCGGCTTCAGTACACTTAGAGGTCTGAGACGACGATGGGGCGTGAGATTTAGTTGTGGTGACGAGAGGTATGTGCGGTAAACTTTGCAACGTCTTGACAAATAATTTCGAGCGAGCGGTCAAGAGCTCGTCAACAGCAGTGGCAAGTTTCATTTTCAGCGGAGGAAGTCGAATGGTTTATCGCCCTTATCGTCATCTAGGCCGGTTCGGACTGGCTGCCTGTGCAGTCAGCCTTGGAGTCGCGAGCCTGAGTGCACAGAGTGCACCCAGCACCCCCGCCCCCCTGGGGCCTAACCCGTCGCGTGTCGACATCTTCCTCGGTTACTCGTACTACGGGGCACATGGTGAGGTGAAGCCGGGTTACGTTCCGTACTCCTCGATCAACGAGGGAGCGGTCGGCAGCGTTGCGTACTACTTCAACAAATACATCGGCGCGGAGATTCTGCTGGCGGCTCATCCGGACGGCACCAACGATGGCATGGGCAGCGGCGAGGGTGGTCTGATTGTGCGCGCGCCGATGCAGAACTTCACTCTCTTCGCGCATGCGCTGGCGGGCGGTGCCTATCTGGGCGGACCGAACAGCGAGAATCCCGCGACGCTCGAGCATGAGCCCTACCGGTGGGGCCCGACCGTGGTGGCCGGCGGCGGCATGGACTACAACCTGCCCTTCCACAACGGCGCGTTTGGCGTGCGTCTGTTTGAGGCCGACTATCAGTACATTCACACCGACTATGGTCCTTACTCGCAGATTCCCACTGCCGGTGTTCTTGGCGGTCGTGCGAACCTCTCGGGTGTCGACCTTTCGGCCGGTGTCCTCATGCACTTCGGTCACATCATTCCTCCTCCCCCGGTGACTTTGTCGTGTGCGGTGACGCCCATGTCGGTTTATCCGGGAGATCCGCTGACCGTGACTGGCACGGCGCTGAATCTGAATCCGAAGAAGACACCTTCTTTTGTGTGGACCTCGACCGGTGGAACGATCTCCGGCACGTCGAGCACTGCGAACATTTCGACCACGGGCGCGCAGCCTGGAACCTATACCGTTCATGGTCATGTCTCCGAGGGCAAGAAGCCCGGCGAGATGGCGGACTGCACGGCCGACTTCACGGTCAAGCCGTTTGAGCCACCGACCCTGAGCTGCTCGGCGAATCCGTCGACCGTCAACCCCGGCGACTCCTCGACCATCACCTCGACCGGCATGAGCCCGCAGAACCGTCCGCTGACCTACAGCTACACGGCGTCGGCTGGTTCGATCAGCGGGACCTCGAGCACGGCGACGCTCTCGACCACGGGCGCGGCTGCCGGCACCATCAACATCACCTGCAACGTTGCCGACGACAAGGGTCAGACCGCAACGGCGCAGACCTCGGTCACGGTGCTTGCACCGGCGGCTCCGCCGGCTCCGGCAACCCAGAACCTCTGCTCGATCAGCTTCGATCGCGACACGCGTCGTCCGACACGCGTCGACAACGAGGGTAAGGCCTGCCTCGACGATCTCGCGCTGAACCTGCAGCGTTCGACGGACGCGACTCTTGACCTGATCGGCAATGCACCCACCGACGAGCGTGATGCTCAGAAGCGGGCCGCGGAACGCGCCGTCAACGCCAAGGATTATCTCGTCAAGGAGAAGGGCATCGATGGAGGCCGCGTGAAGGTCTTCACCGGTACCGCTTCGGACAAGACGGTCACCTCGGTTCTGGTTCCGGCAGGCGCGGATACCAGCTCGGTAGGCGGAACCCCGGTGGACGAGACGGTTGTAATGGCTGTGCCGCGCAGGCCGCTCGGCGCTACCCGTCATCACGCTCATCACAAGCACCACCACAAGGCTGCCGCTTCCAACCAGTAATCTGCGGCAGCTTCACCTGACAGGGAGGTCGGCTGAGCATTCGCTCAGCCGGCCTCTTCTCTTTGCATTGCAACGCAGCGCTGTCCATCACTCGATCCGGTCAGTGTGCGTCTAAACAGAACGCTTATTCTTATGGTGGGAGTACCGACGTCGATGGTTCGCAGGCTGGCTGTTCGTTGTGTGGGTTGGTTCGCGGTGGCGCTTGCCTTGTGGGTTCCCGCCCGTGCGCACGCGGTGGACTGGCTTCCGTTCGGGCCCGACGGCGGAGATGCGCGGCGCATTGTGGCCGATCCCGCCGATCCTGCTCATTTATATCTCGGGACCACGACGGGCTGGATCTACGAGTCGCACGACACCGGTGCAAACTGGAAGCGGCTGGCGCGAGTGGGTAAGCGCGACGATCTGGTGCTGGACAACATTGTGGTCGACGAGCATGACCCGAAGCACCTCCTGGTTGGAGCGTGGGTGCTCGACCGCCCGGACGGCGGCATGTACATCAGCTTCGACGGCGGCAGGAGCTGGGTGAGCCAGGCAGAGATGCGCGGGCAGTCGGTACGATCACTGGCGCAGGCGGCCAGCGACCCCAAAACGCTGGTGGCGGGAACTCTGAAGGGAGTCTTCCGAAGCACCGACGGAGGCGCGCGCTGGAAACAGATCAGCCCGCTCGACAGCACCGAGATCCATGAAGTGGAGTCGGTGGCGATCGATCCGCAGGATCCGAACGTGATCTATGCGGGCACCTGGCATCTTCCGTGGAAGACAACCGACGGCGGGGATCACTGGGCAAATATCAAGGAAGGCATCATCGAGGACTCGGATGTCTTTTCGATCATTGTCGACCCGGAGAAGCCGAAGGTCGTGTATGCGAGTGCCTGCTCGGGCATTTACAAGAGCGAGGACGCGGGCGAGCTGTTCCACAAGGTGCAGGGAATTCCGTCGACCGCGCGGCGTACGCGGGTGCTGCAGCAGGACCCGAACAATCTGAAAGTGGTCTTCGCGGGGACGACGGAGGGGCTCTGGCGCACGGACGATGCGGGCGAGACGTGGAACCGGCTGACCGGGCCTGAGGTCATCGTCAATGACGTGGAGATCGATAAGGCCGACTCGAAGCGGGTGATGATCGCGACCGATCGAGGCGGCGTGTTTGCGTCGGACGATGGTGGCGATACGTTTCACTCGTCGAACGCCGGTTTCTCGGCGCGTCAGATTACGGCGATCCACCGGGATGTGAATAGGCCGGCGCGTGTTCTGGTGGGCGTGGTGAACGATAAGGAGTGGGGCGGGATCTTCGAGAGCGCGAATGGCGGTTTGAACTGGCGGCAGCTGAGCGAGGGTCTTGCCGGACGGGACGTGTTCTCGCTGGGACAGGCACCCGACGGCACGATGCTCGCGGGAACCGCGCATGGTATCTACCGACTGGACCCGGCATCGGAGACGTGGACCCGTGTTACTGCCGCGCCGGCTTCCGCGGCCAGCGAGACGCCACGCATGGCGATCGGCACACGCTCCGCCATACCGGTTCATCGCTATCAATCCACGGCGGCCTTGCGGCGCGCTCGAGCGAACGAGACGCCGGCGCAGCGACGCGCGGCTCTGAAGGCGACACCCGCCCGTGCGCGCCCCGGCGCGCACGGGGTACCTGCCTCGAGACGAAAGATGACGGTCGTTGCACATGGAAAGTCCGCTCCGGCCCGTGCGGCGCGAGCGGAGACCGTCGCGAAGGCTCCGGCAGGCACGCCTGCGGCGCCTGCTGCTGCGGCGTCGCTTCCTCCGGGATCGGCGGAGGCGGCGTCAGCTCAGGCGCAGGCCGGAGCCACGGCCCCGGGTGCCGCTGTTGTCGAGACGGCGAAAGGCTTCGACGGAGCCGTTTACGGGCTCACGACCGCGGGCGACACGGTGCTTGCGACGACGTCGGACGGCCTGCTGGTGAGCGTGGACGATGGAATCACCTGGTCGCACGCGGGCCCGGAGGACAGTGCCGAGTGGCGCTTCCTTGCGGCCGCGAAGAAGGATGTCGTCGCCGCCTCGCTGCATACGGTCGCCTATTCGGCGGACGCGGGGAAGAGCTGGCAGCCGGTGATTGTGCCGACTGGCCTGAGCCAGATCGGCGCGGTAGCGGTCGAGCCCTCCGGTGAGCTGTGGGTGGGTGGCCGGGAAGGCGTGTATGTTTCGTCAGACGGCGGTAACAACTGGACCACGCCCACGAATCTGTCAGTGAGCTCGGTTAACAGCATTTACTGGGACGCAGGGACGGACCGGATGCTGGTTACGACCGGGAGCTACAGTAATGTTGTCTTTGTGGTGCAGCTCCCGAGCCTGAAGGTCACGTATGCCGACACGGGTTGGAATCTGCGCTTCGCGCGTCCGATCGGTGATCATTTTATTGCCGCGACGCTGTTTGATGGCATTGTGGTGCAGCCGCGCATGATCGCTTCGCCAATGACGCCGGCCGCACACGAAGCCGCGACTCCTCCGGCCGCGACCCCGGCCAGCCCGTCTGTTGGCGAGGCAAAAGCGCCCCCGTCCACGCGCTGAGACTCGGCTTGAAGAGGCGTAAACTGAGTCCATGAGCCTCTCGTCTTTGCCCCTGAAGCCTCGTCACGGATTCCAGACCGACGATCAGGCGCTGCTGCCGATCGCGGAGAAGGTGCAGGCGGGTGACCGCCTCAACTTCGACGACGGCGTTGCGCTGTACGGGTCGGGCGACATTCTGGCGGTGGGCTGGCTTGCCAATCTGGTGCGCGAGCGGCTGCATGGGGATACGGCGTACTTCAATGTAAATCGGCACATCAATCCGACGAACGTCTGTGTCGCGTCGTGCCGGCTGTGCGCGTTCGGGCGCAAGAAGGGTGAGGCCGGCACCTACACGATGGCGCTTGAGGAGGCGTGGGAAGCCGCCGCGACCGGGTATACGGAAGCGGTAACGGAGTTTCATATTGTTGGCGGTCTGCATCCGGATCTGCCGTTCGAGTACTTCCTGGATCTCGTGCGCGGGTTGAAGGAACGCTTCCCGAAGGTTCATGTTAAAGCGTTTACGATGGTCGAGGTTTCATTCCTGGCGCGCCGGGCGAAGCTGACGATTCCGCAGACGCTGGAGCGGATGAAGGCAGCGGGTGTGGACTCAATGCCGGGCGGCGGCGCGGAGATCTTTGCGGATCGCATCCGGCACATCATCTGCGATCACAAGATCGACGGTGGCGAGTGGCTGGAAACGGCGAAGATGGCGCACCAGATGGGCTTCCGCTCGAATGCGACGATGCTCTACGGACATGTGGAGTCGGATGAGGACCGGGTCGACCACCTGTTGCGGCTGCGCGCGGCGCAGGACGAGACGGGTGGCTTCCAGACGTTTATTCCGCTTTCGTTTCATCCGGACAACACGATGCTGGCGCATATTCCGAAGTCGTCGGGCATGCTGGATATCCGGCAGATCGCGGTAAGCCGGCTGCTGCTGGACAACTTCGCGCACATCAAGAGCTACTGGCAGATGGTGACGCCGAAGATGGCGCAGATTTCGCTGCGGTTTGGGGCGGATGATATCGACGGCACGGTGATCGAGGAGAAGATTTACCATGACGCGGGCGCGACGACGCCGCAGGGCATGCGCCGTGCGGATCTGATCCGGCTGATTACCGAAGCCGGACGCGTGCCGTTCGAGCGCGATACGATGTACCGCGCCGTGACGCGCTCCGAGGACAGCTTCACGATCGCGGCCTGATGGCCTGGGCGCTGCGCGACGGCACGGAGAGCGACCTTGGTGAGCTGTTCGCGCTGGATTTGATTTGCTTTGAGCCGGCGTTCCGCTTCGATCTGCGCGCGATGCGCCGCTATGCGCAGCGTTCCGGCGCAATCGTGCGGGTGGCGGAGCAGGGAAGCGAGCTGGCTGGCTTCCTAATTGTGCATCTGGAGCGTTCGCGCAGGGGTACTGCCGCGTATATCGTCACGCTGGATGTTGCGCCGGGGCTCCGCAGACAGGGTCTGGCGGGCGCGCTGGTTGCCGATGCGGAGAAGAAGGCGGCGGAAGGCGGGGCGCAGACGATGCTGCTGCATGTTTTCGCCGGGAATGCTGCGGCGATTGGTTTTTACAGGAGCGCTGGCTACCAATTGGCCGGAGAAGAAAAAGGTTTCTACGGTGATGGGCTTGATGCGCTGGTGTATGCGAAGGGCCTTCCTTGAGGGATAAGCAGCAGAGGCAACGACGCCCTGACGCCGAGCGGGCGCCACTTCGTGGGGTATTGGACGGCTTCGCCGTGTTCCCGATGAACCAGGCAGCCCGCTCAGGCGAGCAAGTCGCCCTGGCCCAGACGCCGATGAAAGAAGTCGTAGACGAGACCCATCAGCGCGTGGGCGTGAGCCGGGTCGTAACGCGCACCTTCGTCGCGGAGGAAGGCGTGGGCGCCGTTGACTTCATGCCAGTTGAGGCGGATGTTGCACTCGTTGAGGCGCGCGAGCAACTTCATGCGGCCTTCCATGGGGACGTGAGGATCCTGACGGCCCCATGCCATGAGCAGCTCGCCATGGATCTCCGGGATGCGGGCGAGCGAGTCGTCGTGCTTGCCCTCGCCGAGGGTGCCGGCGTGGATGTCGGTGGCGTAGAAGCAGACGGTGCCGGCGATCCGGGGGTTCATGGCGGCACGGAAGGCGAGATGGCCGCCCATGCAGATGCCCATGGCACCGATGCGTCCGGTGGCGTCGGGGCGCGCGAGGAGATAGTCGATGACGGCGCGGGCGTCGGAGTCGTACGCGGCCACCGGCTTGGTGGTCTTGAGGGTGTTGCCGCGGTCCGAGCCGGCCTGGTCGTAGGCGAGGACGCTGCCGGCGGGCTCGTACTCGTGATAGACCTCGGGGACGGCGACGGTGTAGCCCTGGCCGGCGAGCTGGGCGGCGGTGCGGCGAATGGGCGCGGTGACCTGGAAGATCTCCGAGTAGAAGACGATGCCGGGATACTTGCCGGGCGCGGCGGGACGGAAGATGTGGGTGCGCATGGGCCCGGTGGGGGTGTCGAGCTCTACGGATTCGTCGCTGAGGATGATCATGATCAGGATCATCCTACGCGCACGCGGGCGGCGGGGTTCGCCGGACGGGATGCGAGGTATATCTACTCGGGGGTGCGTTCAGCGTTCTCGGCTACCTGCAGGCGGCGCATGAGGATGTCGAGGGAGAGCAGATCGCCGGCGGTGAGGCGTTCGAAGGCGATCCCGAGCAGGCGTCCGTCTTCTTCGAGGTAGCGGATGGTTCCGAGTACGCGAAAGGTTTCGCTTCCGCAGGAGAGGCGGAGCTCCACGACGTCGGCCGGATCGGCCTCAATAACGGCGTCCATCCATACCAGACATCCGCCCTGCGCGATTTCGAAGAGGGTTCCGTGGAAGACCGGGCCGGTGACCATGCGGCGGAGCTGGACGGAGCCTGACTGACCGTAACGGGGATGACGCCGCCGGCCGAGCGCCGGGGTGAACTTTTGATCGATCATGAGGGTGTCTCCGGCGGGCGTTAGCGGTCTCGGTGGGATGACGGACGTGGAGGCCTGGTGACGTTGTTCGCCGTCCGGGGCTGCGAGTGGACGGGGCTTGTGCCGAGTCATGTCTTCCGGTGGCCCGCTTCCAAGTCGGCGATGAGCTGTACCAGATCGGCTCGACCGCTGGCGCTCAGGCTGCGGAAGGCGATTCCCATCAGGATGCCGTCATCCGACGATTTGCGAAGGGTGCCGACCGCCCGGCAGGACAGCCATGGCGACTTGAGAATGACCTCGAGTCCAGAGTCAACGGTCCATTCCACGGACTGGCTCAGCCGAATCAGGCAACCGCCGAGACTCAGATTCAAGAGAGAGGCAGCGATTGGACGCGTCTGCTCGAGCGCCCTTACGGTGACCTGGGCGGTGTGTGCATAGCGTTTGGTCGCGCGCTTCTCCAGGCCATTGCCTGCCATTCCGCGTTTCCTCCGTGATGGAGTTATCGGCAGAGATGGCGTCTTACTTAGCGAAGAGGCGATGTGGAGCGGACGAGTGTCCTGAGGCGCGGCGGAGCGGGAAACAGACCGGGGTGAAGCGCCGCGGCGAGGCAGGCGAGTCCGTCGAGCAGGTTGAGGGAGGGTGTGTTGAGGAATTCGTCGGGTATGCAGAAGACGCGTCCGGACTGAACGGCGCGCAGGTGCTGCCACTGGCGCTGCTCGATGATCCGGGCCAGCGGCACGCGGTCCCCGGCACCGCACCAGGCGAAGAGCAGGATGTCGGGGTCGGCGGCCGCCACAGCCTCGGCGGCCGTGCGGGCGGCAGGCTCGCCGATGAAGATGCCTCCTGCTGCCTCGAGGAGCTCCGCGACCCAGGGCTGCGAGGCGATGAGCGGCTTGCCCCATTCCTCGCAGTAGACGGTCTGGCGGGGAAGGCCGGCGGTGCGCGCGCGGGTGTGCGCGAGCGCAGTCTGGAGAGTGTGGATGAGGGTTTCGGCGGAGGGCACGGCGTCGACCTGCCGGGCGATGAGCCGGATGTCCTGGACGATATCGGCCAGCGTCCTGGGCGCGAGCGCAAGTACGGGGACGCCGGCTTTGAGGATGGCGGCCAGCGACTCGGGCCGATAGGGGACGGAGGCGATGACGAGGTCGGGCGCGGTACGAAGCAGAGCCTGCCGGTCCGGATCGCTGAAGGTCCATGCGTCGGGCAATACGGGGATCTCACGTTCCGCCAGTTGCGGCAGCGCGGCCAAGCAGTACTTCGTGCAGGCGCAAACGGAGTTCAGCGCGCCGAGATGAGCGAGGGTGAGGGCGACGGAGGGCTGGAGGCTGACGATGCGCATGCCCGGATTCAGGGCTGCGGGTGTTGAGCTGCAGGGGTGGAAGACGGCACGGTCGGGCCGGGTGCGGGAGTGGCGTTGCCCTGGGCTGCCGCCTGTTGCGCGGCGAGCGCCTGCCGGTGGCGCTCGCGGCGCCGGTGGAGATAGTCCTCGAAGTCGGGTGAAAACTCAAGGATCTGGGCGCCGAGCATGCCTTCGTAGGTGACGGTGGCGGCGTTCTGAAGAGTCAGGGAAAGGCCACGCTCGTCTGAGGGATAGTAGGCATTGGAGATGGCACCCGCAATGACGTTCCCGCCGATGTTGGAGTAATTGAACTGCTTTTTTCCGTTATCGCCATAGCAGACAAAGGTGGTGAGCGCGGAGTAGACGATGCGCGAGATGACCGAGCCTTCACCTTTCCGGTAGTAGCGCGGGTCCTGATGCAGAAGGACCGGAAGCGCGGCATTGCCGACAACGTTGCCGATCGCGTTATCGGCATAGCTGGCACCGATGCGCTTGAAGAGGCCCTCGGGGCCCCAGTGATAGCCTGGGTGACTATCCTCGATCTCACCAAAGCCGCCGCCAACGACGACCGCCAGGCCGATGGTGTACGGGTCGACGATGGTGTGGAGGGAGATGCTGAACTTTTGCGCCGGAGTAAGCGGCACGGTCTGGCCGCTGATGACGACGTTGAAGAGGGGGAGTACGCCGCCGACGCGCTGCTTCTCCTGCTGCTTGACCTCGCGATCGCCCTCCGCCTTGCGCTGGGCGGCGTCCCCGGGAGCCTGTTGAGCGGGGACGGCTTCCTGCCGGGCATTGGCGGGTGGAGGAGGAGTCGGAGTAACGGTCTGCTGCGCGGGAGTGGGCTGCTGCGTCTGCTGCTGCGTTGAGGAGGGATCGTCGGGAAGGGTGGCATCGGCGACATTCGCCGGAGCTGGTGGCGCGTCGGGTCGGCTGGAGGAGAAGGCTGGGGATGCGGAGACCTGCGCGTGCAGGAACGGGGTCGAAAGCGCCACGAAACAGGACGCAACCAGAGTGTGGCGCAGAGAAAAACTCACTGAATCATGGTATCCCGGACGCGAGGGTGCATGCACTGGTTAGACGTGCTCAATCGCGGGGGGACTCACGGAATGGACGCTGGCGGGGCGGACGGGGGTGGTGCGGGTGCGGGTGGATTGGACCTGCTGTGATGACGGTTCCACCAGGCGGCGACGTCGGGCGAGAACTCGAGGGCGATGTTGCCCGCGTCTCCCTCCAGCGTGACGATGGATGAGTTGGTAAGCGCGAGGCCGATGCCGCGGCTGCCGGGTGGGTAGTAGAGATTGGAGAGCAGGCCGGCGGAGAAGTTGCCGCCGAGATTGGAGAAGTTGACCTGCGTGTGGCCGCTGTCGCCGCGGCAGAGGAAGGCGGAGAGCAGGGCGTGACGCATCCGCAGCTTGACCGGGCCGCCGCCCATGCGGAAGTAGCGGGGATCCTGATGGAGGAGGATGGGGTAGACGGAGCCGGCGAGCATGGTGCCGATGCTGACGTTGGCCACCTGGGCTCCGACGCGTTTGAAGTAGCCGTCGGGACCCCAGCCGTAGCCGCGATAGCTGCCGTTGAGTTCGTTGAGGCCGGCGAGGACGAAGGCACCGACGAGGTTGTAGGGGTCGAGTGTGGTGCGGACGGCGAGACGGGTCTTTTGCGACGGCGTGAGCGGGACGCCGATGCCGCCGATGACGGTGGTGAAGTTGGGCACGACGACCAGGATGCGCTGCTGCTCTTCCGTTTTGACCTCGTGATTGCCCTCGGCTTTGACGCGCGCGGCGTAGTGCTCGTCCGATTCTCCGGGGAGGCGCGGGACGAGGATCTCGGTGTCGGAGGGTGCGGTGACGGTGATCTGCTGGGTAGTTTGTACCGGAGGCACGGGCGGCGGCTGCGGGGCAGGTGCGTCGGGCACGGTTTGGGCGCGCAGAGGCGCAGCGGAGCATGCGAGCAACAGGAGCACGAAGCGGCAGGTTGATCGCATGGTGGAGGGATGTGCGGGGGAGCGGGGGAGTTGGTTTGCAATGATGGGGGCTGGATTGCACGCAGTCTCCTGATGCACCAATGTGCCATATGGTGCATCAAGTAGTATCCGGCTCACGGTCAATCTCGATGCAGACGTGTATGACTTTACCTCTGCCTATGCCGGTGCGAAGGGAATCATCCTGCAGGCAGTGAGAATCGTAAGCACGTCCTCTGCTCAAGACGACTGACACTGATCCGCTCAGTGAGACCACAACAGCTAGCTGAACAAGAACTCCTTCGTGCGCAGTTCTTTGACCGTATCGCGCAGCCTGGCGGCTTTTTCGAACTCGAATTTCTTGGCGGCTTCGCGCATGTCGCTTTCGAGTTTGCCGATGTAGACGTCGAGCTCGGCCTGAGTGGAGAAGTCGGGCATGCCATCGGTCTCTTCGACGAGGTCGGCGTAGTCGGCTTTGAGGATGCCGGCGAGGCCCATGTCGATAGCGCTGATGACGGTGCGCGGCGTGATGCCGTGTTCTTCGTTGTAGGCGACCTGCTTCTCACGCCTCCGATCTGTTTCCGCTATGGCCCGCTTCATGGAGTCAGTCATGACGTCGGCGTATAGGATGGCGCGGCCTTCGAGGTGGCGGGCGGCACGGCCGATGGTCTGGATGAGCGAGCCCTGGGAGCGCAGGAAGCCTTCTTTATCGGCGTCGAGGATGGCGACGAGTGAGACCTCGGGCAGGTCGAGGCCCTCGCGCAGCAGGTTGATGCCGATGAGGACGTCGTACTCGCCCTTGCGGAGATCGCGGAGGAGGCGGATGCGCTCGAGGGTTTCGATCTCGGAGTGCATGTAGCGGCAGGCGACGCCGACTTCGGTGTAGTAGTTGGCGAGGTCCTCGGACATGCGCTTGGTGAGGGTGGTGACGAGCACGCGCTGGTCTTTTGCGACGCGGTCGCGGATCTCGGCGAGCAGGTCATCGATCTGGCCCTTGATGGGGCGGATCTCAACGGGCGGGTCGACGAGGCCGGTGGGGCGGATGACCTGTTCGACGACGACGCCGGCGGCTTTGGTGAGCTCGTATGGACCGGGAGTGGCGGAGACGTAGATGATCTGGCCGGTGCGGGACTCGAACTCGTCGAACTTGAGCGGGCGGTTGTCCATGGCGCTCGGCAGGCGGAAGCCGTAGTCGACGAGGTTCTGCTTGCGCGAACGGTCGCCGTGCCACATGCCGTGGAGCTGCGGGACGGTGACGTGCGACTCGTCGATGAAGAGGATGTAGTCGCGCGGGAAGTAGTCGAGCAGGGTGGGCGGTGGCTCGCCGGGCAGGCGGCCGGAGAAGTGTCGCGAGTAGTTCTCGATGCCGTGGCAGTAGCCGACGGACTTGATCATCTCGAGGTCGAAGCGGGTGCGCTGGTGGATGCGCTGCGATTCGACGAGGCGGCCCTGCTGCTCGAGATCCTTCTCCCACCACTCGAGCTCGGTGAGGATGGATTCGGTGGCGGTCTTCTTGCGCTCGGGCTGCACGACATAGTGGGATTTCGGGTAGATGGGCAGACGCGAATACTTCTGCTTGACGGTGCCGAAGAGCGGGTCGATCTGGCTGAGGCCGTCGATCTCGTCGCCGAAGAGCTCGATGCGGTAGGCGTTCTCGTCGTAGGTGGGGAAGACCTCGATGGTGTCGCCGCGGACGCGGAAGGTGCCTCGGCGGAAGTCGGAGTCGTTGCGTTCGTAGAGGATTTCGACGAGGCGGCGGGTGATGTCCTCGCGGCGGATCTTCTGGCCGCGCTCGAGCAGCAGCAGCATGCCGTAGTAGGCCTCCGGGCTGCCGAGACCATAGATGCAGGAGACCGACGAGACGATGATGGCATCGCGGCGTTCGAAGAGGGACCGGGTGGCGGAGAGGCGGAGCTTGTCGAGCTCCTCGTTGATGGTGGCTTCTTTCTCGATGAAGAGGTCGCCGGAGGGGATGTAGGCCTCGGGCTGATAGTAGTCGTAGTAGGAGACGAAGTACTCGACGGCATTCTCGGGGAAGAACTGCTTGAACTCGTGGTAGAGCTGGGCGGCGAGGGTCTTGTTGTGCGCCAGGATGAGCGCGGGGCGCTGCACCTGCTCGATGACCTTGGCCATGGTGAAGGTCTTGCCGGAGCCGGTGACGCCGAGGAGGACCTGGTCTTTCTCGCCGGCGGCGAGGCCGTTGACGAGCTCGCCGATGGCGCGGGGCTGATCGCCCTGGGGCTTGTAGGGGGTGTTGAGGTGGAACTCCATCTCTACAGGATAAGCGAAGGGAAAGCGATGGAGGTGTGGCGGACAGATATGATGGCGCGTATGAGAACGCTGCCGGTTCTGCTGATCGTTGTGGCGGTCATTCCTGCACTGGCGCAGGAGAAGTGCGAGTTTAGTTCAGAAAAGGCTCAGCAGTCGCTTGAGGCTCGTCTGACGAAAGCAAAGAGCTGCCGGTCTGCTGCGGCTCTGCTGGAAGACTGTGCCTGGGGGTCCAGCGCGGACGCATTCTTCGCGGGAACCGTGCTCGACAAGTGTGAAGAAGAATTCGGTTCGAAACTGAGCCCTGCTGCAATGGCGCATGACAAGACGGAAAAGATGCTCTGCGGGTACGAGTATGCACACCAGGAAGGAACAATTTGGATTTCAGCGGCTGCGCTTTGCTCGGTCAGGGTCGCTGATGGTGTGACGAATCATCCTGCGGATGCGAGCACAGAGGTGCACCGGGCCAGCTTCGACTGTAAGGGGGCCCAATCACCGCGAGAGCTGGCGACTTGCAGTAGTCAACGATTTGGCAATGCTGACATTGTGTTAAGCCGCGCTTATCACGCTACCTACATGTATGCCAAAGGGGCGGATAGGGAGAAACTCGTGCAGAGCCAGCAGCAGTGGCTGAGGAACGTGCCGCAATGGTGTGGGCTTTCGGGACCACCGTTCTCAGACAAGGCGATCAAGTGCGCTCTTCACGAGTACGAACAGCGATTCATTGTGCTGGACGCTTGTATGGGTCCGATGGGAGAGTGTCTGCCTTTACATCGTAAAGGAAGGCAAGCATCTGCTAACTGCCCGTCAGACTGACTCAAGCGCGAAGTAAATCGTCCGTGGCGATGTGCTCGGGTTGGAGTCCCATGCCGACGAAGCTGCCCGCAAGTTGCTGGAACCCGGGGATGCGGGTCAGGATCTTGAGCGCGAGTGGAGGTTTCATCGGGCCGGGGTTCTTGAGAACGTGGTTCAAGACGCGGTGGGCGACCGCCTGCATGGTCTGCGTCTTGCGGACGGCTCCCTCGCGGTAGTGCTGCAGGGCGACTAGATCGTGGTCGGTGAGGGTGCCATCGCGCAGGGGAGCGGCGAGGCGGTTGGCGGTAGCGACGGCGTCCTGCAGGGCGATGTTGATGCCAATGCCGCCGACCGGCGACATGGCGTGGGCGGCGTCGCCGATGCAGAGCAGGCCGGGACGCGACCAGTGCTTGAGGTGGTTGATCTGCACGGTGAGCAGCTTGACCTTGTTCCAGGAGTCGATCTCAGCGGTGCGGCCGGCGAGAAAGGGCGCGAGCTCCGCGATGTCGTGCTGGAAGGCTTCGAGACCGTGCTGCTGGATGGCGGGAAAGCTGTCTTTTGCGATGATGAGGCCGCACTGAAAGTACTCGTTGCGGTTGATGAGGATGAGGCCGCGGCCGTAGTTGAGATAGCCGAGTGCGTTTTCGGGATCGCCGGCGTGGCGGGCGATGCGCAGCCAGAGGACATCGATGGGCACGCCCTGCTCGACCACCTGGAGGTGCGCGGCGGTGCGGGACAGGGCGTGGCGGCCGTCGCAGCCGGCGGTAAGGGTGGCGCGGATCCGGGCTTCGCCCGCAGGTGTCTTCGCCCGTACGCCGACGACACGGCCATTCTCTTCGAGCAGGCCGATTGCCTCCCACTGCATGCGCAGGTCGAAGGCGGAATACCGGGCGGCCTGGGTGGCAAGGAAATTGAGGAAGTCCCATTGCGGCATGAGGGCGATGAATTGAGCCGTGGTGGGGAGGTGCGAGAGGTCCGATATGGCGAACTTCTGGCCGCCGATGATAGCGGAGAGGCTGGCAACGGTGGAGTGAGGCAGCGCCTGGAATTTGGCCAGCAGGCCGAGTTCGTGGAGGAGCTCCAGGGTTGAGGGGTGGATGGTGTCGCCGCGAAAGTCGCGGAAGAAGTCTTTGTGCTTTTCGAGCACGGTGACGCGCACGCCCGCGCGCGCCAGCAGGAGGCCGAGCATCATGCCGGCCGGTCCGCCTCCGATGATGCAGCAGGTCGTCTCCGAGTTCTCCATCCCGCGCCGAGCGTAGCAGAGGCGACACAAACTCGCCAGCGGGTTTGTCTATCCAAACGCCGCCTGAGCCGTCATACTTTCGCGTAGATTGCTCTCCGGAGGTTCCGTTGAATCGTTTGCATTTCGCCGCAGCCCTGCTTCTTCTCGTACCGCTGGCTCACGCGCAGTTCTCGGTACCGGCCGGATCGGCCGATCATCTTCACGATACGTCGATGCTGAAGCCGCCCACGGGTGTGAAGGTGGCGATCATTGAGTTCGACGATCTGGAATGCCCGTTCTGTGCTCGCGCCGTGCCGCTGGTCCACGCGACCGCCGCGCAATACAAGATTCCGGTCGAGCATCACGATTTTGCTTTGACGGAGATTCACACCTGGAGCTTCAGTGCCGCGGTTACGGCGCGCTACCTTGAGGATCGGGTCTCGCATGCGGCGGCTGCTGAGTTCCGCCGCGATGTGTTCGCGCACCAGAACGTGATTTCGAGCCGCGACGATCTGGACCGGTACACGCGGGCGTGGTTCGCCTCGCATCACGTGGCTCAGCCGTTCGATCTGGATGCGGGCGGCGCCTGCTCGAAGCAGGTGCTGGCCGACCGTGCGCTGGGCGACCGTCTCGGGATCCATTCGACGCCCTGCATCTTCGTGGTAACGGAGAAGAGCTGGACAGAGGTGAAGGACCTCGACCGGCTGAACCAGACGGTTGGCACTGCGGTTGCCGAGACAAGGGCGCAACCGGCTCCCGGGTATCGGCCCCGATAAGGGCTTCTCAGCAGAAACATAGGGCATGAGAACAACTTGGAAGCGACCTGAGTGTTCTAACTGGAAGGATCTACAGGAGGACCTATGTTCCACTGGAAAACATTTGCTGTTGCTGCTGCCCTGAGCGCCGGGCTGCTCAGCACGAACGTTGCCGCACCCGCACAGATCGCGGTCAGCATCGGCGCGCAGCCGGCTTGCCCGTATGGGTACTTCGATTACGCGCCGTACGACTGCGCTCCGTATGGCTATTACGGCCCGGACTGGTTCAATGGCGGTCTCTTCATCGGAGCCGGCCCGTGGTTCCATGGCGGTCGCGGCTTTTATGGGCACGTCGACAATCGCTATGACCCGCATAATGGCTACCGTGGACCGCTTCCTGGCCGCGGGGCGCAACCATTCGGGCATTTTCAGGGCAATGAGGCGCGCGATGGCCAAGGCCACATCGGCAATGCGGGGCATGAGGCAGGCGGCGAGCACAGCGCCGGATTCTCGGGCGGCGGACGCGCTGGCGGCGGTGGCTTCCACGGCGGTGGCGGCGGACACCACTAGACTGCTTCTGCGTGCCGAACAGAACCGGCTTTCTAACCATCAGAAAGACCCGCTCGATGGAGCGGGTCTTTTCTTTTCTGGGACAATAGGACACGGACCGACACGGAACGAATTGAGGGCATTTCATGGGCGCGGAGCTCTGGCTGATACGGCACGGCGAAACGGAGTGGAGTTTGAGCGGGGCGCATACCAGCCGCACGGACATCCCGCTCACCGAGCATGGACGCCGTCGTGCGGAGGAACTGCGGGACTTTCTGAAGGACACCTCCTTTGCGAGGGTCCTCGTCAGCCCCATGCAGCGCGCGCGAGAGACGTGCGAGATTGCCGGCTTGGGGACACAGGCGCAGGTCGAGCAGAGCCTGGTGGAATGGGACTACGGCGAAAGCGAAGGCAAGACCACGAAAGAGATGCGCGCGCAGTACAATAAGCCCGACTGGAGTGTGTGGACTGACCCGATCGTCGGCGGCGAGGCGGTGGAGCATGTGGGCGACCGCGCCGACCGTGTCATTGCGGACGCGCTGACGGGTGCGCCCGACGATGGCAGAGTGGCGCTGTTCGCACATGCGCATATTTTGCGGATTACGGCGGCGCGCTGGATCGGGCTTGAAGCACGCGCGGGAAGACTCTTTGGACTGGGTACGGGAAGCGTGAGTGTGCTGGGCTGGGAGCGCGAGACCCGCGTCATCCGGCGGTGGAACCGGGAGTTCGAATAGCCTGGCCCGCTTACCCCCCCGAATTCTGTCTGGGTGTTTGAGCGTTGTAATCAACTTCAAGGAGCAGGCAGGCATGGGGTTTTCGTCGCGTTCGGCAAGAGGGATGCTTCTCGGGATTGGCCTGTCTCTGGCAGTCCTGAACACGGCGCAGGCGCAGCAGGGCAGCGGCATTGCTTCTGATCGCGCGCAGCACCTGCAGCGCGGGATCAATCTGAGCATGTGGTACGCGCAGACGGGCGACAACTCCGCGCAGCACATTGCCGCTTACACGACGCCTGCGGATTTTGCACTGATCAAGAGTGTAGGCTTCGACCATGTTCGCCTCTCGATCAACCCGGAGCCGCTGATCTCGCGCGCGAGCCCGATTGCCCTGAAGCCGGATGCGATGGCGCGGCTGGACAACTCGGTGCAGCAGATTCTCGCCTCGGGGCTGAATGTGATTCTGGATATTCATCCGGAAGACTCGTGGAAGACGGCGATGACCAAAGACGAGACCGGGCCGCCGAAGTTCTCTGACTTCTGGGCCGCGTTTGCTGAACACTATGCGAAGACGGACCCGAACCGTGTGTTCTTCGAGATCATGAATGAGCCGATCCTCACGGACTGGTACCGCTGGGAGGGCATCCAGTTGCGCGCGGTGGAGCGCATCCGCCAGGTCGCTCCGCACCACACGTTGATCGCGACCGCGTCGAACTGGGCCTCGCTCGACGCGACGCTTTCGCTTGAGCCGATCCGCGATGACGATATTATCTACACGTTTCACTACTACACGCCGTTCTGGTTCACGCATCAGGGCGCGGGCTGGGGATCGCAGAACTGGGTTTATCTGCATGGCGTCCCGTACCCGTCGACGCCGGAGAACGTCAGCACGGTGATTGGCGAGGAGCCTGACGAGCGCGCCAAGCTGGAACTGGAGCGCTATGGGTGGGATCGCTGGGATGCGGCGCGGATCGGCTCTGAATTTGCTGCAGCGGCTGCGTGGGCGCAGAAGCGAAATGTGCCGGTTTACCTTGGCGAGTTCGGCGTTTTCCGTGACTACTCGATCCCGGCGCAGCGCGATATGTGGATCAGCGATGTGCGCACGGCGGCTGAGACGAAGCACTTTGGCTGGTGCATGTGGGACTATCAGGCGAACTTCGGGCTGGTGACGAAGGGCGCGGATGGCACCGTGGTGGATGACGGCGTGCTGCATGCTCTGGGGCTGCATCGATAAAGCCAGGGAGCCAGTCGCCCTTGCCCCGGGCGACGATTCGTGACTTGCGAAGGCTTCGCGTGAGCCTCCCGTTAGCCGATACAAAGAGTAAGGGCCGTGCGTTGGCGCACGGCCCCTGCTCTCTTTTCCTCGAGTGCTATGCGAGCATGATCTTGTCCGGGGTGATGGGATACTCCCGGACACGCTTGCCGGTGGCGTTGTAGATGGCATTGGCGATAGCCGCCATGCCGCCGGTGTTGCCGATCTCACCGATGCCGCGGCCGCCGGTGGGAGTGACCTTGATATCGGGGATGCCGACGACGGTAACGTCGACAACGCCTACATCGGCGTTGACGGGGACGTGGTACTCGGCGAGATTCTCGTTGACCGTGCGTCCGTAGGTGGTGTCGATGTGCGTCTCTTCCTGGGTGGCGAAGCCGATGCTCCACGTCAGGCCGCCCATGAGCTGGTTGAGGCCGGTCTTCTGGTTGTAGAGCAGACCGACGTCGTACGTCGCGACCAGCCGCCGTACCTTGACCATGTACGTATCCTTATCGACGGCGACCTCGGCGAAGATCGCGCCCCATGAATGGGCCGACATGGACGACTTGGACTCGCCGGGCTCGGACGAACCCTGCGCCTCCAGCGGCTTGTTGCCATTGCGCGCCAGCAGTTCGACCAGGCCGTCCGAGACGCCGGGCTTCGACTTGCTGATCACCTTCGAATCCTTGACGTCGAGATCGACGGTGTTCATGCCGTGGAAGGGTGACTGGGGATCCGCAACCGACAGGTCGGCGATCTTCAGCTTGAGCTGGGTTGCCGCATCCACGATCGCGGGCAGGACCGAAGCGGCCGACTGCGAGCCGCCCGAGACCGGAGCCTTGGGCAGGGAAGAATCCCCCAGCTTGACTTCGACCAGTTTAGGGTCGATGCCGAGCGGCGCGGCCGCCTGCTGCGCCATGATGGTGTAGGTGCCGGTGCCAAGGTCCTGCGAACCCGAGCCGACGTACATTCTGCCGCCCGGAAGCAGGCGGACCACGGCTTGCGCCGCGGAACGGTTGGCCGGGTAGGTGGCGGTGGCCATGCCGTAGCCGATCAGCTCATTGCCTTCCACCCGCTGTCCCGGCGTGGCGTTGCGCTTCGACCAGCCGAACCGTTCGGCGGCCTGCTGATACGCCTCGCGCAGATGCTTGTCGGTCCAGGCTTTGTCTTCGCCCGGATCCTTCTCGGCGTAATTGACGAGGCGAAGCTGCAGGGGATCCATTTTCAGCTTCTCGGCCAGCTCGTCCATGGCGATCTCAAGCACGGCGGTGCCGGGAGCCTCGCCGGGAGCGCGCATGAAGGTCGAGATGCCGTAGTTGACTTCGACCATCTTGGCCGAGACCGAGCTGGCATCGCTCGCGTAGAGCATCTTGGTGGGCGACTCCGAGTGCTCGGTGAAATCCTCGAGGACGGATGCGTTCATCACGACATCATGCTGAATCGCGAGCAGCTTGCCGTCGGCGCTCGCGCCCAGCTTGATGTGGTTGAGCGTCGAAGGCCGCGCGCCCACCGGACCGAACATCTGCTCGCGATCGAGCACGATCTTGACCGGCTTGCCGACCACCTTCGCCGCCATCGCGCACAGCGCTACGTGCGACCACGACGAGCCCTTGCAGCCGAAACCGCCGCCCACGATCGGACAGGAGACATGCACGAAGTCCAGCGGCACATTCAGCGTCTTCGCCAGCGACATCTTGTCGCCGGTGATGTACTGGGTGGTGTCGTAGACGTTGAGGTGCTCTTTCTTGTCGCCGTCCCACCACGCAATGGTGGCGTGAGGTTCCATTGGATTGTGATTCTGGATGGGCGTGAGGTAGGTCTCGTCGACGACGACCGCCGCTTTGGCAAAGCCTCCCTGCACGTCGCCACGATGGTTGCCGGCGGGTTCTCTGCCCGGGTTCTTCGGCCAGCGTGCCTCGTTCAGGCGGTTTTTCCATGTCAGCTTCGCCGGCTTCGGGGCGTATTTGAACTTCAGCATGCGGCCTGCCGCGCGGGCCTGATCGAGCGTCGTCGCAACGACGAGGGCCACGGGCTGGCCGTTATAGCTGACGTCGGCATCCTGCAGCAGGCTGAGGTTGCGGCGGGCGGGCGGCTGCGGCGGTCCGGGGTTCAGCTTCGGCGCGTTGAACGGCGTGAGAATCGCCACGACGCCCGGCGCGCGATCCGCTTCCGCACGGTCGACCGAGATGATGGTTCCGTTGGGAATGGTCGACTGCACCATGTAGGCGTAGAGCAGGTCGGCGCGATTGAACGGACCTTCGAACTCCGCCACGTACTTGCCCTTGCCTGTCACCTTGCCGATACCCTCGTACCGGTAGTCCAGCTGCGGCACCGGTTTGGGTGCTTTTTGCGTTTCCTGCATCATGCCTGTACTCCCGTTCCGTCCGGACCCGCGCCCTGGCTTGCCAGCGTCAACGCCCGCACGATTCCCTGTTTCGCCATTTCGATTTTGAAGGTGTTGTGCTCGTAGCCTCTGGCTCCGCGCAGCAGAATTTCGGCTGCGGCGTGATAGCTCTCCGGGCCCGCCGGCTTGCCGACCAGCGCCTGCTCCGCGGCGGGGATGCGCCATGGCTTGAGCGCGACACCGCCCAGCGCCAGTCCGGCGGATTTGACCGTACCACCGTCTATTTCGAGACCCGCCGCTACCGAAATCAGCGCGAAGGCATAACTGTTGCGATCGCGTGCCTTCAGGTAGTAAGCGTTCTTCGCAAACTTTGCCGGCGGCAGCGTGACAGCCACGATCAGCTCGTCGGGACGCAGTGACGTCTCGATCCATGGAGTCGAGCCGGGCAGGCGATGAAACTCGGCGAAGGGAATCGTTCGCTTGCCCTTCGGCCCCTGCACCTCGATCCTGGCGTCGAGCGCCGCCATGGCGACGCACATGTCCGAAGGATTGGTGGCGATGCACGTCTCCTTCGACTGCGGACCCTTGTCGGTCTGACCGAGGATGGCGTGGATGCGGTTGTAGCCCTGGACCGCCGCGCATCCCGAACCCGGCATGCGCTTGTTGCAGGCGGGGAAGTTGATGTCGGTGAAGTAGTAGCAGCGGGTGCGCTGGAGCAGGTTGCCGCCGGTGGTCGCCATATTGCGAAGCTGCGCCGAAGCGCCGCTCAGCAGCGCCTGCGAGAGCAGAGGATATTGCGTCTTGATGGTCTGGTGGTCGGCCAGGTCGGAGTTGCGCACCAGCGCGCCGATGCGCACGCCGCCGTCCGGAACTGGCGCGACTTCGTTGAGGCCCGCGACGTGGTTGATGTCGACCAGCGTCGTCGGCGTCTCCACGCCATACTTCATCAAGTCGACGAGGTTGGTTCCGCCGGCCAGAAATTTCGCGCCATGCGCCGCGCCCGACTGGACCGCGGCCTCGGGCGCGCCGGCCCGTTCGTACTCAAAGGGAATCATGCCTGTGCACCTCTCGAGACCGCGCGAACGGCGGCCACAATGTTCGGATACGCGCCGCAGCGGCAGATATTGCCGCTCATGCGCTCGCGGATCTCGTCGTCACTCATCTCCGGATGGTCGGTATGGCCGGTGTGGAAGCTGACGATCGAAAGCGCGCCGCGCTTCTGCTCCTCCACCGCCGCCACCGCCGAGCAGATCTGGCCGGGCGTGCAGTAGCCGCACTGGTAGCCGTCATGCTCGAGGAACGCCGCCTGCATCGGGTGCAGATCGCCGACTTCTTTCGGGTCGGGCACTTTGGCCAGGCCCTCGATGGTCGTGATCTCGGCACCTTCCGCCGCAAACGCCAACGTCAGGCAGGAGTTCACCCGGCGTCCCTCCACCAGCACCGTACATGCGCCGCACTGGCCGTGATCGCAGCCCTTCTTGCTGCCCGTGAGCTGCAGATTTTCGCGCAGCGCATCCAGCAGAGAGGTGCGCGTATCGAGTGACAGGGTTTGCGACTTGCCGTTGACCTTGAGCGTAAGCGGCTTGGTTACCTGCGCGTTGGGACCGCCGGCCTCGGCGTCGGCGATGCCCGGAACTCCCACCGCGGTTGCCGCACCCAGCACACCCGCGGTCTGCATGAAGCGCCGGCGGCTCAGCTCGAAGTGCCGCACCTCAGGCTCGCGCTGCTCCTGTTCGATCTCTTCTGCTTCCTGTTCGCTGCAAAGCGGAACACTCATCCACTCACCCCTGCCAATTTGTCTCGCACCTGTGCGGAATAAGACTTGGACGAAGGTCGGGCGAAGAAAGATGCTCCACCGCGGTCACGCCATGCCGGACAAGATCGACAGTTGGGCCGCATCGAAATCCGTTCCGCTGCATCCGCGCCGCCTGTCTGCTGCCGGTCATGCGCGTCTGGCGATTCGGGATACAATAACGTGTTGCGGCTCTTCGGCCTTTAGCTCCGCAGCAACCCCGCACTGAAGGAAACTTATGGCAAAACGTCGTGGAAATCCAAACTGGGGCAAGCCCGAGCCGATCGGTCCGGTTGTTCCCACCGTCACCTCCTTCGAGCAGATCGTCAAGGAGTACAAGCTGACCCCCGACCAGTACATCCGCTCCACCCGCCTGCGCGAGTGGGCGCGTCGCAATAAGAATTCCAAGTACATCCCGGAGGCCCTGCTTGAGGCCTGGGGCTTTGAGATCGAGTCCACTCTTTAGTTGGCTCGGCTCAGTCCCTCCGCTTGGCTTCGAAGGACCAGACCTGCGCCGCCTAACCGGGCGGCGCAGGTGTTTACCCTGCACCTGTTTACCCTCGACATCGAACCCAAACACACGGCGGGAGTCTGTAAGATCGAACCGTTCCGAAGTCTGAGGCCGCTGTACCGAATCTGAGATCCGTATGCCTGACGAACTCTCGCACTTCAGCTCTATCGCAGCAGCTATCGCCGCTTTCCGAGCGGGCCGGATGATCGTCGTCGTAGACGATGAAGACCGAGAGAACGAGGGAGACCTGACGCTCGCGGCGGAGTTCGTGACCCCCGAGTCGATCAACTTTATGGCGCGCTTCGGACGCGGCCTGATCTGCCTTACGCTTACGGAGGACCGTGCCGACTACCTGCGTCTCAGTCCGATGACCCAGGACAATACCTCGCGCTTCGGCACGGCGTTTACGGAGTCGATCGAAGCGCGGGAAGGCGTGACCACCGGGATCTCCGCCGCGGACCGTGCCCATACGATTCGGGTTGCAATCGACCCGGCATCCACCGCGCAGGATCTCGCCCGGCCGGGCCATGTGTTTCCGCTGCGCGCGCGCAAGGGCGGCGTGCTGGTGCGCGCCGGGCAGACCGAAGCCTCGGTCGATCTGGCGCGCATGGCGGGGCTGATTCCGGCCGGCGTCATCTGCGAGATCATGAATGAGGACGGCACGATGGCGCGCGTGCCCGATCTTGTCGCCTTCTGCCGGGAGCACGGGCTGCTGATGGTCACCGTCGCCGACCTGATCCGGTACCGGCTGCAGCACGAGCGTTACCTGCAGCGGATCGCCGAGGGCACGCTGCCGACGCGCTACGGCGAATTCCGAATGATCGCGTACGAAAACGAGGTGGACGGCGGCGAATCTCACGTCGCGCTCGTCTACGGCGATCCGGGCGACCCCGCCTCGGACGCTGCGGTTCCGGTGCGGGTGCACACTCATTCGCTCGCCGAAGACGTGTTCGGGATGCTCGGCTGCGACAACCGCGCCATCATCGACGACTCCCTGCGCACCATCGCCGCCGCCGGCCGGGGTGCGTTCCTCTACCTGCACAATGGCACGCGCGGCTTCGGCATCGACCGCACCGTCACTCCGCATCGCATTGTTTTCTCTCAGCGCGGAGGTCGCGCCGCCGGCGATCGAACGGAAGACCGCAGCACACGCACTCTGCGCGAGGTGGGTCTGGGCGCGCAGATCCTCTCTGACCTGGGCATCCGCAAGATCCGTCTGTTGACGAACACGATTACGCATGTACCCGCGCTGCAGGGTTTCGGGATTGAGATCGTGGAGCAGATCCCAGTCGGTCCGGCGGTCGGAACCGCTGTCTCTCGCAAGAGCTGACGGCCGTTTCGGCTGAGATTTGTCAGCGTGCCGTGACCATGATGGTGAGGGTGACGGACTGCGTGAGGGCGACCCCGCTGGTCGAGTTCGCGGTGACCTCAAAGCTGTAGGTGCCCGGTGCCGTGTAGTGCGCGTTGGAGCCACCTCCGCAGCCTGAAAGAGCGAACAGGGCGGCAAACGTCAAGACCGCGACTCCCTGCAGGAGCCAGCGCCGCAGGTTGCGTCCGCGGCGGCGCATCAGCAACAGCCCGGGGAGCAGCAGCGCCAGCACGGTGCCATCGCGCCCATGCATCCAGTTGCTATCGTGCGCGCTCGCAACTCCGCTGCCGAGGGTGACGGTATTGACGGTTGCGATCGTCTCTGCCGGGGCGCCCGTCAGTGTCAGCGATGCGGGAAGCAGCGAGCAGTTGGCATACCGGGAGGTCTGGAGCGGCAGGCAGGTAAGTGCGATCGTGCCCGCAAAGCTGCCGATGGGTGTGGCCGTCAGAGCGAAGGTGGCGTAGTTGCCCGACTTGATCGTGAGGGTCTGGCTGGTCTCGCCGTTCACCGTGAGCAGAAAGCCGGCGTTCGCGATGCCGCTGCCCGTGAGCGGCACGGTGGCGGGCGAAGGCGGATCCGAACTGGCGATGGTCAGCGTGCCAGTCTGCGGGCCGATGTTCGTGGGTGAGAACGTGATCTGCACGGTGCAGCTTGCGCCCGCGGCGAGCGAGGTGACGGAACACGGGATGGTGATTGCGTAGGGGCTGTCGATCGTGAACGTCAGGCCGGTCAGGGCGGCGGAGCCCTGATTGGTGAGGGTGAGGGAAAGGTTGGCGGAGGCGCCGGTCACGATGCTTCCGAAGTTCAGACTGCCGGGCACCACGACAAGGTGGGACGCCGTTCCTGTGCCCGTGAGGCCGACCGCCAACGGAGTCGTCGAGGCGGAACTCATCACGCTGAGGGTGCCCGGACGTATCCCCGCCGCGGTCGGCGCGAACGTAACCTGGACGGTACAGCTGGCGGTGGCGGCGAGGGTTCCGCCGGTGGCGGGGCAGTCGCCCCCGGCCGTGTAGTCCCCGGTCGCGCTGATCATACCGATCGTGATGGGGGCGGTGCTGGTGTTCGCGAGGGTCACGGGGAGAGTCGCCGACGAACCGACGAGTACCTGGCCGAAGTTGAGGGAGGCTGGCGAGAGGCTGAGAGGTGAGGCCACTCCGACTGCCAGCAGGCTGACAAAGTCGAGCGAGGCGGCGGCATCTGAGACGATGCTGAGCGCGGCGACGTGAGTGCCCGCGGTCTGGGGCGTGCTGGCGATCGTGACGGTGCAGCTTGCCGCGGGAGCGACGGTCATGCATCCGCTGGTCACGCCGAAGTCCGGCGTTACACTGATCTGGGCGATGTGCAGGGGAACCGTCCCGCTGTTGGTCAGGGTCAGGGTCTGCGCGGGAGAGCGATCGCCGACTTGAGTGGCGGGAAAGGTTAAGGAGCCGGAGGACAGCGAGAAGGCGGCGAGAGGCGCGCTGTTGGAAGGGCTGGAGACCAGGGTGGGGCCGGCCTGACCTGCCAGTAACAGCAGGGTTGGCGCGGTTTGCGCGTCGCTTTCGATAGTCAAGAGACCGGAGTCGCTGGTGGCGGTCGCGGAGAGGGTGCCGCTCGCCACCTGGTTGAGCGGAGCGAAGGTGACGGTGACGCTGCAGCCGGCTCCCGCGGCGAGGGTGGCAGTGCAGGTGCTGGATGCCGCAAACGGAGAGGCTGTGGTGATGCGCCGGATGGTGACGGGCGCGGCGGGGCCGGCCGTGAGGGTGAACGTCTGGGAGGCGGTCTGTCCGGAGGCGACCTGGCCGAAGTTGTAGACGCCTGCGACGATGAGACCGCCTGCAAGCTGGAGCGTGCCCGAACCCACGCCGTAGCTCTCGGCATAGCTGAGTGTAGTCATGGTGGTGCCGCCGGCCGCCGGGGTGGCTGCGACCACGATGGTTCCCGAGTTGGCGCCGTTGACCAGGGGGACCGAAATCAGCGTAAAGGAACACGTGCCGTTCGCAGCGACGGTGCTGCATGGCGCGCCGAGCAGCGCGAACTGGGGCGGCACATCAGTGCTCAGGGACAGGGCGCCCGCAGTCAGATTGGTCAGGGTGAAGATGCGTTCGGGTCCCACTTGTCCGGTCGCGGAGGGGCCGAACTGGGCAATGTCCGGGGAGAGAGCGAGCCCTGCTGCAGCGGCTGCGTACGTCCCCGCCAGCGGAACCAGGTACGCCGTCGTCTGCGCGGCCGAACCCGAGCCGCTGGTGACCGGGATGGTCAGTGTGTCGGAGACGGGCTGGGCACCCGGCGAAAAGACGACTGTGACGGTGCAGTTGGCCATGGAGGCGAGCGAACCACAGGAAGAGGTCGCGCTGAAGCTGCTGGTACCGGTGGTCGGGGCGCCGACCTGCAGCGTGGCGGGTCCCGTGTTCCGCACCTGAACGGTCAGCGTGGTGGTGCCAGGCGAGAAGCTGAGCGATGCGGGGGAAAGCGCCACGCCGGAGTCGGGAATGCCCATGCCGCTGAGCGCGGCCGTGACGGCTCCCGCAGAGGTGGCGAAGGTGAGGGTTCCTGAGGCGGTTCCGAGGGCGGTGGGTGCGAACGCGAGCGAGGTAAAGCAGGTAGCGCCATACGCGAGCGACGCAGAACATCCCTGCACGCCTGCGGGCGGCGGCATCAGTACGAAGCTGCCGGCCACGGTCGGGGGCGACACCGTGATGGCGCTGCCATTGCTGCTGAGATTGGTGAGCGAGACGTTCACCGGCGCACTCGTGCTGTTGACCGCGACCGGGCCGAAGGGCTGCATGCCGGGGGTGACGATCAAGCCTGAAGCCGCCAGTCCGGAGCCTGAAAGCTGCAGCGTATAGGGGGAGCCCTGCGATGTGGAGGTGAGAGTCAGGGTGCCGTTCTGTGGACCCGCGGCTGCCGGATCGAAGAGGACCGCGAGCCAGCAGTTGAGGCATGTGCCGGTGCCGGCGGCGATGTAATCGGTGACTGGCGGCATGCCGTGTCCATACCCGGCATCTTCAATGAGGGTTGCGAGATACGGGCCGGAGGTGGTGAAGGCGAGCTGGGTAAAGGGCTGGGTGACTCTGTAGAACTGCACCAGCGGCTCGCCGACCGGGTCCGAGCCGAAGGAAAGAGCTCCGTTGTTGCCTGCGAAGATGCCGACCGCGGTGCCGCTCAGGGCGACCAGCGCGGGCGTGGACCCAGCGCCCGCGGTCACTGAGAGCAGACCGTCTCGCAAGCCGGGCTGCGACGGCACAAACGCGATGGTCGCGGTGCAGGTTGCGCCGCCGGCCAGCGTGGTGCCGCAGGTGGAGGTGTAGGAGAAGTCGCCGGTGATGGCAAGCGAGAGCGGGAAGGCGCTGGCTCCGGCATTGGCGATCGCGATCGTCTGGCCGGCCCCGGAGGTCTCCGTGATGACCACCGGGGTGGCGAACGTTGCCGAGGCGGGCGTGACGCTGAGGGTGGGGTTGACGGACGACCCCGTCAGGGTGAGCGCCGCGACCGTGCTGCCGGTGACCAGCACCGTAATCCCCTGGTCGAGCGTCAGGGCGACGGAGTCGGTGGAGGGAGTGATCGGGCTGGCATAGTCGATCCGCAGACGGCAGACGGTGTTCGCGGCGAGGGTGGCCGGGCAGCCATCCGTCACCGTGAACGGAGAGTCAGCCGGAAGCGCGACCGGGCTGTGTGTCACCGGAGAGGACGAACTGTTTGAGAGATAAAGGAACCGCGGAGTGACGAGGCCACCCTGGAGGACGGTGCCGAAGTCTACCTCGGCAGCCGAGACGCTGAGCGCCGCGGCCTGTTGATAGCCGGTGAGCAGGACTTGGCTCGCGCCCAGCGTCCACTGGCCGGTAACGAAGCCGTCGAGCGTTGCCGCGGCGGACGAGAACGCCACGGTGATGTGGCAGCTCGCGCCGGCAGGAAGGATCTTGCGGGTTCCGTCCGGCGTCAAGGTACAGTCGCTCACGGCCTCACTGAACGGGGAAGTGCTCTTGGGCGAAACGTTGGCGCTGGACAGGAAGGTCTGGGTCGCCGAGCCGAGATTGGTGACCGTGAGGATCTGTTCGCCCGGTGTGCTCGCGGCGGTCTGGATGCCGAAGTCCAGCTCTTTGGGTGAAAAGACGATGGTGTCTGCCGCTGTGGTGTACGCACCGTAAGCGAGGGTGGTGGAGTCTCCGGCATTCGTGCTCGCGACCAGCGTTCCCGCTGCGCCGCCGCTCAGCAGCAGATCGCACTGAGCTCCGGGTGCGAGCGTCGAAGGACAGGTCGACGTCAGCGAACCGGCGGAGGAGCTGACCGTGAGCCCGCCTGCCGGAGCCGAGCCGAGGTTGCGCAGGCTCACCAGCGGGAGGTTATCGCCTGCGAACGACAATGCCGAGCCGGCCACGGCGGGATTGAGCGTGGCGAGATACCCGCTGGAGCCGGCGCAGAGACTTCCGCCACAGGTGCCGGCGGACTGTTCTCCATCGCGGATGGAGGAGGGCAGGGCAGCGGTGGGTGCGTTGCGCAGCACAAGCTCGTAACGCTGGCTGCCCAGCAGGTCGGCGCTTGCGGTGGGCGCGAGCGTGCCGGCGAGCACCAGATCCCCGGCGGGATCGACGGCCAGCCCGTTGACCACGAGCGGGAGACTGGCATAGGCGAGGTTCCCGTCCGGTATGCCGCCGAAGCGTGCCGTCTGGTCGACGGTTCCGGCTGCCGTGGTGCGTACCGCGTAGCCGTCCCCGATCTGCGCCAGCGGCGGCGAAGGGAGGATGGGCGAGGTCTGCGCGGCGAACTCTCCGCCGATCCAGGCGGAGCCGCCGGCACCGGCCGCAACCGTCGACTGCAGCCCCGGGGCGATGACGGTGCCGCTTTCGACGATCAGGCCGTCGGTGGTGATCCGCAGAAGCGCCTGCCAGGTAGTGGGCGCGAGCGGCATGGTCACGGTGTCGACCGGGAACTGGCCGAGGGAGACCGCACCCGCGATCAACAGGGTTCCTCCCGTTGAGTCCAGCGCAACCGCGCTCAGGCCCGCGCCAGGAACGAAGGTGGACCACGTGAGGCCGTCGCCCGCAGGGGTGAGTTCAAGCGCGAATCCGGATGGGTTGGAGACGATATTCGGAATGAGCGCCGCGATGGTCGGGAAGCCGGTGGCGGAGGTCGCGCCCACGACCCATGCGTCGCCCGAACCGTCCACGGCGATGCCGCCGGGCGTTGTGTCGCCGTTGGCACCGGTCAGGTAGGTCGCGTAGAGGAGGGTGGATCCATCCGCCGAGAAGCTTTCGACGAAGCCGTTCTGCATGCTCCCGTACGCGGGAGCCTGTTCAGTAGCGGTCTCGGTGACGGGCAGGTCCGCGCCGTAGGTGATCCCGGTGACGTAGACGGCGCCGGCGTTGGCTGCCAGCGCGCTCGCGGCGATCCGGCTGCCGCCGGTGAAGGTAAGCCACTCGAGCGTCAATGCGGGGCTTAATTTCGCGACGAAGCTGTTGGTGGTGCCTGCCGTGGGTGTGGCGATGGCGGCGCCGGAGGTGGCGGCGAGCTGACCCGAGGTGCTGGTGCCGGTCACATAGACGTCGCCTGCCGGATCGAGCGCCAGTGCGATTCCGAGGTCGCCCGCGGCACCGAACTGCGCTTGCGCTTCGACGGTCGTGCCGTTGCTGGTCAGCTCGAGAACCCGGACCCCGTCTCCCTGCTCGTAGAGAACGTAGAGATCGCCGGCCGTGTCGGTCTGCACCGCGACGAAGCGGCCCTGGGTGCCGCTCGCGCGCAATCCGGCGAGGCTGAGCTGCTGCGCGGCGTTGACACCCGTCTGAGCCGAAGCGGTGGTGGCCCACGCCAGCGAAATGAGAGCCAGCCAGAGCGCCGTTTGAGAGAACCTGATTGTGCGTCCCGTGCTGCGCGTCATGCGAGATCCCGGCCGTTACGAGCTGCTCTGCTGCGGCCAGATCCACTATGCAGTGCCGCAGCGGGGTTCACCGAGCACCAAAGCAGCGAAAGCGGGGCGAAGTAATGTGACCCTCCCATATTGGGATCGGTTCCATTTAGGGACTCAACGGGCCTGGAGCTTGCCCGCTCGCCACAGTTCGCCCCACCCGCGGGCTTTCATCTCCTGTAAGAAGGCCGCGTGATCGCTGTAGCGGATGATCTGCATGCCAGCCGCGACGGCGCCCGCGCAGTTCTCCTCGCGGTCGTCGATGAAGAGTACGGTCGCCGGCGCCAAGCCCATGACGGCGGCGGCGTGACGGTAGATGGCGACCTCGGGTTTGGCGATCCCGAGCGCGTGCGAGAAGACGCGGTGGCCGAAGCCGCCCAGCCACGGATGGGTGGCCAGCACGCCTTCGGTGAGGGCGTCGCCCAGGTTGGAGAGGATGCCGGTCTTTGTCCCGGCTGCCTGCAGACGCGCGGCCCACGCGACCATGGGGTCGTTGAGCCGGGTCCAGAGAGTGACGTCGGCCGCGAGCAGGGCGGCGATCTGGCTCTGGTCGAGGCCGATCCCGGCGGTGTCTCCGACGGCCTGCCAGTAGGCGGCACCGGTAGAGGCGCCACGGTCGTAGTCGTGGCGCGGCGCCCAGTACGCGGCGTGGAACTGCTCTTCGGGCAGGCCGGCGATTGCTTTCATCTGAGCCCAGGCGACCGGGTCCGCCGGCCCGGAGAGGACCAGCCCGTAGTCGAACAGCACGGCGTCTACCATCCCTCCATGTTATTGGCGGTTGGCTACACTGACGGGAGTGAGCTCTCGTTTCTCCAGACGCACGGCGTGGAACCTTGCGGAGTCCCGCCTTTCCGCGGCGGTCGCGCGAGCCCGGGGTGCAGGCAGTCCGCTGATCGATCTCACCGGCTCGAACCCGACTGCGTGCGGTTTTGCGTACGACGCGGCGGCTCTGCTGGCGCCGCTGGCCGACCCGGCATCGCTCGTCTATGATCCCGATCCGCGCGGGATTCTCTCGGCGCGGGAGGCGGTTGCGGGCTACTACGCCGGTCATGGTGCGGACGTTTCGCCCGGTCAGATCGTGCTGACGACCAGTACCAGCGAGGCATATACGTATCTTTTCCGGCTGTTGTGCGACCCGGGGGATGAGGTGCTGGTGGCGCAGCCGAGCTACCCGCTCTTCGACTTTCTGGCGGATCTGGATGACGTCCAGCTGCGCCCGTATCCGCTCTTCTACGACTTCGGATGGTGGATCGACTTTGCCGCGCTGGAACGCCGGATCACGCCGCGCACGCGCGCTCTGCTGCTGGTCCACCCGAATAATCCAACCGGCCATGCGACCTCGGCGGAGGAGCGCGTGCGGCTTGAGGAGATGTGCGCACGGCACCAGCTTGCGCTGATCGTGGACGAGGTCTTCCTCGATTACGGACTGCGGGAGCCGATCCAGACGTTTGCCGCGGGCGGGCATGGCTGTCTCACCTTTGTGTTGTCGGGTTTGTCGAAGGTGGCGGCGCTGCCGCAGATGAAGGTGGCCTGGCTGGCGAGCTTCGGTCCGGATCCGGAACGAACAGAGGCGCTCGAGCGGCTGGAGGTGATTGCGGACACGTTTCTCTCGATGAACGCGCCCGCGCAGCATGCGCTGCCGGCCTGGCTGGCGGGCAGGGAGGCGATGCAGCGGCAGATTGCCGCACGCGTGCGGGAGAATCTGGAGTTGCTGGTAGCTGCGGTTCCGGCCCTGACTACGCTTCCGGTTGAAGCGGGCTGGGCGGCGGTGGTGCAGGTGCCGCAACACGCGGGCTCGACGGACCTGGCGGAGCGCCTGGTCGAGCAGGCTGGCGTTCTGGTGCATCCCGGATCGTTCTACGCCTTGCCCGGACAGCACCGTGTCGTGCTGAGTCTTCTCAGCCCGGGGGATCGTTTTGAGGCGGGACTGAACAGATTACGGAACTGGTGTGAATCGAATTAGTTAACCTGATGCCGGTTCAACCTGAACGCGCGCATTCACTTCTCAGCGCAAGTGGCTCATCAAATTCGGCTTAAGGTATTTTTCTGTAGGAACGGATTGGTTTCTCGTTCCTCTCCGATGGATGTTGTCGGACCGTGTCCGGGGATGACAACGGTCTGCTCCGGCAGGTTGAGGAGCTGGTCGCGAATGGAGCGCAGAAGGGTTCTGGTGTCGCCTCCCGGCAGGTCGGTGCGGCCTGCGCCGCCTGCAAAGAGGGTGTCGCCGGCGAGCAGAAGAGCATGTTCGGGCAGGTAGAGGCAGACGCTGCCTTCGGTGTGTCCCGGGGTATGGAGCACGGTGGCGTGCACGCCCTCGACGCCGAGCCGTTCGCCATCGGTCAGGTCCGCGTCCGGCCTGAGGACTTCGGGGGTCCTGACCCCCAGCCACTCCGCCTGCTGGTCCATGATGTCGACCAGCATGAGGTCGTTCTGGTGGTAGCGCACGGGGGCGCCGGTCAGGCGTCTCAGTTGGGCGGCTCCCGCGATGTGATCGATGTGGGCGTGGGTGACGACGATCTCCTTCGCGGTGAGCCGATGCTTCGCGAGCGCGGCAAGGATGGTCGGGATGTCGTCTCCGGGATCGACCACGATGGCCTCACGCGAGAGTTGGTCACCGAGGATGGTGCAGTTGCAGCCCAGCTGGCCGACGGGGAAGGTCTCTCGAATCATGGGTTCTCCGTTCAGAAGCAAAACGCAGACCCGAAGGTCTGCGCCTGTGATTCCGATGAGGTCCGGTTACTTCTTCGTGGTGTCGGAGAGGACGGAGCGGTCGACGCTGCTGGTGCGCGAGAGCACGATGGTGAGCCCGATGGAGGTGAGCATGAAGAAGATGGCACCCCATGTGGTCAGCTTGGTGAGCAGGTTGGCGGCGCCTCGCGGGCCGAACGCCGTCTGCGAACCGGAGCCGCCGAAGGCCGCGGCGAGATCGGCCGATTTGCCTGTCTGCAGCAGAACGACGCCGATGAGGAACAGGCTGATGATGACATGCAGGATCACGAGCACATAAAGCAGAAACGTCATAGGAGGGAACTGGCCTTCTGGAAGATCTGGAGGGAAGCGTCGATCAGGACGCAACCCGCACCGGGACAAGCAAGAGTGTACCATTCGGGCTTCGAGCGGCTCAACGCGCATCCCACGCGAGACGGGGGAGAAGCGCATGGCCGAGCGGAACGCGGCGGGAAGCGGGTCCGGGATTCGCCGGGATTTGTTGATCGCGCCGCTGCTCGAGGCGGCGCTGGTCGGGGTGATGGCGCTCGCAGGATATCTCGCGCGCAGCCCTTTGATCTTTGCCGCGCTCGGCCCGACGGCGTTTGAAATCATCGAGACGCCGGAGCGTCCCAGCGCCCGGCCAGAAAGCATCCTGCTGGCAAATCTGATCGCGGTGTGCGCCGGCTTCTTCTCGCTCTGGATCACGCGCGCGTGGTTTGGGCCGCCCGTTTCGGCGCATGGCGTCCCGCTCGTGCGGATTGCGGCGGCGATGCTGGCGACGATGCTGACTGTCTTCGGCACGCTGCTGCTGCGCGTGAACCAGCCCGCAGCGCTTTCGACGACGCTCCTGGTCTCGCTGGGGATGATGCAGACGCTGCGGGACGGCTTGCTCATTCTCGGTGCGTTCTGTCTGATGTCGGCGATTGGCTGGCCTTTGCGCGCGTGGCGCGAACGCAGTGTCACCCTGGTCGAGTCACGCGGCGGCGACCCGCAGGATTCAGGGAGAGCGCCCGGCGAGTCTTCCCGCGGCCGAATGCACACTTAGGGTTTGGTGTCCTTCTTCGACTCGTCGGGGAGTTTCTGCTCGACCTGCCCGGGAGCGATCGGCTCGTGCGGCCCGAGCAGTATCTGGAAGCCGACGTAGGCGATCCAGCTCGGCTGGCCGTTGACGGAGGTGATGGTCTGAAAGCTGCGGCCACCCATCAGCAGAAGGTTCACTGTCTTATCGTGGTTCAGCGCCTGGCGCCCGCCCAGCCCGAGGGTAGTCTCGCGTTGCCTGGGAACGCCGGTGGCGAACTGGCCGATGCCCTGGCCGACGGCGATGCGGTTGGCTTGCTGGATGTCGTAGAGCTCGAGGTAGGCTTCGGTGCGGTCGGAGAACTCGTGGCCGACGATGAGGCCGCGGTTCCAGCTCTGGGGCACAGTGCGGTTTCCGAAGCTGTAGCCCACCTCGCCATCCAGACGAAGCGGGCCGATGCGTCCGTTGGCTTCCAGGGGCAGATAAAAGATGGGTCCGGGGGCGACCACGCCGCGCGGCACCGAACGCGTGGGGTTATCGAGGAAGAGCTGCGGATAGGTGCCGATGCTGAAGTTGACCACAGGTTCTTCGGCTTCGGCGGGCGCATCGCCGCTGGCGGCGGGTAGTCCCGGCGGGGGAGCGGGCACATGTCCGAAGACGCTCAGCAGGCCGGTGCCGAAGCGATTCCTGATCCAGGGATCGTCGGGATGATGCTCGTAGAAGCGCCACTTGACGCCGAGCAGACTCTCGCCCAGCCCGCCGATTACCTGGCCGGAGACGGCCGGTGTCGCTGCGGTGGCGGGCAGTGGCCGGGTCTCTTCGATGGCGATCGGGATCTCGTACTTGAGCTGGATGCGGTCGCCCAGCCCATAGTTGAAATCAAAGTCCGGAACCTGGTAGGTACCGGCACCGGGGTTCCGGTCGCCGATCCAGCCGAAGTTGATCTCCCAGTGCTTGTTGCCGGGGGTTTCGGGATCGTCGGTGCGGAAGGGCGGTCCACCCTGTGCGCGGGCTGCAACGGCGCAAAGACAGCACAGCAGCGAAAGCGGGAAGTGAAGCGTGCGACGAGGCATGCGCACCCAGTATCGCTCAACACGAAAAGGCCAGACTCACGTCTGGCCTTCGGACAGACGTGAGTCTGGCATTTGAGCGAGAGCCTTTGTGAGAAGTTGGTGCGGAGGAGGGGACTTGAACCCCTATGCCTTGCGGCGCTAGCACCTCAAGCTAGTGCGTCTGCCAATTTCGCCACCTCCGCGAACCGGCAACGCTCCTGCGACCGAGCGCACGGAACTGCAACCAGCTTGTGACGTTCCAACAAGTTTGAGTATAGCAAAATTCATGGACGCGACGCATCTCGACTGCGCGCGCCGCGCTAGAACCATTGCAGCAGGTCAGCCAGCCGCGGCACCTCGATCAGGCGCACGCCTGCGGGCGGATGATCGACGACTTCATGCTCGAGCACCCAGGTAAAGTCGTGCGGGACGAAGATGGCGTTGAGGCCGGCGGCGAGTGCCGGGTTGATGTCCGATTTGGGGCTGTTGCCGATCATCCAGGTCGATTCGCGATCAAAGCGGTGGCGTTCGGCCATGTCGCGATAAGCTGCTTCGTGTTTCTCGTTCAGCACTTCGACCGCGGAGAAGTGCGTCGCCAGACCGGATCGCTCGAGCTTATCGACCTGCTCTTCGGTGTCGCCCTTCGTGACAAGAAGGAGGCGGTGGCGTTCGGCGAGTTCGGGTATGGCCTCCGCCACGCCCGGCAGCAGTTCCATTTCTTCGGACGCGACAGAATCCGCAAACGCCACGATCCGCTGGTGGCGCTCCGGCGTAATCGCAGCGGAGGTGAGTTCTTCGAAGCAGGCGATCAGAGAGCGCCGAAAGCTTTTCATGCCGTAGCCGTGCGCGGCCACGGTACGCCGCTCCACCAGGTTCAGGTGTTCGCGCACCTCTTCGGCCGTATGCACCTGGTGGTCCAGGTAGGAGATGAACGCGGCGATTGCGCGCTCGAAGTAGATGTTGTTCTCCCACAGCGTATCGTCGGCATCCAAGAGGAGAGTCTGGCCGAGAAGTTTCATGGCTCTATGGTAGCGAGACTGCATCGGAGTTGCTTTCGCCGCAGCCGTTGGCGGAGCGGATGCGTCCCGCCGTTTGCTCCACTTTTTCATCTGCCCTGTCGTACCGCGCCGAATACCATAGCAGCGGCAGGGCCTTTGCCGATGCACGAAAGCGAGCAGAGACGATGAATCCGGAGACGGGCCGGAGACTCGGACCATACGAAATCCAAGGCCGCCTCGGAGGCGGAGGCATGGGTCATGTCTTCCGCGCGTGGGACGCACGCCTGCATCGGGAAGTCGCCGTCAAGCTGCTGAACCACGACTACACGATGCCGGGCATGCGCGAGCGCTTTCTGCGCGAGGCGCGCGCCGCGTCGGCCTTGAACCATCCCAACATCTGCACCATCTTCGACATCGGCGAGCAGGACGGCGACCCTTATCTTGTGATGGAGCTGCTGCAGGGCGAGACGCTGAAAGACCGCATTCTGGGCCAGCCGATCCCCATACCCGAGATCGCACAGATCGCCCGCGAGACCGCGGAGGCGCTGGGCGCGGCTCACGCAAAAGGCGTTATCCACCGTGACGTAAAGCCGGCGAACATCTTTCTGGTCGAGAAGCCGAACGGCGGGCTGCAGGCGAAGGTTCTGGACTTCGGCCTGGCGAAGATTGAAGGCGGCGTGCTCGGCTCGCGAGCGCGCACGCTCGATATCACGACCGTTGGAGCGACGGTGGGGACACTGGCGTACATGTCTCCCGAGCAGGCGCGCGGCGAGTCGCTGGATTCGCGCTCCGATCTCTTTTCGCTGGGGGTCGTGCTGTACGAGATGGCGACGCGCCATGTGCCGTTTCAGGGAGCGACCAGCGCGCTGGTCTTCGTGCAGCTGCTCAATCACCCTCCCGAACCGGTTCGGGAGTGGAACGAATCGGTTCCGCGCGAACTGGAAAAAATCATCTTCAAGCTGCTGGCGAAGGATCGCGCCGCACGCTTCCAGACCGCGCACGAGCTGGAGGCTGCACTGCTTGGCCTCGATAAGGGCAACAGTGGAGGCGGATGGCTGCGCAAGGCCGTGACCGCTGTGCCGCTGGTGCGCGCGCAGGATCCGGTGGCGCGCGAACGCCGCGGACGGACCCGCCACTCGAGCTCGGCACCGGCCGGTGCCGGTTCCGCGCCCGGCTCGGCTCCCGCAAGAGAAGGGCAGCGGGACTCTCCGCATTCCGACGCGCCATCTCCCGATACAGGGCGGTTCGAGGGTCGAGCCGCCGAGCCGCGGACGGACCCCCCTGTGCCGCCGGGTCGTGAAGCGTTGCCGACGGCGTCGAACGACGTATTGCGTCCGGTCGCACGGGTTCCCCGCGAAGACGCCACGCCTGCACGCCCGCGGGCCGGGATCGCGCCCGAAGTGAATGCGACATCGCTAGAGGCCGGGGCTGCGTTGCCGGGGGCTTCCGCTTCTCTGGAACCTCCGGTCGTATTGGCCGGGTCTGCCACGAGAGTTCCTGCCGTGGAGGTGGTTGAGTTTTTGCCGGCGTCCGAGCCGGCGGCGGCCGCGGCGCCCGCTGTGCAGGAGCGCGCACCGGGCGCGCCGGCACGGAGCTCGGGCGGCCTCTCCTCCGGAGACTTCAGAGCCAAATCGAGGGCTGACCTGGTGCAGGAGGAGAAAGGTACGTTGACGCTCGCGGGGGTCGTGCCCGACCCTGCGCACGACGACATGTTCCCGCCGCTGTTCGCACCCTCCGAGCCTGGGGCGGAAGCGGCTCGTGGCCATCGCCGCCTGCTGTTCGCCGGCGTGGCTGCGATTTTGCTGGCGGCGGGTGTGATTGCCGGTGCGCGGCTGATGGTGCACGGGCAGTTTGGCCCGACTGTGCTGCAGCCGGGCGATGTGATCGTGGTAGCCCAGTTTGAAAACAAGACAGGGAACAAGGTACTGGACGGCTCGGTCGCCGAGGGACTTCGCCTCGGGTTGATCCAGTCTCCATGGTTGACGCTGCGGGGGGACGCGGCGTGGAACACCGCCAGTCTTCTGCTTGCGTCCGAGGCGAAGGCGCAGGGGCAGCCCGCGCCTGCCGGGGCGATGCTTGCCCGCCGCGCGGCTGAGAGGCTGGGCGCGCGCGCGTACCTGTACGGCAACGTCTCCGGCGCGTCGCCTTTTCAGATAAGCGCGGAGCTGCTGGACGTTTCGTCGAACAATATCCTGGCGACGGCACAGGAGAGCGCGCCCAGTCTGGAGCAGGTTCCCGCTGCCCTCGACCGGCTCGCGTCCGACCTCCGCATCGCCTCGGGTGAATCGCGCAACTCCATCGAGGCGTCCGCCGCACCGTTGAGCCGCGATGCGTCGGCGAATCTGGAGGCGCTGAGCGCGTACGGCGACGCACAGCAGTTCTTCGCCGCGGGCAGGCTGCTGGAGGCGCTGGACGCGACCGCGCGCGCGACCGCCGCCGATCCTCACTTCGTGCAGGCGCATCTGCGCCGGGCCGCGATCTTCGAGCAGCTGCACGCGGAGCTGGCTGCCGCGGAGGCTGCGCGGCTGGCCCTGGCCGACTCCGATCATGCGTCGGCGAGAACGCGCGCTCTGGCGCAGGCGGCCTTCGCGCTCAATAGCTCCGACGACCTTCCGCGTGCGTCGTCCATTTTGCGGCAGCTGCTTGCGTCGTACCCGCACGATACCGACGCCCAGACCGCCATGGCGCGGGCGCTGCGACTTGAAGGCCGGTTCGGCGATGCGTTGAGCGCCGCGCAGCAGGGCTATGCCGATGATTCCATCAACCCCGAGGCCTACGCCGAAGCCGAGTCAGCCCTGCTGGCGATGAACCGCTTCGATGCCGCGTTCCGGCTCGACCAGCAGATGCAGCACCTCGGTCTGCCGCCCTCCGGCCAGTCGATCCTGACTGCCTATCTTGATGGCAACGCCGTGGCGCTTCCCCGGCTGGTCGACCGCACGATCCACGATCGCGCCGAGGGATCCACCTTCGCCGCGGCATGGGAGTACGGGGTCTACCTCGACAATGCGGGGCGGCTGAGCAGCGCGGCGGAGATCGAACGCAGCGTCTCGGAAGCGGAGGTCAGGAGCGGCGAATCGCTTGCGTCCGCGGCATCCGCCCTGCTGGCGCAGAGCGCTCTCGATCGCGCGCTGCTGGGCGATTGCGGGATGGGTCTTTCGCTGGCAGACAAAGCCGGAGCTTTGCCCGAGGGGCGCGAGGCTCTGATCCGGTCCGGAATCGCACGGGGACTGTGCGGCCAGGCCGCGCGCGCCGGTGAGGATCTGGCCGTGCTGACGGGCAGGTACCCCAACAGCTTCAGTCTTGCCAGCTTTGCCGCCGCCGACATCAAAGCTGCCATCGCCATCCACGATCAGGATCCGGACACCGCGCTTGCAGCCCTGCGCGTAGCGCGCAACGCCGACCTGATCTCCGTGACGCCTTACCTGCGCGGCCTGGCGCACACGCAGCTGCAGCAGGCGGAGATCGGCATCGTCGACTACCAGACCGTGCTCTCGCATCGCGGCAGCTCGCTGCTCTCCGGCGGGACCGTCTACCCGGCTGCCCAGGCGGGAGTCGCCCGTGCCTTCGCGCAGTCGGGCGACCTCTCCAACAGCGCCGACGCCTGGCGGCGGTTCCTCGTGTTGTGGCAGACCGCCGAACCCGGCTCGCCGCTGCTGCAGGAAGCCCGCGCGCACGCAAAGTAGCAGGTCTACACCGGTGGCCACCGAAGGTCCTCAGGGATCAGCCAGCCTAACGCCGGGTCGGCACCGTCGCGCCGTCCATGGCATGCAGCACCTCAGGGAGCGTCGCCATGCTGGTGTCCCCGGGCGTGCTGAGAGCCAGCGCTCCGTGGGCGACGCCGCACCGTACCGACCACAGCGCGTCGCGTCCGTTCAGCAGCCCGTAGAGGAAGCCCGCCGCGAAGGAATCCCCGCCGCCAATGCGGTCGAGGACCTCGACCTCGCGGGTTTCGACTGCGACGAAGCTGCCCTCCACCAGCGCCGCCGCACCCCATCCATGGCGGCAGCTGCTGGTGACGACTCGTTCCGTCATGGCGATGGCCCGCAGCTGCGGATAGCGCTCGACGGCTCGGCGCAGCACCGCCTCGGGCCGGGCCGTTCCTTCGGGGAGACCCTTGAGCGAAACACCCAGCCGCTCCACGAGATCCCGCTCGCCGGCGAAGAGCACGTCCGCTTCCCCGGCAAGCGCGGTGTTCACCGCGGCGGCCTGATCGGTGCGTCCCGCCCAGAGGGACGGCCGGTAGTTCAGGTCGTAGGCGACCAGCACGCCTGCCGCCCGCGCCGCACGCATCGCCGCCTGCGCCACGGCGGGTGTCTCTTCGCCCAGCCCGGCGAAGACTCCGCCTGTATGCAGGGCTTTGATTTTGTTTTCTGAGAAGATGGCCGGCCAGTCCCAGGTCTCCACCGCAACCTGCGAGATGGCGGTGTGTCCGCGGTCTGAGCAGCCCAGCGGGCCGCGCGCGCCGAAGCCGCGCTCGACGAAGTTGAGCCCGTTGCGCACGCTGCGCCCGAGCCCGTCGTACGGCACCCAGCGCACCAGCTCCTGGTCGACCCCGCCCTGCAGCATCAGGTCTTCGACCAGACGGCCTACCGGATTGTCCGCCAGGGCGGTGGCGATGGCGGTCTTCATCCCGAAGCACCGCCGCAGGCTGCGCGCGACGTTGTATTCGCCGCCACCCTCCCACACCTGGAAGCCGCGCGTGGTGTGGATGCGTCCTTCGCCGGGGTCGAGCCGCAGCATCACCTCGCCCAGCGCGAGCAGATCCCATGCACTCACGCTGTCACCTCCATCGCGCCGAGACGCGGGACGAGCAGTTGGAAGACGCCCAGCGCGACCAGGTACGCGAAGCCGGCGGTGACGAAGAAGGGAAGAGGGTGCAGCGAGAAGTAGTGGCTCACAAACCAGGTAAATAAAGCGCCCGACGCCGCGCCGCACGCGCCGCCGACCCCGACGACGGTTGAGACCGCGCTTGACGGAACCATGTCGGTCGGAGTCGAAAAGAGATTGGCCGACCAGCCCTGATGCGCGGCCGCCGCAAGCGAAAACAGCGCAATGGCGGGCCATGCGGACGCCGGCGAAAGCGTATGCATCCATGGCACCAGCATCAACGGCAGGACGCTCGACGCCATGACCAGCATGGCGAACTTACGGCCAAAGTTGACCGTGTGTCCCCGGCGCATCTGCAGTCCGGAGAGCCAGCCGCCGCCGATGGAGCCGACCGCCGACACCGAATACACGACGATGAGGGGGTACTTGGCGTGCGTGAGATCGAGGTTGTAGGTATCGTGCAGAAACTTGGGCAGATAGAAGAGGTAGAAATACCAGATGGGATCGGTGAGCATCTTGCCGAGCGCGAAGGCATAGAGCCCGCGCGTCCGCAGCAGCCGGCGCCACTCCACCGTTCCCGTGCTCGTCGCGGGCAGAGCGCGTTCGAGATGCTGCCGGGTTGCGGTCGTGCCTCCGCGCAGACGGTAGTAAGGGAACAATAGCCAGACGATCAGCCAGAGCGCACCGAGCGAGCCCGTGGTCAGGAAGGCCGCGCGCCAGCCGAAGTGGCGGGTGACCACATCCGTGAGCACGGGCACGATGAACCAGCTGACGTTCGACCCGGAGTTGAAGAGTCCTGTTGCCAGCGCGCGCTCGTCCGACGAGAACCACTCGCTGGTCGCCTTGATCGCGGCAGGGAAGTTGCCGGCCTCCCCCAAGCCCAGCAGAGCGCGGGCAATGCAGAAGCCGGCCACGGAATGCACCAGGGAGTGGCTGAGCGAAGCCAGGGCCCAGACCGCGATGGCCAGCGCGTAGCCCCGCTTCGTGCCCAGCCGGTCGATCAAGCGTCCGGCGCAGAGCAGCCCCACGCCGTAGGCGATCTGGAAGGCGATGACGATCAAGCCGTAGTGGTGGTTGTAGTCCGCCTGGAACTTAGGCTCGACGCCCGGCACCCAGCCCATGAAGGGCAGGTGCAGCATGGGCTCGACCAGCGAAAGCACCGAGCGATCCATGTAATTGATCGTCGTCGCCGCGAACAGCAGCCCGCAGACGACCCAGCGGACGGGCGCCTTCTCCGGCACCCAGGCACTCTCGGATGATCTCAACGCGTGTGCTCCCTGCCTTCCCCTGTCGGTCCCGCCTGGCTGCGGTCTGGCTTACCGGTCGGTCTGGCTTACCAGTCTGGCTTACCAGTCTGGCTTACCAGTCTGGCTTACCAGTCGGTTAGGGTTCCATCCAGCTTACGCGCGACGGGCAGCCA
>CAXTVJ010000001.1:162339-172061 GCA_964247715.1 uncultured Acidobacteriaceae bacterium | reverse complement strand
GTCTGGCTTACCAGTCGGTTAGGGTTCCATCCAGCTTACGCGCGACGGGCAGCCAGGCCCGCTCATACGGGTACTTCGCCGCCAGTTCCTCATCCAGATCGACCCCCAGCCCGGGGGCGTCGCCCGGATGCATGTACCCGGCCTCGAAACGGTATTGATGGGGGAAGACCTCGTCGATGAGCGGGGTGTGCACCATGTGCTCCTGGATGCCGAGGTTGTGGATGGCGAGGCCGACGTGCAGCGCCGCCGCCATGGTGACGGGCGAGAGGTCGGTCGCGCCGTGGAAGCCGGTGCGCACATGGTAGAGCGCCGCGAAGTCCGCGGTCTTCTTCGCATGCGTGATGCCGCCGCCGTGCACCGTGGTCATGCGGATGTAGTCGATCCACTGCCGCCGGATGAGCTCATGTGCGTCCCACACCGAGTTGAAAACCTCGCCGGTGGCGATGGGCGTGGTCGTATGCTGTCGGATCAGCCCGAAGCCTTCCTGCAGCTCGGCCGGGCAGGGATCTTCCATCCAGAAGAGGTGATACGGCTCGAGCGCCTTGCCCAGCCTGGCGGCCTCGATGGGCGTCAGCCGGTGATGCACATCGTGCAGCAGATGCAGGTCCTCGCCGATATCCGTGCGCAGGCGCTCAAACAGCTTCGGCACGAAGTTGAGATAGCGTTCGGTGGACCAGATGCCTTCGCTCGGCAGCCCGCGCTCCGCCGGCTCGTAAGACTTGCCGCCTTTGGGAACGCCGTAGCTGGAGGCGACGCCTGGAACGCCCGACTGCGCGCGGACCGCGAGATACCCCAGCTCCACATGCTTCTGGACCGACTCGACTGTCTCTTCGACGTCCGCGCCGTTGGCGTGCGCGTACACCAGCACGCCCTGCCGGCTCCTGCCGCCCAGCAGGTTGTAGACGGGAGTGTTCAGCGCCTTGCCCTTGATGTCCCAAAGCGCCACGTCGACGGCGGCGATCGCGGACATGGTCACCGGGCCACGCCGCCAGTAGACCCCGCGATAGAGATACTGCCATATGTCCTCGATGTCGAAGGGGTCGCGCCCGATGAGGCAGGGAACGACGTGGTCTGAAAGATAGCTCGCCACGGCCAGCTCGCGGCCGTTCAGGGTCGCGTCGCCGAGACCGTAGATGCCTTCATCCGTTTCGATCTTCAGCGTGACGAAGTTGCGGTCGGGCGAGCACACAATCACCCGTGCTGCTCTGATCTTCATTGGCGACGCTCCACGCCGCGCACTGCGGCGGCGCGGTCAGACCATGCTAATGCAAGATCGTCGATTAAAGCGCTTGAACCAGCGGTGCGGCCTGGCGGTAGACGTCAGCGGTTGACGCCGCTCGCGAGGAAGCCGCCGTCGACGGCGAGGATCTCGCCGGTCGTGAATGAAGCCTCCTCCGAGCAGAGAAAGACCGCCGCGCCCACCAGTTCCTCCACGCGGCCAAACCGATCCATCGGCGTGCGCTGTTTCAGCTCGTGGCCACGCGGGGAGTCGAGCAGTTTACGATTCAGCTCGGTCGGGAAGAGACCTGGCGCCAGCGCATTGACGCAGACGCCGGCCTGCGCCCACTCGACCGCGAGCGACCTGGTCAGCGCGCCTACCGCGGCTTTGCTGGCGCCGTAGGCAGCGACCTCATGGAAGGCTCGATCAGTCGAGAGCGAGGCGATGTTGAGGATGCGCCCGTAGCCGCGGGCCAGCATCGTCTCGCCGAAGACCTGACAGCCGAACAGCGTGCCCTTGAGGTTGACCGCAAGGATCCGGTTCCACTCCTCTTCGCTTACCTCAAGCGTCGGCGTCCGCTTCGTCATGCCCGCCGAGTTCACCAGAATGTCGACCTTGCCGAAGGTCTTCAGGACCGTGTCTCGCAGCGCCCTGACCGACGCCTGCGAGACCACATCAACGGTCTGCCGCAGGGGTCGCCGGCCCAGACGCTCCAGCTCTCCCGCGACCTCGTCCACGCCCTCCTGCGAACGCGAGGAGGCGACCAGTTCGGCACCCGCCTGCGCGAGACCCAGGGCCAGCGCCCTGCCAATGCCCGTCGTTCCGCCCAGCACCACCGCAACTCGTCCATCCAAACGCAACATCGTCTTTCCTCAACCAGGCTGTGAGCGACCCAGGCCCGCGAACGTCCACATGGCTAGTCGATGCGGATTGCCACCATGGTCATGTCGTCGTACTGTTCGGCTCCGGCGGCGAAGGTATCGGCACCGAGGAAGAGCCGTTCCTGCAGATCCTTGAGCGGGAGCCCGGCGAGACGGCTCAGTTCCTCGCCGACACGTTCTTCTTCCCAGAAATCGCCTTCGCCGTTGCTGGCCTCGACAATGCCGTCGGAGACGATGATCAGGGTGTCGCCCGGCCGCAGCGCGACCGTCTCCTGCTCATACTGGACGCCGGGCAGCAGGCCTACGGGAAGTCCGGCTCCGTTCAGGCGTTCGAGCGTGCCGTCGGCGTGCATGAGGAAGGGCGGGACGTGGCCGGCGCTGACGTAGGTGAGCGCGTCGCGCTCCATCGAGATAAGTCCGCAGAAGAGCGTGGAATAGCGCTCGCTGGTCGAACTGCCGTAGATGGTCTGATTCAGGGTGGCCATGATGGTCGAAAGCGAGGGCGAGCCGCTCTGCAGCAGGCTGCGCAGTACGGTCTGGATGCTCGCCATCATGACCGCAGCCGGGATGCCCTTGCCGGAGACGTCGCCGAGCGTGACGGCGAACTGACCGTCCTCGCGCGTGAGCAGATCGTAATAGTCGCCGCCGATCGTGTGCGCGGCGCGGCAGAAGCCGATGCACTCCAGCCCCTGCACGATGGGACAGCGCGGCAGCAGACGCGCCTGGACCTCGCGCGCCAGCGACAGTTCATGCAGGGTGAGCCGGGCTTTTTCGGCCTGGCGGCGCAGCCGCTCGCCGGCGATGGCCTGCGCGGCGAAGTGCGCCAGCAGACCGAGCAGACCGGAGTCCATCCCGGTAAAGCCAGAGGGCTTGTTGAGCAGCTGCAGCGCGCCGATGACCTGGCCGTCGGCCCGCATGGGCACGCACAGCACCTCGCGGGTCTGGTATCCGCTCTGCGCGTCGATGGTGCGCAGCAGGCGCGGCTCGGAGGCGGCATCGTTGACGAGGAAGATGCGATCTTCTTCGACGCATGCCCCCACGAGACCCTTGCCGAGCGGGATGCGGATCGGTTCGATGCCGTGCGCCACCCGCGTCCACAACTCGCCGGATTCGGGGTCCACCAGCCACAGGCTGCAGCGCTCCGCGCCGGCCAGGCGGCGGGCGAAGTCGGCGTTCAGGCGCACCAGCTCGTCGATGCTTTCTTCACGATCGATCATCGCGGCGTGTTCGAAGATGGCGCGGATCAGCTCGTTGCTGCCGGGCTCCGGCGTCTGCGCGCTGCCCGGCATTCCCGTCGCGGGGGGTGCTGTCTCGGTCTCGCCCATGCAGAGCATGATACCTCGCAGTGCGTTGAGGGCCGGCTGCTCCGCTGAGCGGAAGTCTGCGGTCCAGCGGGGGCGCGCTTTCGTTTAGCATGCTGGATCAATGGGTCAACAAGCGATCGGGAGCGTACCGCGAAGGAGGTCGAAGGGTGCGTGGCGTCTTCTGACTGGCACGGTTCTGGCGTGTGCCGGGGTGTGGGTTGTTGGAAGCCGCGCGCAGACTGTGCCCTCACAGTCAAGTATGGGAAACAATGTCCTTCACGGCGCAGTCGATTTTGCGGTACGGGCGCAGCGCGTGGACGGGTTCGGGTTCTCGGAGGCGTTCGGGCAGGCGGCGGCGCTCGAACGGCTGCCGGCGGCAGAGCGCCGGCAGGTGCTGGATCTGCTGTTCAGCCGGGAGCGGGGGGCGGGTTTCAGCATCATGCGCCTGGGGCTGGGTGCGGGAACGACGCTCGAGCCCGACGATCCCGGCGGCCCGGAGGCAAAGCCGAAGTACGCATGGGACGGCTCGGATGGCGGGCAGGTGTGGCTGGCACGAGAAGCTGTGCGGGCCGGCGTGACGCAGTTCACGCTCGATGCCTGGAGCGCGCCTCCATTTATGAAGAGCAGGCGGGCAAGGATCGGCGGAACGCTGTGCGGCGTGGCGGGACCGGCGACGAACGCCGTTTCGTCCACGGCCACGGGCCCTTCGTCGTATGCCGGTTCAGCCAGCCCGGCAGCCTGCACTGCGGACTGGCGGCGGGCGTACGCGGCACTGCTGCTGGCCGGCGTAAGTTTCTATCGCGCGGCGGGGGTGCCGGTCGGGAGCCTCAGCTTCCTGAACGAGCCGGAGATCCACGTCTCCTACGAGTCGATGCTGTGGACGCCGGAGCAGGCGGCGGGCTTTCTGACCGTACTGGGACCGATGGCGCGGAAAGAGGTGCCGGGGCTGAAGCTTGCGTGCTGCGATGCGTCCACGTGGAGGACGGCCGGGGCGTTTACCGAGGCGGTGAGCAACCAGCCGGCGCGGCAGTTTCTCGATGTGGTGACGGGACACGAGTACGGCGCGCATGCGGAGACGCCGCTCGCCACCGGCCTGCCGGTATGGATGACGGAGTGGAGCAGCGCGACTCCGGCGTTCGAAGCGCGCTGGGACTGCGGCGGATGTTTCGGCGGTCCGGATGGCATGTCTCTGGCGCGGGATGTGCTGCGGGCGTTTCGCGACGGCGGGGTGAGCGCGTACCTGTACTGGTGGGCCGCGGGCGACCAGCCGACGGTGCTGATGCGGACCGGAAGTTCAGCCGGGCCTGAACTCACCATCGCGAAGCGGTTCTACGCGCTGGCCATGGTCAGCCGGTTCGTGCAGGTGGGAGCCTCGGTGGTGCCGATCGCGCTGGGCGATCAGAACGAGGTGGAAGGCGCGGCGTTCCGCAATCCGAAGGGCGGCGGGTTGCTCGCACTGGTGAATGTGAGCCGGATGCCGAAGCGGGTTGAGCTGCGTCTGACCGGGCTCGCCGCCGGGACCACCGGCGCCGCAAATTTCGTCACCGACGAAGCGAGGTCGATGCAGGCGGTGGGGATGGTGCGAGTCGGGGCGGACGGGCAGATGGCGATCGTTCTTCCGCCGCGTTCCATGACCTCCCTGGTCTTTCAGGACTGAGGCCTGGTTGATGCACCCGGACGGCAGCCGACGGCACGGGAAGGATGAGAGGCGGGATTCGCTTGACTCTCCCGGTCACGGCACGTAGCGTTTTCCTACACGTTCTTATCCTTCCTGTCTGCACGGGCCCTGTCCTGCCATGCGTCATGCGCTGAGTTCGCCCTCTCCTGTGTCGATCTGCCGCAGCGTCCCCATGGCGGTCGGGGTAGTGCTGTGCGGCGTCCTGGCCGGATGCGGCGGTGGCGTGTTCACCCAGGCGGCGACCGGCTCCAGGGCTTCCAGTCCCGCGGCAGCTGCGCCGAAGGGTCCGCAGATGGGCTACGGATGGAAGGCGGACGACCAGACGCTGCATCCGATTCTCGGCATTCCGGGCTCCTCGCAGGTGGGCCAGAGTGTGGTGCCGGCAGAGACCTATGCGGCGGGCGCGGCCTCGGCCGTAAGCGGGTGGGCGCTGCTGGTGGGCGAGGATGGCTCGGTCTATCGGATGGCGGTGCCTTCGGGGACGGCTGCCGGGCTGGGCTTCACGGTGCCGGTGAGCGGCGTGCGGATCCGGTTTTCTCCGGCGGGTACGGCGGTGGTCCTGTTTGTGCCGGGATCGACGGCAGTCTGGGTCGTGCAGAGTGTCGGAACGACGCCGGCGACTCGGCAGATGGCGGCGCCCTCGGCCTTGTCCGACGTGGCGATCAGCGATGCGGGATCGGTCGTGGCGGCCGTGGCGGGTGCGGTCGAGGTGCTTGCGCAGAGTGGTGGTGCCCAGCCGGTGCTGACGCTGGCGGGCGCGGGTTCGCTCAGCTTTGCGGGCTCCTCGGACACCCTGCTGGTGGCGGATGCGGGCGCGAACGCGCTGACGCTGGTGCGAGCGGTTTCGAGCGCTCCCGCGGCGACGCCGCTGGCGAGCACCGGGTTGTTGAAAGCGCCGCTCGCGGTGGGCATCTCGCTGGACGGACACTGGGCGGTAGCGGCCAACGGAGGCGACAGCAGCGTGGTGAGGGTGGATCTGACTGGAGCCGGCGCGCCTCTGCGTCTTGCCGTGAGCACGCAACCCACGACGGTTGTGCCGATGCAGGGGAATGGCGTGTTCCGCTTCGTGGAGGTCGTGGCGGGTTTGCCGGTCTGGTACACGGACGCGAGCGCGACGTCTCCGCAGAGTTTGTTCGTGCCGGCGCTTCCGGCACCCGCCCCTGCTACCCGGACCTCCGCGACCAACGTGAACGTGGGGGAAAGCCGGTGAGGAACCTGCGTCGGCTATGGATTGGGGTGGCTCTTCTGGCGGCGGGCGTGTGTTCGGCGCGCGCCGGTCTGGCCATCCTGCCGGATACGACGGGGCTGTCTGCGGTCGCGAGACCCTACGCTGCTGCCCATGTGACCGTCGGAGACAAGGGAATCGCCAGTGTCATGAGCTCGGCTGGAGCGACTGGAAGCATCGGTGCCACCGGGGCGACGGGAGCTTCGACGCCTTACTCCATCACCCAGGACAGTTTGAGTCCTTCAAGCGCGTATGTGGGTTCGTCTCCGTTCGTGGTGCAGTTCACGGGGACCGTGCCGGACTTCAAGCAGGATGGAGTCTGCTTCTACACAGGCTCCGGATCGCAACCGCCGCTGCAGGCAAGTGCGGCGTCGGGCGCGGCGTCGTTCACGGTGACGACGCCGGCGATCCAGAGCGTGCCAGGCACGTCTCCTTTTCCGGCCGGTTCGTTTGCCGTGCAGATCTTTATCGCACCGCTGAATATGGCGTGCAATCCGTCTACGGCGGAGAGTAACGTCGTGGACTTCTACGTCACCGAGCCAAGTCTCAGTTCCCTGGCTCCGGCGACGCTGGCGAACGTCAATCCGCAGCTTACCGGTAACGCCAATCCGCTTCAGGTGTACTACTCCGGTTATCAATTTCCCACTACCTCGACCCTGCAGGCGCAGTACACCTGGACGGTGGGCGGCTCCGCGGGCAGCGCCGCCGACGCGCCGAATGTCGTGGTGAAGGACAGCAGCGACGCGTTGAGCGGCGTGCCCGCGCCTCCGGCCGGCACGACGCAGGCCAGCGTGGCGTTGTGCTATCCCACCGGGTCGTCCACGTACTGCTCCAGTCCGGAGACGGTTCCGGTCGCGCCGATCGGCTCGATGACCGGTACGCTGGTGCCGACGCCTTCGGCTCCGACCAGCGCGCAGGCGGTCTCCGTGACGGCCACCTTTACTCCGGCGACCACCGGGCTGGGTTTAGTTGAGGGTGCGCCGGGCGGATCGGCCGCGTTTTCGGTGGATGCCGGCACGCCGATTTCCGCGCCGCTGCATCTGGCGACAGCTTCCGCTTCGTTCGCGGCGTCGACGCCTGCCAGCATCCTTGGCCAGGATTACGACCCCGTAAACACGGAAGTCGTTCATGCTGGGCGTACCGCAGGCGCGAAGCCCGGAGTGACACCGGGACGCAAGCCGGCCGCGCCGCCGCGCAAACACGACGCTCCGTACGGAACGTATCCAGGGGAGGGCCTGCCGCTTACGCCCTATGTGACGGACTTCAATAAGGACGGCGTTCAGGATGTCGTGCTCTTCGACCCCGACAACTATGCGGTGCACCTGATGCTGGGGACGCTGCCGCGCGGGCAGTTCGTGCAGGAGTACGACATCACGCCTGTCGCCGACTGCACCATCTCCGACATCGCGGTGGGAGACCTGAATGGCGACGGCTATCCGGACATAGCGTTTGTGTGCGACGGCGGCGTGTACGAGGCGCTGAACAATCAGGAGCTGGGACTGAGCTACCCGACGCAGGTCGGGACCATGAACACTGCCGAGCAGGTCGCCATCGGCGACTTCAACGATGACGGCAGGAAGGATCTGGTAGTCAGCGCGTCGGCGAGCGGCGGGCAGACGTTCACGGTGTTCTTCGGCAACGGCGACGGGACCTTCAACACGACGAACCCCACGGTGACCACTTCGCCGGTCGCGCCGGGAACGAACCTGCAGACGCTGGACTTCAACGGCGACGGATACAGTGATCTTGCCATCTTTGTCAGCGGCAGTGGAACGTCCGCGACCGGGCTGTATGTCCTCAGAAATGAAGGGAGCGCCGCGCCCGGCATGTTCACGACGGGTGGCGGCCTTTACAACGAAAGCTCCGCGACGGCTTCGTTCTTCATCGCGCCGTCCAGCACCTCCACGACGACTCCTTCGTACCTGATCGCCGACCCGGCCAATCAGCAGATTGGTGGAGTATTCGCAGTCAGTGACGGATACACGACGAACACGATTTCCGTGCCGAACCTCCAGAGCGCGGCGTGGGGAGACTTCAACGGCGACGGCTTTATCGATGCTGTGGTATACAACGGCACGGCCCTTGCGGTGTACACCGGAGATGGAGCAGGCGACTTGAACGGACCGGTGTTCACGTCTTCTGCGGCGCTTTCGCCGGGGCTGTCGGGCTCGCAGCTGTTCGCCGGCGTGGACCTGAACGGCGACGGCTACGCGGATGCGCTGACGCTCTCGGGGACGACGGCCTCGGGAAGTATGGGCGCGCTGGCCTCGTACATCACCACCGGCAACGCCACCGCTACATACAACGCGGGAACGTTCGCAGGCGGCACTCATACGATCTCCGCCTCGACGACCGGCACGATCACCATGCTGGGAACCACGGCGTCCACTTCGTTCTCGATTCCATACCCGGGCGGCGGAAACGGAACGACGTACAGCTTCGCCGTGAATCCTTCCAGTATCCCTGCAGCAACAGCCGGCATCACCCTGACCCTTACTCCCGGCAACGGCACACCCCCGTTCGGTTCGTCGGACACGGGCTTCTGCTTCGTCACCGGAACCGGCACCAACACGCCGCTGTTCCCGGTGGCGGCGACGGACGGTTCCGGCAATTACACGGTGGCCATCCCCCCCGGCTACATTCAAGACATCATGGTCACGTCGTTCTCGAACCGGTTTGTCGAGGTCCCGGTGTTCTATGCGCCGGCTTCGGACACTTCCTGCGATCCGGGTCAGGCGACGTCCTCGACCCAAGACGTCTTCATCTTCGAACCGGCGATCGGCGGTTCCGCGCTGCTGACCGCTGCGGGGCGGGTGGATCTGATGCAGGCGAATCCGGCGCTGGCCGGGGCGCCCGCGACGCGGACCGGAAACCCCTCGCTGCAGCTCTACGGTACTTCGTTCGTGACCAATCCGCCGGCGCAGGTCCAGATCACCTACGGCGACGGCAAGCCGACGAATGCCACCGTCGTGCAGTACGGACAGACCCTGCTGAATGCAGTCGTACCGCAGCCGACGGCAGGAACGACCACTGGTTCGTTCGCTGAGTGCAATGTCGGGCCGATCGCCTACTGCACCACACCGACCCCGCTGAATATTCTGCCACTGACGAGCTCGAACGCGACCGTGACCTCTTCGCCGGCGGCGCCGACGACGGCTGAGCCAGTGACGCTGACCGCAACCTTCCAGCCAGAGGCACCGGGCTTTTCGGCGGGCGCGGTGAGCGGCCTCACGACGTTTGCAGACGGAATGAAGACGCTGGGCACGGCTCCGCTTCTGCTGAATACGGCCACAGCCAGTTTCGCGACGACGGATGCGATCCAGATCAATGCGCCGGACGAAGGATTCCGGCCGGGGGCCAGACAGGCCGGGCGCGCCGCGCTTCCGCAACGCACACGGCCGCTCGACCAGCCGCT
>CAXTVJ010000001.1:145002-162239 GCA_964247715.1 uncultured Acidobacteriaceae bacterium | reverse complement strand
GCCGCTTGATCGGCCGCAGGGAGCGACGGGGAACGGTCTGGTTCCTTATGTCGTGGACTTCAACAACGACGGCATCCCGGACGTTGTGCTGCTCGATACCGGCAACAACGCCATCGAGCTGTCGCTGGGCGGCGTGCCGCGCGGAGACCTGTACCAGGCGCAGTACATCAACCCCACCACTGCGGCAAACTGCACGTACGCGGATCTCGCCATCGCGGACTTCAACGGCGACGGCTTTCCGGACGTGGCCTTCACGTGCGCGAGCAACGGCGGCTGGGAGCTCTACATCGGGTACAACCAGGCGGGCACCCTGAGCGGCCTGCCGGGCACCGCCAATACGAACGCGGTGGATTATGGCCCGGTGTACGGGCCGTATCTGACGGCGGGCGACTTCAATCATGACGGGCACATGGACCTGGTGGTCGGCGAGACCGCGCGGCCGACACAGAACGGCCCGGACTTCGCGACGTACCTCGGGAACGGTCTGGGCGGGTTGGCTGCCGGGCCGGTGACGGCCACGGCAACCATGAATGCATCCATGATCGCGACCGACTGGAACCAGGACGGCTACATGGACCTGGCAGTCGAGAACACGAGCGGCACCGGGACGCCCGGAGTGACGGTCTTCGAGAACGACCACACCGGCGCCTTCGGGGCGGGCTCGTTTACGGTCCCGACAGCGTCCAGCGCAAGCTTTACGCTGCAGCCGCTGACGGGCAGCTATCCTTCCGTGCTGATCGTCGATGCGGCGAACGCGCAGGTCGGTGTCGCGGCCAACCCGGCGAGCGGGGCGTTCAGCGCGGCGGCTCCGGTGTACACCGCCGTTCCCGGGCTGAGCAGCGCGGTGTGGGGTGACTTCAACGGCGATGCGCTGCTGGATGTGGCGACCTACAACGGAACGAACCTGGGCGTGCTGACCGGAGATGGCACGGGCCTGTTTACGCTGACCGCACTGGCGTCGACCGGAGCGCAACAGGCGAACCTCGCCGGGGCGCAGCTGCTGAGCGCGACCGACCAGAACGGCGACGGGCTGGCGGACGTGCTGGCGTTTACCGGCGGATCGCAGTCCGGCAGCACCGGCACGCTGACCGGCTATATCACGTCCGGTACCACGCTGGCGACCCTCAAGGCAGGTACGCTGGCCAGCGGTTCCCACACCGTCTCGGCGACCGCTCCCGGATCGGTGACGACTCTCGGCAGCACGGGCCAGTTGCCCCTGCTCGTGTCCGCGCCGGTCACGCCGACCATCAACTGGACACCCCCGGCACCCATTACCTGGAACGCACCGCTGACCACGGCCCAGCTGGATGCGCAGGCGGTCGACGCATCCGGTGCGGCCGTGCCGGGCACCTACGCCTACAACCCGCCGCTGAACACGGTGCTGGCACCCGGAACCTATGCGCTGCAGGTAGCGTTTACCCCCGCCGACGCAGCCAGCTATACGAGCGCGACCCAGACGGTGAAGCTGGTGGTGAACCAGGCGACGCCGGGCTTGAAGTGGACCGCGCCCGCCGCGATCTCCTATGGCACCGCGCTTACGGGCGCGCAGCTCGACGCCGTCGCCACGGGCGTGAATGGCCTGCTCGCCGGCCAGTTTGTCTATACGCCGCTGGCGGGTTCGGTGCTCAAGGCAGGCCTGCAGACGCTCTCCGTGAACTTCACCCCGGCCGATCAGGTCGACTACACCTCGGTTACGCGCTCCGTGCAGATCCAAGTGACTCCGGCGATCCCGGGGGTGAACTGGCCTGTCCCGGCGGCGATCACCTACGGTACGGCGCTGAGCGGCGCGCAGCTGGATGCCTCCTCGCCGGTGGCGGGCAGCTTTGTCTACACACCGGCTGCCGGGACGGTCCTGCCCGCCGGGATGCAGACCCTCTCGGTGGTGTTCACGCCGGTCGATGCACAGGACAACGTGTCGGTCACGAAGACGATTCAGCTCCTGGTGAACCAGGCGACTCACGGATTCGGCTGGTTGACGCCGGCACCCATCACCTACGGAACCCCGCTGAGCAACTTGCAGCTGGACGCCACCTCGTCGGTCCCGGGCACCTTCACCTACACGCCGAAGAGCGGCGCGATCCTGACCGCAGGCATTCAGATGTTGTCGGTGGTATTTACACCGACCGACACGACGGACTACGGGTCGGTGACCCAGACGGTGCAGCTGCTGGTGAACAAGGCGACCCCTGCGCTCGCATGGCCGGCGCCCACGGCGATCGTATACGGAACCGCGCTCTCCGCCGCGCAACTGGACGCTTCGGCGGCGGGGGTCAACGGAGCCGTCCTGCCGGGCACCTTCGCGTACACGCCGCCGTTGAAGACGGTCCTTGCCCCGGGAACACAAACTCTCTCGGCGCTTTTCACGCCGACCGACAGCGTCGACTACAACACGGCGGCGCAGACGGTGCAACTGGTCGTCAACAATCCGACGACGGCAGGCGTGCTGGGAAGCAGCCTCAATCCCTCTCACTACGGGCAGACTGTGACGTTGACGCTGACCCTCACGCCGAGCGCGTCGACGGCGACCATGCCCATGGGCACGGTCACCCTGCGCGACGGCTCCACGACAATCGGAACAGCCAGCCTGCAGAGCGGCACGGCTAGCTTCAGCCTGTCGACGCTGACGGCAGGCAGCCACAATCTCACCGCCTTCTACGGCGGAGACGGGACCTACGGCGCGAGCACCACGCCGATCCTGACGCAGGTCGTTCAGCAGGCGGCGCCGGTGGTGAGCTGGACGCCGGCAGGGACCAGCATCCCGTACGGGACGGCGCTCACGAATGCGCAGCTCAATGCCACCTTCGCGTCGCCCTACGGCGGGGCGGCGGTCGCGGGCAAGACGACCTACACGCCGGCGCTCGGAGTGGTTCTGACGGCGGGCACCCAGACCCTGAGCGTGACCCTGCAGCCGCAGGACGCGCTCGACTTTGCCTCCGTCACCCGGACGGTGACGATCACGGTGACCCAGGTGAAGCCGACGATCACGTGGCCCACGCCTGCAAATCTGGTAGCGGGTTCTCCGCTGACCGGCGCGCAGCTGGATGCGACCGTGACCGGCGTGACTGGTGCGGTGCTCGCGGGGACTGCGGTCTACACGCCGCCCCTGGGGTCGATCGCGCAGAGCGGGCCGCAGACGCTGACCGTCAGCTTTACGCCGGCCGACGCGGTCGATTACACCAGCGCGACCGCGTCAGTCTTCCTGAACGGCACGCCGCTGACGCTCGCGGGCGTGGCTCCGGCGACGGCGCTGCTGGGCGACCCGGCGAAGGCGATTACGCTGACCGGCACGGGCTTTCTGACGACGTCGACGGTGCTGGTCAACGGAAGCACCATTCCCTCCGTCTATGTGAGCCCGACGACCCTGACGGCCACGGTGACGGCGGCCGACTTCCTCAACGCCGGAACGCTGGCAGTGACGGTCAGCAACGCGCAGCAGAACCAGACCAGCGCCGCGGCGAACATCGTCGTCTCCCCGCCGCCGGTTCCGATCAACTTCAACGCTCCGCCGACGCCGCCCGCCTCCGGGCAGCAGCCGGCTGCCGGCCTGACCCTGACGAACCCGTATCCGGTGGACCTGATTGCGTCCGTGGACCTGACTTTCAAGCCGCTGGGCAGCGGACCGGATGACCCGAACGTGGTCTTCCTGAACAACACCCGGACGCTGACGTTCACGATTCCCGCGAACAGCACGGTGACGCCGAACATCCAGTTCCAGACCGGCACGGTCGCCGGCACGATCACCCTGACGCTGAACCTTTCGGCGGGCGGCGTAAACGTGACGCCGGCCTCGGTGCTGCCAATCACTCTGGTGATCCCGCAGGCGGTTCCGTCGCTGTCGAACGTGACCTTCACCCAGCAGGGAACGAATCTGTCGGTCTCGGTGACCGGCTTCTCGAACACGCTCGAGATTACCCAGGCGACGTTCCACTTTACGGGCGCGAATGGTGCGACGCTGGCCAATCCGGACATCACGGTGCAGGCGGGACCGGACTTCGCGGTCTGGTACGGGACGCCACAGTCGCCGCCGTACGGGTCTGAGTTCGACTACACCCAGACCTTTACGCTTGACGAGGTGACGCCTCTCAGCCAGGTCACGGTGACGCTGTCGAACAGCATCGGGCGATCGCTGAGCGGGACCTCACCGGCGACCCCGTAGGGTCTTCCCGTCTGCCGTGGCGTTGCCTCTGGATCAGGGTGCCGTCACGCCGCCCGCGCCGACGGTGATGCGCGCGGCGCCGGGACCCCGGGAGGCCAGAACGGCGATCAGCACGCCAAATCCGATTTCGATCAGGCCGACAATCATGCCCCGCACGATGGGACGGTTCACAAAGCCGTGCAGACCGGTCAACGGCGGCGGAGGCTGCAGGGTGGAGTTGCTGCCCGGGGCGAGCGGATCGACGTTCTGCTGGTGGATGTACGCGGTCAGGGTCACCACGGCGATCGTAGCGGTAACCGCGATGACGTAGTTGCCGGTCGCGGAGTTCGGCGTCCAGCCGTGCGCGACTGCTTTGCCTTCGGCGTCGGTCGTGACCCGCAGCGCGGGAGCGCCGTTGAAGGTGCCGCCGGCACCACCGGAACCTTCGCGGACGGCAAAGAGGATGAGCGCGCCGGCGACCGGTTTGTGGTTCTTGTCTTCGACCTGCACGATGGGTTCGCGCGCGGTGCGCTGACGGATGTTGTTGAGCGCGCCCTCGCCCTCGAGGATGGTGATGGTGAGCGCCTGTTCGGTCTCGGGAAGCGCAACGCTGGAAACGGTCGTGGCGGGCGGCACCGAGCGCATGGCGGCCACGGCGGGCTCAAGCGGAAGCAGCAGCGCGAGGCTAAGTGCGGCGGGCGCACGGAGGAAGGCAGGACGGAATCGCGGGCCTGTGGCAATCATGGGGGAAGAGAGGGTGACGCCTGTCATTGTGGCATGCAGGGCAGGGCATCGGGGAGAAAGAAATCGCGGGTTCCCCGGCGGCAACCGCCAGCGGCTCGGGCGCGTCCCGCATACGCGTTCGCCAACGCGAGGATTGCTATGGGAATTCATGCACCCGACGCGTATGGTGACGGAGACGGGGTATGCACGCACAGGATGCGGGCGTGCCCTTGCTCAAACTTCCCGCGCGAGAGGTGCAGGTGCAGGCGAGCGGTCCACTTCGTGATGCAGCATGCGCGCTTCGCAGAGCAGGGGGTGCGCTCTGTGGCGCGGCTCTCATGTTCATACCGGTATCGTGCGCGGCCCAGGGCAAGACCGCGGTGTCGTCTGCGCCGCCCGCGCTCGAGATCACACTCGAACGGCGGCTGGCCGACAACAAGGCGGAGCCGGTCGGCTCCGACCACGTCTTTCAGACAGGGGAAACCGTTCACTTCCGGGTGAAGAGCGGCTTCGACGGATACCTCTACGTGATGGATCAGGGCACGACTGGACTCTTTGCCACCGTCTTCCCGGCCGCGGACGCGGGAGCCGATAACCGCGTGCATCAGGGCCAGATCTTCGCCATTCCCGCGGGGGAGACGAGCTGGTTCGAGATCAGCGGGCCGCCGGGCTTCGACGTGGTGTACTTCCTGCTGTCGCCGCAACCGCTGAGTACTCCTTCGGCCAGTGCGTTTGCCGCACCCGCGCCGCTCAGTTCGCTGCGTCCGCGCTGCAACGACGCTGTCTTCCGAGCGCGCGGCGAGTGTACGGACAGCAAGGCGGGGCCGGCGCCGGTTCCAAAGGATGCGGCGCTGCCGGCCCCGATCGCGCCCATGGCAGGCATGGCCTCGCGCGATATCGACGTCGTAAAAAAGCAGGACAGCGTGACGGTGGCAGGCAGGGGCAACGCCACCGCGCCGGTCATTCTCACCTTCCGCCTGGCGCACCAGTAGATGGATAAGGAACGACGATGAGGGTACAGGGAATCTGGTCGAGTGCGTTTGCGCTCCTGCTGGCGCTGCTTTGCTTCGGGTCGCTGATGGCGCAGCAGGCGTCGCCTGGCGAGGCATCACCACAGCAGTCGCAGGAGTCCCGCGATCTGAAGACCGTCGACACCGCGAAGAGCAAACCGGTCGCGATCCCGCGTTCGTACGCGCTGGTGGTGGGGATCTCGAAGTATAAGAACCTCCCGGCGACGGCGCAGCTTGGCTATCCGGACCGCGACGCGGAGGACATGTACACGACGCTGATCAGCGCGGATGGCGGGCAGTTTCCAGCGGAGAATGTGCACAAGCTGATCGACGATAAGGCGACCATCGAGAACCTGCGTCATGAACTGGAGGTATGGCTGCCTTCGGTGACAAAGGATAACGACCGGGTGCTCATCTACTTTGGCGGGCATGGATTTGTCTCGGGCGGCAGGGGCTACCTTGCCACATACGATGTGGACCTGCACAACATCGTCGGGTCCGCGTACCCGATGGCCTCGCTTGGTGAGGATATCGGCGGCAGGATCAAAGGCAAGTGGAAGGTGCTGATCACGGACGCCTGCCACTCGGGCGCGATTACGCCCGAGAGCGATCGCGCGCAGGTCAACCAGACCCTGCTCGATCTGCAGAAGTCGCTCTTCTCCCTTACCGCGAGCCGCGACCGCGAGCAGAGCTTCGAGAGCGACAAGTTTGGCGGTGGCCATGGCGTCTTCACCTACTACGTGGTGAAGGGGATGGAAGGCGAGGCGGATACGAATGGCGACGGCGTGGTCTCGGCCGACGAACTGGCCGAATACGTCCACACCAACGTGCGGCTGGCCACCGGCGCGGCGCAGAACCCGACCAGCGAGCGGGGAAGCTTCGACCCGGACATGGTGCTGGCCTACAACCCGAACCACATCAAGGCCGCGAACCTGCCGCCGCCGCAGTTCGGCAACCTGGTCATCGAGACCAATATGGACAACACCGAGGTGCTGGTGGATGGCAGGAGCGCGGGCGTGGTGAACAAAGGCACGCCCCTGCGGCTGCCGGGCATCCAGCCGGGCGCGCACACCATCAAGGGCGTGCGCCTGGGCTACGAGCCGGACGGCCCGCGCGAGACCGAGGTCTACCCGGGGCAGGACACGACGGTCTCGGTGCGGATCCTGATCGCGCGCCAGCATAACCATGCGGCGGTGGAGCACTTTGATCGCGGGATCGATGACTACAACAAGGGCTCGGAGGCAAACTACCGCAAGGCGTCGGATGAGTTCAAGGCCGCGCTGGCGGCCGATCCGAAGGACTCGCAGGCGGCGCTCTATCTGGGACGCGTGGACGACGCGCTCTTCCAAAATGAAGCCGCGCTGGGCGCCTTTAAGACCGCGATCGATACCGATCCCGACTACATGGAGGCGCGCGCCAGCTACGCGGCGGCGCTGCTCGATACCGGCAACATGGACGAGGCGATCCGGCAGCTGGACGTAGTCACGAAGCGCGAGCCGGACAACGGTATGGGCTGGTATCTGCTGTCGCAGGCGTTTGCGCGCAAGGGTGACTACAAGGACGGCCGCATCGCTGCCGAGCAGGCGGTGCAGAAGACGCCGGCTAATGCCGAGGCGCATTTCTGGCTGGCCGAGAGTCTGCGCCAGCTGAACCAGCCGGTGGAGGCGGAACGCGAGTACAACCAGTATCTTGCGCTCAGCAACTTCGACTCCGGCTTCGGCGGCAGGCTGAACTACTACATGGCCGGCTACCTGTTCGGCATGGGCTACAAGAAACGGGCCGCGCAGACCGACATCTGGCGCGAGGTGCACGGGCTCGCCTACGAAGATCTGTGCGACTGCGAGTGGATGGAGAAGCAGTTTGCGCCCGCTATCCAGAACTGCCAGAAGGCCCTCACCTTCATCCCGAAAGACCTGTTCGCGAACTATCGGCTGGGTGTGGTGTACACCATGCAGTTCAACCAGCAGAAGACGCCGGGGCTGCTGGCCGCGGCCAAAGCGCACTTTGCCGAGGTGGTGGCGGTGGGCCCGGATACGGACGAGGCGAGCCGCTCGAAAAGGTACATCCAGATGATCGACACGGCGCTGGCCCGGCAGTAACTGCCAGCCTTTCAGCGCGACGATTGCGGGAGCGGCAGCGCCTCGAAGATCTGGTATTCGCGCTTTTGTGTCGTCAGGCGCATCCCCTCGAGCGCGGCAACCAGATGGCTCTGCTGCGGCCACAGCAGGATGACGACGACAATGCAGGGATGCTGCCGGCGCTGCGCGTCGAGGTGATCGAGCACGCACTGCAGGGTCTCGGCGCCGAACGGGTTGAACAGATAAAGCACGATGTTGCTGACGGGAAACTCGAAGTCGCGGGCATTCTGGTGCAGCGACTCGATGGGCGGACGGTCGGCCCGGCGCGGGCGAAAGCGGCGCATGTTGCGCTCGGCTTGGCGGGCCAGGACGGGCGAGAACTCCACGCCGACAATCTGCCGGAAGGGAAGCTCGGCGGCGACGAAGAGCGAACGGCCCTTGCCGCTGCCGAGGTCGATATAGCTGTAAGTCGAAACATCGTAGACCGGCATCTCGCGCAGCGCGCGGCGAATGTGGTGAGGACGCGCAGGCATGTAATATTCGCTGTCGGCGAACTGTTCCGGGGTGTACCCGGCGGCGAGCAGAGGCACGTCGCCCGAGGTCTGCACGTTGCGGGTGCGGTCGAACCACTGGTCCTCGAAGAACTCGCCGATCAGGCGAAGAGTGTTCCAGACGTGCCATTTGACGTGCAAAACGAGAGTCTCCTGAGCAAGTTGCAGGCTAGGATGCTGCGTCCGGAGTCCGTGGCTTGAGGAGAGGCTCAACACGAAGCTGTTGGCTTGTTCATTTGAATGGTTTCAGGGTGACGAGGACGATGTCGTTGCTGCGCATGGGGATGTCAAATCCCAAGGTGCCGTCGGCGTTGGCGTGCAGGGTTGGCGAGGTCTCGGGCAGGTCGCGAGTGAGGTCGTTCAGGTGCTGGATCTGCGCCGGCGTGAGGCTGGCGGGTGAGCCCATCCTCAAGTAGGAAGTGTAGGCATCGTTGGCGTCAAAGCCGGTGCGGCGAACTTCGACCCGGTAGGCGGCTCCGGCAGGCAGGTGGGTGAGGTGAAGGTGCGCCGGGGCGGCCGGATGATCGGGCTGGACTTTGGTGTAGAAGGGCCGGTTGCTGACCTCCTGATGCGGCTGTTCGAAGTCCCAGAGAACGGCCGCGATGTTGCCGTGATCTTCCGACAGCATGGCCTGGCTGTCGTTGGTGGGCAGGGTCTGACCCTGGAGAGCGTGGAGATACTTATAGGCGAAGAAGGCGGGTTTGCGGATGCCTTCGCGCGTGAGCAGGCCGAAGCCGCCGTGGAAGGGGGTGGGCGGCGGTCCGGGCTCTTCGAAGAGATCGGTGTAGGTCCAGTAGCTCATTCCCCGGACGAGCCCCGCGCAGGCCTTCAGCTTGGCCAGGATGTAAGGCGCGCTGACGTACGAGTCGTGCACGGCGTCGCGCGGAGTATAGCTGGTGCTCCACTCGGTGAAGTAGACGGGCAGCGACGGGAACGGCGACGCGGAGACCTCGCGGCGTACGCGGCGGACATCGCCGACGATGGCATCGGGTGACGCGGAGAGTTTGGTGTCGCTCTTACCCTGCTCGTCGAGGAAGCCGCCATCAACCCCGTAGGTATGGGTGCTGACGAAGTCGACCGCCGCGCCGCTCTGCTTTACGTGCGCCAGGAACTCCGGCACCCAGGCCGCGCCCGCAGTGGAGGGACCGCCGACGGGAAGGGCCGGGTCGATCGCCTTAATCGTGCGCGAGGTGTTGTCGAAGAGGCTGAAGTACGCCTGCTGATCGGCATCTTCCCAGAAGCCCTTCAGGTTCGGCTCGTTCCAGACCTCGAAGAACCACGTCCGGACCTCTGCCTGCCCGTAGCGCTGCTCGATGTGACGGATGAAGGCGGCCACGAGGGCGTTCCAGCCGGCAGGATCGGGGTGCGAGGTGTTGCCCTTCCAGTAGAAGATGGTCTGCTTTGACGTCGCGAGCGCTTCCGGGGTGAAGCCGAGTTCGACGAAGGGCTTGATGTGCGCGGCTCGCAGATCGTCGTAGAGCTGGTCGATTTTTGTCCAGTCGTACACGGTCTTGCCGTCTTCGACCCGCACGGTGCCGAGCACGTCGTGGAAGATGGCGTGGAAGCGAAGATAGCGGAAGCCGAGTTCGGCGGTGACGAGGCGCAGCTGAGCCTGATCCTCAGGCCGAATCAGCGTCCCGGGATAGTCGGAGCCGACGGAGAAGTCGAAGAAGCGGTCGATCGGACCGGAGGGGCGGCTGGCGTCGGCTTCGATGACCCGCACAGCGTTCGTCTGTGTTGCGACAGTCTGCGAACTCGGTATCTGCGGTGCGAGCGGGGCGCCCACGGCGAGCAGCGCGAGAATCGTCATGGGGACAAAGGAACGGCGGACGGAGTTGCGGGCAATCGACATGGAGCGGGGTAAGTCCTTTGCTTCTGGAGGGAAATGCGTTAGCTTGTGACGCCATCGGCGACGCAGGGCAGCGCAGCGTGCTGTCAACATCATGCTACAAGGGACGTGTAGCCGGGGAGCCAGGCTCAGGCCCGCGAAGAGCCCTGTTCAGGACCGTTTTAGACCGCCGTCGTGCCCCGAAATGGGAGTGGGGCGGCACCGCGGAGTCGGGTAGTCTGAGGCCATGGATGCTCCCGGGAGGACGAAGCGAATGGAGCTCTGGAAGGCTTGCGTCGCCGCGACCATGCTGGCCTGTGTGCCGGCGATCGCCGCAGCGCAACAGGTGGCGGGCCGGCCGGGTGAGCCGGCCTTCTTCGAATTCGGAAAGGTGCTGGAGGTCGGACAGGACTCCGTGGAGATCCAGACCAATGACGAGCAGACCCATCGCCCCTTGCGCCAGCGCTTCGTGCTGAACCGGGAGGCACGCGCCGATGTGGTGCGGACTGGGGATCCGGTCGAGGTGATCTACACGGTCGAGGGCGGCGAACTGAAGCTGCGACGCTTGCTGGTGCTCTGGTCGGGCGTCCCAAGACCGGGCCAGCCGACTGCGGCGGAGCTTGCGGAGTCGGCGCGTCAGGCATCCGCCCCGGCGGGCCAGGCGGCAGCGTCGGCTGCCGTTGCGACCGGCAGGCCTGCTCCCGTTACGCGGCCGCAGCGAACCCACACCAGTGCGCCGGTGGCTCCGGTACAGCAGGCGGCGCTGCCGAAGCAGAACGGCAGCGGAAAGGCGGTTCCCGCGACCCGGACGGTTGATCTGAGCGCCAGAACCATTGCCAGAACACCCTCGGCCACCGAGGTTCCGCTGGGCATCGCCGGAGGCTACGGCAAGCCGGCCCCGGTGCCGGTGACGCGCGCCTTCAATCGCGACGAGCCCAGCGCGGAGTGCAATCGCTCGGACGCCGACTGGCCCAATCATCCGGTGCGGATCGCGGTGCTCGACTTCCGTTATCCGACCGAGCGTGAGGAACAGCACGACATCGGCAAGACTGGCGGCGGCTCCGGCACGGCGGTCGGTGATATGGTCTTCTCGCGCCTGGAAGGTCTGCATCAGTACGAGATGGTGCGGGGCGACCGGCGCCGGCTCGACCGCTCCGACATCGCCGGAGCGGCCAGGCTGGGACGTGAACTGGGCGCCGACGCGGTGCTCGAGGGAACCTTCCTGCCGATCGAAGGCCCGGTTGGACCCGACGGGGAAGCACCCAGGGTGACGGGCTACAGCTTTACGGCCGGCCTGGTCGACACCTGCACGGGGCAGGTGCTGGTGCGGATGAAGGCGGACTCCTGCGCGGCGCTGCAGGGATCGACCACTCCCGCAACCGGCTTGGATACGAAAGCGTGCACTGATCTTTCAGTCTCGGCGCGGGACGCGGAAGACCCGGACAGCCACTCCTCGGCGTTCGGTGTCCCGCTGGACGCGCTGCTCTACCCGCTCGAACACAACCAGACCCCGTCAGGACTGGCGGGCGCGGCGGTAGGTACCGTCACCGGCGCGCAAGGCGCCAATGTGTTCGTTCACCTGAGCGGCGGTGGGGTGCGCGTGGGCGATCAGCTGGCACTGCACGCGGCGCGCCTGACGAAGAATCCCGCGACCTACACCCTGATGGACCTGCGCAATCAGGAGATCGGCCGGGTGCAGGTGAAGTCGGTGCAGGGAAACACGGTGACAGGGACGTATGCAGGGGAGGTCGTGCCCAGGGCAGGGGACGTGGTCGAGGCCGTGACGGAGTAAAGCACCCGAACCCTCCCAGGCGGAGCAAAGCCGATCTCCGGGCAGAGCGGAGCCGATCTCCGGGCAGAGCGCGTTTCGAAAACAGTATGAAGTACCCGGCTCCAGCGCGAACTCGCCGTTGCTCTTGAGCGTCAGAAGAAGCATGAGAGTCGATCACCGGGAGTTGGCGTACGCGTTGCTGCGGGTAGCGTTCGGGGTTAACTTCCTCGGGCACGGCGTGGTGCGGGTGTATCACGGCGTGGGTATCTTCGCGGCGACAACGGCGGGACATCTGGCGCAGTCGCCGCTGCCGCATGGCCTGGTGATGGGGTTCTCGTACGCGATTCCGTGGATCGAGGTGCTGCTGGGGCTCGGGCTGATGGCGGGACTGCTGACGGGGTGGGCGCTGGCCCTGGGCGCGGTCTTCATGATGGCGCTCACCATCGGCGTCGCCTCCAACCAGCAATGGGATGTGGCGGGCCAGCAGCTCATGTACAGCGTCATCTTCTTCGGTCTGCTCTTCCTGCTGGAGTACAACCGCTTTTCGCTGGACCGGCTCTTCGTGCGGCCGGCACCCGCACCAGGCTTCCGCGCTCCGCTACAATAACCGAGATGGCTGAACAAGACGTATCCAAGGCGCAGGCGGCGACGCAGGCCGCGGTGCATCCCAGTGCGACGCCCGAGGCATGGCTCAGGACGGAGTTGGCGAGGGACCAGGCACGACCCTACCCGATGGACTACATCGACGCACTGTTCAAGGATTTCAGCGAGATCCACGGAGACCGCGCCTTTGGCGACGACCATGCCATGACCTGCGGGATGGCACGCTTTCATGGCGAGCCGGTCATGGTAATCGGCAACCTGAAGGGCCGAACAACCAAGGAGCGGATGGCGCGCAAGTTCGGCATGCCGGACCCCGAGGGCTACCGCAAGGCACTCCGCGCGATGAAGATTGCAGAGAAGTTCGGGCGGGCGGTGTTTACCTTTATCGATCTGAGCGGCGCGTATCCCGGGCTGACTGCGGAAGAGCGCGGACAGGGTGAGGCGATCGCGCGCAATCTCTTCGAGTTGTCGCAGTTGCGGGTCCCGACCATCGCGACCATTACGGGCGAAGGCGGCTCCGGCGGAGCACTCGCGCTGGCGGTGGCGGACCGGGTGCTGATGCTCGAGAACGCGATCTACTCCGTCATCTCACCCGAGTCGTGCGCCGCCATCATGTGGAAGGACGCCACGAAGAAGCAGCAGGCGGCGGCGGCGCTGAAGTACACGGCAGCCGAGACGCGGGCGCTCGGATGTGTCGACGACGTGGTGCCGGAGCCGCAGGGCGGGAGCCAGGCCGATCCCGGCGAGGCCTTTCTCCTGGTCAACCGCGCGCTGCGAAAACACCTCGGCGAGCTCAAGAAGATGCCGCTCGACGAGATGCTGGCGGCGCGCTACGGAAAACTCCGCGCCATGGCACGGTTCTACACGACGGCCTGAACGCAGCCGTGCAGCACGCGGGTACGGCAGGACAGGCGGGAGACGGTTTGGCGGAGACAGCAATGGTATCGCAGGCAGGCGGGGGGCGGCGGATCCCGCGAGCTCTGGAACTTGCCCTGTTCGTTACCGCCATGATCTGGGCGGCGGCCTCGAAGATGGTGGCCGTACGCGCGGCGGCGGGTATCGCGGGACGCTACCGGCTGGGACTGCAGCAGACCCTGATCGAAAGCCTCTTTGTGCTCTTTCTGGTGCTGATCGGGTTTCAGGCGCTGGACTGGATCGCCGCGCGCGGCGCCTTGCCGGGGCAGGCGGTGGGCGCGGAAGTATTGCCGCTGCCGCGGCGGACCACCTGGCTGCGGGAGTGGCTGACCGGCCTGTCGCTGGGTTGGGGTCTGGCGCTGGCCACTGTGCTGGTGCCGCTTCTGGCGCTGCGCTTTCACGGCTCGTTCAACCACGGGCGGCTGCTGTGGTGGGCGATCGCCTGCGCAATCCTCACGCTGCTCGTCTCGACTCTTACCGCCGAGGCGATCTATCGCGGGTACCCGTTTCAACGGCTCATCCGCGCGATTGGGCCGGGCTGGGCCACGCTGGTGCTCGCGCTGGTCTTTGCGCTGGTGCTGGTGGGTTCACAGCCGGGCGGCAGCCTGCTGTTCGCGCTGGTGAATGCGACCTTGCTGGGCGTGCTGCTGGCCATCGCGTATCTGCGGACCCATGCGCTCTGGCTCGGCTGGGGCGTGCACTTCGGCTACCGCGTCGTGACCGCAGTGCTGCTGGGGTTGCCGATCGCGGGCCGCAACGACCTTGCCTCGCTGATCAACGGCTTTGTACGCGGACCGCGCTGGCTCAGTGGGGGGCAGTTCGGGCTCGATGCCGCCCTGCTGACCGGGCTGCTGCTGCTGGGTGCAGTTGCCGTGCTGTACCGGGTCAGCCGCGACTGGGCCTGGGCCTACACCCTGCCGGAGATCGTTCCGGGCGGATACGAGGTCACCGTCGCTCCGCCCGCCGCGCATGTGGCGATGGAGAAGGCAACCGCGCCTCCGCCGCTGGTGCAGATCGCGCCGGTCGCGCCGGTTCCGCCTCCTCCGAGGCCGGATGAAGTCACGTTCAGCGAGCGCTAGCGCGGAGCTGTCAGGCCTCCAGAGCGCGAGCGTTCAGGGACTTGCGATCCCCTGATACACCCCGATTTGTACGACTTGCTTTTCCGGGCAAATGGGTGCAAGCTCTTTGGCATCGGAGCCGCACATGGATCTGGGACCCCCCGCACGCTTCGTGACGAGGCTGGCCGGCATCGCCGGCCGTGGGAGCCTGCTTGCCCTCGCACTCGGTACCGCCGGGGCGCAGGTGTTCACCGTAGGCGAGAAAACCGCGACAGCCGACGTCGATACTGCCTTCAAGGCGACGCATGTGGAGCTGCCCGCTACGCAGATGACGGAGCGCGGACGGCGTGAGCTGGTACGCGATCTCGACGCCGAGCAGGGCTTCGCGCACCGATTGCTGCCGCTCGGCGCCATTCTCACCCTGCATGCGAACGGGAACCTCGACGTCACGGGAGACGACTACAAGAAACTGCTCTACAAGGGGGGTTCGTTCGCCGCGATCGGCGACCGGGTGGCGGTGACGGCACTGGAGTTCAAGGGCGACCGGCTGATTGTGGACCTCAATGGAGGGCCATACCCGCCGCACCGCTTCCTGCGTCACATCCAGATCGGGGTCGGGCCGGTGATGACCCAGCCGAACATGAACGACGGCCAGGTCGCGACGGGGTGCCGCGTCGTGCTGGTGTTCGAGGGTCCGCTGCCGGAGGTCTCGGCGCCGGAGGTGAAGGCGCTGCTGTTTCCCATCGTCGACTTCGGCGTGAAATCGGGCGAGGTGGCCTACGCGCAGACGCTCCCGCAGCCCGTCCAGGACGCGATCGCGCTGCATAAGGTGCTTGTCGGCATGAATCGGCGCATGGTGCTGGCGTCTGCGGGCGCGCCCGAAAGCAAGGTTCGCGAGATGGACGAAGCCGGTAAACGCTACGAGGAGTGGATCTACGGGCATCAGCCGCAGACGATGAAGTTCGTCCGCTTCACCGGCGACCGCGTGTCGATGGTCAAGGTCGCGGAACTGGGTAAGCCGATCAAGGTCTTCGACCAGGACCAGATGGGCGGATATGGAGAGAGGCCGCAGGAGCAGGAGGTCGCGAACGGTGACGCCGCCGGCGACAACACCAGGCCGAAAGCACCGCCGACGCTGAAGCGCGCCGGCGAGGTGCTTCCGGACGAGACCAATCCACAAAGCCAGAACGGCAAAGTGCAGTATCCGCCGCCGAAGAAGCCGGCGTCGGCGGAGGATGGTGCAGGCTCGGCCGTATCGACGACAACGCTCCCCACTGAAACGCCCGCTGCGCCGCCTGCCCCACCCAATCGTTGATCCGTGTCCATGATCCACAATTTGCGCTAGACTTTCGGTTGGGCCCCCACTTGCGGAAACCATGTCCGGCGCGTGCGCGTGACATGGGGAGAGCGGTCGCTTTCACGCTCTCGGCATACGCATGCGGGTCACATCAGCAGGGAACACGGAGAGCGAACAATGGCAAAGATTGCGAAGACAGGCGACCGAGCGAAGGTGATGGACACTCAGAGGAGCACCGATTGTCCGAAGTGCTCGAAGCCCACCCGGATCGTCAAGCGGGTGAAAGATCGTGAGCGCGGAATACCGGGCGGAGTATATATCTCCTGCTCTGCGTGCGACTTCTACGAGAAACTGTAAGCGCTGGTTAATTGTGAGTCGTGAATGGAGACCTTCGGGTCTCCATTTCGCGTCAGGCGTATCTCCCATCCGCTTAGCTGGCCGGAGTGGCCGAGTGAATCTCCATCTGTCTCAGGATGAACTCCACTGCGGCGGCGGGATCGGGAGCCTGCGTAATCGGCCGTCCGATGACCAGCATGGAGGCGCCGTCGTGCAGCGCCTGTGCGGGCGTGGCAATCCGCTTCTGATCGTCGGCGGCGGCCCCGGCCGGGCGAATGCCCGGAACCACCAGCAACCGATACGGGCCAAGGTAGGCGCGCAGCTGTTTGCATTCCTGCGAAGAGCAGACGACGCCGGAGATGCCGCAGGCATGGGCCAGTTTGGCCAGATGCAGGACGTGTTCGATGGGGGACTCGTCGACGCCGACCTGCAGGAGCTGAGCAGCGTCCATGCTGGTGAGGACGGTGACGGCGAGCAGCTCCGGGCCGTTGGGGATGCGCGCGGCGGTCTCGGCAGCGGCCAGCAGCATCGGACGCCCACCCGAGGCATGCACCGTCAGCAGCGACGCACCCGCCGAGCCCAGCGAGCGAATGGCCCCGGCAACCGTATTTGGAATGTCGTGCAGCTTGAGATCGACAAAGACATGAAACCCGCGGCTGCGCAGCGTCTCAACGACAGAGGGACCCGCCGCCAGGAACAACTCCAGCCCCACCTTGAACCAGCGCACGCGACCGTCCACGCGATCGACGAAGCTCAGTGCCGTCTCGGCGGAGGGGAAGTCGAGTGCGACGAGGAGACGGTCGGCGGGCGTAAGAAGCTGGTCGGCAGGATTATGTGATGGTTTCATTCCGCTTTCAGGAGTGTACCCGCTCAGCCGCCGCGCCGAACGGTTCCCGGCGCCCCCCGGTCAGCGCGAAGGAACGAGCTGCGGA
>CAXTVJ010000001.1:133384-144902 GCA_964247715.1 uncultured Acidobacteriaceae bacterium | reverse complement strand
ACCAGCACCGACTTGTGGTTGCGCAGGTTCGTGACCCGAAGCCAGCTGCCGAGCGGCAGGCTGCGATGCGCGCAGGTAAAAGCGTTCATGTTGAAGCGCTCACCCGACGAGGTCTTGTGTCCCTGAAACTGCATCCCATACCACGAAGCCTGGCCGGTCTGGAACCAGTCGCGCAGACGGCTCGCGGCATTTATGGATCCGGCGGGCGTACTGGCCCTGCCGGCCTCACCGGCGATCGCACTCGCCGTGGTCGCCAGGAGAGTTGCGGTCAGCGCGAGGCGCAGGGTCGTACCGCGGAGGAGAGAAGCGGAGCGGGGTGTGGTGCGGGCCGCTTCCGGGTTCATGGGAGTCCGTGTGCTCGTCATTGATACGAATTGTCTCCAATCGCGCAGACACAAGTCAAGCTGGATGAGCAACTTACCTTGTGCGACCCGCGTCCGCGCCCTTGCATTCGCGGCATGCGTCTGGTAGTGGAAACTTTGAACTGCAAGCGGTAAAACGCGTCGAAATACGACTCGCGGACGACGTTTACCCTGGACAGAACACAAGGCAAGCGAAAAAAGTGCCGACGTAATACTTTTGTCTGGTGGCTGGGCGCAGAGTTGCAGCGGAGAGTGAGGGCATGAGGACACTGCTGACGATCGCGGGTTTCGATCCCTCTTCGGGTGCAGGCGTAACGGCGGATCTGGCCGTCTTCGCCGCGCTTGGCTTCTTCGGGACAGCCTGCGTGACCGCGCTGACGGTGCAGTCCACGCTGGGCGTCCGCACCACCGAAGCGGTCGCCGCGCGCCTCGTGACGGAGACTCTTGCGTGTCTCGACGACGATCTGCCGCCGGCGGCGATCAAGATCGGCATGCTGGCCACCGCTGAAAACGTCGCTGCCGTCGGCGAGTTCCTGCGAATGCACCAGGAGCATTTCGGGCCAGTGCCGGTGGTTTTGGATCCAGTGCTCCGATCGAGTTCCGGCAAGAATCTACTCAGCGAGGATGGCTTGGAGACGCTGCGGCGGACACTGCTTCCGCTGGTCGACTGGGTGACGCCGAACTTGTCGGAAGTAGCGGCTTTGCTCGGACGCGAGACCGTGTCGCCGGATGCGGCCGAAGCTGCATCGCGCACGTTGCAAAACCGTTGCGCGGGCCTGGGCGTGGTCGCGACGGGGGGCGATCAGGAGCGCGCGGAAGACCTGGTGCTGGCCCCCGGCGGCACGGCGACCTGGCTGCGGGCGGAGAGAATCGCGAGCCGTTCGACCCATGGAACCGGGTGCGCCTTCTCAAGCGCGATGACCTGCGGGTTGGCCTCCGGCCTCGGCGGAGTTGAAGCAGCACGGGCGGCCAAGGCCTACGTCCTGGAGGCGATCCGGCTGGCGCAGCCGATCGGGCAGGGGATCGGGCCGCTCAACCTGCTCTGGCCGTTGAAGCACCTGACCCATGTCGAAAGTGTTCCACGTCAGGGATAAGCCTTGATCTCGCCGATAGGACCCTGAAGAGGGAACACTCGTATGCTTCTGGCCGCCCCGCCCACCGTTCTTGCAGACAATGATTTACCGATGCAGGATTCGCTCGATGCCTTCGTTCGCCATGCCGAGCCCGCGCGACGCCCCGATTACGTGCACGGCCGCGCGCTTGAGTCTCTCGGTCACGCCGTCGAATACCTGATCGATTCGCGCATGTACCTTGGCGCGGGCGGCAGCCTGGCGAAGCGGGGCTCTGAGACGGCCCGCGACAGTAAGCCGGGTCGGGACAGTGATGTCGATCAGTGCGATGCCATCCATCTGCTGATGCGTTTGAGCCGGGAGATCTTCCTCGAGTGCCCGGAGGTGGTGCCGCTGTGGGCGCGGGTCGGGCGCGGGTTGAAACGCCGGCTCGGGCGCGCGGAGGCGGTTGCGGGCACCGAAAGATTGTCGCGCTGATAGCCTTGACCCATGGCGTTGACAGTGTGGTTGAATGGGGCCGAGCGTACGCTCGAAGAGCTCGAGAGTGGGGCGGATCTGCTGCGGGTCGTAGGCGCGCTGGGGCTGAAAGCGGATCGGATCGCGGTCGAGCGTAACGGCGATATTGCACGTCGGGCCGGGTGGGCGACGGTTCGCGTCGAATCCGGCGACAAGCTCGAAGTCGTGCATTTCGTCGGCGGCGGTCGCTCCTGAGGCGGCTGATCGACTAAGGGTTCATCGATTGCCTGAAATTTCAGCACGTTGAGATTTCAGTTTCGAATTCCGCGAACGCCCGTGTAGAGTGCCTGAGATGGCCTCAACCGATGCAGCCGAACAAGAGCTTGCTCCGTGGTGGACCCACGCGCGCCGGACACTTGCCGTGCTCGCGCTCCTGCTGGTTTTCGCGGGCGAACTGATCCATGTGGCGCGAGCCACCTCCGCTAACTGGGATGAGGCCCACCATCTCTACGACGGCTACAACATCTGGACGCGTCACGACTATCGGTTGAATGCCGAGGTGCCGCCGCTGGTGAAGTTGGCTGCCGCGTTGCCGCTCCTCCCGATGCATTTGACGACGCCGCCTGCCAGGGGCAAGTCGCAGGGTCTCGAGGCGTTTCTCGACGGCCGCTCCTTCGTCTTCGGACTTGAAAATGCACGTGGTAACGGGGAAGACCGCGTGCTGTTTCCGGCCCGCATGATGTGCATGCTCTTCACGCTCGGACTGGCCTGGCTGCTGTATGCGGCGACGAGGGAGATGTTCGGGACGGTATCGGCGATGGCGGCGCTGGCCCTCTTCGTCTTCGATCCCACCGTGCTGGCCCACGGCACGCTGGTCTCGACCGACCTCGGCAGCGCCTGCTTCATCTTCGCCGCCATCTACGCCTTCTACCGCTACACGAAGCAGCCGACCTGGGGCCGGCTGGGGCTGGCCGGCATCGCGGCCGGGCTGGCCATGGTGGCGAAGTTCACCGGAATCTTCGTCGTTCCCATGCTGGTGCTGCTCGCTCTCGCGGAAGCGGTGCGCCTGCGCAGCGCCACCGTGCTCCGGCGCCGGCTGGCTGAGGTGGGAGCAATCTGCCTGTGTGCGTGGGTAATCATCTGGGCTTTCTACGGCTTTCGCGATGCGCCCGCCCCGAACGGTCTCCAGCTGTCCCCGACGCTGATGCCGTACATTGCGTCCATGCCCGGCAGGACGAGTGCGGCGGAGCTGACTGCGGTGGCGCGCGCTCATCTGCTCCCGCAAGCCTTCGTCTGGGGGCTCGCAAATACGAAGAAGACGGAGTGGGAGTACACCAGCTATTTCTTTGGACGCATGTACCGGCACGGGCCCTGGCAATACTTTCCAGTCGCCTTTCTCATCAAGTCGACGCTGCCGCTGCTGATCTTGCTGGCGCTCGTCCCGTTCCTGTGGTTTCGGCAAGGGAATCGGCATGCCCGCGAACTGTGCTTTCTGCTCATCCCCACCGGCTTCTACTTCGCCCTGGTCACCACCTCCCACATGGATATCGGCGCGCGGCACCTGATGCCGGTCTACCCGTTCCTCTACGCGCTGGCTGGATGCGCCGCCGCGCAGGCCTTCGCCCGACGACGGTCGTGGGCCATCGCGGCCGGCCTGCTGCTCGTCTGGCAGGGAGTCACCTCCGTCCTCGTCGCACCGGCTTACATGGCCTATGGGAACGAGGCGTGGGGCGGGCCGTCTCAGGTGCATCGCTACCTCAGCGATGCCAATGTGGACTGGGGACAGCAGCTCATCGGGGTCAAGGCGTACCTCGAGGCAAACCACATTACGAACTGCTGGTTCGCTTACTTTCCGGATGGCGCGGTACAACCGTCGGACTACGGAATCGACTGCAAACGGCTCCCGACCGGGAGCTCGCTGTGGTGGTTTCGGCTGCCCATGGACGTTCCTCCGGTGATCGACGGGACGGTGCTGATCTCGGACAGCGACCTTGAAGGAGTTGAGTCAGGCGACGGGCCGCTGAACTGGTTTGAGCCGTTTCGCGGGCTCAAGCCGGTGGCAAACATCCAGCACGGCGTTTATGTCTATCAGGGACGCTTTGCGGTCCCGCTGATGGCGGCGCTGGTCGACGTCCGCAACACGGGCGATCTGCACAAAGCCGGGCGAACGGAGGCGGCGCTTATGCTCGCGCGTCAGGCAGTCGAGCTTGCGCCGGATTCGGCGTTCACCCAGATCAACCTGGCGGCGGAGCTGGCGTCCTCAGGCCAGTGCGCGGAGGCGCTGGGGCACTACGAACAAGCCGCACGCATCGCGCGCACCGTACGTCCGGAGCTGCAGGACGACGACATGGTGCCGCGCGCGGAGGCGGGCATCAGGTCCTGCGCTGCGCCTCTCAGCCATCCTTAGCCTTCACTGTACAGAATATGTGTTATCGGACGTTACGCGTCGCGGCACCCGATGTTCACCCGGCTCTTCCAAAGCGGAGGCCAGGACGTCAGCACCGCCGCTCTTGGCCTCGATCCAGGAACCACCTCATATCAGTGGTGCCTTCCGAGCTGCATGGGGACGGGAAAGTGAACCGGCTGTGGTAGATTCAGGAAGTCGAGTAGCGCCGGGAGAGATGGCCGAGTGGCTGAAGGCGCACGCTTGGAAAGCGTGTATACCGCAAGGTATCCAGGGTTCGAATCCCTGTCTCTCCGCCACCTCCGATATCCCTTCTTCAAGACCGCACCCCAGCTAAAGCATCATCCCTTCGCAGGCGGCGACCGTCTGGGAGAAATGCCCGCGTGCTTCCGCCTCGATGGCCCGGACCGCTTCATCGGTACGTTCGGGATCGTGGTGGAAGAGCGCGAGCCGTCGAACTCTGGCACGCTCGGCGATGCGGGTCGCTGCGAGCCATGTGCTGTGGCCCCAGCCATGTCTGGTCGCGTACTCGGCCGGCGTGTACTGCGCGTCGTAAACCAGCAGGTCGGCATCCGCGGCGATGCGCACCAGTTCACGGTCCCGCTCCTCGACGCCGTGCTCGTGGTCGGTAGCGTAGACCGCCGTTCTTCCAGCGCGGGTGATGCGAAAGCCGAACGAATCCTGCGGATGATGCAGCAGAAAAGGCTCGATACCGATGCCGTCGAACTCCTCCGGCTCCGGAGAGAGCTGATGGAAATCCATCCGCGATGTCAGCTGATCCAGCCTCACCGGAAAGTAGGGGGTCCGCATCTGCCCGGCCAGCACCTCGCGCAGATGCTCAGGAGAATGCGCCGAGTGGAACACCACCCGGCACGTCGGCGAGTAGAGCGGCAGAAAGAACGGCAGCCCCTGTACATGATCCCAGTGAAAGTGCGTGAAGAAGAGATGGATCGCCATCGGCGGGTCGGGTCGTCCCATGATCTCCCTGCCGAGCCCGCGAATGCCGCTGCCTGCATCCAGAATCAGCATCTCCCCGGGAGCCTCAGGCCGGACAATCTCCACGCAGGCCGTGTTGCCGCCAACGCCGAGCTGCGCCTCGCCGGCTGTGGGAATGGATCCCCGTACGCCGTGAAAGCGCAGCAGAAATGGCGGCTCAGAGTCTCCCCGTACGTGCTCGGAAGGGTTCATCGGAAGACGCTAGTGCACCCTCCGCCAATCGGCAGCCGCAAGCGGCTTCGTCACCGCAAGCTGCTCGTAGAGGTCCGCGCGCGCCGCCAGCGCATTCTGGTTGCCGGGATCGTGCATCAGCGCATCGCTGTAGCTCTGCACCGCGTCGTACCAGATCCGGTGGTTCACGAAGACGATCGCGATAGTCGAAGCATCGGTTGCCACCTTCAGCTGCTCCGCGATCTCCTCGCGCTCCGCTCCGCCCACCACCGTAAAGCTGACCGGCGCGGGTGCTCCGCCCAGCACGTCGTTTTCAGGCACGATCGTCCAGCGATAGGTCTGGCCGGGCTTCAGTGCGGGCGCATCTGCCGGGTACCGCAGATGGTCGGCCTTCACCACCGTCTCATAGAGCTTCTCGCCCTCGGCGCCGGTCAGGCGAAAAGTCACGGCATCTCCCGGCTGCGTCGCGGCCCAGTAAAACTCCGGCGTCAGGGTATAGGCCTTGCCCAAATTCGGTGCGTACAGCGCCGGCTGTCCCAGATCGCGGGAGGCACCACCCACCTGGTTCGGTCCCCTGCCCGTCTTCGGCGAGAGGTCGAACCCGTCCAGCTTTGCCCTCACCCGCTGCGGCGGGGGCGCGTTTTGCGCGAGCGCAGCGCACGTGCCCAGACATCCCAGCCCCGCGAATAAACCGGCAACCCACAACCCACGAAAAACCGCTGCTGCTCTCATCTTCCTGCTCCTGCTCCGGACAATACCTGTGAATGTATCTGTAGGTGCGCCTCAACCCTTGTACGCAGGGTGAAGACCTCTACCGGCTCTTCAAGCCCGGCGACCTTTGCGGGACCGAGCGACTCCAGCTGCGGGAAACGCTCCACCACGAAGCACACGGTCGCGGCGCTCATCAGGATCTCCGTCTTGAACGTCTTGTTCAGGCTTTCGAGACGCGATGCCAGATTTACCGTCTCGCCGATCACCGAGTACTCCTGTCGGCTTGCCGAGCCGATGCTGCCCGCCACCAGTCGTCCCGTGTGGATTCCGACCCCGATCCGCAGCTGTGGATAGCGTAAATCGTCGGCGTGCTCGCGGTTCAGCTGCTCCACGCGTTCGATCATAGCCAGCGCGCAGTCGAGCGCGGCGCACGCCTCTTCCTTCGGCCCGCGGTCGAGCGGAACCCCGAACAAAATCATTAAACCGTCGCCAATGAATTTGTTCAGGAAGCCGCCGTGCACGCGGATCACCTCATCCATCGCCTCGAGATATCGATTCAGCCAGCACAGGACTACAGCCGGCGGCTGGTTGTTGCTGAGCGCGGTAAAGCCGCGGATATCGGTAAACATGACCGTCGCAATGTGCTCCACGCCGCCCAGCGAAAGCTCGGCGCGCCGCTCCCAGATCGTCTCCGCCACCTTCGGGTCGACGTAGCTCGCGAAGAGCTTCATTAGCTGCGCGCGCTGCAGGCCCGCCTGCCTGGAGACCAGCCGCTCCTCGACGAAGCGTGCCCCCAGCGTGACCGGCAGCGTGAACGCCAGCGCCACCTCCGCCGGCAGAAACGGCAGCCAGAAACGCAGCTTCGCGAACAGCCCCATCGAAACCGCCGCAAGCACCGCCATCAGGGCCAGCAGTCCGGAGATCCCGACGATCAGGTCGCAGTGCAGCAGCAGCATCGCGCCCAGCACGCACGCGCCGAAGATCCACGCATTCGTCAGCAGCCGCGGTGCCGGCCGCACCGCCGTGCCTTCCAGCAGCGTGCGGATCGCCGCCGCGTGAATCGCCGTCCCGCCCATCTGTAGACGAAGCCCGTCCCGGTCGGCCACGCGGAACAGCGGCGTGTAGTGCACGTCGCTGGACGCGGTGCTCGACTGCCCAATGAGCACCAGCTTTCCCGCGAACGTCGACGACGGCACCTTGCCGGTCAGCAGCTGCCAGGCGGAGATGCGGGTCGCCGGCTCGCGTCCCCAGCTTCCGATCGCGAAGTCACGCGTCTCGCGGTCGTCGTACGGAATCGTGTGCCCGAGAAAGCGCGCAGACGCCGGCCCGCCCGGCTCCATCGACTGGCCCGCGTACTGCTGCGCCAGCATCAGCGGAAAGCTGACTCCATCGTTGGTAAAGAGATTTGCCTGACGCACAAAGCCATCGGCGTCAATCGGCATGTTGATGAAGCCGTACCCCATCGCCCCCGGCGTGCCCTCTTTGCAGAAACCCGACCTCGGCTCCTCCGGCTGGCAGAACGCGTTCAGCGGCAGCGCTTTGCTCAGGCTGGCATCCTGCGACTGCGACGCGAGGATCACGATGCCGGCGGAGGTCAGCGCCTCCTGCATCGCCTGGTCGTCGGCAGGATTGCGTGGCTCGGTCAGCAGCACATCCAGCCCGATCACCTTCGGCTTCCCTGCCGCGATCAGCCGGATCGCTTTTACGAACAGCATCCTCGGCAGCGGAAACTGCTGAAGGTGCTGAAAGGTGTCCTCATCGAAATCGACCAGCACGATCTCCTTCGAGGGGGCGCTCAACCCGAAGTGATCGACTGCGAAGTCGAAGGTCAGCCGGTCCGAATCCTCAAACAGTGTGCTCCGCTCGGCAAACACCAGCAGCAGGCACACCGCGCACGCGAGTGCGATGGCCTTGGCGACGCGTCTGAGCCGGGAGAGCATTCGGATCAGGTATAGCATTCACGCGCCGCCCGGCATAGCTCGCGGATTGCGGCTCCCGGCGATGGAGGGCCACTTCTCTTCCATATGCATCGGCTCGCTCATCGGAAAGGGACCGGCCTCCACATGCGAGAGACCCCGTCACTGGCAGCGCGCCGCTGTGATAGGCTTTGCGCGTGACCCCCACGGAACTAGTCGACGAGGCGACCTACACCAGCCGTTTGCTGTTCCTCTACCACGCCGTCAACGATACGCAGAACACGATCCGCTTTATCGATACCAAGGCCGCTTTCTGCGTCACGCTGCTCTCCGGCATGGTCGCCGCCTCGTTCCAGCGCATCACTCCACGGCATCCGCACCTTCATCCCGCAGCGCTGTCCTTCTTCATCTGCGGCGTCGGTCTTTCGCTCATCATCAACCTCCGCGTCATCTTTCCGATCATCAAGCCGCACAGTGCTTCCCTGCCCGAGCACGGCCGGCCTCTGCCCAAGTTTTTCATTCACCAGAGCCGCGGCCATCACTGGATTCGCCATACCTTCTCCAACTCCGTCGACCACGTCCTCGTCGACGATCACAACAGCTACCTGGCCACGATCTGCGCGGCCAGCGACGCCGATCTGCTCGTCTCCATGAGCGACGAGCTCCTGCTGGTCTCGCTCATCCGGCAGATCAAGCAGGACCGGCTGTATACCGCCCTGTGCGCCCTGATCCTCACCATCGTGCTCTTCCTGGGCGTGATGCTCAGCTGAGAAAGCATCTATGAACCAAGCTTCGCTCACGGTTGAATCCGTCTGGGACTATCCCCGGCCGCCCCGCCTCGAACCTGTCCCGCAGCGCCTTCGCATCGTGCACGCAGGCCACACCGTTGCCGATACCACCCTCAGCGGCCAGCCCGCCCTGCGCATCCTCGAAACCAGTCATCCGCCCGTCTACTACCTGCCTCGGGCCGCGCTGACGATGCACCTGCTGCAGCCCTCCCTCACCCGCCAGAGCTTCTGCGAGTTCAAAGGACTCGCCACCTACTGGTCACTCGTCACGCCCGAACACGCGTCCTCCGACTGCGCCTGGAGTTACGAGTCTCCCTCACCCGCTTACGCCGCGCTCACAGGATATCTCGCCTTCTACGCCACGAAAGTCGACGAGTGCTGGGTCGGCGAAGAACGCGTCGCCCCGCAGCCGGGCGACTTCTACGGAGGCTGGATCACCGCCAACCTCCGCGGCCCCTTCAAAGGCGCACCCGGCACCCGCCACTGGTAGCTGAAATCTTCGAGCTTCACACGAGGAAGCTCAGTCAGTCACTGTGGAACCGAGGCAATCCCACGCGCGTACCGCATGAGGGAATCAATCTCCTCAGGACTCAGGCAGAAGCATGGAAATGCTTTGTATTCTCTTCGTCCTCGCGCTGTGCCCGCTCGCGCCTCTCGCTTCCCCGCACAACAACACGGCACCGGAACCGGTCTCTGTCATGGTGATCGGCGTCTTCCATATGTCCAGTCCACATCCCGATCTGCACAACGTCGATGCCGGAGAGATCCTGCTGCCAACCGCCCAGACCCAGTTCGTTCTGTGATCGACGCGCTGGCTCGCTTCCAGCGAACAGAGGTGATGACCGAGTGGCCCGCCGACCTGACCGCCGAGCGCTATCCCAAGTTCCTGGCCGGCACCCTGCCACCAGCCGTAACGAAGTCGTTCCACTCGGATTCCGACTCGCTGAAAGCACCCGCTTGAAGAAGATGCAGGGAGGAAGTACCTGCCCCCACGGTGCGGCTGCGAATCAACGTTGATCCCTCCGTCGACCTACTGAATCACCCGCACCGCCCCGCGCCCCACCAGCTCTTCCACCCGGTCAATAAACAGCCGGTCCGCCGCCACCATCACCTTCGCCGGCTCCAGCACCGCGCAGAACTCACCCGGCTCTTCGAAATCCAGCAGCAGCTTCCCCGTCCCCGGCGAGTCCACAAACAGCCCCAGCAGCTTGGTCAGCAGCGCCTGATCCGGTGAATGCAGCGGCACCTTGATCCGCAGCGCCTCCGGCAGCTTGAGCTTTATATCCTCAAGCGCCTGAATCCCCGTCACCGCCAGCTTCGGCGCGGAATCCTCTTCGCCCCGCAGTGCCCCGCGGACCACCACGGGCACATCGATCTTCAGCTTCTCCGCCAGCTTCTCGTAGTCCTTCGGAAACGCGATCAGCTCGATCTTCCCCACCGTATCCTCGAGCACCGCCGATGCATACAGCTCGCCCGAGCGCTTCGACTTCGCCACCTTCAGCCCGGTGATCACGCCCGCGATCTGAATTTCATTCTGCGGCTCCTGCTGCCCGCGCCGAAACATCACCGGCTCCGGCTTCATCTCGCAGGCCGTCGCCGTGTCGACTGCCTTCAGGTTTCGCAGCTTCTCGCGATACTTGTCCATCGGATGCCCGCTCACGAAGAAGCCCAGCACCTCCTTCTCGCACTGCAGCCGTGTATGCTCGTCCCACTCCGCAGCCATCGGCAGATCCTCAACCTTCTTCGTCCCCGCCGCCGGCACAAAATCGTCGAAAATCCCGAACAGCCCCGACTGCCCCGACTCCTTATCCTTCTGCGCCTTCTGCGCCCGTTCGATCGCCGTATCCAGCGCCGCCATCACCCGCGCGCGCGGCCCGAACGCATCCATGGCCCCGGCCTTGATCAGCGACTCCAGCACCCTCTTGTTCAGCAGCCGCAAGTCGACCTCTTCGCAAAACTCCCACAGACTCGCGAACCCCGCCTTCCCCTCAGCCTGCAGCCGCGCCCTCGACTCAATGATCGTCTGAATCGCGTTGCCGCCGACATTCTTGATCGCCGCCAGCCCGAACCGGATCGCCTCCGTCTGCTCGCCGTCCTTGCCCGCAATCACGCTCGGCGTAAAGCTCGCCAGCGAGATCTGTACATCGGGCGGCACCACCGCGATCCCCATCTCGCGGCACTCCGAAATGTACTTCACCACATTCTCCGGCTTCGAGGTCTCGCTCGTCAGCAGCGCCGCCATAAACTCCACCGGATAATGCGTCTTCAGGTAAGCCGTGTGATACGCCAGCAGCGCATACGCCGCTGAGTGAGACTTGTTGAATCCATAGCCCGCAAACTGCTCCATCAGATCGAACAACTGCCCCGCCCGATCCTTCGGAAACTTCCGCTCCGTCGCCCCCGCCATGAAGATGTCGCGCTGCTTCGCCATCTCGGCCGGGTCTTTCTTACCCATAGCCCGCCGCAGCAGGTCCGCGCCGCCCAGCGAGTAGCCCCCGATCGCCGACGAGATCTGCATCACCTGCTCCTGATACACGATCACGCCCAGCGTCTCGCGCAGAATCTCCTCGAGCTCTACGAAGGTGTACTCGACCGCTCGCCGACCCCACTTGCGCTCGATGAAGTCGTCGATCATCCCGCCCTG
>CAXTVJ010000001.1:32514-133284 GCA_964247715.1 uncultured Acidobacteriaceae bacterium | reverse complement strand
TACGAGGTCACCACCGCCTCGTCCTTGGTCCGCGTCACCGGCACCAGCTCGGTCAGCGGGCTTGGCGCAATCACCACGCCCGCCGCATGCACCCCCGCCCCGCGCACCAGACCCTCCAGCCGCATCGCCGTGTCGATCAGCTCGCGAATCTTCGTATCCGACTCGTACGCCTGCCCCAGCGGACCCTTATCCTTGAGCGCCTGCTCGATCGTGATCCCGATCGTCGCCGGGATCATCTTCGCGATGCGATCGACTTCGCCATAGGGCATATCCAGCGCGCGACCCACATCCTTGATCGCCGCCTTCGCCGCCATCGTGTTGAACGTGATGATCTGCGCGACCTGGTCGACGCCATACTTGCGCCGCACATACTCGATCACCTCGCCGCGCCGGTTCATGCAGAAGTCGATATCGATATCCGGCATCGACACCCGCTCCGGATTCAGAAACCGCTCAAACAGCAGATTGTTCTGCAGCGGATCCACATCGGTAATCTCCATGCAGTACGCGACAAGGGAGCCGGCGGCCGACCCACGCCCCGGCCCCACCGGAATGCTCTGCTCCTTCGCGTACCGGATAAAGTCCCACACGATCATGAAGTAGCCGGGAAACTTCATCTGCTTGATGCAGGTAATCTCCCGATCCAGCCGCGCCCAGTACTCCTCTTCCGTATGCTTCAGCAGATCCCGCGAACGCAGGTGCGCCACATTCGTCGCCAGCCGCTTACGCAGCCCGTCCCGGCACACCTGCTCGAAAAACCCGTCCAGATCCATTCCCTCCGGCACCGGAAATTCCGGAAACGGGTTGTCCACCTTGTTCAGCTTCAGATTGCAGCGCTCGGGAAACTGCATCGTCCCCGAAACCACATGCGGCGCGTGCGCGAACAGCCGCGCCATCTCGTCCGCGCTCTTAATGTAGAACTCGTTGGTATCGAACTTGAACCGCTTCGGGTCGTTCATCGACCCCGCCGTCTGCACGCACAGCAGCACCTCATGCGCCCGGCTGTCCTCATCCGCGATGTAGTGCGAGTCGTTCGTCGCGATCAGCGGAATATCCAGATCCTTCTCCATCCGGAACATCGCCTCGGTCACCGCCTTATCCGGTTCCAGCCCATGATCCTGGATTTCCAGAAAGAAGTTTCCGCGCCCGAACATCTCCTCGTACGCGCCCGCCGCCGCCCGCGCTTTCTCGTACTTGCCGTCCATCAGGTGCTGTGAAACCTCACCCGCGAGGCACCCCGAAAACCCGATCAGCCCCTTCGTGTGCCGCGCCAGAAAACTCTTACTCACCCGTGGTTTACGGTAGAACCCATGAAGCGCCGCTTCCGAAGTAAGCCGCACCAGATTCCGGTAGCCCTCTTCATTCTCCGCCAGCACCAGAAGGTGGTTGTACTTGTCGCCGTCGCCCTTGGCCCGGTGATCGTCGGCCTGGCAGATATAGAGCTCACACCCGAGAATCGGCTTGATCCCCTTCTTCTTGGCCGCGTCGAAGAAGTGCACCGCCCCGAAGATATTGCCGTGATCGGTCATCGCCACGGCCTTCTGCCCGATCTTCTCCACATGCGCGGCGAGTTTATCGACGTCGCACGCGCCATCGAGCAGGGAGTAGTCGGTATGCAGATGCAGGTGGGTAAATTCAGCGGCCATACGATCAGTTTAAGCCGCGCCGCGGCAGCCGCACGCGTGCAAATCCCGTTCGAAACCTTCGTTGTTCTCATTCCGGAAGTACGCACGAAGTGCGTCCAGAAACAGGAGCACTGCTTCACGGGCATCAGGACGCGTTGTCGTTGCTTCGTCACCGCTACCCGCTGCTATCATCAGGAAAATTCATTTTGAGAGAGTGTGCATGACCCAGGGCGTCCGCTCCCTGCAAAAGCTGGATGCACTGCAGGCAGGTCGCGGTCTCGCCGCGCTTGCAGTGGTCTGCTATCACTGCAAGTTTCTTACCCGCGCCGTATACGGTCCCGGCGCGCCTGATCCACTTCCGTTCGGCTTCATCGGCGTCGATTTCTTCTTCGCCCTCAGCGGTTTTCTGATGGTCTGGGTACACCTTCGCGACTTCGGCCAGCCCCGCCGCCTTGGTTCCTATGCGCTCAAACGTATCGCCCGCATCTACCCCGTGTACTGGGCGCTTTGTCTCGTCATCGTCCCGCTTACCCTCCTTGCCCCGAGCCTGCGCGATCACCAGAACGGCACCGCCTACTCCATCGCAAACTCCGTCCTGCTGCTTCCGCACGTCGGTCCACGTCTGCTCAATGTCACCTGGACACTCGAGTATGAGGTCCTCTTCTACGTCGCCTTCTCGGTCTTTTTCTTTTCCCGCCGCCTCGGCTCTCTGATCTTCGGCGTTTGGGTCGCTTTGATCGCAGCCGCGAACTGCTTCGGCAAATGGCTGGTCACGGGAAGCTTCTCACCGGACACCTTCCTGCTCAACCTGCATATTCTCGAATTCTGCGCCGGCATGACCATCGCCTGGCTGGCCCGCCGTGGCCTTCGATTACGCTATCCGCTTTCAACGCTTGCGGCGGCCGCGATCGCTATCGTCGCGATCGACTCAGCCGTAAGCAACGGCTTCTGGACAGTACTGGGCGATCAGGACGCCCGCCCCACCATCCTCGTCGGCGGAGCCCTCACCGCACTTCTTCTTCTCGGCGCCGTCGGCTGGGAGCGGTCCCGCCCGCTCACGATCCCCTACCCGCTTCGTCTGCTCGGAGCCGCCTCCTACTCCATCTACCTCACCCACTATCTCGCGATTCAGCTCATCCTCACGCTCGCCCGGCATACCCGCCGCATCGCCGCACTGCCTTACCCTGCGCTCTGCCTTGCCGCTGTCGTCTTTGCGCTGGTGCCCGGCCTGCTGCTGCATCTGCTGGTAGAAAAACCGCTGCTCACCGTCACCTCGCGCCTGACCCGAGGGCCGCAGCCCCTCCTCAACCCCGCTGCCGAGACCTGAGCCAGAGAAGCATGGCGAGGCTGAACCCGCTTATGGCAGAAACGGCGTAGGACGGTAGCCAAACCAGCGCAGCAGCGCAGTCCCGACCGCCTCATACCAGTAATACCCCGCGATCTGCGTGACCGGGTACTCGCGCGGCCAGTGCGACGCCTGAGTGTGCCACTTCAGCCCCAGCTTCTCGTAGTGGGACAGAATCAGCCCCGCCCGCGGCAGATGACTGTGCGAGCTCACCACCTCCGCCGACGTCCACCCATGCGCGTGCATCATCTGCCACGCATAAAACACATTCTGGATCGTATTCAGCGAACGGCCTTCGACATAGACGTCATCCGCCGGAACCCCCAGCGACTCCGCGTACTGCGCCTCCGTCCAGCCCTCGATCCATTTGTTATGCGCTGCCCCGCCCGTCAGGATCAGGCGCTCCGCATGTCCACGCCGAAACTCTTCGACACCTTCCCGTACGCGTTCGCGCTGCTCCACCGAAGGCTTTCCATCGGGGTCCGCCGGTGAACCCAGCACGATGATCGCATCGAACGAGGTCTGCTCCGTATTGCCGCGCGGCACCGTCCAGTAAGAGATGCCGATCACCGCCATTACTGCCAGCAGCCCCACGCCCATCCAGCCCAGCCAACGCGTCAAGCCGTTATCCCCACCAGCTCACGCGCCAGCTCCACATATAGTTCCACGCACTCCAGCAGCTCTCGTTTTGAGATCTTTTCGTCCGGCGTATGCGCCACGTGAATTGACCCCGGCCCCAGCAGAAACGGTTCGCCCCACGCCGTCAGCGACGGAATGTCGGTCGTAAACTTTGCGACCATCGTCTCCAGCCCGCCCACTTTGCGCATCCGGACAAACGGCAGCTCCAGCGGGAACTCCACCCGCACCCGATCCGCCACGATTCCGCGAATTCGTTCCCGAACCTCGTCCGCGGGCCCCACCAGCCGCACCAGCAGATGCGCCTCTGCCTTGTCGGCAATCACATTGGGTGCCCGCCCGCCGCTCACCAGCCCCACGTTCAGCGTCGTGTCGCCGATCCCTTCCAGCACCGGCAGCTCCAGTCCCCGCAGATCGGCCAGCACCGAGACCAGCTTGTCGATCGCCGACTCGCCCAGCTCCGGGTAAGCCGAGTGCGCCATCCTGCCCTCGGCAAACAGCTCCACGCGCAGCGCGCCCTTGGACGCCAGCGCTAGCCGGTTGTCCGTAGGCTCCCCATTGATCAGAAAACGCGCCCCGCGCGGCTGCTCATTCGCCACCTTCGCTCCAGCCGAATCCCTCTCTTCGCCAACTACAAAAAGCAGCCCGACCGCCACGCCCTGGTCCCGCAGCCGCTCCGCCGCCGCGATCTGCGCCGCCGCGATTCCCTTCGCATCGCAGGTTCCGCGCCCGTAGAGAAACTCGTCATCCTCACGCAGCTCGATAGAGGGCGGCACGGTATCGAAATGGGTCGAAAGCACCACCTCCGGGGTCTTCCCCGGCATGTGCGCGTACACGTTGAAGCGCTCGCCGCCACCCTCCGCGCCCGGCGTTCCGGCCGCAGGTCTTTCCACCGGCATCCGCTCCACCGCCCAATCCTCGGAGGCCAGAAACTCCGCCAGAAACACCCCTGCATCGTGCTCGTGGTACGTCGTCGACGGAATCCTCACCAGCCGCCGTGTCAACTCAATCGGATCGATTGCCATAGCCCCAGCATAAAACAGGCGCATAAAGCTATCCTGATCCGGTGCCCTCTCAGCTCCGCGCTCTTACCGATCTGACCGGCCCCGCCGGCCGCCTCGAAGCCCTTCTCAACACCGGCGAAGAGGACTGCCCGTACGCTGCCCTCATCGCCCATCCGCACCCGCTCTTCGGCGGCACCATGCACAACAAGGTCGTCTACCATGCCATGAAGGCGTTCACCGCCTGCGGCGTGCCCGTCCTGCGCTTCAACTTTCGCGGCGTCGGCCTCTCCGAAGGCACCCACGCCCATGGTGTCGGTGAGATCGACGATGTCCGCGCCGCGCTCGACTGGCTCACCCGCGAGTATGCCAGGCCCATCCTCTTCGCCGGTTTCTCCTTCGGTTCTTATGTCGGCCTGCGCGCGTGCTGTCCCGACGAAAAACCAGATTCGCGCGTTGCAGGCCTCATCGCCCTCGGAGCACCCGTCCAGGCCGCAGGACGCAGCTACACCTGGGACTTCCTCCAGCACTGCACCCGGCCCAAACTCTTCGTCTCCGGCGACCACGACGAGTTCTGCCCCACCCCCGCCCTCGACCGCATCCTCGCCGAGACCCCAAAGCCATGGCAGCGCGACATCGTCGCCGGTGCCGACCACTTTTTTCAGGGCATCCCCACCAGCCCCGCACCCAAGCTCGAGATCATGCAGACCCACATCCGCCACTGGCTCCGCCAAACCTACCTGCTACCCAACCCCCCATCCTCCGCGTCACCATCCTGAGCGAAGCCGCGCAGTGGCGCAGTCGAAGAATGCCGCCCTCGCCCGCAACACCACTGCCGCCCGCCCCGCTCGGCCCCGAACGGTCGGTCAGTGATGGCAGGGACACTGGCAAAATGAGGACCGCAGCAACTTCTTACCCGGCCAGTATCCGCATGCTTGTGTTTATGAAAAACCTGTCAACCCCTTCAGCCTGCGCGGACAGGCCTGAGCGCCTGATACGAAACCACATAGGAGTCATGAATAGTTGGCATACCTGCCCCGCTCAACCTGTTAAGCTTAAATCAGAAACAAGAAAGCCCCGCAAACATCCGCAGGGCTTTTCTCGTTCTGCTAACTCTCTTGATTGCAAGACTTTGGCGCAACTCGGCTCGAATTCGCCCGCAAAACGTCGCAAATGTACTACTCAGTTGACGGGGGGGTACCCCAGGGTCGCTCATAAAGAAGCTCTATGCCAACCACTCCCGCAGCGCCGCATGGCACGGCTCCGGCGTCTCCGCAAACGGCAGATGTCCGACACCCGGGATCACCATCAGCTTCGCACCCAGCAGCTCGGCCAGCCGCTGGCCCGAGCTCAACCCGACCGCCCGATCCTGATCGCCCCAGACCAGCAGCGTCGGCTTCCCCGCCAGACGGTGCAGCACGCCCGTCAGCTTCGCCATATCGCTGGTCCATGCGCGCAGAATGCCGAGAACATGCTCGATCGTGCCCCGGTCCATATAGTCCGTGTAGCCGCCCAGTGCCTCAGGGTGAATGCGGGTCGGGTCGCCATACATCCGGCTCAGTGCGGTCCTATGCAATCGACGCGGAAGCCGCGGAATCATCCGCGCGAACGCGATCCCCACGCGTGTCTGATAGAAGCGGATCAGGCCCCGTCCAAGATCGCAGAACGGGTTGGCCGGCGCAAACAGCACCAGCCGCCGCACCCGCTGCGGGTGCCGCGCAGACAGCATCATCGAGATCGCCCCGCCATGGGAGTGTCCAGCGACATCCGCCGACTCGATGCCCAGCGCATCCATCGCCGCTGCCACCCTGTCGGCCGTTGCTTCCAGGCCCGGGTCGATCCCCGCCACCCGCTCCGATGCCCCCATGTTGGCGAGATCCAGCGCATACACCGTGCGAAAGCGAGCCAGAAATGCCATGTTCCGGTCCCAGTTGCGCGCCGAGCCCACCAGCCCATGCACCAGAACCAGCGCAGGGCCCGCGCCTGCCCTGCAGAAGTGCAGGTGCATGTTGTCGACGATGATGGTCGACTCATTCAACGCAGATCCCACTTCCACTGGCAGTCCACCCCGGCAACGATCAAGCGACGCAAACGAAGTCATCGGCCTCGTCTGCCCCTCACGCTCATGTTACAGGGATGTGAACAGAGGCGTAAGCTTAGCTGCACCCACAAACCCGCCCGACCGCCGGCATGGCGGCTACGCCACCTGTGCGACTGCGGTCTCACGCGCGCTCCGTCGCGCAAAGCGCTCGTCGAACACCGCCTCCAGCACGTCGAGCGCCTCATCCACCTGCGTCTCCGTCACGATCAACGGCGGCAGAAACCGCAGCACGTTCCCCTGCACCACGTTGAACATCACCCCACGCTCGAGACCCGCCTCCGCGAGCGGACGCGCCGGAACACTCAGTTCCACGCCCCACATCAGACCTCCGCCCCTTACCTCGCGTATCTCCTCGAACTCCGCCGCCAGCGACGTGAGGCGCTCGTGCAACCTCGCTCCCGCACGCCTGACATTCGCGAGCACCGCCTCTTCTTCCATCACGGCGAGAAACTCGTTGCCCAGCCGGCACGCCAGCGGCGTCCCGCCGAGGGTGCTCCCATGCTTTGCCGGCCCGAACCCGCCGAACAGCGCCTCATTCACCAGCAGCGCGCTCAGCGGAATGCCGCCACCCAGCGGCTTGCCCAGGATCAGTACATCCGGCCGCACGCCTGTTTTTGAAAATGCGAACCACTCCCCGGTTCGTCCCAGGCCGCACTGAATCTCATCGAGGATCAGCAGCGCATGGTGCCGGTCGGCAAGCCGGCGAGCCTCCGCCAGAAACTCAGGCGTCAGTGCATGCACACCGCCCTCGCCCAGCACCGGCTCCAGCAGAATCGCGCAGGTGTCATCGCTCACCGCCGCCTGCAGCGACGCAAGGTCGTTCTTCGCCGCAAACCGCACTCCCGGCAGACCCGGCCCGAAGTCCACCGAGTACTTCTCCTGCCCGGTCACGGACATCGACCCGAACGTCCGCCCGTGGTACGACCCCCGCAGCGCCACCATCTCGATCTTCCCGGCCCCGCCCTGCTGCCGCCCCCACGTCCGCGCCAGCTTCAGCGCGCCTTCCACCGCCTCCGAGCCGCCGGTAGAAAAGAACGCGCCCGCCATCCCCGCCAGCCCGCACAGCTTTTCCGCCAGCAGGCTCGCCCAGCGATTAGAAAACTGCGGCGACAGATGCACCATCCCAGCCTGTGCCGCCATCGCGGCCACCATGCGGGGGTGTGCATGCCCCAGCGCATTCACGCCCAGCCCGCCCATCATATCCAGGTAGCTGCGCCCGTCGACATCGAACAGCCGGCAGCCCTGGCCGCGCTCCATCACCACCGGATAACGCGCATACACCGGAAGCAGATACGCCTCATCCCGCGCCAGTATCTCGCCGCCCTCTTCGCTTACCCGCCCGTCACCCCACGGACGCTGGCCCGCCTCGGAAGATCTCATAGTCTCAAGTTCACAACACCGTACCTCATCGGTCAAGAACCGAAAAGTGTGAGGGGAACATGCGTCGCCACGCCCGCGTACTCCGGCTTGATCCACCACAATCCGCCTCCGTGCGCCAGACCCCGGCTATGATTATCCATAGGCGAGGTGAGGCGGCCTGCTAACATCCCCCGTCTCTGCAACATCGCGTTTGGCCCCAGACGTGCACGTATCAGAGAGCAGAGCAGTTCATGAAGAATGCGTTTCAAACGCGGGTTCTCGTCATCGTGCTGGGGGTCATGACCCTCGCCGCATGCGTCCTCGCGGGCCTGAATGTTGCGGCGGAGAGCAGCTACAACGTCCCGACCGACGGTGTCTGGTGGATCGAAACACTTCCGGGTTCCGCCGGCCAACCCGCCGGCCTCTGCGCCCGACAGGTCCCGCTCGATTCCCCCGGCGACCGGGCAGGCGTACGCCAGGGCGACATCCTGCTCGCGGTCGACGATCGCCCCACCCCGCGTGTCGCCGCCTTCGAGCAGGAAGTCTTCCGCATTGGCGCGCTTGAAACCGCCACCTACTCCGTGCTGCGCGCTCCCCTCGGCTCCCGCAACGCGCTCTGCACGGTGCCGGCGGGTGCCAAGCCTTTTCCCGTCAAAGTAATCCTCGATTCCACCGACCGCACCATCAACCTCGGCCTGCGATCCATAGCCGTCGTCTATCTGCTGATCGGCCTCTACATCCTCTTCCGCCGCTGGACCGCCCCCAAGTCCACTCACTTCTTTGTCTTCTGCCTGGTCTCGTTCGTCCTCTATGCCTTCAAGTTCACCGGTCAACTCGACACCCTGGACTGGATCATCTACTGGGGCAATATTGGCGCGACCGCGCTGCAGCCGGCACTGTTCCTCCACTTTGCCCTTACCTTCTCGGCCACTCACCCGGTGCCCGGCTACCGGCTGCGCCATCGCCTGCTGGCGGCTCTGCTCTACCTTCCCGGACTCGCCGTCGTCGGCCTGCAGCTCTACGCCTACCTCTTCCTCGAGGCCACCGAACTCCTCAAGCATCGCCTCGACAAGATCGCCCTCGGCTACATGGCGCTCTATTACGTCTGGGCTGCCGCCGTCTTCTTTCTGCGCTCCCGCTCCAGCGAAAATCCGCTCGAACGCCAGCAGCTCAAGTGGCTCACCCGCGGCACCTTCATCGCCGTTATTCCCTTCACCTTTCTCTATGTCGTTCCCTTCCTCGCCGACTACATCGTCCCTGCCGGCTTCGCCAACCTCGTCCGCCTCTCGCTCGTCTTCCTGCCCCTCACGTTCTCGTGGGCCATCGTCCGCTACCGCCTCATGGACGTCGACCTCATCTTCAAGCGCTCCGTCACCTACACCCTCGCCACCGCCGCGCTCGTCGGGCTCTACTTCGTCATCGTCGCGGTCTTCGCCGAGATCGTGCACACCCGTCTGCCCAGCCTCCGCATCTGGGGGCTGCTGGCCGCCATCGTCGCCACCGGCCTTATCTTCGACCCGCTGAAGCGCGCTATCCAGGCCCGCGTCGACCGCGTCTTCGACCAGAAGCGCTTCGATTATCGCGAGACCCTCATCCAGTTCGGCCGTTCGCTCAATTCGCAGACCGACCTCCGCGCCCTTGTCGACGCGATCGTGGAGCGCCTGCCCCAGACCCTGCTGGTCACCCGCGTCGCCGTCTTTCTCGCGCCCGAACCCGACACCGACTCCCGGACCCCGGACACCCGCGTCCACAATCGTCCGCGCTTCGAGCTCGCCGCCTCCCACGGTCTCGTCAACCTCACCCAGGAAGACCTCCGCACCCTCGACGCCGGCTTCCTTGATTTCGACGCTCCCGGCGCTTTCAACCACGTCTTTCTCGAGAACCCGCAGCAGGTCCTTCGCCTGCCTGAGTCCGAGCGCCAGATCGCCGCCCGCCTCGACCTCAACTACTACCTCCCCTGCCGAGTCGCCAACCGTGGCGGCGATCAGGCCGGCTCCCGCACCGTCGCCATCCTCGGCCTCGGCCGCACCGACGACGGCGACTTCCTCTCGTCCGAAGACATGGAAGTGCTCGAATCGCTCGCCGGCTACATCGGCATCGCCATCCAGAATGCGCAGCTCTTCCGCCGACTCGAGTCCAAGATCAACGAGTTCGAGCGCCTCAAGGACTTCAACCAGAACATCGTCGAATCCATCAACATCGGCATCTTCGCCGTCGACCTCGACGACCGCGTCGAAAGCTGGAACGCGCAGATGGAGGTCCTGTTCGCGCGTCCCCGGGCCGAAGCTCTGCACATTCCGCTCGCGGATCTCCTTCCCCCCGAGTTCATGGAGCGCTTCCATGCCATACGCCAGGATGCCTCCGCCCAGGGCACTCACACTCTTTACAAGTTCCGCCTCGCGCTGCCCACCGGCGAAACCCGCACCGCCAACATCGCCATCGCGCCTCTGCTCACGCGATCCTTCGATGTCGTCGGCCGCATCATCCTCATCGACGACATCACCGACCGCATCGAGCTCGAGGCCCAGCTCACCCAGTCCGAGAAGCTGTCTTCCATCGGCCTGCTCGCCGCCGGCGTCGCCCACGAGGTCAACACGCCACTGGCCGTCATCTCCAGCTACACCCAGATGCTCACCAAGCAGCTGCGTTCACAGCCCGAGCTCGCCCAGCGTCTCGATCCCGTCCTCAGCAAGATTACCCAGCAGACCTTCCGCGCCTCCGAGATCGTCAACGGCCTGCTCAACTTCTCCCGCACCTCCGGAGCCGAGTTCGTCTCCATCAACCTCAACCAGATTCTCCACGACTCCGCCATCCTGCTCGAACACCAGTTCAAGACCGCGCGCATCCGCATCGAAACCGACTTCGACCCTGCGCTCGCTCCCGTCTTTGGTAATCAGGGCAAGCTCCAGCAGGTCATCCTCAACCTCATGCTCAACGCCCGCGACGCAACCCAGTCGGTCGCCGGCCAGACCCCGGCGGCGCACGACGGAGCCTCCACCAGAGGCATGTCAGACCCGCCCGTCATCCGGATCTGCACCCGCAACGAAGGCACCTGCGCCATCGTCGAAGTCGCCGACCAGGGCACCGGCATCGCGCCCGACCATCTTCACAGAATTTTCGATCCCTTCTTCACCACGAAGACCAACCCGCAGCCCGGCCAGCACAAAGGCACCGGGCTCGGCCTCGCCGTCTCCTACGGCATCCTGCAGGAGCACGGCGGCACCATCAAAGTCGAGTCTGCCCTCGGACACGGCACCACCTTCCGCCTGGAACTCCCGGCCGCCGCCACCGTATCCCCGACCGCATCCCAAGTCGCGCCGGCCACCACTCAAGTGGGGGCCACGTAGCCCCACGGACGCGCGGCGCGCTCACCGGCGCCCTCCGTACCGTCTCAACCCTGAGCTTTTCGTTCTCTGAGGAATTCGTCCACGATGCCCGAAGCGCTCGCCCCCGCAGCCCCCGCCGCGTCGCAGTCCGCCACCCACGCCCGCCTGCTCATCATCGACGACGAGCCCTCCATCCGCGAGTCGCTCGAAACCCTGCTCACCCTCGAAGGCTTCGACGTCACTCTGGCCTCCGACGGCCCGCGCGGCCTTGACGTCCTCTCGCGCTCCGAGTTCGATCTCCTTCTGCTCGATCTCGCCCTGCCTGGCGAGACCGGCATCGACCTGCTCCCGCGCATCACCGCCATGCACCCCGAGCTGCCGGTCATCATGATCACCGCGTTCGGGACGGTCGGCAACGTGGTCGACGCCATCCGCGCCGGCGCGGAAAATTTCGTCCAGAAGCCCTGGGATAACGAGAAGCTGCTCGCCGACATCCGCTCCGCCATTGCCCGCCACCGCGCCGAGGCCGAGGTCATCCAGCTCAAGCGCGTGCTCAAGCAGCGCTACAACTTCGAGAACATCATCGGCAAGTCCGAGCCCATGCTGCGCCTCTTCGACACCGTCGCCCAGGCCGCGCCCTCGCGCTCCACCATCCTCATCCAGGGCGAGTCCGGCACCGGCAAGGAGCTCATCGCCAAGGCCATCCACAACAATTCCCCGCGCCGCGACCGCCCCTTTATCCCGGTCAATACCGGCGCCATCCCCTCCGATCTGCTCGAGTCCTCGCTCTTCGGCCACGTCAAAGGCGCCTTCACCTCCGCCATCTCCGCCAAAAAGGGCCTCTTCGAAGTCGCCAACGGCGGCACCCTCTTTCTCGACGAGATCGGCACCATGTCCATGGACATGCAGGCCAAGATCCTCCGCGTCCTCCAAGACCGCCGCTTCATGCACCTCGGTGGCACAAGCGAGATTCAGGTCGACGTCCGCATCGTCGCCGCCACCAACGTCAACCTGCAGCAGGCCGTCAAAGACGGGCGCTTCCGCGAAGACCTCTTCTACCGCCTCAACGTCATCACCCTCGAGCTCCCGCCCCTGCGCCGCCGCCGCGAGGACATTCCCCTGCTCTGCGGCCATTTCCTCAAGCTCTACGCCGACGAAAACGGCACCGAAGCCCCGTCGATCACGCCCGAAGCCCTGCGCATCCTCATGGACTACGAGTGGCCCGGCAACGTCCGCGAGCTCGAAAACGCCATGGAGCGCGGTGTCGTCCTCTCGACCACCCGCACCATCACGCCCGACCTGCTGCCCCCGCAGCTCACCGGCAACACCTATACCGCGTCGCTGATGGATCACCGCCCGGAGGCCAGCCTCTTCGACGTGATGGAAGACATCGAACGCCGCATCATCGCCGACCGCCTGGAGCGCTGCCACTGGAATCAGACCGAAGCCGCCGAGTTCTTCAAGATCCCGCTCAGCACGCTCAACCAGAAGATCAAGCGCCTCAACGTCGAGATCCGCAAGCGCCCCCGCGACTAAGCTCTTGCGCTTACGGCGAAGCCATCCAGAACTGCACAAAGTGCTGCCATGCCCGCGTCAGGACGAACTTACCGTTGCACCTGCCTCCACAAAACAGAAGGAGCGGGCAGCCCATGCGCTGCCCGCTCCTTGCTCGTTTGCCGAGCGCGCTTTGACTAGACCGCGCGCTGCCCGTTGATCGAGACCACACCGCTCGCCCGCACCTCAGGGTAGCGAGCCCCGCTGTGGTGCGCCTGTTCGGTCAGCCACTTCTGCACCACTTTGGTGACGCACTGGTCCGAGCACAGGTCCATGCTCGTCCCCGTAGGCGACATCACCCCCCACGCATTCAACTCCAGACCCGAAATTCCGGTGTCGATACGGAACCAGTGATTGTTCTCACCTTTGATCGTCCCGCAGACATCACACCTATACGTATCAACCTTCATGACTCAAAGCCCTCCCAAGGCGAAACAAGAGACCGTACTCCAGCTTTCCCTGTCTCTGTATCTGATGTCGGGAGACCACATTTGGTTTGATAATTGTGGAGCCCGTAAGATAACACAACTCCCTTCAACTTGCCCAATGCTCCGGAACGAGTCAGCCTAGCCCGCGCTCCTCTCTCGCAGCAGCGGCTTGACCCGCGTCCCAGCCAGCGCGATCGAACGCATCAGCTCGTCGTGCTCGAGGCCCGCCACGCTCATCTGGAAATCCAGGCGGGCGATCCCGCCCAGCGCCTCGTCGTAGTGAGCGATCTTGCGCGCCACCGTCTCCGGCCCGCCCACAATCAACGCGCCCTCCGGTTCCAGCAGCGCGTTGAACTGCCGGCGTGTCACCGGTCCCCAGCCCCGCTCCTTGCCGATCTTCGTAAACGCCTCGGCATACCCTGGAAAGAAATCCTCCGCCGCCCGCTCATCCGTCTCGGCTACATACCCCAGCGCATGGATCCCCACCCTCAGCGTCTCCGGCGCATGCCCCGCCCGCGCCCCCGCCTGCCGGTATAGATCGACCAGCGGCCGAAAGCGGTGCGGCTCGCCTCCGATGATCGCGATCATCAACGGCAGACCCAGCATCCCCGCGCGCGCGAACGACGCCGGCGTTCCACCCACCCCCAGCCAGATCGGCATCTTCGCCTGCATCGGCCGCGGAAACACTCCCTGCCCATTCAGCGGCGAACGGTACCTGCCCGACCACGTCACATACGTCTCATCCCGCAGCTTCAGCAGCAGATCCAGCTTCTCCGCGAACAGTGCGTCATAGTCCTTCAGTTCGAACCCGAACAGCGGAAACGACTCGATAAATGACCCGCGCCCCGCCACGATCTCCGCCCGTCCGCCCGAAAGCAGGTCCAGTGTTGCAAACTCCTGAAACACCCGCACCGGATCCGCCGCGCTGATCACGCTCACCGCGCTTGCAAGCCGGATCGTCTTCGTGCGTGCCGCCGCCGCCGCAAGAATCACCGCCGGAGCCGAATCCAGATACTCCTCGCGATGATGTTCCCCTACCCCGAACGCGTCCAGCCCCACCTGGTCAGCCAGTTCGATCTCCTCCACCAGGTTCCGCAGCCGTTCCGATCCCGTCACCGGCGAGTCCGGCTTCAACGCGGCAAAGCTATCCACCCCAAGCTCCATCTTCGCTCTCCTCAGTACGCCGGAAGGTGAACGTACTCCCTCAGAGCTAGATGCGTCTGTCTTTCGCGCCGACTCACGGTGAGGTTGGACACTGCAGTAGAACGCAGGGGCCTGCAAGCTTTGCCCGCTGGAACGCCTGGGCTCCTGCTCATGACCGGCTAGCTCAACCCCAGCAGCTGAAACTCCTCGTCATATCCCTCCAGATCTTCCTCCAGAATCGCCGGCTCACGCCGCAGCCTCACCATCCCGGCATGCACCAGCGCCGTGCCCACGGCAAGAAGCAGCACGTCCGTAAAGCGAGTCTCCAGTCGCATCTCCAGCCGCATCATTCCCACCACGAACAGCGGAAAGATGGCCATATAAAGCGTCAGCAGCAACGGGAAGTTCGTTCGGCCCGGCATCCGCGGACGATTGAACGGCACGTGCTCCTCCGAAAAAAAGAACCCGTCCGTCAGCAGCACCGTCAGACACACGCCGCACACCATCTGCACCAGCACTCGCCGCACATCCCAGCCTGCCAGCCGTACCACGCCCGCAACCAGCCCCGTGATCGCCAGCCCGCACCACAGCGTCCAACGCCGCGCCGCGTCCGCGCACTCGCTCACCCGCACCGCCGTCACGCGAAAGATCCACCCCGCCGCCAGACTCAGCGGCATGGCAAAAGCGGTATGCAGCCCGGCCACCACCCAGAACAGCAGCAGCGGCAACAACGCATGCAGCCCGGCGTCTGAAGCTACCGGCGTGAACCGCCCGCCCTGCTGACGCAATTGCACGGCACACGCCATGGCGAGCGACAGGCCGAGGCCGCCATAGATCGCCAGGTATACCTGATAGCGCGCGTTCCGGGTCATCGTGTGCGCGATCAGGTGCACCATCGCACGCTCGCCCGGCCGTCGCACCAGCGCGTCCACTACCCTCCGGCCCCAGCGCAGCGGCGGACGCTTCCCGTGTGTCTCGCCTTCGATCGTCATGCGCTGCATTTGCGCCCATGCCAGGGGATACGTTGCTACCACACCCAGCATCGCCAGACCCGTTCCCCACCAGGCATACCGCGCCAGCTCTCGCGCGAACGCCGGCGCCGCACTGCCCCGCAACAAGACCTCATAGACCCCCAGAAACCAGAAGGGAGGCATCCATCGCGCCTCGCCGATGGGCGTGCTCAGCATAGCCTCCAGTGAATCTCCGTATCGCCCGTATTGCGCCAGCATTAACCCCAGTACCACCACCGTGCCCATCTGAAGCAGCGGCGAAGCCACCCGAAACCGCCGAGGATCGAAAACGCACAGCATCGTCCCGCCCACCGCCAGCAGCGCCGCCGCAGCAAACACCCCAGCCAGCCCGGTCGCCACGCCATGCGAGAAACACTGCCGGTAGAACGTACCCTTACTCACCGCCGGCAGCACCAGCGCCCCAAAGATGTTCGCGGCCACCAGAAAGAGCCCGAGAAAACCCGCCAGCGCCAGCACCTTCGCTCCCAGCATCTGCCGCGGCTTCATGGAAAGCGGCGTCAGCACCAGAACGTCCAGCCGATCCGGAAACAACATCTCCCACTCCACGACCGTTACCGCACCCATTGCCACAAATGAGAAGAGCACGAAGAAGTACTCGTCCTGGACTCGTCCCCAAAGCGGCCTCCGCGGATACTGGTTCTGCAGAAAGAACGCCGCCATCAGCCCCGGCACCGCCACCGCCGCCACCGCCCGCACCACCGTGGTCAGCGTCTCTCCCTGCACATGCACCGTGTCGTTGTCGAAAAAACGCCGAAAGAAGTGCCCCACCAGAGTCCGCATGACAGTCGTCTTTGCAACATCGCGCTCAGCCATGCCGCACCTCCATCGTCTCCACCAGCTCCCTCGCCACCTCCGCCGTATCCGTCTGCTGCACCAGTTGCGCGAACACCTGCTCGAGCGAAGGCAGTGCCGTCATCCGCGTGAGTTCCTGCGGCGACGCATCCGCCATCACCCTGCCCTTCGACAGAACAATCACCCGGTCGCACACCTGCTCCACCACCTCCAGAACATGCGAGATGTACAGGATCGCCTTCCCCTGCCCTGCCAGCAGCCCCAGCAGATCCTTGAACAGCCGTGCCGAAACCGTATCCAGCCCCGACAGCGGCTCGTCGAAGACCAGCAGCGCCGGATTGTGCAGCAGCGCCGCCGCCAGCAGCACCCGCTGCTTCATGCCCTTCGAGTACTCCGACAACGGCGAATACTGCGCCCGCTCCAGCGACAGCAGCGCCAGCAGCCGTCGCGCCTTGCGCTCAATCAGCCCCTCGCTCATCCCGCGCAGCCGCCCCACCAGCTCCAGGTATTCAAGCCCCGAGAGATGCGTATACACATGCGCCTCCTCCGGCACATACCCCAGCTGCGCGCGGTACCCGGCCAGGTCGTCATGGATCTCCCACCCGCGAAACAACACCTTCCCGCGCGTCGGCTTCGTCAGCCCGATCACCATCTTCACTGTTGTCGACTTGCCCGCCCCATTTGGACCCAGAAATCCCAGCACCTCCCCCGCCTTCAGTTCGAAGCTCACCTCTTCCACCGCCGGAATACTGCGATAGCTCTTCGACACACCCCTGAGTTCCAGCATTCACGCCCCCTATGTAGCAAACTATTAAAACGTAGTTGCGTGCTAGCATACTACATAGTCAGCGGACACAGTCCAGAGTCAAAGCGCGCCAGCCATGTCCACCCGCCTCTCCCATTCCGCCGCCCTCATCCTCAAGGCGCTCAGCCTGGGCTTTTGCTTCGGTCTGGATGTCATGCAGATCACCGGCCTTCCCAGCGGCACCGTCTATCCGGCGCTCCGCCGCCTGGAGCGCGATGCCCTCGTCGTATCCCGCTGGGAACCCGAAGAAGAGGCCATTCGCAACAACCGTCCTGCCCGCCGCTACTACGAAGTCACCGCCGCCGGTCAAGTTGCCGCGCACGCCGCCACTGAGCGCTATCCGCTCCTCGCCCGCCTGCTTCCGGAGAGAAACGCATGAGCGAATACCCCGGCATCACTCTCCTCGACCAGACGCTTTTGCGCACCGCAACCCACCTCGTCCCCGCCGCCGAAAAGGAAGACTTCGCCCGCGCCTGGCACGCCGAGCTCTGGCACCTCCACCAGTCCTCACGTCAACGAAATTCGGCCAGCGCATCCCTCGCGAACGGCATCTTGCGCGACGCCCTCTGGCTCCGCGTCGAAGCCGCCCGCCGCGCTCTCGACGGAACCGCCACCCTCTGCCTGGCGACGCTCGTCCTCGCCTGCGCCATCGCGCTCCTCACCGCCTTTCTCCTCGCCGGAGACAGTCAACAACTCGCCACGCAACTCACCCCTGAGCTTCGCCGCTTTCTGCTCGAAGCCCCGCTCCTCGCGCTCGTCACCTTCGCCACCATCTCCCGAAGCCGGCTTGACCGCCGAGCGTCTCCGGAAACCACCTTCCCTATCCTGCGTCGCCACCTTTTCTTCGCGTGCAAAGCCACCATGGTTCTGCTGCTCGCCTTCCTCGCCGGCGCAGATCTCTGCCTGCCCCTGCATTCTTCCCTGCCGCTCGCCGCCGAGCTCCTCCAAACTCTCGCCACCGTCCTCCTCGCCCTCACCGGCCTGCGCTGGGCCATCCACGACCAGCAGGAGCGCTGCCGGCACTGCCTCACCGCGCTCACCTCGCCCGCCCGCATCGGCCGCCCGTCTCACAATCTCCTTGAATGGAACGGCACCGAGCAGCTCTGCCGTCACGGTCACGGACGCCTCAACCTCCCGGAGATGGAAACCAGCTGGTGCCGCCATGGCCAGTGGCTCGCTCCCGAAACGCCCCAGCCCGCCTGAAGTCAACCGAAACCGAATAATTCCCGCCACGCCCTCTTCGAAGTGCGTCTAAACCCACCAGAATGAGACCCACGCACGCTCTCGCCTGTCTCCTCGCCCTTTCCCTGCCGGCCGCGCTCCACGCCGACGATAAAGCCCGCTTCGATCTCGCCGGACCCAACATCTCCGTCCGCGTTACCCGCGCCGGCAAGTCCCTACCCATCTCCGAAGTCCCGAATCTCCAGCCCGGCGACAAGCTGTGGGTCAAGGCCGATCTTCCCGCCACTCAGTCCAACCATCTCCTGCTCATCGTCGCCTTCCTCCGCGGCACCACCAACGAGCCCCCTGACAGCTGGTTCACCGAGATCGAGACCTGGGACAAGAAAACCGCCGAAGGCACCACCATTGACGTGCCCGCGGACGCCCAGCAGGCCATCATGTTCGTCGCGCCCGAGACAGGCGGCGACTTCAAAACGCTTCGCTCCGCCGTAAAAGGCCGTCCCGGCCTCTTCATCCGCGCCGACTCCGACCTCAACCAGGCCTCCTTCGAGCAGCAGCGCATCGAACGGTACCTCGCCGCCATGAAGCAGGTGCCGCCCAACGACCAGGCCTCCATCAAGGACCACTCCGCCAAGCTTGCCGCCACCCTCGCCCTCAAGCCCAACGACGACTGCTTCAAGCAGCCCGTCGACCAGCAGGTCAACTGCCTCACCCAGTCCAGCGCCCCCGTCCTCCTCGAAGATGGCCATGGCCAGACCGTCGCAGAAGCCCTCACCTCCGGTCCCTCGTCCGACTTCTTCAACACCGCCTCCGCCACTCAGGCCGTCGGCGGTGGCGTCTACTCCGCCTACGTCGGCACCGTCATCGATCTCGTCCACATCGTCACCCTCCTTCGCACCGCCCAGTACCAGTACATCCCCGGCATCGCCTTCCCCAAAGACGACACCCTCAATTTGAAGCTCAATACCCCGCCCTCCTTCGTCAACCCCAAGACGGTCATCGTCATCGGCCTGCCCGCTATCCAGAAAGCCACCCCGCCGCCGCTCAAGCCGCACGACCCCGACGAAGTCGCCTGCCTCCTGCATCCAAGAATGACGCTGCAGCTTGAGGGCGCGCCGCTCGTCTTCTCGACCAGCTATGCCCACGACCTCGTGCTCCATCTGAATCGCACCGGCGGCCCCACCGACCTGCCCCTCACCCCCGACGCCTACGAAGGCGGCCTGCAGGTCGCGCCCGACGACACGAACGCTCAGCACAAGCCGCTCGAAAGCGCAGTGCCCGACACAGCGAAATCCAACGCACCGGCACCCGGAATTGGCAGCTCCACCGACGTCACCGTCACCGGCACCGTCCGCGGCTTCTGGGGGTTCGATTCCTTCGAAGGCCCCACCCTCACCCTCCAGCAGGTCGACGGCAAAGACTGGAAGGTCGTCGGCGACCCCCAGCTCATGGCCGGCAAGGACAACAAGCTCGCCCTCACCGGTGACGGCACCGCCTGCGTCAAGAAGATCGCCCTCATCAACGCCAAAGACAAAGACATCGACGTAACGTTCGCGGTAGCCGGAGCCAAACCCGACACGCCCGCACCCAGGCCGGACGACAAAAAAGACGCCAAAGCCGACGCCAAACCCGCCCCCGACGCAGATAAAAACAAAGCCGCGAAGGACGCCAAAGCCACGCCCCCACCCGCGCCCGAAGCCCCCGCACCCGACGCCCCCAAGGGCTCCCTCGTTCTCGACGTCTCGCTGACGAAGGTCCAGCCCGGCGGCTACGCCCTCGCCATCCAGCAGTTCGGCGACAAGAACACCGACAAGGTCCCGCTCACGGCCTACAACGCCGGCATCACCGTCGACGACGTCAAAATCCACGCCGGCGACGACACCGCCGTCCTCACCGGCTCCGGCCTCAAAGAGGTCGTCTCCGTCGACATCGCCGGCGATCCCTTCACCCCCACCGGCGACGACAACGACGATAAAACCCTCCACCTGAAAGCGCCTAAGCCCGTCTCGCCCGACAACGGCATCGACGCCACCGTCAAGCTCAAAGACGGCCGCACCCTCAAGGCCAATATCGCCGCCGCCGCCGCGCGCCCCGGCCTCAACCTGCTCTCCTTCAAGGCCACCCCCGCTAAACAGGACGGCACCCTCGACGTCATCCTCACGTCCAAAGATGACATTCCGCTCAACGGCAAGCTCACCTTCGTTGTTCAGACGAAAGACGCCTTCCCCCGCACCCAGACCATCGAAGTCGCCACCGCAGACAACTCCGTCCACACCACCCTCTCCATCGCGAACAACACCCTCGTCCTCCAGGACGACCACACCGCCGTAGCCACCCTCGACCCACTCAAAGCCTTCGGCCAGTCCGCCTTCGGCAAGCTCCAGATGCGCCCCGTCGCCGCCGACGACACCCCCGGCAACTGGACCCCGCTCGGCACCCTCGTCCGCACCCCCCGCATCACCGCCATCCACTGCGACGCCGCCCCCGCACCAGCCTCGGCAGCAGCTCCCACCACCGCACCCGACGCCAAACCCGACGCAGGAACAGCCGCAACCCAGCCCGCCGCAGCGCCTGACGCGAAACCCGCAACATCCGCACCCGAAGCACCCGCCCAGGCAGCCGGAAGCTGCACCGCCGAAGGCACCAACCTCTTCCACGCCCAATCCTTCGCCGCCAGCAAAGACTTCACCCAACCAACCGAAGTCCCCACCGGCTACGCCGACGCCTCCATCAAAGTTCCCGCCCCCGCCGACGGCACCACCCTCTACCTCAAACTACGTGACGACCCCAACACCCCAGCAACCATCACCCTCCCCCAACCCGCCCCAGCAGCCGCCACACAAACAACACCGCCTCCACCTTCGACCTCGGCACAATCAGCCCAGCCAATGACCGAACCTCTCCCACCGGCGCAAGCCAAGACTGCTGCGCCAGACTCAGCACAACACTCACCCTCCGCTGCGACAACTCCGTCACCCGCACCGATATAACCAACGCCCCAGTAGAAGCAGCATTCCAAAGCGTCTGAAGTTGTCTCACTGAGAACCGATTCTTCTTCAGGGCACTCGGAACAGATGGACTTCAGCGCCGTTCTGCTCCATCACGAGCTTTCCATTTGGAAAGACTGTCAAACGTGGTCCATCGTGGTAAGTGTGCCGAAACAGCGTTCGTGAAGTCTGCGAGTCAAACACCGCAAACCGGCGAAAGACAACGCCGTAGCAATCATTGAACTCTCCCAGCAGGCAGCCGTCGACGCTGTATAGAATTCGACGCGGCTCCGCAGCCGACAACTCTCCTCCGCTGCTGTCAATGAAGGGGGCTTGAGTCTGGCGATGTTGCCCATCTGGATGGTTGCGCCCGACGGCGTTTCAGCCAAGAGGCGATACCCGTCGAAGCTCGCTGGAAGAAGCTTGTCCGGCTCAACCAGACCCACAAGGTAGGAACCAGAGGCTCCAAAGAGTTCAGGCACTGGAAAGCTGCGTACGATGCCCTGCGAGCCGACCACATCTTAGTGCTTCTTCTCCGCATCGCAAACAACAAACCCGTCATCAGCAACGGTACTGATTTCTTCTCCCTTTGCGATCGTAATCTCTGCGGTCGGCTCGCCAGACGAGCTTCGATACAGCCGGTACTGAGATTCGCCGGGGCCGGAGTCAACATCGCCGTGCGCGAAGGCGAATAGCCATGATCGGAGTAACATCCACTCTGCCTTCCACCCCTGAAAGAGCGATCGAGCGCGCAGGTTGCAACTCGCGTGACAGCAGGCCTACATGATCACCGGTGCAGAAAGCCACGTACCCAGCCGGACTGGCAACCAATTCGACCACATCCGCCCGCCTGATCGCAGCCACTTCATGCCCTTGCAGGTCGACCACGGTGATCTTAGTGTCAGTCGGCTTGTCCCGATTGCTCTTATCACAGCTATACGCCACGGGAGCACTGATCAGCAGACGGTGATCATCCAGAAACTCACCCGACCGGGCTACCAGACGCAACCCGCTTTCGCCAGCCCATACTGCGATAAGTTTAACTTCCACTCCTGCGCCGTCTGAGCTCGACCCGACATCGCAGTCAGAAGCATGAACATCCCGCATGTAAGTGCGTATTTCATAGATTCGCGATCATAGGCCCCGTACGCCCTTCGTCTTGTCTTTAGCGGAGAACTGCGCTCATGCGGATGTGCGATTCTTGATGCGTCAAAGGAGATCATGTGAGCCAGAATCGGAGTCAATCAGGAACCTCATCGATAGGCCTGCTCCTGCTGGCGCTCGCCTGCGCAATCCAGACGTTCATGCTCGCGGCCCAAGCCCAAACCGCCCCCCAACCCTCCGCACCCACAGCCCGCACCACCACCGGCCCGCTCCGCGGCGTCGCCCGCCCAGACGGCGGAGCCGAGTTCCTCGGCATCCCCTACGCGCAGCCCCCGGTCGGCGCTCTCCGCTGGCACGAGCCGCTGCCTCCCAGACCATGGCCCGACGTGCGCCCCGCCACCGCCTTCGGCGCGCCCTGCGCCCAGCCCGTCCTCGGCGACTGGAACCGCCACGACGCCGAGACCGGCAGCGAGGACTGCCTCTTCCTCAACGTCATCACGCCGGTCTGGCCCGCGAAGCAGCCGCTCCCCGTCATGCTTTGGCTGCACGGCGGCGCCAACGAGGGCGGCTCCGCCTCGAGCGCCCTCTACAAAGACGGAACCCTCATCCGCCACGGCGTCCTGCTCGTCACCGTCAACTACCGCCTTGGCATCTTCGGCTTCCTCGCCCATCCCGCCCTCACCGCCGAATCCGCCCACCACAACTCCGGCAACTACGGCCTCATGGATCAGATCCTCGCCCTGCGCTGGGTCCGTCAAAACATCGCCAGCTTCGGAGGCGATCCCGACAACATCACCGTCTTCGGCCAGTCCGCCGGCGCAATCGACACCAGCCTGCTCATGACCTCCACCTTGTCCAAAGACCTCTTTGAGCGCGCCATCGCCGAAAGCGGATCTGCCAACAGTGAGCCACTCGCCCCGCTCGCCGCCGCCGAACAGAGAGGCGAGGCGTTCGCCACCAGCCTGAACCTTCCCTCCGGGCAGGAAGGCCTCAAGCAATTGCGTCAGCTCACCACCCAGCAACTGCTGTCAGCGAAGCCCCACCCCCACTTCGTCCCCGACATCGACGGATGGGTCATCGCCCGCCAACCGGCAGCCGTCTTCGCCGCCGGCCAGGAAGCCCCCATCCCCCTGCTCTTCGGCACCACAGCCCGCGAGTTCGGAGCCTCCGTCTTCGCCACTCCCACCAATCCGGACGCCCTCAGTAGAGTCATCGCCAACCGCTACGGCGATTTCGCTCCTCAAGCCTTGGCAGCCTACGGCTTATCCGAAGGCACCCAGCCAAGAGACGACCCGTTCTACGGCTCACCCGCCGACCAGTGGTCCGCCGACCTCATCTTCCGCTGCCCCGCCACCGCCCAGGCAGCGTCGCACTACGCCGCCCATCATCCAACGTACGAGTACGAGTTCGCCCACGCTATCCCAGGCCAGGAGGCACAGGGCGCCGTCCACTCCTCCGATCTGCCCTACGTCTTCGGCTACTTTCCCAGGTCGGGCAACATCGCCGGAAATTTCACCGACATCGACACCCAGCTTTCCACTCTCATCGAAAGCTATTGGACCAACTTCGCCAAGACCGGCAATCCCAACTCCGCTGGCTTGCCCGACTGGCCATCCTTCGGCAACGACCGAATCTTCATCCGTTTCGCGCAGGACGGCGAAGTCGTTCGGCTGGCAAGCCTGCGTGACCGGCCCTGCAGTGTCTACCGGACCTCGCTCGCGGCGACTGCACCATGAGTTGTACACGCAGAGCATGGAAGCAACCTGTCCGCACTTGCTGGACCAGAGCTACTCCAAGCCGTTCGAAAATAAGCCATGAACACAGGGGGCAGGGCCCCCTCACGACTTCAGCACAATTTTCATCGAATCCGGCTTCGGATGCGAAGCCAAGTCCATCGCCGCCGCGCACTCCTCCAGCCCAAATCGGTGCGAGATCAGCTTCGTCAGGTCCAGCGTCCCGTCGCGATACCCCGCAAACACCCGTTCGATCCCCTCCTGCTGAATCGCCACGCTCGCCGAGTAAGACCCCATCAGTGTCTTCTCATCCATGCAGACCGCCGCCGGATCGAACGCCGCCGTCCCATGCTGCGTGCTCGCGAACAGCATCACCCGCCCGCCCGGACGAATCGCCTCCATCGCCATCCCGATCAGCGCATCCGACCCCACCGCCACCAGCGCCACATCCGCCCCGCGGCCATCCGTAGCCGCCTTGCACGCCCCGATCACATCGCCCCGAGCATCAATGGGATGATCCAGGCCATACTGAGCCGCAAGCGCATGCCGCTCCGGATACAGATCGCTCGTGAGCACCGTAGCTCCGGTCCGCCGCGCCAGCGCCGCCAGAATGATCCCAATCGGCCCCTGCCCGATCACCAGCACCGTGTCGTCCGGCTCCAACTCCAGCAGCTTCACTGCCTTGAAGCAGGTGTTCACCGGCTCGATGAATGCCGCCTGCTCGAACGGGATATCGTCCGGCACCTTTACCAGCCCGGCCACACGTTCTCCATCACCGACGATCCAGTCCATCACCCGGATGTACTCGGCAAAGCCGCCGCCCGCCGCCGCACCCAGCCCCGCTGTCGTCCCTACCAGCTTGTACCGCTCGCACTGCGCAAACGTCTGCTTGCGGCAGAAGAAGCACACGCCGCACGGAACATGGTGGAACGCCATCACGCGGTCGCCCACCGCAAACCCGCGCACCCCGTCCCCCACGGCCGCAATCGTCCCCGCCATCTCATGCCCGAAGACGCGGGGCGGCGGGTGCGATCCGCTATGAATCTTCTTCAGATCCGTCCCGCATACCCCGCAGGTATCGATGCGTACCAGCACCTCGCCCGCCCCGATCGCCGGCACCGCTATCTCCTCGCACCGCACCTCATCCACCCCGCGAAACACCGCCGCCTTCATCGTCCCGTTCATTCCGCACTCTCTCCTGCATCTTTGCGCTTCGCATGACCCTGTCGGTTCCACCGGATAGGATCCGGGTCCTCGAGAAATTCTCCTATCGAAATCGCCAGCTGCTGTGCCGCAGCCGCACTTCGTCGCCCCAGCTGGATCAGGCTGCCCCAACAGGCGGGGCGCACTGCAACATAGGCCAGAAACGCCGTCATCTTCATCTGCCCGTTCTCATCGATAAACGGATTGATGTCCGGCAACTCGGCATCATGCCCATCCGAGATCACCTTGAAGCAGCACATCGGAATGCCGCGCATCGCCGCCAGCCGTGCCACATGCGCAGCCTCCATATCGACGGCGACCGCGCCATAGCTCTCCCCGAGCCGCAGCTTCTCAGTCCGATCCGCCACGCGCGCCGTCGTCACCACGCGCAGTACGCGTTTCCGATCCGTCAGTGTGAAACGCTCGCCGGTCTGAGCATCGATCACCTCCGACATCACCGGACTGATCTTCTCGAAGTGGGTCAGCGCGCCTGCCCAGCCAACCGAAAGCACACAGTCCATCCCCCCGAGGTGCTCCGCCGCTACAAACGCCTTTCTCGCCGCCACCGCACCCATTCCCGCGCAAACCGCAACCACCTCCTCCGCCCCGGCGCTCGCAGGCCGCTGCCACATCCGCACACCCGAGCCGCTGGAGACCGGCAATCGCTCCCACCCCTTCACCAGCGGCTTCAACTCCCCCGGCAGAGCCGCGATAATCCCGATCCTCAACTCCGTGCCGCCTCAGGCCCGTTCCCGGCAGGCCGCGGTGCGTACCCATTCGCCCAGAACCACTCCACCGCCTCGCGCAGTGCCCGCTCTACCGGCAGGTCGTAGAACCCAAGCTCCGCCACCGCCTTCGCCGAGCTCGCAAACATCGTTTTCTTCCCCATCCGCACCGCTTCCACCGTCGCGCGCGGCTCTTTCCCCCGCAGCTTGCCCGTAAAGTTCTCATCGAGAAATGCAAACGCCATCGCCACCGCATGCGGTACCTTTGCGCTCGGCGAAGGCAGCCCCGTCATCGCGCCCAGCCGATCCAGAATCTGCTTCAGCGAAAGGTTCTCCCCACCCAGAATGTATCGCTCGCCCGGACGCCCACGCTCCAGCGCCGCCACATGCATCCGCGCCACCTCGCCCACATCCACCAGGTTCAACCCGGTCTCCACATACGCGGGAAAGTTGCGATTCAGAAAGTCGACAAGGATCCGGCCCGTCGGCGTAGGCTTCGCATCCGCCGCACCTACTGGCGTCGTCGGGTTGAGAATCATCACGTGCTGCCCCATCCGCGCCGCCTGGATGGCCTCCTGCTCTGCCATAAACTTCGACCGCTTGTAATGCCCGATCATGTCCGCTTCCGAGACCGGTGAAGCCTCGTCGACGACCGTTCCGTCCGTCTTGAAACCCATCGTCGCCACGGACGACGTGTACACCACCCGTCCAACCCCAACCTCCCGCGCGATCCGCAGCAGCTCCTTCGTCCCCGTCACATTGGCCGCATACATCTCGTCCGGATCCCGCACCCACAGCCGGTAATCCGCCGCCACATGCACCAGCACGTCGCATCCGGCCAGCGCGGACCGCAAACCCTCAGGCTGGCGAAGATCCCCAACCACCGTCTCCGCGGCAATCCCCTCAAGCCCCGCGACACTACTCGTCCGCCGCGTCAGCACTCGAAGCTCCGCCCCCGCCGCCGCATACGCCCGCACCACATGTCCCCCCACAAACCCAGTGGCACCTGTAAGAAAGACCTTCATGCGCCCACCCACTCAAGCGTAAGAGAACCATCGGCGGCAAGTCGCTTGAACTCGGGATCGCCTGTTACCAGCGGCTCGCCGCGAGAAATGCTCAATGCAGCCGCAAACGCATCCGCGTACGAGATGGGGTCTTTGGCCTTCAACCGCGCTGCCGAGTCCACATCATCGTCTCCTACCGAGATAACCGAGATCGACATCAGCGAGAACTGGCTGACAAGCCCTTTCGCGGCACTAACGCCATGGTCCTTCGCAATGCTGTAGAAGACCTCACCCTGATTCATGCGGCTGATGGTGAGCTGGCAAGGCCATGTGTCCAGAACGTAACCAGCCATCACACAGTGGCATCGCCGTGCATGCGCGCATCACCATGCAGCTCAGCACGGCGCTCGTCAGCACGTTCCGTGGTTGTGTCGAGGCAGTCGTCGACGATCCCACCCAAGAGTTCCCAGGCATGATGAACGTCAGGCTTGGCTTTGAGCAGCGTGGTGCCTGACAAGGTGCGTACGGTGAAGTGGGTTTCCGTCTCCACCAGATGCAGCAACGGCAGCAGCTCCTCAGGAATGAAGAGCGGCTCCTGCTCCAGTTCGATTGCGGCACTACTTGCCATGGCTTGAGTCTAGTCCAGCTTCTCCGGCTCAATCTGGATGTTCTTCTCGCCGGCTGCCTTCTTCTCCCAGTATTTCTTCACCCACGCGTCGAACGACCGACCCGCCGCCGTATCGCGTCCGCTGAACGCCAGCGCCGCGATATCCGAGTAAGCAATCGACATCTTTGCCTGGCTCGTCGTGGGAATCACCCGCACGAAGGAGTCCGACAGCGTAGACCCCGGCCGCCGGTCGAAGAGATATCCCTCCAGCTTCGACCCATCCTTCAGCGTCAACGTGATATCGCCACGGTAGTCGAAAGCCCGCTCAAGCGCCTCCCGCACTTCATCGTCGGTCGCCAGCGCCGGAATCCAGCCCTCCAGATTTTCGCGCTCGCGCCCGGCTGCGTGTTCCAACTCGTCCATCGTCGCGGTCTTCAGTTGCGCGACCTTGGCCGACTCCAGCTTCGCCTGCACCTGCTGTTCTACTGTCGACATCGCGCACTAGTCTCCCGAAACGCCCTGCAGTTCGCCTGCCCGTGAATTCGAAGTCGCGCCCAAGTCTGGAGCCGCAATCTGTACCAGAGGTCCGTGCGGCTCGGCCTTCCATTCGTTCAGGTCCTTGATCGCTTTCTCGCTCGGGTAGAGCGACGGGAACATATACCGCTTCGCCGTCTCCGCGAAGCCCTTCAGTGAGCTGAAGTTGTAATCCACTGCCGTCGCCTCATAACCCGAGTGCACCATGCAGTTGGCGCAGCGCGGATTGCCGCTCTTCGCCCCGTAGTGCTCCCACTCTGTCGTCTCGATCAGCTCCTGGAAGGTGTCCGCGTAGCCGTCCTGCAGCAGATAGCACGGCTTCTGCCAGCCGAAGATTGAGAACGTCGGCATGCCCCACGGCGTGCAGTCGAACTCCGTATGCTGCCCCATGAGGAACTCGGAGAAGAGTGGATGCGTGTTGAACTCCCAGGTCTTCTTCCGATTCGACAAGATCATGTTGAACAGCTTGCGCGACTTCGCCTTGCCAAGAAAGTGGTTCTGATCCGGCGCCTTATCGTAGGTGTATCCGGGCGAGACCATCATGCTCTCCACGCCCGCCGCCATCAGCTCGTCGAAGTGCGCGCGCACGCTGTTCGGGTCTGCGCCATCGAAGAGCGTCGTATTCGTCGTCACGCGGAAGCCCGCCTCGACCGCGGCACGTACGCCGCTCATGGCAATGTCGTACCCGCCCTCGCGGCAAACGGAAAAGTCATGATGCTCGCGCTGTCCGTCGACGTGCACCGAAAACGAGAGGTACTTTGAAGGCTTGAAGAGGTGGAGCTTCTCCTTCAGCAGCAGCGCATTGGTGCACATGTAAACGTATTTTTTGCGCTCCACCAGACCAGCCACGATCTCGGGCATCTTCGGGTGCAGCAGCGGTTCACCGCCCGGGATCGACACCATCGGTGCACCGCACTCTTCGACCGCGCGGAAGCACTCCTCGGGCGAAAGCTCCGCCTTTAAAATGTGCGCCGGATACTGAATCTTGCCGCAGCCCGCGCACGCCAGATTGCAGCGAAACAGCGGCTCCAGCATCAGCACCAGCGGGTAGCGCTTGCGCCCGGCAAGCTTCTGCTTCAGCACGTACGTTGCAACCGTCCAGGCCTGTGATACCGGTACACCCATCGGGGTCGTCTCCTCGAACACTCTCTTGTCTATGCTACGCGGGCGGAGTTCTCGCGCTCCATGGCCCGCTTATACGTGGTCAACGCCAGCAGCGGAAAGTAGTTACGGTACAGATGGTAGGCAAGATAGAAAACCCGCGGGAAACCGGTGCCGGTGTAATGCGACTCGCCGTTGCGCCCTTCGGCCGACTCATCCCAGTCTCCGTCCGCGCGCTGCTTGTCCACCAGCCAGCGAATACCTTTGGCGACCGAGTCCGAGCGGGTATCGCCCGCCGCCAGCAAGCCAAGCACGGCCCAGGCAGTCTGCGACGGGGTCGAAAGCCCGATCCCGCGCGTCGAAACATCGTCATAGCTCCCGCACGACTCGCCCCACCCGCCGTCCGCATTCTGCACCATGCGAATCCACTCCGCTGCCTGCTGAATCGCCGGCTCGTGATTCCAGTAACCCTGCGCCTCGAGACCTCGCAGCACCAGAAACGTCCCGTACAGATAATTCACGCCCCAGCGTCCGAACCAGCTTCCGTCGGACTCTTGATTGGCCAGCACAAACTGCACCGCCTTCTCAACCCGGGGATCGCGCCGCGTATACCCATACCCGGCCAGCATCTCGAGGATACGTCCCGTGATATCGACCGTGGGTGGATCGATCATCGCGTTATGGTCGGCAAACGGAATGAACTCGAAGATCTTCTTGGTGTTGTCTTTGTCGAACGACGCCCATCCGCCGTTCTTGCACTGCATGGCGAAGATCCACTCAATCGCCCGCTGCGATGCATCTACCTGCTTGCGCTGTCTTGGATGACTTACACAATTTAAAGCCAGCAATACCTGCGCAGAGTCATCAACATCCGGGTAAAACTCATTGTTGAACTCGAAGTACCATCCGCCCGGGGCGACCTCCGGAAGGTGCACGCTCCAGTCACCTTTCTTGCGCACTTCTTTGTCCAGCAGCCAGTCCGCCGCCTTCACCATGCGCTTGTCGCTGCCATCGACTCCCGCCTCGCCCAGCACATACACAGCCTGCGCTGTGTCCCATACCGGCGAGACGCACGGCTGCATGCGAAAGGTCGGCGTAGGATAGTGCGGCTCGCCCTCGGGGTTGTCGATCCCCAGCTTCTCGAACTCGTCCATCGCCCGGATGAACTGAGGATCATCAACCGTATAGCCGAGGCAGCGCAGCGCGATGATGGCGTTCATCATGGCCGGATAGATGGCTCCCAGCCCGTCCGACTTCTCGAACCGCTCCAGCATCCACTTCTCTGCCTTTTTCAGCGCGATCTTGCGCAGCGGACGGACATGGACGCGCTCCGCCCAGTGCAGCACCCGGTCCACGCCAAGGAAGAAGTTTCTCCACCCCAGAGGCTTCTTGCGATCCCAGCGCAGATGCAGATTGGCATTCTCGCGCCCGCCCACGAACAGTTCGTCAATACCATGCTCGGCTGGGATCTTCTTGAAAACCTTCGTCGCGTACAACACGGAAAGCGGCACCAGAATCGCGCGCGACCACGACGATATCTCGTAAATATTGAAATAGAACCAGTTCGGAAAAAGAACGATCTCGGGCGGTACGGCGGGCACCGCATCGTAGTCGTACTGCCCCAGGGAGCACAGATAGATCTTGGTGAAGGTGTTGCACTCCACCACACCGCCATTCGCCAGTATCCAGGTCCGCGCCCGCTCCAGCACCGGGTGATCTTTCGACCAGTCCATCAGCTTGAATGCGAAATAGCACTTCACGCTCAGCGAGATGTTCGACGGACCATTGGGATAAATGCTCCATCCGCCGTCAGTATTCTGGTGGCGCAGCATTTCGTTGACTGCCCGCTCCATCTTGCCGCGGGTCTCTGCCGAGAAGGTGACAGCCCTGGGATCGCCCGTGCCCAGCAGCGTGTGCATGAAAATATAGTCGGCCTCGAGCATGGAATCGGCTTCCAGCTCGCCGCACCAGTACCCGTCCGGATGCTGCTGTCCCAGCAGCCACTCCGCCGACGCATCGATCGCGCCCGCGACACTCTCCAGCCCAAGGTCCATCCTTCCGAACCGCGGCTGCGCCACTCCGGAAGGCGAATGATTCGATCCCAATGTCTTGTCCAACGGCAACTCTCTCGGCCTTGCGGGCACGTTCTGGTCTGCACCGTGCATACTGCCTGCTTAGTTCACCTGCGCGGCCGGCTTCGGAGCCGACGCAATCGCCTGCACAATCTCAGGCGGAAGCCCGAACCGCACATTCTCCGGCATCACCTCGACTTCGTCGACCGACCCGAAACCCTTTGACTGCAAGTACTCCACCACATCCTTCACCAGCACCTCGGGCGCGGAGGCACCCGCCGTCACCGCTACCGTGTTTACGCCGTCCAGCCACTCCGGCTGGATCGCATCGGCACGATCAATCAGATGAGAGTTGGTGTCCAGATTCTTCGAAACTTCCACCAGCCGGTTTGAATTCGAACTGTTGCGCGAACCAACCACCAGCACCAGATCCGCCTCATGCGCCACATTCTTCACCGCCACCTGACGGTTCTCGGTCGCGTAGCAGATATCCTGCGCGTGCGGCCCGGCGATGTTGGGGAACTTTTGCTTGAGTGCGTCGATCATGTACTTCGCCTCATCCAGCGAGAGCGTCGTCTGCGTCAGATACGCCACCCTGTTCGGGTCCGGGACCACCAGGGCGTCAACCTCTTCCAGCGTCGAGACCACCTGCGTCACGTCCGGAGCCTCGCCCTGCGTGCCTTCCACCTCCTCGTGATCGCGATGTCCCACCAGCACCAGCGAATAGCCCTGTCTGGCGAACTTGATCGCCTCCACGTGCACTTTCGTGACCAGAGGACAAGTTGCGTCGATCACCTTCAAGCCGCGTGCCTTCGCGGCCTCACGTACGGCCGGAGACACCCCATGCGCGGAGTAAATAACGCGCGCGCCCTCCGGCACCTCATCCAGCTCATTGACGAAGATCGCGCCCTTCTGCGCCAGATCGCTCACCACGTAGCTGTTGTGCACGATCTCCTTGCGCACATAGATCGGCGCGCCAAAGGTATCCAGCGCAATCTGCACGATGTCGATCGCGCGTACCACACCCGCGCAAAATCCTCGCGGCTTCAACAGGAGAACGCGGCGGGTCGCCGGCGAAACATGCTCGTCTTCACGTGCAGGCTGGTCGAGGGTAGGGGCCATGGAAGTCACCCTGCCAGTATAACGCCTTCGTAACCTGACGACGCATGAAATGCACTGATGGCAGTGCACCCTGACTAGACACACCAAGACCGCGCCACACTACAAGACGCGGTCCTAGACGCCATCTTCAAGGTCGAAAGGTACGCGTGCCCCCCGTTGCGTGAACCCGACCGATCACTCGCGAAATCAACGGGCAGGTTCGAGACTCAGAGTTTGTCCGCCTCACACGCCGGATGCCCGCAGTCGCAGGCAAGCGTCGTCAGATCTTTTGAGTCCTCACAAAAGGTCGAGCAGTACTTCGACCCCGGAGCCGCCATACACCGGCACGCTGCGTGCGCACACTTCTCGCTGTGATCCGCCATTCTTCAGTCCCCCTGTGTTCGAACTAGTTCCGCAACTTAGCTGCGTTGCTTCAGATGTATGGAGTGTGTGCCCGCGTTGCTTCGTGCCTGACGGGCTCCCGCCAGCATGCTCTCGGCGTGCCGCAGGCTTGTCTCCGTCACGGTCGCCCCGCTGAGCATGCGCGCGATCTCCCGCACCCGCTCCGCCGCCGCCATCTCGCGGATCGCCGTCCGGGTGCGCCCCTGTCCCTCGCTCTTTTCGATCAGGAAATGCTGATCCGCGAACGCCGCAATCTGCGGCAGGTGAGTCACGCAGATCACCTGCTGCGTCGCTGCGAGTGCTTTCAGCCTCTGCCCCACCGCTTCGGCAGCCCGTCCGCCGATGCCGATGTCGATCTCATCGAAGACCAGCGTCCGCGGAAGCACCGTCCTCCGCCTACTTCCCCGGCGCGCGGCTGCCGCCTCCTCGACCGTCACTTTCAAGGCCAGCATCACGCGTGACATCTCGCCACCCGATGCAATCTCATTCAGCGGCTTCAGCGGCTCGCCCGCATTGGTCGCGATGCGGAAACTCACCTCGTCCCACCCATGCACCGTCCAGCGCTCGCGCTGCCGCTCTGCCGTTACCATGACCGCGAACCGCACCTGCATGGCCAAGTCGTTGATCTGCCGCTCCGCCGCCTTCGCCAGCCGTGCCGCCGCTTCGCCTCGCGACCGCGTGAGCTCTTCGGCCGTCCGGGCATACGTTCCCGCCAGCCGGGCCTCGTCCGCCCGCAGCTCCGCCAGAATCTCGTCCCGGTTGTCCACCTCGCGCAGTTGCCGCGCCGCCTCTTCGCCGAACGCGATCACCTCCGTCAGCGTCTGCCCGTACTTCCGCTTCAGCCGGTCCAGCAGCGCCAGCCGGTCGGCGATCTCGGCCAGCCGTTCCGGTCCGGCCTGCACCGTCTCGGCGAAGCTCCGCACCGTCGTGCTCACGTCCTCAACGGTCGCCTTGGCGCCTGCCAGCTCACGCGCAGCGTCGGCAAACTTCGGCTCGAACCGTGAAAGCTCCTCCACCAGCTTCAGCGCCTTTCCCAGCGTCGCCTCGGCAGCGCTCTCGCCCTCGTACAGCGCCTCATAGGCGCCCATCGCGGCGGCCTGAAGGCGCTCCGCATTCGCGAGGACGCGGCGCTCCGCCTCGAGCTCCGCGTCCTCACCCGCTCCGGCAATCCCTGCCTGTTCGATCTCCCGCGCCTGGAATCGCCACGTATCCGCCATCCGCAGGCGATCCTGCTCATCAGCCATCAGTTCCCGCAGCTTCGTCTCCGCGGCTCGCCAGCCTGCAAAGGCCCGTCCTACCGCCTCGCCCGAAACATCGCCATAACGGTCCAGCAACCCGCGCTGCTGCGCCTGGTCGAAACTGCCCAGCGTCTCCCCCTGTGCATGAACCAGCGCCAGTTCCGGAGCCAGCAGCCGCAGCACGCCAACCGTAGCCGCTTGGTTATTGACGAACACCCGTCCCTTGCCGCCCGCGGCGATCTCTCGCCGCAGCAGGATCGGTTCCGCATCCCCGTCCGCGTCGATCCCGTTTTCTTCAAGCACGGTGGCAGCCCCGGGCGTCGCCTCAAAGACACAGCTCACGATCGCCTTCTCCGCTCCATGCCGCACCGCATCTGCTGAAGCCTTGCCGCCCAGCAGCAGTGCCAGCGCATCGATCAGGATCGACTTTCCCGCGCCCGTCTCGCCGGTCAGCAGGTTCAAGCCGCGGCCAAACTGCGCCTCTGCCCGGTCAATGACCGCGTAATTCTCCGCCCGCAACTCCAGCAGCATGGGCTCAGCCTAGCACCTGCAGCAGGACTTGTGTGCCGACCAGCGGAAGGCCCACGCGAAGCGCGTACAAGTCACGAAGTGACCGCCCTGCGCAAGGGCGAACTCGCCTCCGGCTTTTGCCATCTCACCGCGTATGAACATCCTTGTCATCGGAGCCGGAGGCAAGACCGGCCATCTCGTCGTAGAACGCGCCATCGCCGCCGGCCACGAAATCACCGCGCTCCTGCATGAAGAAAAAGATGCCAAACACGAGCCGCACTTCCCTTCCCGGGTCGAGGTCATCCATGGCGATGTCCGCAACCCCACCCGTCTCGACCAGGTAATGGCCGGCAAGCATGCGGTGATCGACGCACTCGGCGGACACAAGCCCTGGGCCGAGACCCACATGGAAGAGGACGCAGCCAGAGTCCTCATCGACGTGATGAAGCGCGAAGGGGTGAAGCGCCTCGTCGCGATCTCCGTACTCGGCGTTGGCGAGTCGAAGGGGCAGGCCACCTGGGCCTACGAGCACCTGCTGATGCCCACCTTCCTGCGCGGGGCCATGCCCGACAAGGAGGCCATGGAAGCCGAGGTAAAGGCCAGCGGCCTCGAGTTCGTGCTTGTGCGGCCGCCCATGCTCACCGACGCCGACGCGAAGGGCGACATACACATCGTTCCGCCCGGCGAGACCGCCCACACCCTCACCCGCGCCGATCTGGCCCAGTTCCTCGTCGACCAGCTCACGAGCAATCAGTATCTCGGTCAGGCCATCACTATCGCCAACCGCTAGCGGGGCCTGCTGCTCTTCGAACGTACCGCCGCATCCCAGCCGGCGTGTGCAGTCTGACACATCACTGCCTGCTGCCTCGCGCATCGCCACTCGTGCACGCGCCTCCGAGACGAACAGGCAGGCGAGGCGCCCCGGCACCCTCCTTCACCCCCTAAGTCTCGCAGTCAAGCGCAACCACCGCCCCGGCAGCTGCACCGTGAGGAGCCGATCCGCTCGTCAGAACCTGGCTTGCGGGTGAGAGTTACCGATTTCGATCCAATCCACTAAAATCCATTCGAAACCTGACCTGATAGCGACCGCGACCTTTCCCCCGCGGCAAGTCCCGCTGCGAGGCACACCCACGCATCACACGCGATGCAGTAAGCGTGGGTTCGAGCCGGACCCATCACCGAGAGCGCTATTCAACCAAGGAACAGGGACTACCACATCATGGCGACAACACGTTTTGAAACGACGATCCAGGCAATCAAAGAAGGCGCAAAGTCCTTGACCGTAGACCAGGCCACCAAGAACATTGAAGGATGGGAAGACTACCTCTCCAAGCATGAGCACGAGGGCGTCAAGAAGGTCGTGCAGGACCTCGGCAAGCTGAAGAAGCTGCTGCACGCCGGTTCACTCGACGGCGAGGCCATCAAGACCCTCATCCAGAAGCTCGGCAAGGACACCATCGCCGTAGCCGGTCACGGCGAAAACGCCAGCGCCAAACACATCAAGGAACTCGGCGAAGCCCTCGAAAGCGCAGCCAGCTAGCTCTCTTCCCCACAACATACCGCCAGGCGATCTGGAACTTGGTCGCCTGGCCGAGTTATCTCCGTCCTGCTGTTATCCAGAAAGAGCACTCTCGGCGACTTGTCAGACCGGTATCGGTCCGGTTACCTCATGCGCAGAACTGGGTTCGGCGGGAGCCGCGCGCGCCAACGCCCGCTGTAGTGGACCGTAGAGGAGCTCAAACCCCACCAGGACCAGCAGCATACCCATCATCGCGATGGCCAGCGGAATCGTGTCACTGAAAAAGAGCAGCAACCCCGGCACGACGCACCAGAAGGCCAGTTCTCCCGCTTTACTCTCCTGCCCGAGCCGCCATTCGATGTACTCGCCTGCCGTCCGCGTCCAGTGCCAGAGCGCGTAGATGTTGTAAACAGGAATCATCTGCCGCCAGACAATCCCCCAGGCCGAATAGCGTCCCCACCAGTAAGGCTGATCTTCCAGGACGCGCGTCGTTCGATGGAGCAGCATCAGGTAGAACACGTATAACGCCAAAGCCAGCAGGCCAATCGTCAGCTGCATGACCTGCCTGGCAAACAGTGAAGTCATAAAGCGCAACAGCACGCCCGGAATCACGGCGAGAGCTGTCAGCGCGTACCCGGTTCGCAAACGCCTGAGCCCCAACGCTCCAGCCCTGTGCGCCGCGGCGCTTGATGTACTTGCCATTGCGGTACTGTAAGCCGCACAGAATGCTGCGACAACGGCAAACCGCTTCATCCCGCGTCCTCTCCCCCCGCTCGGCGTGCCTCTCCTGCTGACCCTCCGTTACACTGAAACCCGAGGATTCGCCCAACTGTGACTGCACTCACCGCCCTCGCTCTTTCCCTCTTTCAGCAGGACGCACCCGACGCCATCCCCGTCAATCCGGCACCCGTCGCCCAGCACGGCTCCGCCATCGGCGAGATCCTCCACAACTCCGGTCCGGTTGCCATCGCCGTCCTCCTGCTGCTGGCCGTGCTGAGCGTCTTTTCGTGGACCATCATTATCACGAAGTACCGCGCCTTCGCCACCGCCCGCGCGCAATCCGCACGCTTCTTGCGCCACTTCCGCAAATCCGGCCGGCTCTCTGAGATCGCCGCCGTCGCCGAGCAGTTCCGGCCCTCGCCGCTCGTCGCCGTCTTCAACGAGATCCACGACGAGTACGGGCGCCAGTCCAACGGCCGTGGCCTCCCGCGCAACCCGATCGGCCTCGAGCGCGCCGCGGCGACCGCCTCCAGCGAGGCCCTGACGATCATGGAACAGCGCCTCACCTGGCTGGCCACCATCGCCAATATCGCCCCCTTCATCGGCCTCTTCGGCACCGTCTGGGGCATCATCGATGCCTTTCACGGCCTCGGAACCGCCGGCGCCGCCACCCTGCGCGCCGTAGCTCCCGGCATCTCCGAAGCCCTCATCACCACTGCAGCCGGCATTCTTGTGGCGATCCCGTCCGTCGTCGGCTACAACCAGCTCACCGCGCAGCTGCGAGATTTTGCCGCGCGCATGGATGACTTCGGCCGCGAGCTGCTCAACGCCATCGAGAACGCCGCCGCCTACACCCCGCTCGCACAGAACAGCTCGGTCAATATACCCACGGCCAACCCCGCCAACACCCCGGTCCCCGGAGCTCCGCGGAGGAACTTCTGATATGGCGTTCTCGACCCGTTCCGGCAGTGGACGCATCGCTACCCAGACCGCGCTCGCCGACATCAACATCACGCCGCTGGTCGACGTCGTCCTCGTGCTTCTGCTCATCTTCATGCTCACCGCACCGGTGCTCCAGTCCGGCATCGATGTGCAGCTCCCGAAGACCCGCAACACCCAGACCCTGACCGAAGAACGCACCGTCGTCACCATCGACAAGGACCAGAACGTCTACCTGCAGTCCGGCACCGAGACCCAGGGCAAGGACCGCCAGATCAACATCGCCGACCTCACCCGGATGCTCCAGTCTTCGCAGCGCGTCGATACCCGCCGCACCGTCTATGTCCGCGCCGACGAGCGCGTTCCCTTCGGCGCCTTCGCCACCGTGATGGAGTCCATCAAGCGCGCTGGTGATACCAGCATCTCCATCGTCACCCAGCCGTATGAGAAGTAGACAGCTTCCAGCAGGCTAGACCGTGCCCACCGAGACCCTTCCAACCCGATCCGCCGCACCCGCCGCCGAACAGGCCTCACGCGGCTTTCTCTTCGCGCTGCTCGGTCATCTCGCCTTCTTTGGAGCAATCGCCGCCTTCGCCTTCGTCGACGCACGTGCCCACCACACATGGGGAGAGAAGGATCCGCTCGCAGGAGCTGTCCAGGCCACCGTCGTCAACGCGCTCCCGCTGCCGCCGCGCCAGCACTTCGACGATAAGAATGTCCTCGCCAGCGAGAAGCCGTCGATCGCACCCACCCCGCCCCCGCCCACGCCCGCGCCGCCGGTCAGGACCGAAGCCCCGAAACCCCGCACGGAGCCGCCGCCGAAGCCGGACGAAATCGCGATCCCCAACAAAGCGCAACCCAAACCCAAGCCCGCTCCGCCCGCGGAACGCGAACAACCCGTCGCCACCCCGAAGCGCATCACGCCGCCGCCGCCCCCAACCCCCAAAGCGACCACCGGTGAATCCGCCGGCATCCGCATCCCCGAGTCCGCCTTCCAGATCAAGAACGGCAACTCCACTGTCTCCGTCCCCGACCGCGCCTTCGGCGACCGCTACGCCTACTACATCCGCACTGTCGCCCGCCTCATCAACGCGCAGAAGGCCCAGGATGCAGACGGTCCCGAGACCAAAGGCAAGCGCGTCATCATCCATTTCGTCATCGATCACGACGGCGTTCCCACCGAGGTTCAGGTCCAGACCCGCAGCGGCTCATCGGCGCTCGATACCTCCACCCTCCGCGCCGTCCAGCGCGTCGACACCTTCGGCCCGCTGCCCTCCGGCAACGCCCTGCCGGTCGACTTCGTCTGGGACTCGCAATAGCAGTCCGCCCGCAAGCCCTGTGCCGACCAACGGGACGACCACGCGAAGTGTATGGAATCACGAAGTGACCGCCGCCCGCGCAGGGCGTTCTATTCCGCACGTACTCTGTTGATAACTGAGGCCGAATTCCATCCATCCTCACCCACATCCCAGGCGCACCGTCTACCATAGAGAGGCATGCCTTTGACCCGTAACAGCCGGTCGTCTTCTCTTCTACGCGTCTCCCTACTGGCGCTGCTTTCTCTTGCCAGCCTCTCCTGCGCACGCGCGCAGGATCAGGTCACCATCTTCTCCAAGGGGAACGCTGCCGACCGCATCCGCGTCGCGGCGGCAGGCTTCAAGGGCTCGGGTGACCTCAAGCAGACCTTCGACACCACCCTCGCCGGCGACCTCCAGAACGCCGGCATCTTCGACCTCGTCTCCCGCTCCATGACTCCGCAGGCGCAGCCCGGTTCGCAGGCCGAGATCAACCTCGCCCAGTGGTCCGCCGCCCCCGCATCCGCCGCATACGTGGCATTCGGATCCCTCGGCCTTCAGGGCTCCCGCCTCGCCATCAGCGGCTTTCTCGACGACACCCACAACACCCAGTACCCCAACATCCTCGCGAAGCAATACACCGACGACGCCTCCGCCGACGGTGCCCGCCAGATCGCCCATCGCTTCGCCGACGAGATCATCCTCAAGCTCGGCGGCACGCCCGGCATCGCCGAAACCAAAATCTACTTCGTCAAAGGCGTCAGCGGCTCCAAAGAGATCTGGGAGATGGATTATGACGGCGCCAATCAACGCCCCGTCACCCATCTCGGCACCGTCTCGCTCTCGCCCCGCGTCTCTCCCGACAACACCCGCCTCGCCTTCTCGTCGCTCAGCCGCGACGGTTTTCAGATCAGGATGTACTCGCTCCTGCTCGGCCGCATGGTCGCCTTCCCCATCGGCGGCGGCACCAACCTCTCGCCCGCCTGGTCGCCCGACGGACGCACCCTCGCCTTTTCCTCTTCGCGCTCAGGCGACCCCGAGATTTATCTTTCGAACAGCGACGGTGGCGACCTCCGCCGCATCACCAACTTTCGCGGCCCCGACGTCTCCCCGGTCTTCAACCCGCGCACCGGAGCCCAGCTCGCCTGGATCAGCGGACGCACCGGCCTGCCCCAGCTCTACTACATGAACGTCGACGGCTCGGGCGTCCAGCGGCTCACCGACGGAGGCTACGCCACCGCACCCTCCTGGTCGCCCAACGGCCAGTTCATCGCCTACGCCTGGAACCGCAAGTACGGCCCGGGCGCGCCCGGCGGCCAAGATATCTACGTCATCGAGGTCGCCACCGGCAAGTGGATCCAGCTCACCCATGACACCGGCCTCTGCGACTTCCCCTCCTGGTCGCCCGACGGACGCCACATCGTCTTCGCCAACTCGCCCAACGGCCGCGACCGCGACATGCGCATTGAAACCATGCTCGCCGACGGAACCGAACGTCACACCCTTACTACCCCCGAGTCCGACATGCCCAACTGGAGCTGGCGGTGAGCCAACTTGCTATCCCCGGCAGCCGGAGCAGGAGCTAAGCTATGAATGCAGGAACGGAGCCGAACCCTTTGCCCACTGATCCCATCCGTCGCAGCGCCTCTCGCCTTGCCGTCGCGTTCGCCGTCAGCGCCCTCGCGCTTACCGGCTGTCACAAGAAGACCAGCGGCATCGACCCGAACTCCCTGGGGCCGACCGACACCTCCTCCGCCGCCGAAACCGCGCCGCCACCGACGGCCTCGCTCGCCGCCGATCCGCTCGCGATCGACCTCGGCCAGACCGTCGTACTCAACTGGCGCACGATCAACGCCACCGCCGTCTCCATCGACGGCATCGGCCAGGTGAATCCCAATGGCACCCAGACGGTCACCCCATCCAACTCCACCAACTTCCATCTCGTGGCCAGGGGCGACGGCGGCACCACCGAAGCGAACGTCCGCGTCACGGTGCGCGTTCCGACCACACCAGTCGGCGGTACTACGATGCAGGAGAGCAACGCCTACGGCGGTCCCGTGACCGATGCCTCCTTCCACGCCGCGGTCCAGGACGTCTTCTTCGACTACGATTCCTACGACCTCCGCCCCGACGGCCAGCAGGCCGCGGCGCAGGCCGCCGCTTTCCTGGTGGCGCACCCCGACATCCGCGTGCTGATCGGCGGTTACGCTGACGAGCGCGGATCCGCCGAGTACAACCTCGCCCTTGGAGAGAACCGAGCCAACGCCGCCAGGACTGCCCTCGTCAACGCGGGCGTCTCCCCGGCCCGCGTCCGCACCGTCTCCTACGGAAAGGAAAAGCAGTTCTGCACTGAATCCAACGAAACCTGCTGGCAGGAAAACCGCCGCGCCCAGTTCACCATCGACCGCTAGCCCGCTTCAAAGTGCAGCCACACAGGCCCTTGTCGAGCGATCGCAAGGGCCTTCGACTTCCACCCGGCACCCAGAGACCTGACCATGCGCACACCCCATCTCGCCTCCGCACTTCTTCTCCTCTCGCTCGCCACGGCACCCGTTTGCAGAGCCGAACCGATCCCCCCGCCAAAACCCGTCGGCGCCGCCGACCTCTTCGGCTCCAACAAAGACATGGTCCAGCTCCAGACGCAGGTCCAGCAGCTCCTTGACGCAGTCGCCCGCCTGCAGCAGTCAAATGACGAACGCATGGGCGTCCTCAAGGACCTCGTCCAGCAGTCCGCCGACTCCGTCAACCGGCTCTCCGTCACCGTCGACACCCTGCAGAAGCAGATGGTAGCGCAGCAGCAGGCTGAGGGCGCGAAGGTCGATACCGTCTCCGGTCAGGTTCAGGCCATCAACGATTCGCTCGACGAGATCAAGGCGCGCATGAACCGTCTCGAGAAAGCCGTCGCGGATGTCGAGAACCAGACCCAGAGCATCAACTCGACCCTGCAGAACCAGACGCCCGCCGCCGGATCTCAGCCCGCGGGCGCCGCACCGGCTCCGCAGCCGCCATCGCAGTCCAGCACCTCGGCACCCCTCCAGCAGACCGCGCCGCCTCCTGATCAGCAGGCGGTACTCGCCCCGCCGACTACGCGCACCCGTCCGGAGCCCGTCGTCAATGCTGCCGGGTCCGGAGCGCCTCCCGTCGAAGACCTCTATAAGGCCGCCTATGGCGATTACATTGCCGCCAAGTACGCCGTAGCCACCTCCGAGTTCGGCGACCTCATCAAGTCCTATCCTGACAACTCCCTCGCCGGCAACGCCTTCTACTATCTCGGTGAGATCGACTACCGCGCCGCACGCTATGGCGCGGCTGAGAAGGATTACGACAAGGTCATCGAGCAGTTCCCCGACTCCAATAAAATTCCCGCCGCCCACCTGCACAAGGGCGAAGCCCTCATCGCGCTCAACCAGCAGGAGGCCGGCGTCCGCGAGCTTCGCTCCCTCATCCAGCGCTACCCCACCAGCCCCGAATCCACCCAGGCCCGCTCCAGACTCAATGCGCTCGGCGTCCCCGTGCGCCCTCGCAGCGCGCAATGACTCCTCGCAGCGCGCAATGACTCAAGGTGCGGTTGAAGAGTGCCCGATGAGAAAGGCAGCCACATCGCGCTCAAACTTCGCGGGCTCTTCCGCATAAGGAAAGTGGGCGCTCTGCTTGAATTCATCCAGTCGGGCATGCCCAAGACGCTGGGCCAGCACATCGAGCTGCTTGATTCCAACCGCACCATCGCAGGTTCCGCCAACGATCAGGACCGGCATCGTCAAGCGGTCATACGCGGTAAACCGATAACAAAGAAAAGAACTTCCCGGTGAGAAGTACTCCTGACTCATCTCGCCCGTGTTCTTCAGGCCGCTCCGGGCATCGAGCGCGTCCTGTTCCTTCCTGAACCTCTCATCATGGAACTGCTGCCAGTGATGGAACGCCAATGAATCGACGTTCACCAGAGCATCCATCTCCAGCTGAAATCGAGCCTTCGTCACAGCACAGGCGTCGCTTCCAGCCCGCAATGTCTGGAACGACTTTCCGTCTTCGGTTTCCAAAGCCTTTTTCCAGGCAGCGGGATATCTGTCCTCGATTTCCTCCTGCCAAAGTTCAAAGGTCGCGGGAATATCGGCGGCTCCGTCCACGATGATCAGCTTCTGCACATGCTCGGGGTGGCGGGCTGCGTACTCGAGCGCAATCGTTCCACCAAAGCTCTGCCCCATCAACGAAATCTGATCGAGTCCCAGATACTGCCGTAAAGACTCAATATCCTCAACCAGAGTCGGCATTGCGTAGTCTTTGTTCGACGGCCGTTCGCTTCGGCCAGTGCCACGTTCATCGAAATAGATCATCCTCACGTGGCGTTCAAGCTGTGATCCGATCGTGTTTTCGAAGCTGTAGCTGTTGTATCCAGGCCCACCAGCCAGATAAAGCACCGGAGCCACACCGGGCCGTTGCACGCCGGTCACTTTGTACCAGAGCCTCACGCCATTCAGGAAAGGTGTATGAGGTCCGGAGAAACGATCAACCTGACCCGAGGCCTGGGAGACAAGCAGAATAAGAGACAGGAGAGTGCTTAGTCGGTGAGAGAACATCCTCCCTCTTACGTCTGCCGATCATTTCGGTTCCCTCACCTTTTCAGAAAAGAGCCTTGGGAACGAAGACCACATTCCGGCACGGCACGATGTAAACCCGCCTTCACCTCGCAGAGATGGCGTAAAAGAACGAGATCAAGCCCCGATATCCGTTACAATTTCAAGAGGGGAAGGACGAAGGGCCTCGGAGACAACTCATCCGAGGCCTTCACCACCTACCCACCGGCCCAGGTTCCAGACCTGAATACCTTCGTTTGATGATTCGCGCAACAGGTACGGGGTGGGGAGGGCTACTCGCCGAGGCCAATCTTCGCGCCCAGCGCATATCCGATCATCGACAGCGGAACCCAGGCGCCGAGCAGCAGCCCATCGCCGCCCATCAGGCCGGACCCGTTCGAGATGTCGAAGAACGTCCGATAAAGCTTGTCCACGGCGCCGCACTTCTCGCACAGTCCCGGCCCGGTCGGCAGATCCAGCACCCACACGCACACAATCGAAAACGTCAACAGACCCGAGATCCAGATGTAGCCGGCAATGGGATCGGGCCGCGTCTTCGCGATGAGAAATCCCCCGGCGAGCGGCACCAGCAGCGCCAGCACGGTCCCCAGCAGCTTCGGCCCGCTCGCATCCTGCAGCGGACTGGAGAGGCCGATCGCAATCACGACCACCGCCAGGATCAGCACCGCCGTAAACGTGTGGATCGCAAACCAGAGCGCCTCGCGCCCAAGATCGCCCGCCGATTTATCCTGCGAAACGACAAACTCTTCCGCCATGCTCCCAGTGATACGGTACTTGCACTCTTTCCGCAACTCCCAAATCCGGGGGAGTTCAAGCGGAGTCATCGCATCCGCCGACTAGAATCGAACCATGCTCCTCGAAGGCATCTTCCTGCCGGTCACCACGCCCTTCCACGCCGACGGCAGACTCGATCTCTCCAGGCTCTCCAGCAATCTCGCCCGATATTCGCTCTCCCCTGCCTCGGGGGTCGTCGTCCTCAGCGAAGCTGGCGAACCCGATGCCCTCACCGACACCGAGACCGAACAGATCCTCGCGGAGTCCGCTCGCGCTGCGGCGCCTGAGAAAGTGCTGCTCGCCGCTCTCGCCCGCGAGAGCGTCCACGCGACACTCATTCTCGCCAGCCTGGCCGCCGCAGCCCACTTCGACGCGATCGTTCTGCGCGCGCCCCTCTGCACGGCCGCAGCCTTCGCGTACACCGAACGCCTGACGTACTTCCGCACCATCGCCGACCACACCACGCTGCCCGTCCTCCTCGAAAGCTCCCCCGGGCGCCCGCTCTCGGTCGCCATGGTCGCCGAACTCGCCCAGCACCCGAACATCCTCGGCCTGATCGACGCCGACGCGACGCCCAGCCGCCTGGCCGCACTGCGTGCCGCTACCGCGGAGATCTCCCGCACCGTCAAGGTCACCGCCGTCTTTGCCGCCGCTACGGGACGCATGCTCCGCGCCGCGGCACCCGATGGCCTCGTCTCAGCCGCCAGCCTGACCGCAGGCACCGCCACCGCCCTCGAAGCACGCCCGGCGCTCAAAACCCGCACCAAACGAGTCGGCTTCCAGATCCTAACCGCATCGACCACCGCCATGCTCGAGAGCTGGCAGGCCGGCGCGTCAGGCGCGGTTCCCCGCCTCGCCGCCGCCGCCCCGCAGGCCTGCTGCGAGGTCTGGCAGGCGTTCCGCGATGGCGACCAGCCGCTCGCCGCCGAGAAGCAGGAGCGCCTGCTCAAGGCCGCCGCTTTGGTCGAGCCAATCGGCATCCTCAAGCACGCCTGCGACCTGAACGCCTACTTCGGCGGCCACCCACGCCCGCCGCTGCTCCCGCCCACCGCCGCCGCCCGCGAGCAGATCGCCCACGCCCTCAGGGGCATGCGCAACTAGTCTGTCGAGAGCTATCCGCTGACCTTGGCGGAGCTGTCAGCGGATCGTCTGCTCTATCGGCTCAGCCCGACCCCGACGCGGCCCGCATGCAGCGTCTGCAGCGCCGCCACAGAGAGCTTACCCCGCTGCAGCGAAGCGATCCCTCCCGCGGCCGCCCGCGCCGCCGCCAGCGTCGTGATGGTCGGCACCCGCGCCAGCACCGCCGCGCGCCGAATCGCCTTCTCGTCGAAGAAGGTATCCTGCCCGCGCGGCGTGTTCACGATCAGCTGGATGCGCGCGCCCTTAATCAGATCCACCACATTCGGGCGGCCTTCCTGCACCTTGTACACACGCTCCGGCTGCATGCCCGCGGCTTCCAGCACCGCCGCCGTCCCATGCGTCGCGACCAGATGAAAGCCCATCTCCTGAAACTGCTTCGCCAGCTCCACCAGCCCGGATTTGTCGTGATCGTTGACGCTCAGGAAAACCGTGCCCTCGGTCGGCAGCACCTGGCCGGCGGCAATCTGCGCCTTCGCAAACGCCTCGCCGAAGGTCCGCGCCACCCCCATCACCTCACCGGTCGACTTCATCTCCGGCCCCAGCACCGGGTCCACGCCGGGGAACTTGCCCCACGGAAATACCGGCGACTTCACATAGAAGTGGTCGCCCGTTCCCAGATCCTGCCCCGCAAACGCGCCGCCCGCCACATACTCCGGCAGCAACTCACGCAGCTTACGTCCGACCATGATGCGCGATGCGATCTTCGCCAGCGGAATGCCGGTCGCCTTCGACACATACGGCACGGTACGCGACGCTCGCGGATTCACCTCGATCACGTACACCCTGCCCCGCTGGATCGCGTACTGGATATTCACCAGCCCGCGCACCGTCAGCGCCTGCGCCAGCTTGCGCGTGTACTCGCGGATCGTGGCCTTCACTTCTATAGTCAGATCGACTGGCGGAAGCACGCACGAGGAGTCGCCCGAGTGAATGCCCGCCTCCTCAATGTGCTGCATGATGCCCGCGATTACGACATCGTCGCCGTCGCACAGCGCGTCCACATCGCACTCCACGGCATCCTCGAGAAAGTGATCGATCAGCACCGGCCGCTCCTGCGAGTACTCGATCGCGGTCGACATGTACTTGATCACCGCGTCGTCGTCATACGCGATCACCATCGCGCGTCCGCCCAGCACATAGCTCGGCCGCACCAGCACCGGATAGCCCACGCGGTTCGCGCCCGCCACCGCCTCGTTCACGCTGGTCGCCAGCGCGCCCTCAGGCTGCGGAATCGCAAGTTCCTCGATCAGCTTGCCAAAGCGCTTGCGGTCTTCCGCCAGATCGATCGACTCCGGCGAAGTTCCGATCACCGGCACGCCGGCGGCCTTCAGCGGCAGCGAAAGATTCAGCGGCGTCTGCCCGCCGAACTGCACGATCATCCCGATCTCCGCGCCGCCGGCAGCCTCATGCTCATACACGCCCAGCACATCCTCGAGCGTCAACGGCTCGAAGTACAGACGGTCGCTGGTGTCGTAGTCGGTCGAAACCGTCTCCGGATTGCAGTTCACCATCACCGTCTCATAGCCGTCCTCGCGCAGCGCGAAGGCCGCATGGCAGCAGCAGTAATCAAACTCAATTCCCTGCCCGATGCGGTTCGGCCCCGAACCCAGAATCAGAATCTTGCGCTTCGGCGTCGGTGCCGCCTCATCCTCTTCGTCATAGCAGCTGTACAGATACGGCGTGTAGCTTTCGAATTCGCCCGCGCACGTATCCACCATCTTGTACACCGGCATCACGCCCAGTCGCTTGCGCAGCGCACGCACCACCGCCGTACCCTCGGTTCCAGTCAAACCCCACCCGGCAGCAAGCCGTTCGTCGGAGATCCCCATGCGCTTGGCCGCGCGCAACTGCTCGGCCGTAACGCTCTCCATGGGGAACTCCGAAACCTCTTTAATCTCGTCCGTAATCTGCTTCATCTGGTGCAGAAACCACGGGTCCATCCCGGTCATGCGCGCGACCTCGCGCACGCTCATCCCCCGCTCGAACGCATAGCGCACATAGGAGAGACGCTCCGGATGTGGCGTCACCAGACGCTGCGTCAGACGGCGCGGCTCAATCGAATCCGCCGTTGCTTTCTTCCCCGTCTCGAGCGAGCGAACCGCCTTCATCATCGCTTCCTTGAAGGTGCGCCCGATCGCCATCACCTCGCCGACCGACTTCATCTGTGGCCCGAGATTTTCATCCGCCCCGGGAAACTTCTCGAACTGCCACTTCGGAATCTTCACCACCACATAGTCGATCGTCGGCTCGAAGCACGCCGGCGTGGTCTGCGTAATATCGTTCTTCAGCTCGTCCAGCGTATAGCCGACCGCAAGCCGCGCCGCGATCTTCGCGATCGGAAACCCTGTCGCCTTGCTCGCCAGCGCGGAAGACCGGCTTACCCGCGGATTCATCTCGATCACCGTCATGCGCCCGTTCTGCGGATTCACCGCGAACTGCACATTCGAGCCGCCGGTCTCGACGCCAATCTCCCGGATCACGGCAATCGCCGCGTCGCGCATGCGCTGGTACTCGCGGTCGGTCAGCGTCTGCGCCGGCGCGACCGTAATTGAGTCGCCCGTATGCACGCCCATCGGGTCGAAGTTCTCGATCGAACACACAATGATCACGTTGTCGTTCAGGTCGCGCACCACCTCGAGCTCATATTCCTTCCAGCCCAGCACGCTCTCTTCGATCAGGCACTCGCTCACCGGCGAGAGATCGATCCCGCGCGACAAAATCTCCGTCATCTCCTCGCGGTTGTAGGCAATGCCGCCCCCCGAGCCGCCCAGCGTAAAGCTCGGCCGAATGACGCACGGAAACCCGATCTTCGCCGCGAACGCCAGCCCGTCCGACACATTGTTGACCAGCTGCGACTTCGGCATGTCGAGCCCGATGCGGTTCATCGCATCCTTGAACAGCAGCCGGTCCTCCGCCTTCTTGATCGCCTCCAGCTTCGCGCCGATCAGCTCCACGCCCAGCCGCTCGAGCACACCCGAGTCCGCCAGATCGACCGCCAGATTCAACGCCGTCTGCCCGCCGACCGTCGGCAGCACCGCGAACACCCCCGCACCCGAGCGCATCATCTCCGACTCGATCCGCAGAATCTCTTCGAGATACGTCGGCGTCAGCGGCTCCACATACGTACGGTCGGCAACCTCCGGGTCGGTCATGATCGACGCCGGATTGGAGTTCACCAGCACCACCTCATACCTTTCTGCCTTCAGCGCCTTGCACGCCTGCGTCCCCGAGTAGTCGAACTCCGCCGACTGTCCGATCACGATCGGCCCCGAGCCGATCACCAGAATCTTCGCAATATCGTCTCTGCGTGGCATTAGCGGTATTTCACTCCTGTACCTTCATTCCTTGTTGCCGAAGCGCATAGAGCGCAGCTCCGTAGTCGCTACTGATCCAGCCCCGGCCGCGCATCCGCCGGCGCGACCCATCCATGCCGCGCAAGCCCCGCGCCCGCATGAAAGAAATCCGTCACGAACGGATACGTGTTCACCGTCCGATAATCCATCAGTCCTTCGCCAGCCGCTATACTCAGCCCAACAGCCAGCACCGTCGCATTCCGAAATCGTCCGGAAAAGCGCGGCATCGGCCCGGGCAGCGCACGCGCCAGCACCAGCAGCACCAGAAACGCATCCAGACACACCAGCGCATCCCAGCGTCCCGAGTCCCACGCCACCGCATACATACCTAGCGGCGAAAGCGCAGCCGCCACTGCAAGGACAGGCAATCTGCGTCCCAGCGGGCTTTCGTCCGCAACCGCCCTCGAAGCCCAGCGCACCCCGCGCACCAGCAGATACAGCGTCGGCGCGAATACCACCGCGCAGAGCAGCAGCGTGATATCCCAGCCAGGGTCGGTTCGCACCGTATGGGCAATCTTCGCAACATTGTCGAAAAAGCCGCGCATCATCACGTCGAACACATCCGTCCGCAGAGGAAAGTTCGCCCTGGCCGCAAGCTCCGTCTCCATCGCCGCGACCTGCCCCGCACTCAGCGGACGAGCAAACGCCAGCCCACACGTCATCCCGAGGGCCAGCACCGAGAGACCCGCGCAACCCATGACCAGACGCCTGCGTTGCGCTTCCCCTGTCGCGACCGCGTCGACCGCGAGACTTAGCAGCACCACCGGCAGGAACGCCAGCAGAAACATCTCGTGCATCAGCAGCGCCAGCACGGTCACCGGCACAGCCGCCAGCAGCCGCGCAAACGGCTGCCGCACCAGCAGCAGCGCCACCGTCATCGTGCCCAGCAGCACATCCATATACCCCACCAGATGTGCCACCCAGGTCGTCGCAAAGCTCGCGGCAAACAACAGCACCGGCTCGCCGGTGCCCAGCCGTTCCAGCGCTCCGCTCCGCACCGTCAACGTGACCAGCAGCGCCACAAACACCAGCAGCACGGCATACGAGAACAGCGAAAATCGCCCGTACCGCTCCAAGTGCAGCCAGTGCCCCGCAGTCTGACCGAACAGCCCGCGCTTCACAAAGCCCTGATCGTAGTCGACCAGCGCCTGCGTCGCCGCCCAGCGTCCGGGCATCCTCATGCCCTTCAGCAGAGAGACTGTTCCCAGCGTGACGGCCGCCACGCTCCAGAAACGCCGGTCGTCAAGCCAGTGCGGCCTGGGTGAGGAGAGGGATGCGGCTCGTGCCGTCATCCCTTCCACTCCTCCATCATCCGGCGGAAATCCTTGAAGAGATAGTGCGAGTCGTGCGGACCCGGGCTCGCCTCCGGGTGATACTGCACGCTGAACATCGGGTCCGTCTTGTGCTTCAGCCCGGCCAGCGTGTTGTCGTTCAAATTGGTGTGCGTCTGCGCCACATCCGCCGGCAGCGTCGCCGGATCGACGTTGTAATTGTGGTTCTGCGCCGTGATTTCGACCTTGCCGGTCTCGTGGTTCAGGATCGGATGGTTCCCGCCGTGATGCCCGAACTTCAGCTTGTACGTCTTCCCGCCCAGCGCCAGACCGAAGATCTGGTGGCCCAGGCATATCCCGAAGATCGGCCGCTTGCCCTGCAGCTTCTGCACATTCTCGATCGCATAGTCCAGCGGCTCCGGATCGCCCGGCCCGTTCGAAAAGAATACCCCATCCGGGTTCATCGCCAGCACCTCCTCAGCCGGGGTCCGTGCTGGAACGACCGTCACCCGGCAGTTCTCGCGCGCCAGCATGCGCAGGATGTTCTCCTTGATGCCAAAGTCATACGCCACCACATGCATCGGCTCGCCCGCGGCTTCCGATTCCGAAGTCAGCAGCGTGTCGCCGGTCTGGTTGCGCGGGTCTTTATTCGTCCACTCGTACGTGGTCTTCGTGCTCACCACCGAGGCAAGATCCGTTCCGTCCATCTTCCGGCCGGCTTTGGCCCGGGCGACCAGCGCCTCCGCGTCCAGTTCGTCGCCCACCGCGATCACGCCGCGCATCACCCCATGCGCCCGCAGATGCCGCACCACCGCCCGCGTATCCACTTCGGCGATCACCGGGATTCCACTGCGCTCCAGATACTCGTCCGCCACCTCGGTCGAGCGCCAGTTCGAGCTCACCGGCGAAAACTCGCGCGTCACCAGTCCTTCGATCATCGGCCTGGCCGACTCCGCATCCGCCGGTGTCGTCCCGTAATTGCCGATGTGCGGATTGGTCAGCACCACAATCTGCCCGGCGTACGACGGATCGGTGAAGATCTCCTGGTAACCGGTCAGCGACGTGTTGAACACCACCTCGCCCGCGCGCTCCACCCGAGCGCCAAAGCCCTTCCCCCGGAACACACGCCCGTCCTCCAGTGCCAGAATCGCCTGCATCCACGCTCCTTCACGATTCCGTTCAGATGTCCGGGAATCACTTGATTTTAGCAGGAAGCGACGCGACACGCCTCCTTCCCAAACCCATCCAGACGCGGAAAAGCCCGACCGTGTTTTGGCCGGGCTCCTCCAGCTGCTCACGCAGACAGCGGTCTAGTGGTGGTGGTGATGACGGTGGTGGTGATGGTAGGCGGCATTCGCCGGGACGGTGGTTCCGGCGAGAACGGCAAACGCGAACAGCGCAAGCACAAGCGTACGGATCTTCAAGGGGCCTCTCCTCTGCGTCCAGGCGGCCTGACGGCGCCACCTGTTCGGTTGCAGGTATGAACCCTTATAAGCCAGACGGGTTGCGAATCCTTCCACAGTCTTCAAGAATTGTTCGGCTCCGTCCCAAACCCGTACCCTTTCAGTTACTCTCCACATCCACCAGGATGTCTTCGCCTTCAATCCGCAGCGGGTAGATCATCACCCGTTCTCCTTCCGGATAGCCCGCTTCTCCTGTCCGCACATCGAAGGCCCACGCGTGCCACGGACACACCACCGCCCCGTTCTCGATCCACCCCTGCCCGAGCGGACCCTGCCGGTGAGGGCAGAGGTTATCCATCGCATGCAGCGTTCCGTCGATCCGCGCAATGCACACCTGGAAGTCCCGCGCCTGCGCCTCCGCAACCTGACCCTCCCCCGGAGCCTCCGCCACACTGCAGATCCGCACCCACTTCGACATTCCTGCTTCCCCCGCGATCTCCATGACATCGTAGCCCCGCATCGCGCGTGACATCGTAATGGATGCTCGGTGCCCCGTAATCGGCACCGGCATCCGCTGCGCCGGTGCTACGCTCTCACCAGAAGCTCCCATGGCGTCTCCCCGCTCGAAACCCGCGCGCTCCGGTCCCGACTTCAGCCGCTATCCGCTGCGTCCGGTCGCCGCTCCGCCCGACATCATCGACCCGCGCTGGCTCCTCAAGGCGCTCGGCCTTGCCGTCCTCGTCGCCGCCATCCTCGGCTACCTCTCGGTTTGCCTGCTCATCTACCAGGGCGGTTGGCAATTCCTGCTCGCACCCTCATCCAGGGTCGATCACACTCCTTCGGTCCCGTTCCAGGCGCTCCGTTTCGATGCCGCCGAGACCGGCTCGCCACGCCTCGCCGCCTGGTGGATCCCCGCTGCGTCGCCCGTGCCGACGACCCCCACGCTGCTCTTCCTGCATAACGGCACCGGCTCGCTCTCCGCCGCCACTCGCACGCTCGACCTGATCCACGCGGCCAACGTGAACGTCTTCGCCTTCGATTACCGGGGCTACGGCCAGAGCGCAGGGCCCCACCCCATCGAGGCCCGCATGCTCGAAGACGCGAACGCCGCGCTCGACTTCCTCGTCAACACCCGCCACCTTCCTGCCGCCACCATCGTCCCCTACGGCCAGGGTCTCGGCGCCGCCCTCGCCGCCCGCCTCATCGCCCAGCACCCGGAGCTTCCCGCCGTCATCCTCGACACGCCCGACCCCGCCGCCTTCGACCGCGCCACCTCCGCCGGAAAAGCGCGCCTCCTGCCCATGCGCCAGCTGGTGCAGGAGCACTTCGACCTCGCCGCCGCCCTCGCCGGCTCCTCGAAACCCAAGCTCCTCTTCGCCGACAGCCCGTTCGGCTACGAAACCGCACGCCTGCACCAGAATGAAGCCTTCTTCCGCAGCGTTCCCGATCCCAGGATGACCGTATCTTTCGAGCACATCGACTCGCAGCCCGCCTACCTCGCCGCCCTCACCCGTTTCCTCGATGAATACCTCCCACCGCATCGCCCCTGACACGCAAACAAAGCGCAACTCGGATTAACCCAATCAGAGCGGGATGGAAACGATAGTTCCTGACGCTTCGCTGGTGACTGTCCTGAAGCTCACCGACACAATCGAAGCAAAACAAGGTCGTATCCGTTCTGATCCCGCCTTGATCGGCTCTGATCCGTGTTACGCCTCGCTTTGCTAGCCTCAACAGAATGATCCGTTCGCTCAATCGCCTGCAACCCTGGGCGCTGCTCTTGATTCGCCTCGTGCTGGGCATCTCCATGCTGATCCACGGATGGGAGAAGATCATCCCCGCTGGCGGCCTGCATCGAACCCACCCGCTCGCCGGCATCGACGCCTTCACCCGCTTCGTCGTCTCGCTCGGCCTGCCGTACTGGATGGGGTATCTCTCGGTCGCCGCAGAGTTCCTCGGCGGAGCCGCGCTCCTCGCCGGCTTCGTTACCCGCTTCTGCGCCGCCATGATCTTTATCAACATGCTGATCGCGCTTTGGAAGGTAAACCTCCATCACGGCTACGGCGGCTCGGAGTACACGCTCGCGCTCCTCACCATGGCGCTGATGCTGGTCACTGCCGGCTCTGGCACACTCTCGCTCGACCGACGCCTCGGCATCTCCTAGGCGAGGCTACATCCGGTCCGGTGCCGATAGAGGCATGTTTTCCTGAAACTTGACGGCTTTACCCGCCGAATCAGCGCCCGTCGTGTCCGCTCTTTGGCGCGCAGTAAAGGGGCGAAGGGCCCGGAGTCATCGTCACCGATGTTGTCAGGCCCTTGCAAGATCAGGAAGTGAAGGCGCCCGGTGTTCGGGGCGCCTTACATAGAGGTGGGGAAGGGTGTTGCGGATAGGGGAAGCCGGAACCGAGGGAACTGAAAGCCCGGCGACTTGCTTACTACACTTCATAAGACGCAGCCTACAGAAAAAAGTTGCCGCGCTGTCTTCCACATTCGGGTGAGGCCGATGAGCGACTGTGTGTACGAAAACCCTGCAGCAGCGCGGGTTTTGAGCAATCCGATACAAAAAGGGTCAAACGAAATTAAGGAACGAAGCCGGCTTCACCTGCGCTCCCGGAAAAACAATCTCCATATTTCGGGATCCTAATGTCTTGAAAGCCGCCTCCCCGAGCACCCGCCGAAAGTCGGTCGTTACCTTCAAATCCCGGCCCTCATTCAGTTCCGCATCGTCCAGTCCCGGCCATGGCCCGTACACCTTGCCGCCCTTCACCGTCCCGCCCAGCACAAACATCGCGTTGGCATGCCCGTGGTCCGTACCGCCGGTCCCGTTCTGCCGCGCCGTCCGCCCGAACTCCGACATGGTCACCAGCGTGATGTTCTCCGCCTCATCGCCCATATCGGTCCAGAACGCCGCAATCGCGTTCGCAAACTCTGTCAGCCGTCCCGCAAGCTGCCCGGTCGCGCCCCCTTGGTTCTGGTGCGTATCCCACCCTCCCACGTCGGTGAACGCGGCTTCGACTCCAAGGTTCGCCTTCATCAACTGCGCAATCTGCTTCATCGCGTTCCCAAATGGCGCGTTCGGGTAGTTCGCCCCAGCCGCCGGCTTGTAGTTCGCCGGATCGGCCGACTTCAGCATCCGCACCGCCTCGAACGTCTCCAGCCCGGTCCCGTGCAGCACCGCATCCGAGCTCTCGTCGTACATCGCCTCGAACGCATCCGAGAGCGCCGTCGTCTCCTGCGGCGTCTTCGCCTTCGCCTGCCCGCCGCCCACCGCAAAATCCCGCACATTCGAGATCGCCAGCGCCGGCACCCGGCCCTCGAGCGTCCGCGGCATCTCCGCTCCCAGCGCCACCGCCCGGAACGGCGACGGCTTCCCTGCCGGGATGCCGGCCAGACCCTTCGGCATCGGAGCAGCCGCCAGCGCGCGATTCAGCCAGCCATCGCTGGTCGACTTGACGCCCGGCGTCCCCGACTCCATGTAGTCCTGCGCGTCGAAGTGCGACCGCGTCATATCCGTCGAACCCGCCGCATGAATGCACGCCAGATGCCCCTGCGCATACAGCGGCTTCAGCGGAGCCAGCGCCGGATGCAGCCCGAAAAACCCGTCCAGGTCCAGCGCATCCTTCTGCTCAATCGCGATGTTCGGCCGCATTGCGTAGTAATTCTTCTCCGCGTAGGGCACCACGATGTTCAACCCGTCCGCCGCGCCGCGCTGAAAGACCACTACCAGCCGCTTGTTCTTCGCCGCCGCAGACGTTTGCTCCGCATAGACCGATCTCAGCAGAAAGCTCGGGATCACCGACGTCCCCACCAAAGCCATCGCCCCGCCCTTCATGAAGGCGCGCCGCGACGCCACGCCGCGCCGGGCAAGATCCCGCCCCTGCAGGTCGCATCCCCAGTCGCTCGTATCGACCCATCCAAATTTGCCGGTGTTCATGGCCGTGCTCCCTGCTTCTACCGTTCAGACTCGTCCCGCCCTGCTGCCTGTCTACCGCCGCTGAAACTCCGGCGAGCCCAGCATCAAGCCCGCCATCACCGCCGCCTGCGGATCATCCGGCGCGGCCCCCGGCTTCGCAGGCTGCAGCTTCGCCGGACCCCCCTTACCCTTACCGCCCGGTCCCTGCAAATTGAACTGCGCCGCCGCCTGCTCGGTGATCGCGTCGTTGTTGGCCTGCGCCAGAATCGTCGCGCGCGTCCGTTCGCTCGCCGGCTCCGCGAGCAGCGCCGACTCCAGCCGATGCTCCTTCGCCGAGATCGCGTCCGCACCAGCCGTCGGACCCGTCACGATCATGGACGCCGGCATCATCCCCGTCTGGGGCGGCTGCGCCGGAACCCAATCGCCCGCCAGCCGCGACCACTGCACCTTCGTCCCATTCAGCCGTCCTCCCGCCAGCACCAGAGCAAAGTTCATCCGGCTCACCAGCGCCCCCGTGCTCACCCACTCGTCCGCGGTCCAGCCATACCCATTCGGCGTCTGCATCCCGTACAGCGGCATGCCCAGCCGGTCGATCGCCGCGACCAGCGGCGCCGGGTCGTTGACGTCCGCCCCACTCGCCCGCACCGCTGAGATGGCAAACTCCTCCGGAGTCTTCACTTTGGCATGCCCGGTCGAGGTCTGCCAGAACTCCGGCGACAGGAACAATGTCCGCAGCACGGCCCGCATGTCCCCGTTGTTCGCCAGGAACGTCGCCGCCATCCGGTCCACCAACGCCGGCGGTGGCGTGTCGCTCACAAACCGTACCGCCAGCTTCTCCGAGAGGAAGTGCGCCGTCGCCGGGCTGGTCGCGAGCTGATGCAGCACCGCCAGCCCTTCGTTGAAGCCGTCCTCCGGAATCGTCCTGCCCAGTACCGTCTTCGGCCCGGGCTCATGCCGCTTCTCATTAAAAGCGAACGTTCCCGCCGTATCGTCCGTCTGGCCGTCGCCGCGCTGCACCGTCCAGCCGGTAAACACCTTCGCCACCTCAGTCACATCGGCCTGGGTGTAGCCGCCGTTCACCCCGACCGTGTGCAGCTCCATCAGCTCGCGCCCGTAGTTCTCGTTCAAGCCGGACTTCGCCGCAGCCTTTGCCTTCGGATTCGCCGGCTTGCCATGCGTGACCGCGAACGAATCCGGCCCGGTGGACTGAGCCTGGTCCAGATACACCAGCATCGCCGGGCTCTCCGCCACCGCATCCAGCAGATCTTCGAACTTGCCAAGAGCATGCGGCCGAATGGTATCGCGTTCAAACGCCGTCAGCAGGTAAGGCTCCTGCTCATTCTTGTGCAGAAAAATGTTGAAGTGGTTCAGCCAGAAGTCCGTCATTACTGCCTCGAGCTGGCGACTGGTATACACATCGCGCAGCACCCGCGTTGCCAGCAGCTCCTGCGACACCATCTGCCCGGAGCCGCCCAGCGCCTTCAGCATCTCGCGCTGCTGCGGCGTCATGCCCGCGCCCAGCGCAAGCAGTTGCCCACCTCGAAAGTCGTTCCGCATCGCCAGCAGCGTAGCTGGCGGAAGCTCCAGAGCCGCGGGCAGCCGTTTATCGGGAGCCATCGCTGCCAGCCGGGCAGCCTGCGCTGCGGCCTCAGCCTTAGCCGCCACATCCGGCGCGATCGGATCGGTCTGAGGTGCAGCGACAACAGGAGCCGTGGCGGCCTTCACAGCAGCCTCGTCACTCGCCGCAGGTATGCTCGTCGCCCTCGAATTGCCCGCAGCAGGGACAGTCTGAACGCCCGCAGCAGACGTAGTCGGAACGCTCGCTGCCGCAGCCGCCTCACGCTTCGCTTTCTCCAGCTTGTACAGCTCGATCTCATCCTCAACCAGCAGCCGTGCCTGCGGATCGTTCGGAAGCGCAATCTTCCCGTTCACCAGCCGTCGAATCGCGTTCCCGCCGGGGTACCTCGCCTCGAGCTCCGCCACCGGCAGCCGCATCGCCGGATCGTCCGCCAGCCGCGCGTCCAGCGCCGCATCGTCGATCGTCGCCGGCTCCAGCTGCTGCTCGAACCAGCGGTTCAGCCCGATGCGCCGCACCGCCTCCACATCGCCGGGACGTGGCCCGAATGTGAAACGGTTCAGCGCGTGCACGATCCGCGCGTCGCCTTCCATCCGCGTCGCGGCGGGAACCCGCTTGCCGGGCGTTCGCCCCGGGTTCCCGCTCGACGTTACCGCCGCCTCGGCCACGACCGGCCCGCCAAAGAGCAATACGCAGAGAGCCGAGGAAACAGCAGTCCGGAGGAACGCCCACAACGCCCGCCTGTCCGCAAACATCATCCCCGTGCCCTCGTTGTCCCTGCGCCCGACGGGCGACGATACCTGTCAAAACCCATCGTCCCCGCCTAAGTTGCGCGGCTGCTGAGACAGACGAGTTCGCCGTCCGGAAGTCTGGAACAGGCGCTGCAACCCGCACGTCATGGCAAGCACAGAAGGTGACGGGAAACATCCCATACGTTTGTCTCTCCGAAGCGGAGAAGGCTGCTTCCTGTACCCGAAGCCTTGCTAAAACGCCGCCAGCTCCGCCATTGCCCGATACAAGTCTTCCGGCTGCGGCAGAATCGCATCTTCGAGCAGCGGCTGGTACGCGACGAACGTATCCATAGCAGCTACGCGCCGCACCGGCGCATCCAGATCGTGAAACAGCTCTTCTCCGATCCGCGCCGCAAGCTCCGCGCCATAGCCCCAGCTCTTCATATCCTCATGCGCCACGATCACCCGGCTGGTCTTGCGCACGCTCTCCGCAACCGCCTCCCAGTCATACGGAGCCAGCGTGCGCAGATCGATCAGCTCGACCGAAATCCCCTGCTCGCGCTCCAGCTTCACCGCCGCCTGCAATGCGCGCGGCACAACCGCACCGTAGGTCACGACCGTCAGGTCCTTCCCCGGCTTCACGATCTTCGCCTTGCCGAACGGGATCGCATACTCCGATCCCGGATACACCGCCCGCCCGAACGTCTCGCGATACAGCCGCTTGTGCTCGAGGAACAGTACGGGATCGTCGCAGCGGATCGCCGTCCGCAGCAGCCCCAGCGCATCGAGCGCATTCGAAGGCATAGCGATCCGGATCCCCGGCGTATGCGTGAAAATACTTTCGCCCGACTGCGAGTGATAGATCGAGCCTCCGGTCAGATACCCGCCGATCGGCACCCGCACCACCAGCGGGCACGAGAACTCCCCGTTGGACCGCCAGCGCAGCACCGAAACCTCATTGCGCAGCTGGTGCATCGCCGGCCAAATGTAGTCGAAGAACTGGATCTCCACCACCGGCTTCAGCCCGCGCACCGCCATCCCCACCGCGCGTCCGACGATGTTCGCCTCCGCCAGCGGCGAGTTCCACACCCGGTCCGACCCGAACTCCGTCTGCAGTCCGCTCGTCAGCTTGAAAACGCCGCCCTTGCCCTTCACCTTCCCGTCGCGCAGTGCGCTCTCCCGCGTCGCATCCGCCACATCTTCACCGAACACGACAATGCGCGCATCGCGCCGCATCTCGTCCTTCAGGCAGGTGTTGATCAGATCTGCCATCGTTCGCTCGGTCGCATCCGAAGCAGCTCGAGACTCCGTCTGCCACCGCGCATCCGTTACGCTGATCGCCTCCGAATACTGGTGCTTCAGAATTGACGCAACCTCCGGAAACGCCGCCGCCACCGCCCGATCCGACGCCTGCTGCACCTCGAGATCGGCGCGCCGTTCCAGCGCGTTGATCCCTTCCGCATTCAGGATTCCCTCGCGCAGCAACCACACCTGCATCTTCGACAGCGGATCGCGCAGCGCGTCCGCTTCAATCTCCGCCCGTGAGCGATAGTCGCGTTCGTCCTCGCTCATCGAATGCGAGTAAGGCCGCACCACATGCCCATGCACCACCGCCGGTCCGTTCCCGGCGCGGCAGTAAGCCACCGCCTCCACCATCGCGCGATAACTCGCGATCGGATCGGTCCCGTCGATCTCCGCGAAGTGAAAGTTCGGAAAGTTCGCGATCAGCTTCGAGATGTTGCCGCCCGGCGTATTCGCCTCCACCGGCGTTGAGATCGCATAGCCGTTGTCTTCGATTACATACAGCACCGGCAGCTTCAGATTCGAAGCCGTATTCAGCGACTCCCAGAACTCGCCCTGGCTCGTCGACCCCTCGCCGATCGAGACATACACCACCTCATCGGCATGGAAGTGAACGTCTTTGTAAGCCCGGTAATCCAGAGCCCGTTCGTCGTTCAGCCGTTTTGCCGTCTCGCGATGCCGCGAGAAGTACCGCCCAGCCTCGGCACAGCCCACCGCGTGCAGGCACTGCGTTGCCGTCGAGCTCGAGGGAGTCACGATATGCAGCCGCTTGCTCGACCAGTGCGACGGCATCTGCCGCCCGCCGCTCGCCTTATCCGCAGCCGCGCCTACGCTCTGCAGCAGCTGTTCTTCCACTGTGTTCCCCAGCGCGAGGCACAGCGCGCGATCGCGATAGTACGGAAAGAACCAGTCGTAGCCCGGCTTCAGCGCCATGCCCGCCGCCACCAGCAGCGCCTCATGTCCCGCGCATGAGATCTGGAAAAAGATCTTCTGCTGCCGCTTCAGCACGATCTCGCGATCGTCCGTCTTCCGCGACACATACATCAGCCGGTAGAACTCGATCAGTTGCTCATGCGACAGGTCGCGCGAACCGTCCGCCGCGCCCACACTCGTCTCCCTCAGCGCAACTCCCGCGTCTCCCGCCATCTGCACGCCTCCCCGTCGTTTCTACCACCTCCGCCGCCTCTTTGTCAGACCCCGTCGCTCCTCTGCCGCCCTCCTCCATACTCCTCCCACCAAGGTAACGGGACCTTCGTACCGGTACATTCGCGTCCACTTCCGTCTTCATTCCACTCCCGCGCCGATCAAGGCAGTGTCGACCGAATCCACTCTCGAGGCTGCCACTCATGTACTCCCGCGTGTCGTTCTACTTTGCCGCCGTGATCGCTCCGTTCGTGTGCGTCGCCGGCTTTCTCTTCGCCGTATCCGCCTTCCCGCAGAGCGCGCCCCCTGCCCCCGTCGCCGCTGTGGGCCGCTATATCGTCGTTTATCGCAACGGCCAGATCCCCGCGAATGCCGAGATCGGCATCGCGCGGCACGGCGCCATTCTCAGCGCGCGCCACGAGCTCCTCGGAGCCGCGGTCCTCGACCGCGTCTCCGACGCCACCCTCGCCGCGCTCGCGAACGATCCCGCCGTAGAAGCCGTCGTCCCCGATCTCCTGCTCTCCGCGCACTCGCTCGTCACGCGCGTCATCCCCGCCACCGCCCTGCCCTTCGCCACCCCCGACGCCCTCTACCATTCGCCTCAGGGCTGGGCCGTCCAGGCCGTCGGCGGCTTTGGCGCGGACGGCACCACCACCGCACCCGTCGGCCCCTGGAACGTGACCAGAGGCAAAGGCGTGCGCCTCGCCATCCTCGACTCCGGCGTCGACCCCGCACACCCCGACATCGCCCCCAACCTCACGCTCAATCTCTCCGAGATCGTCCGCACCGCGCTGCCTACGCCCTGCGACGACGGCTCCCCTGTCGACCAGCAGGGACACGGCACCTGGACCGCCTCGCTCGCCGCCGGAGCCCTCGGCCCGAGCACCGGACTGGTCGCCGGCGTCGCCCCCGCCGCTTCGATCCTCAACATCAAAGTGCTGCAGCGCATGCCCGGCGTGCCCTCCGCCACCGATCCCACCGGTTGCCTCGGCGGTCAGGCCTCAGGCCTCCTCAGTTGGATCCTCCAGGGCATTGAGGACGCCATCACCCAGCGCGCCGACATCCTCAGCATGTCCTTCGGCACCCTCGTCGACATCACGACCGGCTCGGGCGCAGGCACCCAGACTGTTTTCAACCGCGCCACCGCCGCCGCGAATCAGGCCGGCATACTCCTGATCGCAGCGGCCGGCAACGACGGCCTCAACCTCTCCGGCTCCCGCTTCGTCGAGCTCCCTGCCCAGTCCCGTGACGTGCTCGCCGTCGTCGCCTCCACCAATCCCGTCTGCGCGGAAAACCTCAAATCCGGCGCCATCTGCAAACCTGGCCCCGTCACCCTCCCCTACTACTCCAACTTCGGTTCCGTCCTCGCCGCGGTCGCTGCACCCGGCGGCAGCTACCCCTCAGGCGGCGCAGCCGATCCCGCCACCACCTCCACTACCCAGTCCGGCTGGATCACCGGTGCCTGCGCCTCCGGCGAAGCCGGCACCCTCTCCGGCATTCCGTCGGATCCCACCCACTCGCTCGGCTGCTTCGCAGCCGGTCACACCGCCTATATCCAGGCCATGGGCACCAGCGCCTCTGCCCCGCTCGTCGCCGGAGCCGCCGCGCTCCTGCTTGCCCAGCACCCCACCTGGAGCCCCGCCGCGGTCATCGCATCCATCAAGAGCTCCGCCTCCCGCCCGCAGTCTCTTGCACAGCTCCCGCTCGTCAACGTAGCGGGCGCGGTTCTTTCCGCCAAGTAATCAGCTCCACAGGAGAATCATGCAGGCACTCTTCGAATGCACCGTGTGGCTCGAGTTCTACCGCGACGAGCACTTCTGGAATATGGTCTTTGTCATCTCCGTCTTCCTCTCCTTCGTCGTTGTCCTGCTCTTCTCCGATCACCTCAAGCGCTGGATGCTTGAACGCGGCGAACGCGCCGGATGGAACCACTGGAACGGACCCGGGAACGGTCCTTAGACGGGCGCGCCGGGTGAGTCGCTCCCGGCTCACCCCCGCATACGGTCCCGTATCGCCCGGGAGAGCTTCTCAATCTCGTCGCAACGGCGGATTACATCCAGCGAAAGCGTGTACTTGTCGGTCTTCTCCACGTCCGCGTGCAGCTGCGTGGCGAGCGCAAGCAACTTGTCGGTATCCCCCACCAGCCGCTTCTGCCGCTCGTCATTCTGCAGCTTCTCCTGCTTCGCCCGAGCCTCGGGCGGAATCTCCGGGCCAAGAGGAGGTGTACCGATCTGCTGTTGTTGCTGCTGCTGCTGCGACGGTGACGGCATAACCGAGCTGCTTCCCCGCGGCTGCTGAGCGGCCATCAGCGAAGCCGCCACCGCGCACGCGCCCTCCGTCACCATCGCCCGCCTCGTCCACAAACCTCTCCCCTTCATCCGGAAACCCCCTTCGCACGGCTGTCCTCAACCCCTCGCGGTGCGTCTCATTCTCCAGCAGCGACGCCCCGCATGCAATGGCGAATCGGCGCTGACCTCGATCTCACGGGAGAACCCACCCTGTTCCTGCAAGCCGTCCTCGAACCCGTCAGCAAAGCCGTCCAGACCGCCCATCAATCCGTCGCCGGTACCGGTGCCGCCTCCGCGTGGCTCACCCTCAAGCGCGACTGGCACAACGACATCCTGGTCATGGTCGAGGACCGCCTGCCCAAGGTCGTCATCGTCCTCTTCTTTCTTTTCATCGTCGAGCGCATCGTCAAATTCTTCGTCAATCGCATGCGCCGCGTCGCCGAGCGCACAGGAGGCCTCGGCCGCGCCGCCCAGCTCCGCACCATGGCCTCCATCCTGCGCGCCACCTCCATCAGCATCCTCGGCTTCCTCGCGTTCCTGCAGCTGCTCAAGCTCCTCAACATCAACTACGCCCCGCTGCTCGCCTCCGCCGGTATCGTCGGGGTTGGCATCGGCCTCGGCGCCCAGTCCCTCTTCAAGGACATCATCAACGGCATCTTCATCCTCGTCGAAGACCAGTACAACGTCGGCGAAACCGTCAAGATCGCCTCGCTCACCGGTACCGTCGAAGACCTTACCCTGCGCCTTACCCGCCTGCGCGACGGCGACGGCACCCTCTACATCATCCCCAACTCCCAGATCGCCACCGTCTGGAACCTCTCACGCGACTTCGCCGTCGCCGCCCTCTCCATCTCGGTGGACGCCAGCGCCGACTCGAAACGCGTGCTCGCGCTCCTGCAGTCGATCGCGCGGGACGTCCACAACGACGCCACACTGCAGCCCGCGCTCATGGGCGACGTCAACGTCTCCGGCGTCGACAACATCAACGGGCGCGCCCTCACCTGGTCTATCAACGCCAGGTCCAGCATCGCGCAAAAGGATGATGTCCTCCGCGCCTTCCGCAATCGCATCGTCGAGACCTTCAAGCGCGAAGGAATCCCTCTCGGCGTCGACCCCGCCAACATGCTCCTCATCCAGCAGCAAAAGGCCGCCACCCCGGACTCTACCGCCCCACCCAGCCAGCAGCCCATCGTCCACTCCTGAAAACAAAGCAAGGCGTAACACGGATCAAAGCCGATCAGGGCGGGATCATAACGGATACAAACAGGACGGAACTTGCCTTTGAAACATTCAGCCTGATTCCTTCGTCAGTCCGTCCCTGATCAGCTCCTCCTTTGCTCTGTTCGTCCTTAATCCGTTCTTATCCCGCCTTGATCCCTCTAATCCGTGTTACGCCCTGCCCCTGAGTGCCACCACCAGCTCCTGCGGAGAGCTAACCGGCAGCCCACAGCCAAACCCGCTGCACACCACCGCGAAGCTTCCCGCCTGCCGCGGCAGATGCGGAATCGTCTCAGCCAGCGCCGGCGGCAGTTCCACGTCGAGCCGCGCCAGCCGCACCACACTCTTGTTGATCACAAATCCGCGCAGCGCCGCCCGCTCCAGCTCCCGCGCCGCCTCATCCTCACCGACCACCACCACCTGAACCGGCGGCAGCACCGTCCTGCGCAGCGCCAGCCCGTAGCTCGCCGCATACAGCCCGAAGTGCTCCACCACGCCCGCAAAGCACTCGAGCGTAGCCTTCGCCATCCCCGCAAACTCCGCCCGCCCGGTCAGCGCCTCCAGCCGCAGCAGCAACGCCGCCGCCACCGGATTCCCCGCCGGCGTAGGCGCATCCTGCAGCGGCTTCCGCCGTGCGCTCAACGCCCCAATCTTCTCCCCACCCTCCAGCGCCGTGTCGAAAAACCCGCCGCGCTCCCGATCGTGGAAACGAGCCACCGCCGTCTCCGCCAGCCCAAGCGCCGCACGAAAGTACCGCATCTCGCCCGTAGCCTCCCACGCATCCAGCGCCGCATGCCCGGCAAACACATAATCCTCGAGCACACCCGCCACCCGCGCCCCGCTACCCTCACCCTCGCCATAAGCCATCACATGCGGCAGATCCCCTTGTGCAACCTCCGTGCTCTCGAGGCTTTCTGGGTTCATCCTGGTCTCCTCAGAAGCAAGCAACCGATCCAGCGACTTCAACCCAAACTCAATGGCTCCAGCCTCACCCAGCACCCGCCCAGCCACAAGGTAAGCCGAACACATCATCGCGTTCCATCCGGTGTACATCGTCCGGTCGACATACGGTGTCTTTCGCAGCTTGCGAGCCGCATACAGCCTGGCTTTCGCGTCCGCGACAATCGGAGCCGCCCTCTCCACGCTCAAGCCATGCTTCTTCGCCACCGCCGCCAGCGGCTGCTCGATATGCAGCACGTTCTTCTGCGGGTTATGGTGCATATCGCCCAGTTCGCCGATGTCGAAGAAGTCTCCCGCGACCGCAAGCTCCTCCGCCGACAAAACCGCCGCCGCCTCCTCCCGCGTCCACGTGAAGTAATCGCCATCATCGTCCAGCGACTCATCCGCATCCTGCGACGAGTAAAACCCGCCCCGCTCGCGATCGCTCATCCACTCATCAATCCAGCGCATCGTCTCCCGCGCCACCCGCGCGCACTCCGGCTCACCCGTAGCCGCGTACGCATGCACATAGTTCTTCAGCAGCTCCGAGTTGTCATAACTCATCTTCTCGAAGTGCGGCACCACCCACCGTTCATCCACCGCGTAGCGATGGAACCCGCCCGCCAGATGGTCATAGATCCCGCCCTTCGACATCTTCTCCAGCGTCACCATCGCCGCCACCCGAGCCGCACCGGCCCGTTCGCCACCTACATTCCCCCCCGCCTCCTCCAGCAGCAGATCGAGCGCCGCCGCATGCGGAAACTTCGGCTGCGCGCCAAAGCCGCCATGCCGTCCATCGAACTGGCCCAGCGCCGAGTCGATGATCTTCCCCACCAGCGCCGCGCCCGGATCCCTTCCACTTCCATCGAAGGCTTCGTTCTGCTCGATCGCCGCCATCACGCTCGCTGCCGACTCGAACACCTCATCCCGCCGCTTCTCGAACGCCTCCGCCATGGTCATCAGCACGCGCCGCAGGCTCGGCCTTCCATGTCCATCGACCGGCGGAAAGTACGTCCCGCCAAAGAACGGCCGGCCATCCGGCGTTAGAAAAGCCGTCAACGGCCACCCACCCTGTCCGCTGATAGCCGCCACTGCCGCCTGATACCGCGTGTCTACATCCGGCCGTTCGTCCCGGTCCACCTTCACCGCGATAAAGTGCTCGTTGATGATGCGCGCCGTCTCCGCATCCTCATAGCTCTCGCGGTCCATCACATGGCACCAGTGACACCACACGGCGCCGATATCCAGCAGCACCGGCCTGTCTTCCGCCGCAGCCCGCGCGAACGCCTCTTCGCCCCACTCCATCCAACGCACCGGCTGGTGCATCGCCGAGCGCAGATACGCGGAACGCGCCCCGGCCAAACCATTCAGGCCCACATCACTCATGCCCTTAGTCTATGCAAACGACAGGCAGTGAACACGCGAAGCGGCCACAACACGAAACTGCCGCCCGCCCGGCGCGAGGGTGCAGCCTCTTGCCGATATTTTTTACTGCTACTGCGGCGCAGCCGATAAAGGCTTAGGCGCCTCCTGCGGCTTAGGCAGGGTCAGCCCCGGAATGTGTGGCGGCGTATTCACGACCCCGGTTGCCGCATCCACGAGCGCAATCCCGTACCGATCCAGCGTGTTCGAAAGAATCTGATTCAGCGAAGACCGATCTTTCGCATACGCCGCCGTCGCCGAGATCAGATTGTCCTCCCCGATCGCCAGCGTCCTCTGCTGCGACAGCACATTCGCCGTCGTCGAAGCGCCCAGCCGGTACTTCTTCTGCTCCGCCTCGAGCGACTGCGCGTCGAAGTCGCGGGCCGTCTGCGCCGCAATCACATTCGCCCTGTCGTTCGTCAACGCATACTGCGCGTTGATCACCTGGATCCGGATCTGCGTGTACAGCTGCTGCAGCCGCATCTCCGACTGCCGCAGTTCCATCTGCGAGCGCGCCTGATCCGCCTGCGCCAACCGGTTCCGCAGCGGAATGTTGACGTTTACCCCCACCGCATAGTTGGGCGCGCTGTTGTTGAACGCGTGCCCCGTAACCGTACCGTAGCCCGACTGCGCAGGAAGCGGCGTCAGCGGGCTGCACAGCCCGATCGACTGCGACGCCGTCGTGCACGGGACCGGCGTACCGCCCACTCCGTTCCCCCCGTAAAATCCAAACAGATCCACGACCGGCAGCAACCCGTTCTTCTCGCCGCGAATCGTGATCTGGTTGTTCTGCATGGCCACCACGGCCTGCTCGATCTGCGGATTCTGCGTAAACGCCTGCCGCACCAGATCCTCCACCGGCATGTCTTCTTCCGGCAAACGGTCCAGACCCACGCGGTCCGTCGGCACCACCGGCGCATTCGCCAGCTGCGGATCGTTCAGGTTGCGCGCGATCGCCTGCTTCATCAGCAGCTGTTGATACTCCAGGTTCGACTTCGACGAGATCAGCGCCTGCTTGTCCGTCGCCACCGCCGAGTCCGCGTTCACCACATCCAGCGGTGCCAGCGTCCCGATCTCCAGCTGCTTCCGGTCGTCCGCCGCCAGCTTCGAAGACTGCTCCACCGCCCGTTCCTTCGACTGCTCGTCCTCATAGGCGCTCACCAGCGACCAGTAAATGCTCTCCACCTGCGTCACCGTGTAGATCACCTGCTGCCGGAACGCCGAGTCGGTAATCCGCCGGTTGTTCGTCGCTTCCTCGATGAAACGGCGGTTGATCTTCGGCCCGAATCCTTGCAGCAGATGCTGCGTGATCATCGCCTGAAACGTCGTATCGAACAGCGGAGAAAATGTCGAATACGGATTGTTCGTCGACTGCCGCGAGTTGTTGAAGTTCACCGTAAGCTGCGTACCCGAACTGAAACCCTGCTGGTACTGAACGTTGTTCGTCCACGTCGCGGTCGTGCTGCTCGGCGAGAAGATGCTCGTCTCCGGCGTCGTATCCCGGTTGTACTCGGTCGTACCCGTGATCACCGGATCGAAATCGTACGGAAGCGGTCCGCCGCCATCCGTGCTCAGCACAATGCCGCCCGCGCCCGCACCGGCGCCGCCCGAGGCAGCCGTGGTGCCGCCCGGCCCGCCGCCGCCCGTGATCGTCGTACTCTGGCCGCCGATCGTATTCGTCACCAGCCCTGTATTCACGCCGCGAAAGATCGCTCCCGACCGCGTCCGCAGAATGTCCGTGTCCGCGATGTCCAGGTTGATCCGTGCAATCGCAATGTCGTAGTTGTTCTCGAGCGCAAGCGTCACCGCGTCATCGAGACTCAGGTACAGCTTGCCGTCGCGCAGCAGATCGCTCAGCTGCCCCGTGTTGCTCAGCCGCGGCTCCGGCACATTCGTCGGCGTGTACGGCGCGAAGATGCCGGTCCGGTTCCGGAAATGATACGTCTTCAGATTCGTGTAATCGATCGGCGTATCGCGCAGAAACAGCGGCTGCGTCAGCGTGGGCTTCGGAGCCTGCGGCAGACCCGGCGCGCCCGTTGTATCGTTCTGGATCGGAGCCGGTGCCGCCGCCTGAGTCGCGCTCGGCTTACCCTCAGGAGCCGTCTGCTGCTGCGTCCCCGTCGCCGCCGGCGCAGCCGGCTGTTGCTGCGGAGCCGGCTGTTGCTGCTGCGCCTGTTGTGCGTCCGCACTTAGACCGGTGCCCACACTGTTCAAGAGCACCAGACCGATGCCCGCCGCCGCCTTCAGATCATTCCATCTCACGTATCGCTCTCCAGCCCCTCGTGCAGCGCTCTGCGTCAACAGTCCGTACGTGACGTCCGGACCCAGACCATCACTCAACAAACCAGCACTCACCGAAACATCACTAACGAAACAGCACTCAAGGAGTTGTTCAGTAGACGTTCTCCGGCCCATCTCAGGCGCAATTCTTTTCGCCCGAGCCGAACCCGCCTGAATCTCCTATGCAACTCCCTACGCACGCCGAACTCCCGCGGTTCCCGGAAACTCGCGTCCGCGCAAGAAACGGCTCTGGCCGCGAACCCCGCACAGGTCAGGAAGTCTCCTCATCATAGCTTTCCTCCGCGTCCTCTGCGATCCGTCTTTGCCCTTTGCTTTCTCCACATCGGGCCATGCCAGCCGCTCTTTCGCACTGTCGCCCGCCGACCCGTATCGACGAATGCGCGATACTCGGGAGAACAACAATGGCGCACTGGAAGCTCACCCTCGCCTACGACGGCACCGCCTTCCACGGATGGCAGGTGCAGCCGGGACTCGCGACCATCCAGGGCACCCTCGCCCGCACCCTCCACCACGTTACCGGCGAGACTGTCCTGCCCCAGGGCTCAGGCCGCACCGACACCGGCGTCCACGCTCTGGCCCAGGTTGCCAGCCTCACCCTCAAGGCGAACATCCCACCCGCCAACCTTCTCCGCGCCCTCAACCGTGCGCTTCCGCCCGCCATTCGCGTCATCGAAGCCGTCCACGCACCAGCCCGCTTTCACGCCCGCCACTCCGCCCTGCGCAAGACCTACGAATACCGGATCTTCCCCCGCGTCCGCGATCCCTGCGCACCCGGAGCTCGAGCCGCAGCCGACCGTATCTGCCCGCCCACCCTCGCGCCCTACGCCTGGGACTGTCCCTGGCACATCGATCTCACCCGTGCGAATGATGCCGCGCGCTACGTCCTCGGCACCCACGACTTCACCAGCTTCGCCTCCGTCGACCCCGACCTCACCGCCCGCTCAGCCGCACTACCGGGTGCCCCAACGCCTGCCCAGAGCTTGTCGAAGGGTCTCGAGGCCGGGACAGGGGATGCAGTTTCCAAACTCCGGGGAGTCCCACGTCTCGCTTCTGAGACGTGGGATCAACCATCTCCGCCCGCTCGCAAATCCGCCTTGCGCACCCTCTTCGCCTCAGAATGGCACCCGGAAAATGCCCTGCTGATCTACCGCGTCACCGGCTCCGGTTTCCTTCACCACATGGTCCGCAATCTCGCCGGAACCTTCGTCGAGGCCGCCTCTGCCCGACTCGAACCCGACGAGATCCCACGCATCCTCGCCGCCCGCCATCGCGGAGCCGCCGGCCAGACCGCCCCCGCCCGCGGCCTCTTCCTCGTCTCCGTCGAATACCCACCCTTGCACGACCTCTCCGACCCCTCGCACGCAGCCGAACGCGAGCCCGAAGAAGCTCTGGAGTCGGTAGAGTGACCATCCTCCCCCGCACCGAGGCCGCCCTCGCCCGGCAGTCCTTCGCCCTCCTGCGCATCACCCGTCTTGCCGCCGCGCTCCCCATTCATCGCGCCTTCCACTGGCTGCACCTGCAACAGCCCCGCATGCGCCAGTGGCAGCTCGAGTTCCTCGCCATCCCCGCCCCTGCCTTCGCCGAACACGATCGCGCCCTCTGGTTCGCCGACCGCTTCCGCGAACTCCGCCTCACCAACGTCCACATCGACCCTGCCGGCAACGCCCTCGGCGAGTTTCGCGCCGCAAACCCAGCCGGCAACCGCGTCCTCCTCCTCTCCGCCCACCTCGACACCGTCTTCCCCGCCGGCACCGACACCACCCCCCACGAAGACGGCCCGCGCATCCTCGGCCCCGGAGCCTGCGACAACGGTGCCGGCCTCGCCGCGCTGCTCGGCCTGATCGCCGCCTTGCGCTACGCCGAGATCTCCCCGCCCATGACCATCCTCTTCGCCGCCAACACCGGAGAAGAAGGCGAAGGCGACCTGCGCGGCATGCGCGAGCTCTTCGAGCATGGCCCGTACGCCGGACGCATCGCCGCCGCCCTCGCGCTCGAAGGCGCAGGCACCGGAGCCGCCGTCACCCGCGCCCTCGGCAGCCGACGCTTCCGCGTCACCGTCAGCGGTCCCGGCGGCCACTCCTGGAGCGACGCCGGCGTCTCCAACCCCATCCTCCTTATCAGCCACGCCCTCACGCAGCTTGCGAAGCTGCCCGCCCTCGCTGATCGATCTCAGCGCACCACCCTCAGCCCCGGTCTCATCTCCGGCGGAATCTCCATCAACTCCATCCCTCAATCCGCCCAGGTCTCCCTTGATCTCCGCTCCACCTCCGCCGCCGAGCTCGAAACCCATGCCGCCCTCATTCAACAGACCTTCTGCACCCTCGTAGAACCCCTCCAGGACCTCACCTTCCAGCTGACCTCGATCGGCAACCGCCCCGCCGCCGAGCTCCCCGACGACTCTCCGCTCCTCCACACCCTCCGCGCCGTCGACCGTCACCTCTCCCTCCGCACCGACCTCCGCCTCGGCTCCACCGATGCCAACCTTCCCCTGTCGCTCGGCATCCCCGCCGCCGCTCTCGCCGCCGGAGGCACCTGCGCCGGCATTCACACCCTTTCCGAGTGGTACGACCCCACCGGCCGCGAGCTCGCCCTCCGGCGCATCCTCCTCACTCTCCTCGACCTCGCCCAAACCCTCTAGCCTCCGGCTCCGTTCTCTGGATTCATGCTCGTCATTCTGAGCGGAGCCGCGCAGTCGAAGGACCCCCGACGATCTCCTGCCCGCTGGTACGGCCCGACCCACTCTGCCTCAAGACAGCTCGATTACACTCAACCCGTGCGCCACAAAGTCCTCCTCGCCGTCCTGATCACCGCCGCGTCCGCCGCCGCCCAGAACACCACACCCGACAACTCCCCCAGCACCCTCTATCTCCACGGCTCCATCCTCACCGGTGCCCATCTCCGTCCCGGCGATCCGTCCCCCACGCCCTCCCGCGTCCAGGCCCTCGCCGTCACCAACTCCACCGTGGTCGCTGTCGGCTCCGATGAAGAGATGCTCAAGCTCAGCGGGCCCCACACCCGGATCGTCGACCTCCACGGCGCCTTCGTCATGCCCGGCTTCAACGACGCCCACACCCACATGGCCGCCGCCGGCCAGCAGAAACTCACCGTCGACCTCGACCACGTAGCCTCGCTCTCCGACATGCAGGAACGCATCCGCGCCTGCGTCCTCATCAGCAAACCCGGCCAATGGATCCTCGGCTCCGGCTGGGACCATACACTCTGGCCCTCCAGAACCCTCCCCACCCGCCAGGACATCGACAAAGTCACCGCCGGCCATCCCGCCGTCTTTTACCGCACCGACGGCCACATCGTCGTCGCCAACACCGCCGCGCTGAAAGTCGCTGGAATCACAGGGGACACGCCAGCTCCCGCCGGCGGCAAGATCGATCTCGCCCCCGACGGAACCCCCACCGGCATCGTCCGCGAAGCTCCCGCCATCAATTTCATCTATGCCCGGGTCCCGCCCCCTGACCCCGAAACCCGCCGCAAAGCCCTCGACCTCGCCATCGCCGACGCCCTCGCCCACGGCGTCACCTCCGTCCAGGACTTCTCCGAGTGGGACGACTGGCTCATCCTCGAATCCATGGAGCGCGAAGGAAAACTCAACCTCCGCTTCGCCGAGTGGATCGACTTCAACCTCCCCGTCGGCGACCTCAAATCCCGCCGCGCCTCCCACCCCGCCGACGACCCGCTCCTCCACCTCACCATGCTCAAAGGCTTCATGGACGGATCCCTCGGCTCCCGCACCGCCGCCCTCGCCGAGCCCTACGCCGACGATCCCGGCAACTCCGGTATCCCGCGCTACCAGCAGGAAAAGCTCAACGACATGGCCGAAGCGCGCGCCGCCGCCGGCTTCCAGCTCGGCTTCCACGCCATCGGCGACGAGGCAAACCACATCGCCCTCGATGCCTTCGCAGCCGCCGAGCAAGTTGCCATCCCCGCTGACGCTCAACCCGTGCCGAGAGATCCCGACGCCCGGATCGTCACCAGCACCAACTTGGCCTTCAGTGGCGTATGGAAGAGAACCCCCGCCGACCTCCGCTTCCGCATCGAACACGCCCAGGTCCTGCTCCCCGCCGACTTCGATCGCTTTCACACCCTTGGCGTCATTGCCTCCATGCAGCCCTCGCATCTCCTCACGGACATGGCCTGGGCCGGTCAGCGCCTCGGTGCGGAACGCTCCGCCTACGCGTATGCGTGGCGGAGTATGCTGGACCACCACGTCACCCTCGCCTTCGGCACCGACTACCCGGTCGAGTCCATCAGTCCCTTCCGCGGCCTGTACTCCGCCATCACCCGCCAGAACGAAGCCGGCACCCAGACCTTCCACCCCGAGCAGCGCATCTCGCTCAACGAAGCCCTCTACGCCTACACCCAGGCCTCCGCCTTCGCCGAGTTCCGCGAGTTCCAGAAGGGCCGCCTCGAACCCGGCTTCCTCGCCGACTTCATCGTCCTCGATCGCGACCTCACCACCGCCACCCCGCGCCAGATCCTCACCGCCCAGGTCCTCCGCACCGTAGTCGGCGGCAAGACCGTCTTCCTCGCCTCCCAGCAACCCGCCCCGCAGCCATCCAGCCAGACACCCCACTCCGCCAATCCACCCGCGGACATCCACTGATGCCCGCCGACTCCCGCCTCACCCCATCCGCCCTCGCCCACATCCTCCTTCTTCTCACCGCCCTCGTTTGGGGATCCACCTTCGTCCTCGTTAAAGCCGCCCTCGCCGACTCCACCCCCCTCCTCATGAACCTCATCCGCATGGCGATCGCCACCGTCGCCCTCGCCCTCGTCAACCGCCGCCAGCTCCAGGCGGTCACCCGCACGCAGCTTCTCGCCGGCATCGTCACCGGCCTGCTCCTCGCCTGCGGCTACCAGTTCCAGACCGTCGGCCTTTCCCTCACCACGCCCGTAAACTCCGCCTTCATCACCGGAATGGTCGTCGTTTTGGTCCCCCTCTTCACCGTCATCCCGGCCATCCGCCCCGCCGACGCACCCCGCCCCGGCTGGTTCACCGCCGTCGGCGTCCTCATCGCCTTCGCCGGACTCCTTTACCTCACCACACCGCCCGGCACCACCGTACGAACGCTCGTCTCCGCCATCGGCCTCGGCGATCTCCTCACCCTGTTCTGCGCGATCGCCTTCGCCCTCCATCTGCTCACCCTGGCCCACACCTCCCGCCTCATGCCCGCCGGCCTGCTCGCCACCCTGCAGATCGCCGCCTGCACCGTCTTCATGCTGCTCTCCCTCCCGCTCGAGCATCCCCACGCCACGTTCACCCCGCGCCTCATCTTCACCCTGCTGCTCACCGCGCTGCTCTGCACCGCCGCCGCCTTCACCATCCAGAGCTACGCCCAGCAGCACCTGCCTCCCACCCACACCGTCCTCCTGCTCTCACTCGAACCCGTCTTCGCCTGGATCACCGGCCTCGCCTTTCTGCACCAGACCCTCGGCCGCCGCGCCCTCCTCGGTGCCGCCCTCATCTTCGCCGGCATCCTCCTCATTGAGCTCCTCCCCGCCACCCACACCACCGAAATCCCCGCCTGATCCGACGACTACTTGCCACCCGATCCGGTGTCCTGTCTCAGAAAAGTTGACCTCCGGAGCGGATGCGGACCCGCCCTGCTGCGTACGTCGTCTCGACCATATACGTCAACATCGTGCCGCAACCCGCGTCCAATCAACGTAGACCGGCGCAACGGTCGCCGGCCAGCCATCCCGCGCATCTATACTCATGCTGACCACATTCCGGAGCACTCCTCCGCACCACCCAGATCCCCGCAACCGCCAGCCCCTGGCTCAAAGCTAGCGGCTGGAAGCTGATAGCCAGCCCTTCGAGGTCTTACCCGCACATGCAGCCGACCAGCAATCCCGAAACTTTCTTTGCGCGCATCAAGCGCCACCGCCTCAGCTCCACCTTCACGCTGCTCGGTACCCTCACTGTCGGCATTCTCGCGGGATCCGTCTTGACCCGTGACGTCGGCGCCGCCGAGCAGAATGTTAATTCCTCCGACGCCCGCCCCATCGTCATCCCCAGCCCGGTCACGCTGTCGAATGGCTTCTCGCAGATAGCCAGACAAGTCGGTCCCGCGGTCGTCAACATCAACACCGAAGAGATTCCGAAGAAGTCCGCCACCCCGCGCGGCAACAGCCGCCGCAACCCGCATGGCTTCCCCGCGCCCGGCGGTAACGGCGACGAGCAACAGGGCGGCGGCAACGGCGACATGCAGGACTTCCTTAACCGCTTCTTCGGCGGGCAGACTCCCGGAGGCGGCGGTGACGACGAAGGCGGCATGGATGGCGGCGAGCGCCAGGCCCTCGGTTCCGGCTTCATCGTCGACTCGCGCGGCTACATCATCACCAACAACCATGTGGTCGACAAAGCCGACCGCATCTTCGTCAAGCTCGCCAGCGAGCCCGATAACGGCGACGGCCCGCTCTCCGGCCATCCCGCCACCGTCGTCGGCGTCGACCCCGACACCGACATCGCCGTCATCAAAATCGACACCAAAGAGCCCCTGCCCACGGTCAAGCTCGGCAACTCCGATGGCGCGCAGGTCGGCGACTGGGTTCTCGCCATCGGCAGCCCCTTCGGCCTCTCGCAGACCGTCTCCGCCGGCATCGTCTCCGCCAAGAACCGCTCCATCGACGACCGTGACGCCAACGGCATGGCCAATCAGTTTCAGAAGTTCATTCAGACCGACGCCGCCATCAATCCCGGCAACTCCGGTGGCCCGCTGGTCGATATGGCCGGCCAGGTTGTCGGCATGAACACCGCCATCTACACCCAGTCGCAGGGCTACCAGGGCGTCGGCTTCGCCATGCCTTCCGACATCATCGCCCGCGTCTACAACGACCTCATCGGACCCACCCACAAGGTCGTCCGCGGCTCCATCGGCATTCAGTTTCAGGCCACTCAGTCTTCGGCAGTCAGCCGCATGTACGGCTTTTCCACCGGCGGCGTCATCGTCGGCACCGTGGTGCCGAACGGCGGCGCGGCGAAGGCCGGCCTGCTGCCTGATGACATCCTCGTCTCGGTCGACGGACGCCACATCAAGAACGGTGACGACCTCGTCGAAGACATCTCCGCCCGCAAGGTCGGCTCCTCCGTCCAGATCGGCTACCTCCGCAACGGCGTCCAGCACACCGCCTCGGTCATCGTCGGCGACCGTGCCAGGACCTACACCGATGTCACCGGCAACCAGGCCCCGCAGGAACAGGAGCCGGAGCAGTCCGACGCTGGACAGAGCAAGCTCGGCATCACCGTCCAGTCCATCCCGGCCGCGCAGATGAGCAAGCTCAACGTGCATGGAGGCGTCCAGGTAACCTCGGTAACGCCCGGCTCCTTCGCCGAGGATATCGGGCTTGCGCCCGGCGCCATCATCCTCGAGATCAACCGCCAGCCCGTCACCGACCAAACCTCCTATAACCACATCGTCAACGCGCTCAAGTCTGGTGATGATGTCGTCTTCGTCGTGCGCTATCGCGCCAGCCGCGATGGCAGCACCTTCCTCGGAGGAACTCTCCATTAAACCAACGATCAAGGCCGTGTCACCGTTAAGTCACGCCCTGCCGCCAACAGGGGCCGCGCCAGTCGCGGCCCCTGCTGCATCTGCTCACCGCGAAAATTTTTCCCTGTCCCGTAGACAACCTTTCGCTCTTGCGCGCCCGTGACCAGAGCGTTACTCTCAGAGCAATCGGACGTAACGCTTCAGACGTTGCAGCCGATACTATCCTGTAGAGGTAGAGCGCTCCATGCGGATCCCCCGTCAACTTGCCCTTTGCTCAGCGATCCTGCTCGCTTCCGCACTGCCGGCAGTCGCGTCCCCGCACGTTCGCCGCGGTCCCACCGCGCCCCGTCTCACCCGCACGCACGCGCACACAGCCCGCAACGCCGGTCGGCCAGCCGTGCGGGAGCATAACGAGCCGGTCGGCATGGCCACGGAGCGCGCCACCGAGATTCAGTCCGCGCTGATCAGATCCGGCTACATGTCCGGCACTCCCTCCGGCACATGGGATTCCACCTCACAGGCCGCCATGGAGAAGTACCAGACCGACATGGGCCTCACCACCCGCGTCGCGCCCGATTCCCGCGCCCTGATCAAACTTGGCCTCGGCCCCAGGGCCACGACCGCCTCCGCCGAAAACCCGGAATTACCCGCAATTCACGCCTCCAACTAGCTCGGGTTTGAGGGTCGTTTCTGACCGCATGGAAGAAGCGAAGGTCCCGGCCAAACGGCCGGGACCTTCGCTCTTCTATCCAGCCTTCCGGGAGAACCCAAAAAGTGCGGGGCAGGCTGACCTACCCCTTCACGAACAAGTGATCCTCCACATCCTCCGCACTCGGCGGTAACCCCGGCGAGAGCGCTCCCGCTTCAAGCCGCATCCGCAGCCACAGATACCGCTGCACCCGCACCAGGCGCGCCGCCACTGGCTGACGCGTATCGATCAGCTTCGTCAGGGAGGTCGTCAGCGCGTCCATGTCGGCAGCCGCGTGCATCTTTACCGGCACCGCATCCTCATCGAGCAGCCGTTCCCGCGCGGAATCAAAGTCCGGCTCTGTCAACAGCCCGCACTCCACCCGCAGCCCGCTCATCCGCTCGAGCGCCAGCGCCGCCGCCGTCTCCCGCCGCTCCCGAAATGCGAGATACAGCACCGACGATCCCGCCACCCGCACCGGCAGCAGTCCCAGTTCAGCGACAAAACGCTTCGGCATCGCGAGCGCCATCCTATCCGCTGAGAACCCTTCGAGGCTCAGCAGCGGACAGTTCCACTGCACGCCGACGCCACGCATCACCCGCTCCTCCGAGAGTCCCGTCTGCCGCATCAGCCAGTCCCCCACCCGTCCTTCGCCTGCCTCCCGCTGCGCCGTAAGCGCCGCTTTCAGCTGCGGGTGCGTGATCCAGCCCTGAGCCAGCAGCACCAGCCCCAGCGGAACCCGGTGCCGGTGCGGCGCATCGTTCAAAGCCATGCCGCCGACCGGGAAGCCGTTACTCATCTCCCGCCCAACCGCCGCCCGGACCAGCAGCGCAAGACAGCGCCGCGAACACGCCCAGCTCCCCTCAAGACTTGGCCTGGGCCGGTTCTTTCCCGGCTTGGACCAGGCGGACGCACATCCGGCCGCACCGCAGCGAACCGCCACCGCCGGCGCCGATCCCGTCTCCCACAGCGCCGGCGACACCAGGCTGCGGGCGGCGGCGTTCCAAGGGCTTAGAACAGGCATCGAATACTCTCCAGCCGCATCTGCGGCGTTGCTACTTCCGTAATGCGCAGCGCGAAGTTGCCGCTCGCCACCACCACCTCACCCCGCGCCACAATCCGGTCGCCGACCACCAGATCGACCGGCTCCGATATGTGCCGGTCCAGCTCCACCACATCCCCGGGTCCAAGCTCCAGAATCTCCCGCAGCGGAAGCTCCCGCGAGCCGAACTGCAGCGTCGCCTCCAGCTCCACATCCAGCAGCAGATCGAACGTCTTTTCGCCTGCCGCCATGTCCGCCGCCATCGCATCACTGTTCATCCACGCACCTCACTGAGCCGCTCCCGCGGGTGTTCCCGTGCCTTCGATCCGCACCCCGCGATGCTCGCCCACCCGCATCGGCCACGCCGCCGCCAGCGCCAGCCCGCCCACCTTCCACTCCGCCGGCGCATGCTTCGCCAGCGGCAGCCGCACCACCGAGCCAACCTCCAGCTCCGCCACCAGACCGGCCTGCAGCCGCACCGGAGGAAACTGCAGCACGCTCCCCACCCTGGCCTCGCCCACCAGCTCTCGCACCCGCGCCCGCACCTCTTCCGAACGCCGCCGCGGACGGTCGCGATCGCTGATCAGCTGGCGCAGAATCGTATTCAGCACCACCGCCGGCAGACACAGATTCACCACGCCCTGCGCCTCCGGCATCCGCACCTCGAAGCACACGCAAAGCGTCTTCTCCCCGGGCGTCATCATCCGCGCCACCTGCGCCACCGACTCTCTCCGGTCGAACGCAAACTGCAGCCCCACTGAAGACCAGGCACCGTTCAGCTCCTTCAGAAAGCGTTCGACCACCGAAGCCATAATCAGCTCCTCGATATCCGTCAGCGGGCGTGGAGGCTCGGCCCGGCCCTTGCCTCCCAGCAGCATGTCCACCATCGGCGAGGCCAGCGCGATCTCAATCTCCAGCAGACCCATCGCGCCAAGAGGCTCCAGCCGGATCGAGCACACATACGTCGTCTCCGCCAGCCGCTCCACGAATTCGGAATACCCCATCTGCTCGCCCGAGACCAGCGCCACCTTGAACTCGGTGCGCAGCCACGCCCCGATCGTATGCATCAGATTCCGCGCAAACAGATCGTTCACCGTAGAGATCGCGCGCATCTGCTCGTTCGAGATCTGTCCCGCGCGCCCGAAGTAATACGTCTCCACCTCGATCGCCGACACCGCCGCCGCCGGGGTTGCCGCATCGTCTTCGACCTGCGCCCGCGCCTGCGCAAACATCGCATCGATGTCATCTTGTCCGAGTACCTTCTCCATCGATCCGCTCCCCTATCGTGCCGCGCGCGTCTTCCCTACCGGCACAGCCGCATTCTTGCCTGCAAGCGAACGCAGCGCCGCCCGCAGCCGCACCACCGCCGACGAGTGAATCTGCGACACCCGCGACTCCACCACGCCCAGCGTCAGCCCGATCTCCTTCATCGTCAGCTCCTCGAAGTAGTAAAGCGTCAACACCAGACGCTCCTTCTCCGGCAGCTCCTCGATCGCGTCCGTCAGCCGCTGCTTCATCTCGCCTTTCAGGCAGCGAAACAGCGGATCGTCCTCAACCGGCCCCGGCACATACGAAAGCTCCTCGTCACCGGAGTCCTCCTGCCGTTCTACATGCAGGCTTCCGATCTCAAGCCCCTTCAGCTCCCCCAGCAGCCCCTGATACTCGCCCAGCGAGATTTTCATCTCCGCCGCGATCTCCAGATCGTTCGGCGCGCGGCCAAACCGCTGCGTCGTCGACCGGATCGCCTCCTCAACCGCCCGTCCCTTGCGCCGCAGTTCGCGCGGACTCCAGTCCAGCGTACGCAGCGAATCCAGAATCGCTCCGCGGATGCGGAACTGCGCATAACTCTTGAACTGCACCTTCTTGCCATGATCGAACTTCGAGAATGCATCGATGAGCCCCACCACGCCTGCCGAGACCAGATCGTCCAGCTCCACATGCTGCGGCAGCCGCTCATGAATCCGGCGCGCCAGATACCGCACCGTCGGCAGATGCTCCAGCAGCAGACGGTCGCGCTCCGCATGCGACATCGCATCCAGCCCGCCGCCCGTGGCCCCGGCGCTGCGCGTCGATCCATAGCCCGCGACCTCCGGCAACTCCATCGTCTCCGCACTGGTGGTTGAGTCCAGCAGAGACGCCGTCTCGCTCTCGATTCCCCGCATCCCGCCTCCTGTCGCCCGCATCGCCAATCCACTCGTAAACGCCATTGCTCTCCTCTTTCTTCCGGCCCGCGGACCGTTCCCCAACCGCTCAGCCTACGGTGCCCACGCTGCGAATCCGGATCTCCGGTGGAATCTCCACCGGAGAAAGTACCGTCACGCGCGGGACAAACGGCTCAAGCCACCGGCGCACATGGTAGCGGGCCGGCGATGGACAAAGAAGCACGGGCAGGGCCATGTTCGAGGACGAACCCGTTAGCCGTTTCACAGACTCGAGCAGCCGCTTCAGATACTCACCCTGGCTGCCCGGACGCGGCGCGCCATCGCCCAGCAGCGCCCCCGCGCCCTGCGGATCGAACGTCGCCGCCAGATGCGCCTCGAGGTTCTGCTCGATCACCAGCACCCGCAGCCCGCCCTCGTTATCCAGCAGCCCGTGCACCAGCCCGCGACCCAGCGACTGCCGCACGCTCTCGACCAGGTGGACCAGCTGCTTGGAGTGTTGCGCCGCCTCCACCAGGACCTCGAGGATCGACGCCAGGTCACGAATCGACACCTGCTCCCGCAGCAGCTGCTGCAGCACCCGCTGCACCTCGCCCAGCGTCATCAGTTTGGGCACCAGCTCCTCCACCAGCTTCGGGTGAGTCTCATTCAAACTGTCGAGCAGACGCTTCGTCTCCTGCCGCCCCAGCAGCTCATACGCGTGCCGCCGGATGATCTCCCCCAAGTGCGTGCCGATCACCGACGTCTGATCGACCACGCTGTACCCCGCCGCCAGCGCCTGCTCCTCGAGACCCTGCTGTATCCAGCGCGCGCTCACGCCAAACGCCGGCTCCTTCACCTCCATGCCCGGCAGCGGACGTGCCTTCGGGTCGGGATTCACCGCCAGCAGACAGTTTTGCTCGGTCTGCCACCGCGCAATCTCAGTCCCGCGCAGGCTCACCACATATTCGCGCGGCTTCAGCCGCAGGTTGTCGGTGATATGCACCGGCGGCACGATAAACCCAAGCTCCGTCGCCAGATGCCGCCGCAGCGAACGCACCCGGTTCAGCATCTGCCCGCCCTGCTTCTCATCCACCATCGGGATCAGCTGGAAGCCGATCTCGAGCGTCAGCTCATCCATCTTCAGCAGGCTCGCCAGATTCTCGCCCGCACCCGCGCCCGCCGTCGCCTCCGCCGCCTTGGCCTTGTCCGCCTTCGAGAGAAAAACCTCATCCTCCTCAGGCTTCGTCTCCGGCACACGCCGCGCCACAAACCCGACGCCAACCGCCAGCAAGATAAACGCCAGCTTCGGCATCCCCGGCACCAGCGCCAGCGCTGCCAGCACACCGCACGCGATCCAAAGCGTGTTGCGCCGCTGAAACAGCTGCGAGCCCAGCTCCGCATCGAGCTGTCCCGAACTCGACGCCCGCGTCAGAATAATGCCGCCCGCAATCGAGACCAGCAGGCTCGGGATCAGCGTCACCAGACCGTCGCCCACGGTCAGGATCGTGTACGTCTTCGCCGCCGTCGCCAGATCCACGCCCTGCTGCAGCGTGCCGATGATGATGCCCGCCACAATGTTGATCGCGGTAATCAGAATCGTCGCCATCGCGTCGCGCTGATTGAACTTCGCCGCGCCATCCATCGAGCCGTAGAACTCCGCCTCGCGCGCAATCTTCTCGCGCCGTTTGCGCGCGCCCAGCTCATCGATCAGACCCGCATTCATATCCGCGTCGATCGCCATCTGCTTGCCCGGCAGTGCATCCAGCGTGAACCGCGCCGTCACCTCCGCCGTGCGCACCGCGCCGTGCGCCACCACCAGAAACTGAATCGCCACCAGCGCGATAAACAGCACGAACCCCACCACATAATTGCCGCCGACCACAAACTGCCCGAACGCCTGGATCACCCCACCCGCGGCACCCGTCCCTTCATGCCCGTGCAGCAGAATCCGCCGGCTCGAAGCCAGATTCAAGCTGAGCCGAAACAGCGTAAGCAGCAGCAGCAGCGTCGGGAACACAGACAGATCCACCGCCCGCCGCACCTGGATCGCCGTAAGAAACACAATCACCGACGCCGTGATCGAAAGCGCCAGCAGCACATCCAGCAGCGCGCCCGGAATCGGCACCAGCATCACGAACATCATGCCGATCGCCGCCAGCGGCAAGGCCAACACTCTCCACTTCGTCACTCGTTCCCCTCAGTCTTCCTTCGCGTCCATAGCGCAACCTTCGCGCTCCGTTCCTTGCCTTCACCGCCCACCACGCCGCCGCTCCGCCCGCATCTTCTCTTCCACCTGCTGCCGGTAGAGGTAGGCAAGAATGCCCGCCACGGCCGCGTACAGCTCAAACGGAATCGACTGCCCGGCCTCGACCATCTTGTACAAACTCCGCGCCAGCGGCGGGTTCTCGATAATCGGCACGCCGGCCCAGCGCGCCTCCTCGCGAATCTCCGCCGCATGCAGATCGCGCCCTTTCGCCAGCACCTTCGGTGCCTGCATCGTCTCGAACGAGAACTCGAGCGCCACCGCATAATGCGTCGGATTGGTGATCACCACGCTCGCCTTCGAGATGTCCGCCTTCACCCGCCGCCGCCGCATCGCGTTCTGCGCCTGCCGCACCCGCATCTTCACCTGCGGATTCCCCTGCGTCTCCTTCATCTCGTCGCGGATCTGCTGCTTCGTCATCTTGGTACGCGTGTTCCACGCATTCCACTCGACCGCATAGTCAAGGCCGCTCCACAGCAGCATCACCCCGCCCGCGTCCAGCACCAGCTTGTACGCCAGCCCCAGCGCGTTCGGCAGACGCATCAGCCCCAGCACCGGCAGAGGAAGCATCAGCTCCTTCAGCGCGCTCCATCCAAACGCCACCATCACCGCCGCCGGCACCAGCGACTTCGCCACCCGCGTCGCGCTGCGCAGACTGAACATCTGGCCGAAGTTCGTCAGCACACTCAGCCGGCTCCACTTCATCCCGACCGCCTCCGGATGGATCGACAACCCGCCGCCCTGCCCGACCCCCACCAGCAGCGCCCCCGCGAAGCTCGCCGCCATCACCGCGCTCAGCGGCGCGATCAGCGGCCCCAGCATCCGGCGCATGGCCACCACCAGCGCGTCTTCTCCCTGCTCCGTCGCGGCGATTCGCAGGCTCTGTTCAAGCGCCACCCGCCACTCATGCGTAAAGCCCTTCGAAACCGCGCCCAGCGTCACCACGCCCGCCATCATCGCCACCGCGCTCAGCAGCTCGCGGCTGCGAACGCCGTCGCCCTTGTCCCGCGCCTTTTGCTTCGAGTGCGCTGTTCCCGCTTCTGTCCCTTTCTCCGGCATCTAGCGTTGCCCCTCCGCGCGGCCGCTCATGCGTGCACCAGCAGCTTGCCCGCGGCATCCAGCAGCGCCGTAAAGTGACTCTCGATAAATCCCGGCCAGATCGCCAGGCACCCTGTCAGCACCACATACGCGGTCAGCGTCTTCAGCGGCGTGCCCACCACCTGCACCGGCAGCGACGGAGCCAGCCGGCTCACCATGCTGATCGTCACCTCCACCGCCAGCGTCGCCGCCATCACCGGCGCGGCCAGCTGCAGCCCCGCCAGAAAGACTCCGCCCAACATGTGCGCCAGCACCGCGCCCGTCTTCGCCGCCACCACCGCTGTCCCCACCGGCACCACGGCAAAGCTCCGCACCACCGCCGCCAGCAGCACCCGGTCCAGCCCCGCGCCAATCAGCACCAGCACGCCCATCCAGTTCAGCATCTGCGACAGCACCGGCGTCTCCACCATCGTGTTCGGATCCAGCAGATTCACCAGCGAGAACGAAAAGCTCACGCCCATCAGCGTCCCCGCCATCAGCAGCATCTCGGTCAGCATCGTCAGGCTCAACCCGAACACCAGCCCCACGCCCAGCTCCCCCAGCACCGAGCCGACGCCGATCTCCGCATGCGCGCCAGGCAGTCCGCCAACGATCGGCGCCAGCAGCACCGTGATCGCGAACACAAAGCCCGCCTTGATCCGCGGCGCGATCGCCGCCGAGCTGAAGATCGGCGCGAATACAAACAAGCCGCTCAGCCGGATCGCCACCAGCACCGCCGACGCGACATACGGCTCGAGTCCACTCACCCCGGCCCCATTCATCCCAGGTACCGGTGCAGATCGCTCAGCAGATGTGTCGTATAGCCGGTCAGCCGGTGCACCATCCAGGGCATCGTCACCATCGTGACGGCAAAGACCGTCAGCAGCCGCGGCACCGCCGTCAGCGTCTGTTCCTGAATGCCCGTCAGCGTCTGCAGCAGACTCACCAGCACCGACACCAGCGCGGCCGAGACCAGCAGCGGCGCGCTCAGCACCAGAGCCTCCACCAGCAAATGCCGAAAGATCTCCACCACCTGATCCGTTCCCACGCGTCGTCTCCTAGAAGCTGTGCAGCAGTTTGTCGGCCAGCAGATTCCAGCCATCCACCATCACGAACAGCAGAATCTTTACCGGCGTCGAGATCACCACCGGCGGCAGCTGCAGCATGCCGATCGACGTCGTCACGCTCGCCACCACCACATCGATCAGCAGAAACGGCAGAAACAGCACCGCGCCAATCTGGAACCCCGCCTTCAGCTCGCTCAGGATGTACGCCGGCACCACCACCTGCATCGGCAGGTCGATCCGCGACTGCGGACGCGATGCCATGCCCGCCGCCGCAAACACCGCCAGATCCTTCTCCCGCGCATAGCGCAGCATGTACGTTTTTACCGGCTCCGCACCGCGCTCGAGCGCTACATCCCCGGCAATCGTCCCCTGCCGGTACGGCGTCACCGCCACCGCATCCACCTGCGCCAGCACCGGTGCCATCAGGAACCACGTCATCATCAGCGCCAGCCCCATCAGAATCGGATTGCTGGGCGCGGTCTGCGTCCCCAGCGCCTGGCGCAGAAAGTGAAACACCACCAGCAGCCGCACCATCGGCGTCATCGAGAGCAGGATCGCCGGAACCAGCGTCAGCAGCGTCAGCCCCACCACGATCGACCACGGCGACCCGGCGTTATGCGCAAGCTCCTGCTCGATCGTCTCCGGCTTCTTCACCACCGCGGCAGCAGCCGCCGGCGGCGCACTCTTCGTCATCCCGGAAGGCACATGTATCGTTCCGGTCCGCGGCATCTCCGCCCGCCGCGCCCGCGCCTCCACCATCCGCTGCGCGCTCGCCTCCACCTCGCTCTCGGAGAGCGCATGCGCCGGCCGCACTGGCTGCGCATACAGTACCGCGCCCGCCAGCATCAGCAGCAGAGCCAGCCAGATCAACGCGAACCGCGGCATCAACGGCACGTGAACGCTCCTGCCGAACTCTGCTCAGCGCGCCGCTCGTGTACACGCACGATCGTCTGCACTCCATCGTTTCCGGCGCCGATCAGAAACCGCTCGCCTGCGCACCGCACCAGCGTCAACCGGCGGTTCCCGCCAAGCGAGAGCGACTCCTCCACCGCGAGTTGCCGGCGTGGCGCGTGCCGTGCCGCCTCCATTCCCTTCACGCCCCATTCGCGGATCGAGCGAAGCACCCATCCCGCAAGCCCGCCCGCTGCCTGCCGCTCATCCGTCACGTCAAGCGGCGCCGAGACTTCTACCGTCTCCACTCCGCTTCCCGCGCTCATCTCCCGCTTGATCAAATACATGGTGTTCCCTCCAGGTTCACTTGCGTTTACTGCAGCCGCGTCAGACGAACCGCCATCGTCTGCTGCTCTACAACCTCGAACTCGCACCAGAACACCGCCACGTCGCTCACCCGCAGCGGCACATCCTGACTGCTCGACCACTCGCTCTCAATCACCGTTCCCACCCGCAGCGCCAGCAGATCGCGCACGCGAAACACCGGGATCGTCAGGCTGACCGAAATCTGCATCGGCAGCGTCTGCAGCAGCGGCCACTGCGCGTGCGACTCGATCCGCGTCATGGCGCTCAGCGCCGCCGCAACCTTCACCATCGGGCTCCCGACCTTCTCGAGCGCCATCGTCTTCCCGTCGTTCGCCATTGCATCCTCCGCCCCTTACCGCTGCACCAGAAACTCCGTCACCAGCACGTCCACCACCTTCGCTTCGGGATCATGCTCGGCGAATGCGCTCTTCAGCTTGCCCTTCATCATGTCCTTGCCGCCCGGCGCAAGCAGATTCACCGTCGTCTCGCGTCCCAGCACCGTCAGCGCCGTATCCCGCTCCTCCGCCTCGAACTCATTCTTCGGAGCACCCTTCGGAGCCTCTTCCTTCGGCTTCGCATTCTTATCCGGAGGCGGATCCTCCACCTTCAACGTCAGCGCTACCCGCAGATACCCGCGCCCGCCATCGTCCGCCAGGTTCACCAGCAGCGGATCCAGCGCGTACAGCTTCGTCTTCACCGGCTCGGCCTTCACCAGCACCTCCACCGTCTTCACGTTGCCCAGCGGCAGCTTGCCCTTCTTTGCCGCCCAGAACAGCACCCCGCCCGCGCCCGCCGTCGCCAGCAGCACCGACACGATCACCGCGACCACCAGCGGGACCACCGGCACCTTCGCCTTCACCGCAACCGCGGCCCCCGTCGTTTCCACCACACCCTCATCCATATCGCTCATCGCACCCGGACAAGCTGCACGCACCCCGCCACTCCGTACCCACGCCCATTAGCCCCCACTCACCAACGAAAACGGCGAGAGCCCGTAAGCCCCCGCCGTCGTCGTCCTGTTTCCTACCCCTGTTCCCTGTTCCCTGCCTTACCGAATCATCCCGATCGCCTCCTGCGTCACCGTATCGAACGTCGTCACCGTCTTTGAGTTCGCCTCGAATGCCCGCTGCGCCACGATCAGATCCGAGAACTCCGCCGAGATGTCGATGTTCGACTGCTCCAGCGACTCACCCTCCACCGCCCCGCGTCCGCCCACGCCGCCCGTACCCACCGTCTCGGCACCCGAAGCCGCCGTGATCGAGTAGTTGTTCGCGCCCGCACGCGTCAGCCCGTCCGGATTGGTCACCAGCGCCACCGCCACCTGCCCCACCGTCTCCGAGTTGCCATTTGAGAACGTCGCCGAGACCACGCCCGTACCCGCCACCGAAAAGCCCGTATACGACCCCGAAGCGAACCCGTCCTGCGACGTGGCCGAGGTGCTCGAGGCCGCCGCCGTCTGCGACACCAGCCCATTGCCGCTCGCGTCATAGAGGTTGAAGTTGAAGGTCAGCGGATTCGCGCCATCCGTCATCCCCGGGAACGAAACCCCCGCCACATCCGCCGCCGGCGAGACCAGCTTGCCGGTCGCATCGAACGTCAGCGTTCCCGTGTTCTTCACCGGCGTCCCCCCGGCATCCGCCGCCGGCAGCGTGATCGAGTAGTTCCAGGTCGTCGGCGTCTCCTTCGTATACGTCACCGTCGCCAGATGGCTCTGCCCCAGCGAGTCATAAAGCGTCGGCTGCGATGAGTAAGTCGTTCCCGTCGCCGCCGTAGCATCCAGACTGGTCGTCGTCGCCAGATTCTGCGTCGCCTGCGCTCCCTCGGTCGAAGACACCGGAAGCGCCAGCGGCACCAGCCCTCCGTTCAGATTCACCGTGCCGGCCGTCGCGCCATACCCCATCACGCTCTGTCCATTCGCCGTAATCAGGTTCCCGCCCGCATCCAGCTGAAAGTCTCCGGCACGCGTCAGCAACTGCGTATTCCCCTGATCCACCACAAAGAATCCGTTCCCGTTCATCGCCAGATCCGTATCCGTACTCGTCGTCGTCAGACTTCCCTGCGAGAAGTCCGTCGCCGTACCCGACACCCGCGTGCCCACGCCCACCTGCAGCGTATTGCCCGAGCCCGTCGTGCCCACGTTCTGGTAGAAGAGATCCTGAAACGTCGTCGTCTGACCTTTGAACGCCGTCGTGTTCAGATTGGCAAGATTGTTGCCGATCGTGTTCAGCGAAACGGTATCCGCCTGCAGACCCGTCAACGCAATCGAAAAATTAGGCATGATGCTCTCCTTCGCTCCGCGGAGCTTCTATCGTTTAGCTCGTACTGAGGGTTAGCCCGTCTTAAGGGTTGATCTTCGTCGTCGACATACTCGCGGGCATGAACGAAGGCAGAGGCTCAGCCGGTACCGAGACCGGCGGTAAGGTGATCGGGCGTGTCGTCCCGCTCGTGCCGCTGGTGCCGGTCGTGCTCGTGCCCAGCTCCGAATTGATCGAGATCAACTGCTGCAGGCTGTTCACACCCACCAGCTGCTGAATGTAAGCATTCGGATCCGTCGGCGCGGTCGGGTCCTGGTTCTGCATCTCCGTCACCAGCAACGTCAGAAAATCCGACGACGTAATCTGCCCGGCCGTCGAAGCCGATGAGCTCGTCGATGTCGTCCCGCTTGTGCCGCTGGTCCCCGTCGCGGGCGTCGTCTGGGCCGCAGCCTTCCCAGGCACGGTCGCGGACGCCATCGTCCTCAAGCCCGCCGCATGCGGCGTCGCCAGCCCCGACGCCACGCTTTGTCCTGCCGCACGCCAATCCACACCGATCGCACTGCTCATCTACGCTTCTCCTTTAGCTATCCCGATCACGTACTAAACCCGCACACTCAACCAGCCACCCGCGAATCCCGGAGCCAACACGCCCGCAGGCATCGCCGCCACTGCATCCTGTCCAACCCGTGCCGGCGCGAGCAAAGCATTCGCCTGCGCCGGACGTCTCTCGGAATCGCCGGATCTCGCACTCCCGCCCGCATGAGTCGAACCACCCGCACCCGCAGCCGATCCCTCACGGCTGCCCTCGCCTGCGGAAGCCGAGCTGCTGACCGACAACGTCTGCACTCCCACCGACTCGCCCTTCAGGTACGCCGACAGTCCTGCCAGCCCGGCATGCAGCTCGTCCGCCGCGTGGTCGCTCGATGCCACCAGCGAAGCCGAAACGCCTCCGCCATCCGCCAGCTCCGCCCGCACCCGCAGCCAGCCATGCGCGCTGCTCGCCAGGCCGACTTCCAGCGAATGCGAAGTAGCTCCCAGCGTCCGCGGCGCCTCATCGCCATACACCGACGCCGCATCCCTTCCACCCGTGTTTGCACTGGGGCGGTCCGAGTTCGCGGAGCTTCCGGCGCTCGGAACCCTCGCATGCGGAGCCCCACCCTCACCCCCTGCACGGTTAACAGCTCCATTCGCGCCCGCCGATGCCTCGAGAGTCGGGGCAGTCGAGGTTTTCTCCACGGACGTTCCGCCGCTTGCAATCCCAGAGGACCCATGCGAGGCACCCGGAATCGCGGCGTTTGCACCAGAGACAGCAACCGCCACCGCCGTCACCGCAGTCGAGCTGGCGGTCGAAACGTTAAGCGAAGCCGCTCCGCGCTCCACTCCCTTCGCCGTTGTCGGCCCGGAGGCATGCACCCATCGTGAGGTCACGGGCTTTACGGAAAGCAATCCCATCGTTACCGTCAGCGCAGCCTGAGGCGCGGCGATCGGCGCCGCCATCGCTTGCGCACCCTCCAACGCAATCGCCACCGACGTCTGCCGCACAACGTCCGTCTGGCTCAACTCGGTAGAAGCAGCCGCATGAGCCGTCTTTCCTTCATGATTCAACGTCGCCGAGGGCAGCAAAGCAGCATTCCCACCTGTGTTCGCCGAGATGGGATTGTCGCCCGTTCTCTCCGGAGTCGTATGGCTTTCAAACAACTTGCTCGCGGGCTTCTTCGGCATCGCGTCCTCGCCCCTCTTCACCCCACGCGCACTGACGTCTGACAAAACAGGCAAGTCGGCCCGCGGCCTGCCCACTGCTTCAGCCGGAGTCCCCAGCGGCTTCCTGGCGATCCCCACAATCGGCTGTGCAGCGGGTTGCGGCTGCGAAGCGTGAACCGGTGTGGCCACCGGCGCAAACGGCAACCGTTCCCGCGTTCCCTTCTGCAGCTTGACCGGCAGTGAGCTCGCCGACGCGACCGCACTTTGCCCGGCACAGCTCTCCGTCAAGCTCTTGCTCTCTGCCGGCACCTTCGTTCCCGCCGCCTGCCCCACCTGCGGCATCTGCATATACCGCATTACCGACGCAGCCACCGCCGGCGAAGCAACCGTCCGTGGACTCGCATCATCCAGCACATGCTGGAAATCCTGAGCATCCGGCTGCGCACTCGACTGCCGCATCGAAGCGCCGGAAAGCCTGCCCGGCGCAGAGTCGGCGCTCAGCACACCTTCCCATCCACTCGCGCTGTGTACCGGCATCGTCAAGGCAGTTCCTCTCGCCCCACACAATGCACCCCACGCGCCAAACCGGATGCGCTTCCGATTAGCTTCCGCTTACGTTCCTGCGGGATCGCCCGCGCATCGCCAGAAATCGATCGTCCGACTGCGCCTGCTCGCTGCGCTCCTGCGCCACCCGCAGCGCCTCATCCTGCCGCGCCAGCAGCCGCCGCAGCTGCTCCAGCTCGGTACGGCTCTCGCCATGGGCCACCAGCGCGCGCTGGCAAACCGCCTCGCATTCCTTCACCATCCCCGCCGCCCGCACGCGCTCGCGATCCTGCGACTCCCGCACCGCCCCGGACGCCACCAGCTCCACGCTGCTTCCGCGCGCCAGTCCCGCCCGTGCCTCCAGACGATCCGTATCGCGCGCGCGCTTCACCAGCCGCGCCGTCGCCTCCGCCTCCATCAACGCCGCGGACGTCACCCGCAACTCCGCCGCGCGCACCCGTTCCACCAGCGCATACAGCGCGGCCACCCGCCGCAATCCGCGCGCCTCACTCACTTACAGCACCAGGTCATCAAGCCGCGTCAGCGTCTCCATCATCGGACTCCGCTCACCGCTCTCCTGGCGGCAGAACTCCAGCAGACCCGGCCTCGCCTCTACCGCCCGGTCGAGCTCCGCATCCATGCCCGCCCGGTACGCGCCCACCCGCAGCAGATCCTCGCTGCGCGCATACGCCGCCAGCATCCGCCGCGCCCGCAGTGCGCGCTCGCGATGCGCGGGCGTCGTCACCGCCGGCATCAACCGGCTCAATGAATCCAGCACATGGATCGGAGGATAGTGCCCCGCCGCCGCCAGCTCCCGCGATAGAACGATATGTCCATCCACCAGCGAGCGCACCGCATCCGCCACCGGATCCTGCTGGTCGTCCCCTTCCATCAGCACCGTATAGAACGCCGTAATGCTGCCGCGCTCGAACCGCCCCGCGCGTTCCACCAGCTTCGCCAGCCGCGCAAACACACTCGGCGTATACCCCTTGCTCGCCGGCGGCTCGCCCGCCGCCAGCCCCACCTCGCGCGCCGCCATCGCATATCGGGTCAGCGAATCCAGAATCAACAGCACATGCTTGCCGCGGCGCGCGTGAAACTCCGCCACCGCCGTCGCCGCCAGCGCCGCCCGCATCCGCAGCAGCGGGCTCTGGTCGCTGGTCGAAACCAGCACCACCGAGCGCTTGCGTCCCTCTTCGCCCAGCGCATCCTCCACAAACTCCCGCACCTCGCGTCCGCGCTCGCCCACCAGACCCACCACCGTCAGGTCCGCCGCCGTATTCCGCGTCAGCATGCCGATCAGTGTGCTCTTCCCCACACCCGAGCCTCCAAACAGCCCGACCCGTTGCCCGCGCCCCACCGTCAGCAGGCCATCGATCACCCGCAGCCCGGTCTCGAGCGGCTCCCGGATCGGCACCCGCTCCATGGGCGTCGGCGCCTCCATCTCCAGCGGCCACAGCTCCCGCACCCGTGGACGCGGCAGCCCGTCCAGTGGCTCGCCCAGCGCACTCAGAATGCGTCCCTGCATCTGCTCACCCACCGCCAGCGAAGGCGGCACGCCCAGCGCCTGCACCCGATCGCCATACTGGATCCCCCGCGTCGTCTCCAGCGGCATCGACACCACGTGCGGCCCGCGAAAGCCAATCACCTCAGCCGGATGCCGCACCCCGTGCGCATCCTCCACCTCGCAGCACTCGCCCACCGAGCACAGCGGCCCCACCGACTCCACCGTGCCCTCATTCGCCTGCACTACGCGCCCGCTCCACCGCCACGCCGGCCGCGTCTCCAGCCTATGAAAGAACGCCTCCAGACCCGCCGACCCCAGCCGGTCGGAACCCAGCCGGTCGGGCGCCCCGCGTTGCGCGTTCTTCTCCGCCGCGCTCACGCGTGATCCTGCATCAGCTCCTCAAAGCTTCGCCCCACCTCAGCCATCTGCGCCTCGATCCCCAGCTCCACGCTGCCGACGCTGGTCTCGAGCACGCACTCGCCCTCCACCATCGCGCCGTCCGCCACCACCACCACACGCTCCGCCAGCCGGCTCTCCGCAATCATCGCCGCCCAGCGGTGGTGCTCGCTCTCCGACACCCGCAGCGTCGTCTGGCTCGCATCCTGCACCCGCCCGAGCGCCGCCTTCACCGCGGCGCGCAGCGGCATCCCGTCCCCGCTCACCGACTCCCGCTGCAGCACCTTCCGCGCCACCGCCAGCGCCAGCCGCACCACCTGTCCCTCCGCCGCCGCGAAGAATCGCTGCCGGTCCCGCGCGAACTCCACCGTCATCCGCTCCACCAGCCGCCGCTCCTCCGCCAGCCGCCGCACCAGCTCCGTCTCAAACTCCTGCCGCGCCTGCGCCCATCCCTGATCGCGCGCCTCATCCAGCCGCGCCCGATCGACCCGCTCGACATCCTGCGGTGCCTCCCGGCTTCGCTCCGCCGCAGTGGCCGGCGCCTCGGCATCCTCACCTTCACCTGCCTCTTCCAGCGTCGCAAAGCGCAGCGGCTCCGCATCCAGATCCGCCCGCGCCAGAAACTCCACCGCGTTCCGCTCCGGCACACGCCCGCCGAACAGCGCCGCATGCTCCAGCCGCGCGCCCGCCAGCGATCCCCCGCGCGCCGCCTCAGACCGAGAGATCATTGTCCGTCTCCACCTTCAGCACCATCTTCCCTTCAGACTCCAGCTTGTTCGCCAGCAGCAGCAGCTCCTGCTGCGCCACGCCCACATCCCGCGCCCGCACCGGGCCGAGCGACTCCAGATCCTCCAGCAGCATCTGCGACGCACGCGAGCTCATCGCCGCCAGAATGTGCGCCCGCACATTCTCCTTGCCGCCCTTCAGCGCCATCGCCAGCATCTTCTTGTCCGCCGCCCCCACCAGCTCGCGCACACTCGAAAGCGGAACCGTCAGCAGGTCCTCGAAGGTGAACATCAGCGACCGGATCTCCGTCGCCACCTTCGGCTCCTTATGCTCAATCTCCTCCAGAATTCCCTTCGACGCCGCCGGCTCCAGACGGTTCAAAATGTCCGCCACGGATTTGTAACCGGCATAGTTCTTCCGTCCCGTCGACCCCAGCGAGTCCATCCGCCGCGCCAGCACCAGCGCCACCTTCTGCGCCATCTCCGGCGAAAACTGCCGCATCTCCGCCAGCCGCGAGATCGCTGCCACCCGCATCTCGGGCCCAAGATTCATCAGCACCGTCGACCCGCGCTTCGAGTCCAGATGCGCCAGCACCAGCGCCACCGTCTGCGGATGTTCGTTCTCCAGAAACTTGCTCAACTGCGCCGGCTCCAGCTTCTGCAGCGTCGCCAGATCGCCCACCGTGTTATCCGCGCCTTGCTGCACCTGCGCCAGCATGCCCTGCGCCCGCACCGGCCCAAACGCCTCCGTCAGCAGCTTCAGCGCATGCTCCGGCCCGCCGCGCAGAATGTACTCCTCCGCCTCCAGCAGTCCGTGAAACTCCGCCATCACCCGCCGCAGGTGATCCGGGGAAACCTCCCCCAGATTCAGAATCTCCTCCGTCACCCGCTGCGCCTCGCGCTCGCCTAAATTCTGCAGCAGCACGCTGGCCTGCTCCGGCAGCAGTCCCACAATCAGGATCGCCGCCTTGCGCAGCCCCGGAATCGGATCCTCAATCACCTCGGACCCACGTACCCGCGCCAGCGCCTTTCCCGGTGCCGGCGGAGTTGCGCTCGCGGCTGGCGGCGCCGCCATCAGCCTTCCTCTTTCTGCGTGATCCAGTTCTCAAGCAACCGTGTACTCTCAAGCGGCTTGTCGCGGATATACTCCGCCACCCGTTCCGACGGCGGACGCCCCGGGATCCCGACACCCTGATCCGCCAGCAACAAGGCCGCCACATCTTCCTGTCCCACATCCCCCGTTGCACCCGCCTGCAGCGACAGCCTGCCCGCGCCCGCCGGCAGCGGCGTCGGCTCCTTCAGCATCGCCACCATCTGCCGCGATACCGGCCGCAGCACAAACATCACCACCAGCAGACCCAGCCCGCCCAGCATCGCAATCCGCAGCGCCCCCGGCTGATCCCGCACCAGACCCTTCGCTTCCTCCACCACCTTCTCCATCCCCGCAGGCGCCGCCACCGCTGCATTGCCGCTGAACGGAACGTTCTCCACCACCACCGAATCCCCGCGCTTCGCGTCGAACCCCACCGCCGCCTGCGCCAGCCCCTCCAGACGACGCATCTCCTCCGTCGTCCGCGGCTTCCACACCGCGCGCGCCAGCTTTGCCTCACCTTCCGTCACCTCGCGATCGTTCACCACCACCGCTGCCGTCAAACGCTGCATGCGTCCGGGCCCGTCCTCGCGATGGATCGTATGCTTCGTCACCGCGTAGCTCCCGTTCTCCTGCTCCATCGTCTGGTTCGTCCCCATGCCCGCCTGCGGATACACCGGCAATCCATCCTTCCGCGCCGCGCCCGTCTGCAGCAGCGGTGGCACCCCCGGCGCCGCCGCCTGCGCGCTCCCCTGCACCGCCCCCGCAGGAGCCGCCGCCGGCGTATTGCTCGCCGTCCCCGGAATCCCCTGCGCCTTCACCGCATTCCCGCTCGTCTGCTCCGTCTTCTGCATCGAGAGCGTCGCCGTCTGCGACGGGTCATACACCTCATCCGTCCGCTCCTCGCGCCCTTCGTCATACGCGACGTTCACCACCGCACGCACATTCCCCGCGCCGGCCAGCGGCTCCAGCATCGCCACCAGCTTCGCCTCCATCGCCTGCTCGGCATCGCCTTCATTCTGTCCGCGTCCATGCGGCGAGAAGTTCAGCCGCCCATCCGCATCCACCAGCGTCACGCCCTCCGGCTCCAGCCCGTCGACCGCCCCCGCCACCAGCCGCCGGATTGCCTCAATCTGCTCCTCCGCCAGATGCGGTCGCCGCAACCGCAGCACCACCGAAGCCTTCGCCGGTTTCTCCTCCTGCGCGAACAAACTCGGCTGCGGCAGCGCCAGATGCACCCGCGCCTCGCGTACCTCGCTCAAAGACCCGATCGTATGCTCCAGCTCGCCCTCGAGCGCCCGCTGATAGTTCACCCGCTCGTCGAACTCGCTGCCCACCCAGTTCGGCTTGTCGAACAGCTCAAATCCCAGCCGCCCGGTCTGCGGCATCCCCTTCGCCGCCACCTCCATTCGCGCCTTGTCCAGCAGCTCCGCCGGCACCTCGATGCCCGCTCCATCCGCAGCCGGACGAAACGCAATCCCCGCCGCCCCCAGCTCCTGCTCTACCGTCGCCGCATCGCGTCCTTCAAGCCCCGCATACAGCACCTTCCACTCCGGCCGGTTCCCATACCACGCCAGCCCGGCGATCACCGCCAGCAACATCGCGCCACCCGCCAGAAACCAGTTCCGCCGCTGCGCCGGCAAGGCCTGGAACTGCACACGCCCGCGCTCCACCAGTGCCAGCGCCGTCGTCGCCGCCCCACCCGCCCCGTTTTTTGCCACATCCGCCATCTACGTTGTCTGCCTTCCGCTGGAAGCTAGGAGCAAGCAGCCAGCAGCTTTCCTTTAGAACTGCATCTAGAACTGCATCTAGAACTGCATCGACATCATCTGCTGGTACGCGCCCACAGCCTTGTTCCGCACCTGCAGCGCCAGCTCGAACCCGATGTCCGCCTTCTGCGTCGCGATCATTGCCTCATGCACCTCGACTCCCGTTCCGCTCAGCAGTCCTGTCACCGCATCTTGCGCCTTCTTCGTCAGGTCCGAGCTCTGTGCCACCATGCCCTTGAACACTCCCGCGAACGGCGACGCAGCATCTCCTCCCGCCGCACCCGCACCGCCAATTGCACCCGCCGCACCCGCACCTCCCGCAATCCCGCCAACACCCGTCACTGAAACCATTACGTCTCCTCCGCCCGCTCTTCAATCAGTGCTAGCTCTTCATCAAATCCAGCGAACTCGACAGCATGCTCTTCTCCGCCTGCACCGCCGAAACATTCATCCCGTAGCTCCGCTGCGCCCCCATCAAATCCACCATCTCGGTCAGCGGATTGACGTCCGGATACGCCACATACCCGTTCGCATCCGCATCCGGATGCCCCGGATCGAACCGCATCAGCGGAGCCCCGCCATCCGCCAGTACACCCGAGACCTCGACCCCGCCCGCCGCCGTACCCGGCCCCGTGCTCCCGAACGCCGGAAAGCCCACCGGCTTTGTCCCGCTCGTCTGCATCCCGCCCGGCAGCGATGCATTCACCTGCCCCAGCAGCGACTCCCCGAAGCTCTGCCCGTCCACAGCGGAGAACACCACATGCTGCCGCGTATACGGTCCGCCGTCCTCGGTCCGCGTCGTCTCGGCGTTCGCCATATTCGACGCCACCACCTCCGCGCGCACCCGCTCCGCCTTCAGCGCCGATCCGCTCACATCCATCAACCCGAAAAGATTCATCATGCGCCTCCTCCGCGAAATGCGTGCACTCCCGCACCCCGCGTTTACTTCATCTCCGCATGAATCGCGCCCATCGTCTGAGTGAACTCATGCTTCATCAGCTCCACGCCCATCCGAAACTGAATCTGCGTCTTCGCCAGCTCCATACTCTCGCGGTCGAGCGACACCGTATTCCCGTCCGGCCGCGCCACCAGCCCGCTCACGTCGCTCACCGCCGGCCCGCCATACCCGTCAGCGGATGTCCCGAGCGCATGCTGAAACTCGCCCGCGAAGTCGAACCCCCGGGTCTTGTAACCGGGCGTGTCCACATTCGCCATATTCGCCGCCGTCAGCTTCATCTGGTCCGAAGTCAGGTCCAGGTAGCGGCTCAACGCATCCGTCAATCCAGCGCTCATCGCTCGTCCTCCGCTGCTGTCATTGCACCTCGAAGGCCACAGCCGGACCGCCCATCCTGAGAACCGTCCAATGCGCAAAAAAACGGACCGCCCCGGCTTTCAGCAGCCCGGCAGCGGCCCGGCGAGAAACTTGATCCTGTGTCTAACCTCGGCCACGAAAACGAATCTCCTCCGCGCCAATCTCCGCGCGGTCTTCCGCCAGGATCGCCGCGCGCTCCAGCACATGCTTCAGCTCGCGAACGTTCCCCGGCCAGCTGTACTCCGTCAGCTTCTCCAGGGCAGCCGCTGAAATCGCCTTGCGCGGCATCGCCCGGCCCAGCTCCGCCAGCAGATACTCCACCAGCTCCGGAACATCCTCCATCCGATCCCGCAGCGCCGGCACCTCCACCGGGAAAACCGCCAGGCGATGGTATAGATCCAGCCGAAACGTCCCCTCGCCCGCGCGTTTCTCCAGCTGCTGATGCGTCGCCGCGATCACCCGCACATCCACCCGCAGGGTCTCGTTCTCGCCCACCCGCTGCAGCTCGCCGCCTTCCAGAAACCGCAGCATCTTCGCCTGCAGCGCCAGCGGCATCTCGCCGATCTCATCCAGAAACAGCGTGCCGCCATGCGCCGCCTCAATCCGCCCTGTGCGCGCCGTCACCGCGCCCGTAAACGCCCCGCGCGTATGCCCGAACAGCTCCGCCTCCAGCAGCGACTCCGGAATCGCTGCGCAGTTCAACACCGTAAAGCTCTTCTGCGCACGTTCACTCAGCTGGTGCACCGCCTTCGCCACCAGTTCCTTGCCCGTCCCCGTCTCACCCTCGATCAGTACCGTCGCACTCCGCGGCGAAACCAGCCGCACCATCCGCGCCAGCTCCCGCATCGGCACGCTTCCGCCCATCATCCCGGGCAGCAGCTCCACCGGCACCGCGCGTTCCACCCGGGAGGGGAAAGTCGATGCCTCAGATTGATTCCGGGTCTCCTCGATCGCCGCCATTCGAGGCGCCAGGCTCTCCTCCACCCGCTGCCCCTCGGTCGATCCCTCGCGCGCCGTGCGCAACGCGTGCAGCAGCTCGTTCCGGCGCGAACTCCTGCCAGCTCCCGCGCCACTCGAGGCAATGCCCTCAAACCCGATCACATCCGTGCCCGGATACAGCACAGCCATCTCCTCGCGCAGCTCCTCCGAGTTCAGATCCGGAAGCCAGCTGTCCACCAGCAGCGCCTCCGGCCGGTGTTCCTCTGCGAGCGCCATCGCCTCGGCCCCGCCGCCCGCCTCAAAGACGTCCCACCGCATCCCCCGCAGCGATTCGCTTACCCGCTGCCGCTCCACTGCGTCGGCGCTCGCCACCACCACCGCCCGCGCGCGAACCTTCGGCTGTCCCGGCCCGCGCCCCGTCGCGCCACTCATCGGTATCGCTGATGTCATCCGTTCCCCTCTCCACTTCCATCGGTCCGCCAACGAATACGTCCGTCCGTCTCCGCAGCTTCCGGCGACTCCGCCTCGTGCAGCCGTTCCTGCATCGCACGCAGAAGATGCGTCATGCGCCGGCATTCGGTCATCACGTCCACGATCGCAGCCCGCAGCTCTGCCTCCCGCAACTCGGCCTCCTGTCCCGCACCATCGTCCATCTGGGTCAGATAAAGACGGCACTCCATCGCGGTCAGCGGCTGGCAAAGATCGTGCAGCCCCTGGCGCATCCACTTCGGCACCACGCACGGCTGCACGTCGTTACGCTGCGCCTCCGCCTGCTCCTGCCCGGAGCCCTGCTCAGCGCTCCGCTGCTGCCCCGGCGCGTCTCTACCTCGTTCCGTCTCATGCACTCGCCCTCCTCCTTTCGCGCTCCGCGTCGAACCGTCCCGCTCCCATCCCGCGTTCCGCCGGAGCCGTCCTCTCCAGCTCACCCGCCGGCCGTCGGGACGTCACCGACTCCGGCACAACCGCTGTCCCCGCGGTACGCCGCACCGGATGGCGCATGCCGGCCACCGCCAGCGTATACCCCTCGCCCCGCACCGTCTCGATCACCGATCCCAGCTCCTGCGACGCCCCGCCAGGCCCCAGTTTCTTGCGCAGATAGTTCACATACACGTCGACCACATTCGTTCCCGCATCCGGAGACATCTGCCAGACTTCCTTCAGCAGCTCCCCGCGCGAGCAGATGCGTCCCCGCGCCAGCATCAGGTACTCCAGCAGCGCGAACTCCTTCACCGTCAGCTCCACCGGCAATCCCCCGTGCAGCACCCGGCGTTCCATCCTCCGCAGCTCCAGCTCCCCATGCCGCAGCACCGGATCCTGGAAGCGCTCGCGCCGCCGCATCAGCGCCCGGCAGCGCGCCGTCAACTCCGAGAAGCTGAACGGCTTCATCAGGTAATCGTCCGCACCCATATCCAGACAACGCACTCGGTCACTCAGCCCGTTGCGCCCGGTCAGCACCAGAATCGACGCATCCTGAGCCCCGGCCCGCATACGCTCCAGAACCTCCAGACCGTCCACCCGAGGCAAGCTCAGATCCAGCACAATCAGATCGAACGACTCCGCAAGTCCCAGCTCCAGGGCGACCGCCCCGTCCCGCGCCAGACGCACCTCATGTCTCTCCAGCGTCAGACCCCGTTCCAGAAACAAACCAAGTGCAGCATCGTCTTCCGCTATCAGAATTTTCACCGGTAATCCACCACACCAATGCGCCGGGGAGACGTCCGTAGTTCGTTACTCCCGTGTGCCGCACCATTACCTTCGCGCCCCGAAAGGCATTCCCAACATCAATGTGTGCGCGGAACTTTTGTGGAAATACCAGAAAGGAATTACAAGACACTAATCCCGTTCCGGCACTCCGGCCGGACAGTCTCACGCACAACTCGCAGGCTGTTATGGATTTCAGCGAATAATCGAGCCACGCAACGGTATGTTTCCGTACACAACGCGTGCCCCGGTCGTGCCGCACCCTGCGCCTTCCCGTTTCCTGGGCTTCTCTTCTATTTCGAATCCGCGGCGTTACCGACCTTGATACGAAGAAGAGCACGATCTGCGAAAAGACGTTGCAGTTCGCCTTTTATTCGCTACACTGTGGGCATGGCGATCACGCGGCGGCAAAAAGAGGTTATCGACTTCCTCTCCAGCTTCACTCAGAAGAATGGCTACTCTCCGTCCTACGAGGAGATCGCCTCCGGGCTCGGCCTCAATTCGCTCGCAACCGTCCACAAGCACGTCACCAATCTGCAGAACAAAGGCCTGCTCCAGCGCGCGCACAACCGAAGCCGCTCCATCGACGTGCTGCCCGCTCGCTCCTCAAAGAAAGGCTTCGAGCGTCTGCCGCTGCTCGGACGCATCGCCGCCGGTCGCCCCGTTGAAGCCATCGAGACCGCCGAAACCATTTCGCTGGGCGACATCATCGGCAACCGCGAGGTCTTCGCCCTCGAAGTCCGGGGCGACTCCATGCGCGACGAACATATCGTGTCTGGAGATTATGTGCTGGTAGAGAGAACCCGGACCGCACGCGAAGGCGAGATCGTCGTCGCTCTCGTCGACGGCTCCGACGCCACCCTCAAGCGCTTCTATCGCGAAGGCAACATGATCCGTCTCCAGCCCTCGAACGCGGAGATGGAGCCCATCATGGCCAACGCCGCCAGCGTCAGCATCCAGGGAAAAGTCCTCGGCGTCCTCCGCAAGTACGCCTGAAAACACGTACACAGATCAACGAGGTGACGAAGGATCGCCACGGACTCAAGCAAAGACCTTGAGGCACGATCCGTGAGCATCCACTCTAATCCATCTTCTCCGTGTACGCGTTTTCTCAGTGAGAATGCGCCTTCGCGTGGCTGGTATGCCCGTGCTCCTCGTTCGTCTCCGGGTGGATCAACTTGTTGAAATTACTTTCAGCCCCCTCCGACGTGACCTCCTGATACACCAGCGCCAGCCCGTTCTGGTCGAACTTCTCGAAGAAATCCTCCCACTCGATCTCCTTCAGCGCGCCGTCGTTGTGG
>CAXTVJ010000001.1:28954-32414 GCA_964247715.1 uncultured Acidobacteriaceae bacterium | reverse complement strand
GAACTTCTCGAAGAAATCCTCCCACTCGATCTCCTTCAGCGCGCCGTCGTTGTGGTTCTTCGCCTTGGGAAACGCAAATCGAAGAATCCCCGGTTCGCCTTTCTTCTCCGTGCTTTCCACCTCGGACGGCACCGCGCCGCGCTTCTCCGCCCACTTCTTGATCTCGTCGTGATCCTGCGTCGTCTTCGAAAGCGACATGAGCATCTCCTCTGGCGGCATCTCTTGCCGCGCACACCCTCGGATGCGGCCTCCACCTGCCCGTGCCGCCCGCAAATTCTCCGCACCCGGTGCACGTTTTCACGGAACCAATCGCATTCCCGCGCGTACAACCAGCATGGCTCCCCGGAAGAAATCCCGCCGCATCCTCTGGATCAGCATCGCTGTCGTTCTCGTCGCCGTGATCTTCGGCGCGGTCCGCGTTGTCATGGGCAAGGCTCGCGCGGTCGACCCCGCCTCGATCGCCAAAGTCTCCCGCGGCGACGTCGCCAAATCCGTCGTCGCCACCGGCAAGGTCCAGCCCATTCTCCAGGTAGAGGTCAAATCCAAGGCCTCCGGCATCGTGACTAATCTGGCCGCCGACATCAACGACCGCGTGCACAAGGGACAGCTCCTCGCCCAGCTCGACCAGCAGGAGATTCTCGACCAGGTCGCCGCCCAGAAGGCCACCCTCGCCGCCTCCGAGTCCAACTCCCGCGCCGCCCAGGCCGCCATCGCCCTCGACAGGGTCAACGCCGAAGCGCCCGATCTCCCCATGTACAAGCACACCTACGAGCGCGCCAGACAGATGCAGGCAGACGGCGTCGTCTCCGCTCAGGCGCTCGACGACGCTCAGCAGAAATACGTCGTCTCCGTCAACACCCGCGACCGCGCCGTCTCGCAGATCACCGTCGACACCGCCAAACTCCACCAGGCCCAGGCCCAGGTCGAGCAGGCCCAGGCCTCGCTCAAACAGCTCGAGGAACAGCTCTCCTATACCAACATCACCGCGCCCATGGACGGCGTCGTCCTCTCCCGCGACGTGGAAAAAGGCGACGCCGTCTCGTCCATCCTCGTCCTCGGCTCCACCGCAACCCAGATCATGACCGTCGGCGACACCCACCAGGTCTACGTCCAGGGCAAGGTCGACGAAGCCGACATCGGCAAGGTCTTCCTCGGCCAGCCCGCCCGCATCAAAGTCGAGTCCTTCAAAGACAAAACCTTCGTCGGCAAAGTCACCCGCATTGCGCCGCTCGGTGTCGAAAAAGACAACGTCACCACCTTTGAGGTCCGTGTCTCCATCGATAATCCCGGCGGCGAGCTCAAAGCCAACATGACCGCCAACGCCGAGATCCTGCTCGACGAGCACAAAAACGTCCTCACCGTCCCCGAGCAGGCCGTCAAGTACGACCAGAATCGCAAAGCCACCATCGAGATCCCCGACCCGAAAGAAAAAACCGGCCGCCGCACCGTAGCCATCCAAACCGGTCTCTCCGACGGCACAAAAATCGAAGTCACCTCCGGCCTCAAAGAGGGCGACCAGGTCATTCTGCAACAGCAGTAATGCTTGGTGACCGTCATGTCCTCTGTCTTCTTCCTTTGTCTTTAGCCCAGGAGCACCCATGATTCTCCGCACGTTGCTCGCCGCAGCCCTCCTCACCACCGCAGCCCACGCCATCGACTTCGACCGCACCCTCCAAGTCTCCCAGTCGGCCGATCTTTACGTCTCCACCGGCTCCGGTCGCATCCACATCACGCCCGGCAACGACGATCAAATCCACGTCCACGCTCACGTCTACGCCGGCTGGAACTCCGGCGGCGACATCCAGGCGCGCATCGCCCAGATTAACGAGCATCCGCCTGTCACCCAGTCCGGCAACGAGATCCACGTCGGCGACGTCCCGCCCGAAGATCGCCACCTCTATAACAACATCGCCATCGACTACGAGATCTCCGCTCCCAGATCCGTCGCCCTCAACCTCCGTTCCGGCTCCGGTGATATCGAGTCCGACGGCCTGGGCCGCTTCCTCAAGGCTCAGACCGGCTCCGGATCCATTCGCGCCCACGGCGTCGCCGGCCCCGCCGAGCTCCAGTCCGGCTCCGGCGACATCGACATGGAGCAGTCCGCCTCCGGCGACGTCAAAGCCTCCACCGGATCCGGATCCATCCGCCTCCATGGCCTCAACGGAGCCATCACCGCCCGCACCGGCTCCGGCGACATCCAGGCCGACGGCGCCATCACCGGAGCCTCACGCCTCCAGTCCGGCTCCGGTTCCATCCGCGTCCACACCGGCGGCAATGCCCACTTTATCGTCGATGCCACCACCGGCTCCGGCTCCATCCGCGTCGCCGGCGCTGGAGACTCCGACCGCCATCACCTCTCCACCACCGTAGGCGGCGGCGGCCCCACCCTCGAAGCCCACACCGGCTCCGGCGATATCCAGATCGACTAAGCTCATTGTCGTTCACGCGCGTCGCGCTCCACCAGCGTGCGTGAACGCCTTAGTCCGCGTCCTCTGCGCTCCTTCTCTGCGTTCCACCTTCCTTGCCGCGTAATCGCTTGTCATCCTGAGCGAAGCGGCGCAACCGCGCATTCGAAGGACCTGCATCTCCTTCCGCCACAGCATCCCGCTACGATAGTCTTCATGCCCTCACCCCGGCTTCTCGTCTTCGATCTCGACGGAACCCTCGTCGACTCTCAGATCGACCTCGCCCACTCCATCAACGCCACCCTCCGCCACTTCCACAAGCCCGAGCTCCCGCCCGTCACCATCTCCACCTACATCGGCGACGGAGCCGCGACCCTCGTCCGCCGCTCTCTCGCCCACGTCCACGCCATCGCCGGCCAGCCCGACCCCCACGACGACGCCTTCATCGAACAAGCCCTCGCCTGGTTCATCGCGTACTACCGCATCCACAAGCTCGACTTCACCACCATGTATCCCGGCGTCCTCGACGCCCTCACCGCCTTCCGCCGGCGCCACCCGCACCTCCTCATGGCCTGCCTCACCAACAAGCCCGTAGACCCCAGCCGCGCCATCTGCAAACACTTCGGTCTGGACAAGTTCTTCTTCCAAATCTTCGGCGGCAACTCCTTCCCCAGCAAGAAACCCCACCCCGAAGGCCTCCTCACCCTCATCCGCGAAGCGGGCGCAGCACCGGCCGAAACCGTCATGATCGGCGACTCCCACGTGGACATCGAGACCGCCCGCGCCGCCGGCACCCGCTCCCTCGGCTGCACCTACGGCCTCTCGCCCAAGACCCTCGCCGCTGCATCCCCCGACCTCACCGTAGACCACGCCGCCGACTGGCCCACCGCCCTCGGCCTGTAGCCCAGCCTCGCGGCCTTCATTCAGCGCAGCACCCCCTGAAAAGCTCGTCATCCTGAGCGAAGGCCCGCAAGGCCGCAGGCGAAGGATCCCGACGAACCAGCGCAGCCCCCAGCCGCCCGAACCACTCTGCCTCCAACGCACCTGCACCGCCA
>CAXTVJ010000001.1:18511-28854 GCA_964247715.1 uncultured Acidobacteriaceae bacterium | reverse complement strand
CAGCGCAGCCCCCAGCCGCCCGAACCACTCTGCCTCCAACGCACCTGCACCGCCACACCCCGCAGGGCGAAGCCTATGCGAAACTGGAACCGCACCATGCCCCTCCAATCTCTCCTCCAGCAGACCTTCGGCTTTCCCGCCTTCCGCATCAATCAGGAAGCCGTCTGCCGCGCCGCCACCGACGGCCGCGACGTCCTCCTGGTCATGCCCACCGGAGCCGGCAAGAGCCTCTGCTACCAGCTCCCCACCCTCGCCCGCGGCGGCACCGGTCTCGTCATCAGCCCGCTCATCGCGCTCATGGACGATCAGGCCGCCAAGCTCTCCGCAGCCGGCCTGCGCGTCGCCCGCATCCACTCCGGCCTCTCCCGCGAAGACGCTCGTGCCGCCTGCCGCCAGTATCTGGACGGCACCCTCCAGTTCCTCTTCATCGCCCCCGAGCGCATGCGCGTCCCGGGCTTCCCCGAGATGCTCGCCAAACGCAAGCCCTCGCTCATCGCCATCGACGAAGCCCACTGCATCTCCGCCTGGGGACACGACTTCCGCCCCGACTATCGGGCACTCGGTGCCTGGCTGCCCTCGCTCCGCCCCGCGCCCGTCATCGCCCTCACCGCCACCGCCACCCCCGCCGTCCAGCGCGACATCGTCGCCCAGCTCTCGCTCGACCGCCCCGCCCTCTTCATCCACGGCTTCCGACGCGACAATCTCGCCATCGAAGTCGTCGAGATCTCCAAACCTCAGCGCGCCGAGTTCGCTGCCAGGTTCCTCTCCGACAAAACCCGCCGCCCCGCCATCGTCTACGCCCCCTCGCGCAAGGCCGCAGAAGAGCTCGCCGGCCAGCTGGGCCGACATTTCCCCGCCGCCGCGTACCACGCTGGTTTAGATCCCGGCACCCGCGAGCGCGTCCAGCGCGAGTTCCTCGCCGGCCGGCTTGAGGTCGTGGTCGCCACCATCGCCTTCGGCATGGGCGTCGACAAAGCCGACGTCCGCACCGTCATCCACGTCGCCCTCCCCGCCTCCGTCGAGTCTTTCTACCAGGAGATCGGCCGCGCCGGACGCGACGGACAACCCTCCACCACCGTCCTCCTCTGGAGCTTCGCCGACAAGCGCATGCACGAGTTTTTCCTCGAGCGCGACTACCCCGTCGCCTCCGAACTCAGCCGCGTCGCCCGCGTCCTCACCGACGACTTCGCCGACCCGGAACCCCTCTGGCGCCGCCTCAAAATGGACGCCGAGACCTTCCAGCGTTCGGTCGACAAACTAGCCGCCCAGTCCGCCGCCCAGATCGACATCAACGGCCAGGTCCGCCGCCTCGCCAACGCCCAGTGGCAGTCCGGCTACGAACAACAGGTCGCCTTCCGCCGCGAGCAAATCGACCGCATGGCCGAGTTCGCCGCCACCCAGCAGTGCCGCATGGCCGCCCTCATCCGTCACTTCGGCGACACCGCCGACGCCCACCGCACCTGCGGTCACTGCGACTTCTGCGCCCCCGCGAAAACCTCCGCCCAGACCTCCCGCGAACCATCAGCAAGCGAAGACCGCAGCCTCCGCGCCATCCTGCGCGCCCTCGCCGAAGCCTCCCGCTCACCATCCACCGGCAAGCTCTTTGAACAGCTAGCCCTCACGAAAGAGCGCAGTGAATTCGAGTCCTGGCTCGACGGCCTCGTCCGCGCGGGCCTCGTCGCCATCGAAAACACCACCTTCGTCAACCCCGAAGGTAAAGTCGTCCCCTTCCGCAAAGCCTCGCTCACCCACGAGGGACGCGAACTCATCCCCACCGAACCCCTCGGCGTCCTCCTCCGCGGCAACCCCCATCTCTCGGAACCAGCGGGCTCCGCAACTGCACCCGCCACGCGATCTCGCCGCACCGCCAGGCCCGCAACCGACGTCGACAGCGCCGCCTTCACCCCCGAGCAGAAGCAACTGGAAGCCGACCTCCGCGCCTGGCGCAAAGCCGAAGCCGCCAAAACCGGCAAACCCGCCTTCATCGTCTTCGGCGATCAGGCCCTCGCCAGACTGGTAGCCGCCCGCCCCCGCACCCTCAACGAGCTCCTTGAGGTCAGCGGCTTCGGCCCCGACAAAGTAGACCGCTACGGAGCCGAACTCTGCGCCCTCTGCCGCAGCGAACAGCCCAACCCGGACGCCGGGATACCCCAGGTCTCGTCTCGGAGAAGTAGTAACGAAGCCCGCGTGCCCCACGTTTCGCCTCTGAGACAGAGGAATGAACCCATCCCGAACAACGAAACCGCAGAACCCCAAACCTTCCACCGGCCTCGCACCCAAACCGATCCATCGGCAAACCTCACCCCCGACCAGCGTCACCTCGAAGAGCGTCTCCGCGCCTGGCGCAAGTCCGAGTCCGAGCGCATGGGTCTCCCGCAGTTCTTCGTCCTCGGCACCTCCACCCTCCGCGAGATCGTCCTCGAGCGCCCCCGCACCCTCAACCAGCTCCAGTCCATCCACGGCATAGGCCAGGAGAAACTCGACCGCTTCGGCTCCTCCATCCTCGAGCTCTGCAACGCCTAGCTCCCGTCGCCCTGACCTCCCAGGGAAGCATCATTCCGGATGAAGTCCGGAATCTCAGTCTTCGTCCCCGCCACGGAAAGCCGGGTGCCCCATTCATCGCACAGCGAGGAATGGACGTCGGCAAAGCCGACCTTCGCAGGATCATCAAGCCGCCAACACCCCCATCCCCAAACTGCTAAACTCATCTCTGTGGCCGGTTGAGCAAATCCCTGCTCCCGCCCATCCTCCACCATCATCCAAGGGAGAGACATGGCAAACCACGAACAGAACGGACACGGCCACATCGCCGACAACTTCCGCGAATCCCTCGCCCCCTCGCTCCGCCTGAAGACCGGCCTCGCCGAGATGCTCAAAGGCGGCGTCATCATGGACGTCATGGACGTCGAGCAGGCCCGCATCGCCGAAGAAGCCGGCGCCGTCGCCGTCATGGCCCTCGAGCGCGTTCCCGCCATGATCCGCGCCGAAGGCGGCGTCGCCCGCATGTCGCACCCCGGCATGATCAAGGCCATCCAGGCCGCCGTCTCCATCCCCGTCATGGCCAAGGTCCGCATCGGGCATTTCGTGGAAGCGCAAATCCTCGAAGCGCTGAATGTCGACTTCATCGACGAGTCCGAGGTCCTTACCCCCGCCGACGAGCTCCACCACATCGACAAGCACAAGTTCCGCACCCCCTTCGTCTGCGGAGCCAAAGACCTCGGCGAGGCCCTCCGCCGCATCGCCGAAGGCGCCGCCATGATCCGCACCAAGGGCGAGCCCGGCACCGGAGACGTCATCCACGCTGTCAAGCACATGCGCCAGATGAACTCCGAAATGCGCGCCCTCACCGTCCTCGACGATCAGGAGCTCTACGCCGCCGCCAAAAATCACCGCGCGCCCCTCGAGCTCGTCCAGATGGTCGCCCGCACCGGCAAGCTTCCCGTCCCCAACTTCTCCGCCGGCGGCATCGCCACCCCGGCCGACGCCGCCCTCATGATGCAGCTCGGCGCCGAGACCGTCTTCGTCGGCTCCGGCATCTTCATGAAGGAGGGCAACATCCGCCTCCAGGTCGCTACTGTCGACGGCCACCCCGTCCACCCGCAGGAGCGCGCCGAAGCCGAATCCCGCGCCAAAGCCATCGTCCGCGCCGCCACCCACTTCAGCGACCCCGCCATCCTCGCCCAGTGCTCCGAAGAGTGCACCGGTGCCATGAAGGGCCTCGCCGTAGGCGGCATCGCCGAAGCCGACATGATGCAGCACCGCGGCTGGTAATGAGCGGCACGGAACCCGAAGCAAAGCCCCTCATCGGCGTCCTCGCCCTCCAGGGTGCCTGTGAAGTTCACGCCCGAGCCCTCCTCGAAGCCGGCGCCGAACCACGCCTCATCAAACGGCCTCCCGAACTCGAAGACCTCGATGGCCTCATCATCCCCGGCGGGGAATCCACCACGCTCCTGCGCCACCTCGAGCGCGACGGCTTCTTCGACATCCTCCAGTCCTTCGTTCGCTCCAAACCCACCTTCGGCACCTGCGCCGGAGCCATCCTGCTCGCCACCCACGTCGAAAACCCGCACCAGCGTTCCCTCGCTGCCCTCGACATCACCATCGAGCGCAACGCCTACGGCCGCCAGAACGACTCCTCCATCTTCACCGCCCCCACCACCCTCCCCGGCGGCCCGCTCGAGATGGTCTTTATCCGCGCCCCCCGCATCAGCACCACCGGCCCAGGAGTCGAAACCCTCGCCGAGCGCGAAGGCGCACCCGTCCTCGTCCGCCAGGGCCACCTCCTGGCCGCCACCTTCCATCCTGAGCTTTCAGACGACCACCGCGTCCACAAACTCTTCGTCGAAACTGTCCGCGCCCACACCCGAAACTCACCCGCAGCCGCGCCAGACGTCCCTCCTGTACTCTGACCTCCGGGGACATCACGCCGCAATGAACAAGCCCGCTACGATCGCAGCCGCAACACTCGTACTCGCCGCCGTCGCCACCTTCGCCGCCCACGCGCAAGACACGTCGGCGGCCGCCGCCCAGACCACGCCGGCAGCCCCCACCCCTGCCCAGCTCACCGAGGTCCTCAGCCGCTCCGCCGAGGGCCACTCCCCCACCGCCGACGAGATCCTCGCCGTTGAAAGCGCCCCCGGCACCAAAGACGCTGACGCCGCTAAAGCCCTCGCCCCGCTTCTCGACAAAGCCCTCACCAGTCAGGACGGAGCTGTCCGCCAGTACGCCCTCGCCATGATGATCGGCCTGGAAATCCTGCCCGACGACACCCCCAAAATCGCCGGCCAGACCGCCGGCCAGACCGCCGCACCCGCCACCCAGCCGACCCCGCAGGCCCAATCCGCCAAACCCGGCCAGCCCGCGCCCCCGCCGCCTGTCCCGTCCTACCAGGGAAAGGTCGGCACCGCCCTCGCCGCCCTCATCCCCGACATCACCGCCCGCCTCACCGACGACCTTCCCGACGTCCGCAACCTCGCCGCCTCGGTCCTCGGCGGCTTCGCCCCCAACCCGCCCGCGTCCGTCTACCCGCCCATCTACGCCTGGCTCAAACGCGACGACGCCATCGCCGACACCGGCGTCGCCCTCGTCACCGACCTCCTCCGCTTCTCCCCCATCTCCGACCAGAGCATCGCCGCCCTTTCCACATACGTCCGCCGCAGCGACCAGACCTCCGACTCCCGCGGCAACCTCGTCGAGGCCATCGCCGCCCAGCCTCAGCAGAGCCAGGCCGTCAACCACGCCCTCCTCAGCTATCTCGACGCCGACGACCCCGGCCTCCGCGCCCGCGTCATCCTCTCGCTCCCCCAGCTCGACTTCTCCAAAAACGACTTCGAAGACGCCCGCGGCCGCGTCCACGACCTCGCCGCCTCCGACAGCCAGGCCCCGCAAGGAGTCGTCGCCGCCGCCCGCTCCGTCACCGCCTGCTGGACCCAGTCAAAAATGACCTCCGCCTGCCCGGTCAATTAAGGGACCCGGCGGATGTAGCCTTGAAGCTGTGCCCGCCGCACTACTCTCCGCGATCCTCGCCGCCCCCTGGTATCTCCCCGCCGACGCCAGCGCCCACGGCCCCGCGCTCGACCAGCACCTCCGCCTCAATCTCTGGATCGCCCTCGCTCTCCTCATTCTCCTGCACCTCCTCGTCTTCGCCGGCCTGGCCCTCACCCGCCGCGGCACAACCCGCACCCGGTCCAGCGCCGCCTTTGAGTACCTCCCCCTCGCACTGCTCACCGTCCTGTTCGCCTGGCTCACCCTCCATGCCGAGCGCCTCTGGGCCGCAACCCGTTACACCGGCGCCGATCCCTCCGCCCTCCAGGTCGAAGCCACTGGCATGCAGTTCGCCTGGTACTTCCGCTACCCCGGCCCAGACGCCGCCTTCGGCCGCACCCGCCCCGAGCTCGTCGCCCCCGCCGAATCCAATCCCCTCGGCCTCGATCCCGCCGACCCGAAAGCCAACGATGATCTCGTCTCCTCCGAGCTCGTCCTCCCCGCCAACCGCGAGATTGACCTCCGCCTCCACGCTCAGGACGTCATCCACGGCTTCGCCATCCCCGAGCTCCGCATCAAGCAGAACGCCGTCCCCGGCATGAGCCTTCACATCCACTTCACCCCCACCACGCCCGGTACCTACGCCATTCTCTGCACCCAGCTCTGCGGCCTCGGCCACTTCCGCATGGCCGCCCGCCTCCGTGTCGTCTCGCCGTCGGACTACCAATCATGGCTCGCCCAACACCAGCAGGCAGCGGCTCGATGAATCCCACCCAGCTTCACCCCGTCGCACGTGATCGCAGCCTGTGGTCCACCGACCACCGCACCCTCGGCCTGCGCTATCTCGTCCTCTCGCTCATCGCCGTCACCGACGGCACGCTGATGTCGCTCGCCATGCGCGTCCACCTCGTCTGGCCCGATCTCAACGTCCCGCTCTTCGGTGTCGTCAAGCCCGAGGATTACCTCGCGCTCGTCACCCTGCACGGCACCCTGATGCTGTTCTTCGTCCTCACCCTCGCCCCGCAGGCCGGCTTCGGCAACCTGATTCTCCCAGCTCAGGTAGGCAGCCGAAGAATGGCTTTCCCCACCCTCAACGCCGTCGCCTTCTGGATCATGGCCCTCGCCCTCGCCGTCCTCATCGCCTCCGGCTTCGTCCATGACGGTGCGGCCATCTCCGGCTGGACCGCCTACCCGCCGCTCTCCGCCATCCCTGCCGCCGGCCCGGGCCAGGGCCTCGGCATGGATCTCTGGCTCGCCGCCATCACCCTCTTCTGCATCAGCTCCATCCTCAACGCCGTCAATTTCCTCGCCACGATCGTCGCCCACCGCTGTGACGGCATGTCCTGGTCGAGACTCCCCCTCACCGTCTGGGCCTGGTGCACCGCCGCGCTGCTCACCGTCCTCGCCTTCGGCGTCCTCCTCACCGCCGTGCTCCTCCTCTTCCTCGACCGCCACGCCGGCACCAGCTTCTACCTCCCCGCCGGCGACCTCGTCAACGGAACCCTTCACGCCCACGGCAATGGCAGCCCGCTCCTCTGGCTCCATCTCTTCTGGTTCTTCGGGCACCCCGAGGTGTATATCGCCATCCTCCCCGGCATGGGCCTCACCTCCATGGTCCTCGCCAACTTCGCCCGCCGCCGCGTCTTCGGATATCCCATGATGATCGCCACCACCCTCCTCATCGGCGGCCTCGGCATCCTCGTCTGGGGACACCACATGTTCGTCGCCGGCCTCAACCCCTTCGCCGGAACCGCCTTCTCCATCTCCACCATGGCCATCGCCCTCCCCTCCGCAGCCAAGGTCCTCAGCTGGTTGGCCACGATCTGGCGCTCCCGTCCCCGCTACACCACCGCCATGCTCTTCGCCCTCGGCTTCGTCTCGCTCTTCGTCGCCGGCGGCCTCACCGGACCCATCCTCGCCCAGCCAATCCTTGACCAATACCTGCACCAGACCTACTTCGTCGTCGCTCACTTCCACCTCATCATGGCGATGGCCGGCATCTTCGGCCTCTTCTGTGCGACCTACTACTGGTTCCCGCTCATGACCGGCCGCCACATGGACGAACGCCTCGGCCGCTGGCACTTCTGGCTCTCCATCGTCGGTGCCTACGCCACCTTTCTCCCCATGCACATCGCCGGCCTCATGGGCGCGCCCCGTCACTACGCCCAGTGGACCGGGCTGCCCGCCGCCAGCACTGCCCTGCTCGCCCGCTCCATCCCCATGCAGGTCCACATCACCGATGCCGCCTTCCTGCTCATCTCCGCGCAGTTCCTCTTCCTCTGGAACCTCTGGCGAAGCTGGCAACATGGCACCTTCGCCATTGCAAACCCCTGGGACGCCACCACGCTCGAGTGGATGCCCGCCCTCAACGCCGAGCCCTCCGCAAACCCGTCTGCATCCAATGGAAAAATCAAGGTATATCGCGGGCCCTGCGGATATTCCGAACTCACTGCGGCCAGAACCGCCATTCCGCAATGGTCCAATCCGGGGATTCCGGAGTAAGCTTCCTCTATCGAGCGTCCTGACCCCCGCGTCAAGACGGGCCCTGCCTCAAAGGAGCACCCCATGCCGGCCACCATCACTCCCCCCGAGATCGAACGGAAGCGCCGCGACCTTGAAGACGGCGATCACGGCGGGGGACGGCGTCCGCCTACCGATAAGCAGACCGGCGGCGGGGGCGACCCCGACAACTGGAACAGCGGCCGCCGTGGCCGCCGCTCCCCGCGCGAGCGCCTCGACCGCTTCCGCCTCGGCCTCTTCTTCGCCCTCTCGGCCGTTTTCATGTTCTTCGTCGCCATCGTCAGCGTCTTTTTCGTCTCGCAATCGAGCGGTCACTTCGACGCCAACGCCCGCTTCATCAACGAGTGGCTTCCCACCGCCATCCCGCCCATACTCTGGCTCAATACCGCCGTCCTGCTGCTCAGCTCGCTGACCATCGAAGTCGGCCGCCGGCACATGTTCCGCGAGATGCATGTCATGGACGAGTGGCTCGGCTTCGGCAAACCCACCAGCAAGCGCGCCATGCCCTGGGTCGCCGTTACCCTCCTCCTCGGCTGCGTCTTCGTCGCCGGACAGCTCATCGCCTGGCAGCAGCTCGGCACGGAACGCGTCTTCTTCAACACCAGCCCGTCAAGCCACTCTTTCTTCCTTATCACCGGCATTCACGGCCTGCACCTCATCCTCGGCGTCCTGGCCCTCGCCGGCGCCCTCATCGCCCTCTTCGCCTCAAAGCAGATCGAAAATCGCCAGATCGCCGTAGACCTCGCCGCCTGGTACTGGCACTCCATGGGCGTCCTCTGGCTCGGCCTCTTCGCCCTCCTCGTCTTTTTCCAGTGAGCAGCACGAGCCGCTCCGCGGAGAAGCAGCAGTTCCCCGGAAAGCCTTTCTCTGCGCTCTCTGTGCGCAACTCCTCTGCGTTCCGCTTCTTGCTCCTGGGCGCCGCAGCCTTCCTGCTCTTCCCAGGCGTACTCGTCCCAGCACACGCGGTCGCCCAGGGCTGCGCCCAGTGCAGTGAAACCGTAGGCCAGACCCCCGCCCGCACGCAATCCGCTTACCGCAAGGGCATTGTCGTCCTCATCGTCGCCGCGACCACCCTCGCCGCAGCCACCACTGTCATCGCCCGCCGCTTCCGCTGATCGCACCAGATCGCGGTCAACGGTCAACCTCACTTCTTCCGCGGATCCTTCTTCTCCCGCCCGAGCTTCAACGCCGTCATGTACCACTCGAACTCATCGAAGAACTTTCCCGTCTGCTCCGCCATCGCCTGCGTCAGCGGCGTCCCGTCCTCACTCAGCGCCTGCTGCACCATCGGGATCGGCTGCAGCGTCGGAATCGTCGGCATCCCCACCTCGGGCAGCAGTGCCCGCAGCTGCATCGCCGCCCGCACCCCGCCAAACGGCGACTGCGAATAGCAGACAATCGCTGAAGGCCGGTAGTAGTACTCCTCCAGAAAGTAATCCAGCAGATTGGACAGCGCCGGAACCACGCTGTGGTTGTACTCCGCCGAAACCGCCACCAACCCGTCCATGCGCTCGTACAGCGCAGCCACCGGACCAAGCTTCGCTTTCAGCGGTGCAAACTCCGCCTCGTCCGAGTCCTTCATCTCTTTCCACATGCGGTCCAGCAGCGGCAACTCCAGCTTCGCCGCATCCACCAGCACCGCCTCATGCCCGCGCTTCTCGAGCTCCCGCACCACCCACTTCGCCGCGCGATCCCCCATCCGGTCCCGCCGCGTCGATCCCTGCAAAACCGCCACCAGCATACACACTCCTCAGTGCAAGACCCGCAGGCCAGATCTCCCGCAAGACGCTAACGCCGCTTCTTCCCAGGAACAGCCTTTTTCAATGCGCTCTTCGCGGGAGCCGCCTTCGCCGAAACGGACTTCGCCACAACCTTCTTTGCAGGCTGTGGAACTTTCTTCGCCGCAGCCGTCTTCCCGGTCGCAGCGACCTTCTTCGCGGCAGCCTTCTTCACCGGCGCATCCGCCTTCTTCGCCACCGCCTGCTTCGCCACGACCTGCTTCGTCGCGACCTGCTTCGTCACGACCGTCTTCGCCGGAGCCTTCACCCCCGCCATCGGCCGTCCCGCCGGCGGAGCCGCCACCGAAGCCTTTCTGCCGGCCGTCTTCACCACGCGCTTGCCCGCACCTGGCTTGCTGCCTCCCGGCTTACCGGGCCCCGGCTGATGCGCCTCCGCCTTCTTCACCGCAAGCGGAGCCGCCGCCGTTTTCACCGGCACGACCTTCTCTGCCACCTTCTTCGCCGGCACCGCATCCTTCACCGCAACGGAAGCCGCAACCGCCTTGACGGAAGCCTTCGCAGCCGTCTTCGCCGCAACCGGCTCAGGCGTCTTAACCGCAA
>CAXTVJ010000001.1:0-18411 GCA_964247715.1 uncultured Acidobacteriaceae bacterium | reverse complement strand
GCAATCGGCTCGACCGGCTTCGCCGCACTCGTCACGCCAGCCGTCACACTCTTTTCGGGAGCTTTCGCCCTCGTCCTCGGCGCGGGCTTCTCCTCATCCTCGTCGTCGTCGTCCTCAACGTCCGCAGCCGAATCCCCGTCGAGCGACTCATCCGACCCGCCGCCCGGCAGATCCCCCAGCTCCGTCGGCGTGTCCGGCGTCGTCTCGTCCTCCGCCTCATTGCCCGCGTCCTCGTCCTCGTCGTCGAGATCCACCTCGATCTTGCGTGCCTTCGCCCTGGCCTTGCTCTCTTTCTTGGCTGCCCGCGGCCGGCGCACATTCACCGCAGGGGGCGGGGCCGGCGGCGAGTACGGCTCCAGAAACGCCTTCATCTCCTCCGGCGTGCCCAGCTTCTCATCCATCAACTCGAAAAAGAGCGCCTCCAGCAACTCCTCATAGCGCGGAAGCTCCGGCGTAATTCGCATCTCCTGCATCAGCGCATACGGTATCTTCTGCCGAGCCGCCGGCCAGACCGTGAAAAAGTTCTTGAACTTCGCCTGAATCGCCGCGTTCCGCGAGGCGTACGCCACCTCCAGCACCACCTCCGCCGGAGCCGACGTCAGCAGCCGCCACGTCTGCGAGGGCAGCGCCGCCCCCTTGCCCGTCAGCGTCGCGCTAAACTCCTTCGCCTTCGATTCCAGCTCGTCGATCTCCGCCACAAATCCCTGCCGCGGGAACTTCGCCTTCAGCGATTCAACCTCCTTCGCCGCCAGCCGCGCCGTCAGCAGAGGAAACTGTACCGCGGAAGCATCCGCATGGATGCCCTGCATCTGCAGCTGCGCCTGCGCCTCGCGCAGCTTATCCAGCTCCGCCGTATTCACCTTCGCGGTCGTCCAGAACGGCGCCAGTGCCTTCATCCAGCCGTCCGATTCAAGCCGCCGCAGCACCCGCAGCGGATCCTCCTCGAAAGCGATCTCCTCCAGCTCATACCCGCGCTGGAACTCGCTCACGCCGGCGATAAACTCTTCATCCCTGCCCGTCTCGTACCGCTGCTGCGTCCGTTCATCCAGCGTCCAGCCCAGCCGCGCCATCAACCGCGCCGCCCGCACCATTCGGATCGGATCCTCGATAAATCCATGGTTCGAGATCAGCCGCAGCTCGCGGTTCTCAATATCCGCCACCCCGTTCAGCGGATCCATCAGCAGACCGTACGACCCCTCATTCAGCGAGAGCGCCATCGCATTCGCCGTGAAATCCCGCCGCCGCAGATCGTCCAAGATCCCCGCGGGCTTCAAAACAGGCTTGTTCGGCTTCGGGTACGTCACCGACAGCGTCGACCCGACCTCCATCCGCACCGATCCCGGAAAGGTCAGATACACTGCCTGGCCGGCCTCAAGCTCACCCGTCACCGTCGCCCCGGCCTTCTCGAGATCCTTCCGCAGCTTCAGCGCATTGCCCTGCACCACCACGTCCAGATCACGCACCGGCGATCCACTGGTCAGATCGCGAACCGCGCCGCCCACCAGAAACACAGTCAAACTGCGCGAACGCGCCAACTCACGAACCTGCCGGAGAGCGCTGCGTTGCGAGGGCGAGAGTCGGTGCTCCAGCAGATAGATATAATCAGCCATGCGGATGCCTATGCTCCATCAGGACCTTCGGGATAGCCCGGTAAAGTTCTCAAACAAAACAGCTTAGGGTACAATTGAGGCCAAACACAAAAGCCAAATGTAACACAGGCTGCCCCGGTTTGGCTAGCCTTTCTGCACCTGCTCCAATGCGCGATCCCGCATCCAGACCCGCCACCCAACGCGAACCATCACACGAAACGCCTCGAGAGTCATGGCCAGCGGACAGAAAAAAGCGATCCTGCGCACCTTCGACGGGCACATCCACGCCGGCTATCTGCCCGGCGCGCACCTGCTCGACCGTATCGACCAGACCGTCGCCCTGCTGGACCCCGCGGGCCGCATCGCTGTCATCCCGATGACCCACATCCGGTACATCGCCTTCGTCCGCGACTTCAACCTCGCCGATCGCACCGATCCAGAGCGCCTCACCCGCAAATCCTTCCTCGCCCGGCCCCGCAACGAAGGTCTCTGGCTCCGCATGACCTTCCTCGACGGCGACACTCTCGAAGGCCTCGCGTCGCTCGACCTCACTCTGCTCGACGACGCGCTCACCGACCAGGGCCTCTACGTCATCCCGCCCGACACCCGCTCCAACACTCAGCGCCTCTACATCCCCCGAGCCGCCCTCGCCTCCCTCCAGATCCTCGGCGTTATTACCACCCCGTCCAGAGTCACTCCCATTCCCGCACCCACCCGCAAGCGCCACCACGGCGAGCTCGACCTCCCCTTCCCCGACCCGCGCTGAACACGGTCTGTTCTACCTTGAAAAACCAATGGTCCCTCCCCCGCGAAGGGGCCTGCCGAAGCCCCGTGGGGGACGGCTGGCGTCGGGGCCCGTTTGCTGCTGCCCTCCAACTACAATCCCCACATGAAGCTCCAAAGTCTCGCCGACCACCTCGGCGCCACCCTCCATGGCGACCCATTCCTTGAGATCCACGGCATCTCCGGCATCGAAGAGGCCGGCCCCGGCCAGGTCACCTTCATCTCCAACAAGCGCTACACCTCGCTCGCCCGCACCACCCGCGCCGCCGCCATCCTCGTCGAACCCGCCTTTCCCGATATCCCCACCCCTACCCTCCGCATCGCCGACCCCTACCTCGCCTACGCCCGCACCATCGAGCTCTTCTACATCCCGCCGCGTCCGCAGCCCGGCATCCACCCCACCGCTGTCATCGCCCCGTCAGCCAGAATCGGCCTCCGCGCCCACATCGCCCCCTATGTCGTCATCGGCGAAGACGTAACAATCGGCGAAGACGCCATCCTTCATCCCCACGTCGTCGTGTACGACGGCGCCCGCATCGGCGCCCGCCTCCTCGCCCATGCTCACGCCGTCATCCGCGAGCACTGCCGGCTCGGGGACGACGTCATCCTCCAGAACGGAGCCATCATCGGTGCCGACGGCTTCGGCTTCGCCCGCACCCCCGATGGCTGGCACAAAATCGTGCAGTCCGGCCCCGCCGTCCTCGAGGATCGCGTCGAAATCCAGGCCAACGCCTGCATCGACCGCGCCTCCATCGGCGAAACCCGCGTCAGGGCCGGCGCAAAGGTCGACAATCTCGTCCAGGTAGGCCACGGCTCGACCGTCGGCGAAAACACCCTGCTCTGCGCCCAGGTCGGTCTCGCCGGCTCGACTACCGTAGGCAGAAACGTGATCCTCGCCGGTCAGGCAGGCGTCGCCGGCCACTGCACCATCGGCGACGGAGCCATCGCCACCGCTCAGTCGGGCATCCCCGGCGACGTCGCCCCCGGCGCACTCGTCTCCGGCTACCCCGCCGTGGAGAACCGGCAGTGGCTCCGCACCGTCGCCGCCGTCAACAAGCTCCCCGAACTCCTCCGCGAACTCAGAGCCACGCGCCGAGGATAGCCCTGCCCGATCCGCCACGCCCGGCATGCCGGCATGGGCGACCCGCGCGGCAGCCGTTCACTGAACGTTCAGGGAAACGTCATCCAGGAAGAACGAGGTCTGCAACGAGGTGTTCTCCGTGCCCGAGAACGACACCACCACCGTCTGCCCGATCACCGAAGAAGGCAACGCATACTGATACAGCCTGTACCCGGTCGTGGAACGCGCGTCCAGATTGGAAAATGTGGCGACCGTGGAAAGCACCGTGCCGGAGCTGTTCAGGATCTTCACCGTAAGCACATCGTTGGCCTTGGTCGTGGTCGTCTCGTCCGTCGTCTCGGTAAGGTAGAAACTCAGCGTGGCGGACGAGACGTTCGAGGGTATGCTCACCGTCTGCGTGGCCGCATCCGTGTGAGTCATCCCGTAGCCGTCAAAATACAGGTAATAGTTGCCGGAGTGAGCGCCCACACCGCAGGCCGCAAGCGTGCAGAGCAGGTAGGTGGTCTGGCCGTTGCTGGAGGTCAGGGTCCAGGGCGTGGCGCTGGTCCCGTTCTCAAACCCCGGATTGCCCAGCAGCTGCTTGCCCGGAAGGACCACCGTCAGCGGGAACGTTACCGCATGGGTCAGCGTGGTCGTGGGATACGTCCCGGTGACCATCACGTTGAAGGTTCCCGGAACCGCCGAGCTCGATGCATTCAGAGTAAACGCGAAGCTCCCGCTGTTCACCTCAGACGGGAACGTCGCGGTTACGCCTGCGGGCAGACCGGAGACGCTCAGGTTAACCGGCGCTGGCAGCTGGTTTTCGGTCACCGTGACGGTGTTGCCGGAGGAGGAGCCGATCGCCGCGGTGATCCCGCCCGAAGCCCCGATCGTAAAGTCCCGACCGGCCTGCTTGTTGATCTGCAGCGTATACACCACCGAGTGCGTGAGCGCGCCGGAGGTGCCGGTCACCGTAACCGTAAGCGTGGAGAACGGCACGGTGTTGTCCGCCGCGAAGGTCACGGTAGAGCTTGTGGTCGCGCTTGCCGGGCTGAAGCTCGCGGTCACGCCCTTCGGCAGCGCGGACGTCGACAGGTTTACGACTCCCGCGAAGCCGTTGGCGCCGGTAATGGTCAGCTTGTCCGATACCGATCCATTGCGCGTTGTGGCCAGCGACGCCGTCGTTCCGGTAAGGGCGAAATCCTGATAGGCAGTGCCAGCGAGCGCATTGATCAGCGCCGGGCCGTTGGGCGAGCCCCAGCCCGTGACCAGATCGTAGCCCGCCACCGCGTTGAACGACGCCTGAGTGCCCGCATACTCATCGGCCGGGTTCGATCCGCTGGTAATGTCGTGATACGCGACGGTGTCGTCGTTCCTGCCCAGGGTATACAGATTCTGATTGACGAAACCGAGCGTGCCAAGCCCGTTCGCGATCGACTGCTCGTTCGCCAGTGCCAGGTAACCCGCCAGGCGGGGCGTCGCGAAGCTGGTTCCGCCGTATCCGATGTCGAACAGTCCGTTCACGACCGTGGGATTATCGAAGTCCGCCTCCGCCGCAAGGTCCGGCGAGTTGCGGTACGTCGTGGAGCCGCCATTGGCCGAAGTGATTGAAGCCGCCTGCCACGCTGGAATCGCCTCGGCGCCGGCAGCATAGAAACCGCCCCCTGAGTACACCCAGCCTGTCTCCGAACTCCACGCGCCGCCGGCGCCGCTGGTCACCAGATCCGTGCCACCTACCTGCACGATATACGGATCGACGCTCGGTGCATCGTACGTGTAGCGATTGAAGGCACCGTCATCGCCGGTAGCGTTCAGATAGGTCTGGCCCTGTGCAGCCATCTGCTCGAAGTAGGTGTCGGAGCTGGTGCCAAACCCGCCGCCCCCCCACGACGAAGAGATGATCTTCGCCTCATTGTCCATCACCATCTGGTTCAGAATCGGGTTCGCGGTGGCGTTCGACTCGTAGAACAGAATGCCCGACAGGCCGGGCGCCATGCCCTGTACCTGCACGATATCCAGAATCTGCTCTCCGTCGTCGCATGGGCTATTCAGCACGCAGTTGCCGCTGAATCCATTCACCAGCACATTGCTGACGGGCACGCTCGTGCTCATCCCGGTCTGGCTGTAGTAGAGCGGAAGATCGTTCGCATGGTATCCGTCAAAGGAGAAGATGCCCACCGTCTGCCCCAGCCCGGTCAGCGGGCCATGGCCGTAGTACGCCGCGCGCATGTCGCTCGGCAGATACTGGCTCGCCGGGCCGGAGCCCGCGATCGCGTTGGCCGTGCGCGCTATCTCAGCCGCGTTCCCCTTACGGTAGTGGCGATGGGGCGGGTCGGCATCGTCCAGCCCGTCGATGCCCAGGATCGAAACCGGAAGATCCAGTGCGGGTTCGCGGTCAGGCGCGTAAAACGAGCGATTCTGCTCCGTGTCGCGATAGTCGGTCAACGCAAGGTGCAGGGCACGGTTGATCGTGTATACCGTGCCTTCCACGTTCAAAATGCGCAGGTTTGCCGTCCGGCTCTTGATGGTGAACCCGTTGTTCCCCGCCCACGTCACCAGCGCCTCGTAGTCCGCCTGCGCCGGCCCGAAGCTCAGGTCGAACTCCCGCGGAGAAAGATACTTGTGGAAGCGCGGACTTGCCGGGTTGTACAGGTCGGCCAGCAGCGCGTTCAGCTGATCCTGGTTCCGGAGCGGCAGATTGATGCTGAGCTGCAGCACACGATTGCTGTCCGTAGCGCCCAGTCTCGAGGCCATCCCGCTGCTCACCCGCGCCGGCACCGCACGGGCAATCGTTGTAGGCAGCGTCCGCTCCACAGCCGCGCGCTCCTGCGCGGGCGCGGCTGCCGTCAGCAGGGGCAAACAGCCAAACGAGAGGACAGCACTCCGAAACACAAGGCGCGAGGAACCCATCGGCACATCCAGTACAAAGGGAAATACGCGGGAGCGATCCCGCGGCTTCTTCTAATGTCGAGCGAATGGCAACATATTACCCCCATCGAATACGCCTGTCATCGTTTCTTTTCTCCAACGGTCGGCCCCGTCCTTGGGCGTTGCGCCAGTCGCCTTCCATCGCTGCTACCCTTGCTCCTATGCGGATGCGGCTCAAAGCCCTCATCGGATGCGTTCTTTCAGCCGCGGTCTCCGGCTGTCATTCCCCCTACATCGCGGCCACGGTGGTCAACCACACCGCCGGCCCGGTCAGCCTCATCGAGGTCGATTACCCCAGCGCCAGCTTCGGCACCCAGGCCCTCGCTCCCGGCCAGACCTTCCCCTACCACTTCAAGATCCTCGGCTCCGGCAACCTCAAAATCGAATGGACCGACGCACAGAATCACGACCACACCGTCAACGGCCCCGCTCTCCACGAAGGCTCCGAAGGCACCCTCCAGATCACCCTCCAGCCCGACAACACCGTAATCTGGCTCCCCACCCTCAAATAGTCCACCCGCACTCTCCGCCCTGATCTGCACCCTGTGCGCGCTCCTCCTCTGCACTCCCGCTTTACGCCTTTCCAACGCACGCACACGTCATAATCAATCCGTGCCCGATACCGAACGCCTTCGCGCCGAAGCTCCGCAAGACCTCTCCCGCGCCGCCCACCTCCTGCGCTCCGGCCATACCGTGGCCTTCCCCACCGAAACCGTCTACGGGCTCGGCGCCAACGCACTCGATCCCACCGCCGTCCAGCACATCTTCTCCGCGAAGCAGCGCCCCCGCTGGGACCCGCTCATCGTTCACATCGCCGACCCCGGCCAGCTTCCGCAGATCGCCTCCTTCCCGCTCGACCCCGCCGCCGCCCGCACCGCCATGCAGCTTCTCAACACCTTCTGGCCCGGACCGCTCACCCTTCTTCTGCCCCGTACCGAAGCTATCCCCGACGCCGTCACCGCCGGCCGCGCCCTGGTCGGCGTCCGCATGCCAAGCCACCCGGTCGCCCGCGCTCTGCTGCGCGAGGCCGCCGTTCCCATCGCCGCCCCCAGCGCCAATCGCTTCGGCCATACCAGCCCCACCTCCGCCGCCCACGTCCTCGCCGACCTCGACGGACGTATCGACGCCGTCCTCGATGGCGGCTCCACCCAGGTCGGCCTTGAATCCACCGTCGTCGAAGTCGCCCCGGGCGGCGGCCTCATCGTCTACCGTCCCGGCGGGGTCACCTGCGCCCTGCTCGCAACCGTTGTTCAGGCCAACCAGATTCGCGCCTATCACCACGAGCCCGCAGACCGCGACACACCTGAGTCCCTGCCCTCGCCCGGCGTCGGAATCCGCCACTATGCCCCCGCAGCCCGCGTCCTTCTCGTTCACGTCGACCCCGCCGACCCGGTCCATTCCTTCCTCTTCAAGGCTCTCCACCACGACGTGCACGGCCGCACCGTCGGCGTCATGCTCCCGGACGGCTGGCGCACCCGCCCGGAGCACGCCGTCTTCCCCTGGGGGGACTGGGCCCGTCCCGCCGACCTCGCCCACAACCTCTTCGAAGGCCTTCGCACCCTCGACGAGCGGCACCTCGACCTCATCCTCTGCCCCGTTCCCGAAGGTCCAGGCCTGGCCGAAGCCATCCGCGACCGTCTCCACAAAGCCGCGAAGTAAGCCTTACGCCTGCCTCGCTCGAAGCGCTCCCTCATCGAGGATCAAGCGCTCCACCTCACCCCCGCCGTCTCCTCCGCCACCTCACGCCGCACCGGCACCCCGCCCGCGAACCGTTCCTCCCGCGTCCGCAGCTCCCGCGGCAGCACCTTTCCCGCCTCCGGATCCGTCGCCACGATCGCCCACGCCTCGCGTACATTCCGCACGCACCCTATCACCTCGTCGAACGCCTCCGCCGACGCGAAATGTGATCCCTCCAGCGTCATCGTGAACATCGCCGCATAAAAATCTGAAAGTGCCTGCGCCGCTGACCCACCCACATCCGGCCGCAGCCGCGCCTGCAGGTACATCAGAATGTCCACCACCTTCTTCACTGCCACCCGCCGCCCGACCACGTCATCTTCCAGCACCGCCTGCTTCGCCCGGTACAGCGACCGCAGTGCCCCGTCGTATAACGCCAGCACCAGCTCCACGCCCGTCGCTCCGTCCAGCGCCCGTTGTCCATACGTCATCGCCTGCATCGTCTCGCGCATCGTCCGTCTCCCGCTGTCCGTTAGTGCTGCTGGTTGTAGCCCGTGACGGCGCTGTAGATCTCGTTCACTTCACTTAACTGCTCGGGGATCGCCTGCAGCTCCTGATTCGCCGTGTTCAACTCCGTCGTCAGATTGGCTGTCTGCGTTTTGATCAGCGCATTCTCATTGGTCACATTCGTGTTCAGCCCGGTTTCGACGCTTGCATTCTGCGCCAGCTCCAGGCTGATCGCGCCCGTTGGCGACGCCGTTCCCAGCGTATTCAGCGCGGTCGACAACTCCTGTCCCCAGCTCCCGCTGTTCTGAAAAAAGCCCGTCACATCCGCATAGTTCGAGTTCAGGACAGCGTCCAGCGTGCTGGTATTCAACGCCAGCGTTCCGTCCGGGTTCGCCGTAATCCCCATCTGGTCGATACTGCTGATCGCTCCACTCGCCTTTCCGCCAAACAGCGCCTGCGACAACTGACTCTGGATCAGCGACATCGTCGGATCGCCATACAGCGGCTCCGGCTTGCCGGTCGCGTCATCGCCCGCCTGCATCTTGATGTCCGCCGCCACCGTGTTGTATGCCGTCACAAAGGTCTGCACCGCGGTTTCAACGGTCGTATTGTCGTTCGTCACCTGCACCTGAATCGGTTCGCTCGGCGCACTCGACAGCAGTTGAAACGTAACCCCCGGGATCGCATTCGTCACGGTATTCGACGCACTCGTCGTAGGCAGTCCGTCCACGCTCAAGACCGCGTCCACGCCCGGCTGACCCACGGAGAATCCCACTGCCGCCACCCCGGTCAAAGGCACGTTGGCCGTCGTGTCGGTCAAACCGCCGCCGAGCTGGATCTGCCCCGCCGCTCCGCTGTTGTTGCTCACCAGCGAAAGCCGCGCTCCGTTCGTATCCGTCACCACGCTCGCCGATACCCCGTAGTCCCCGTTGTTGATGTACTGCGCCAGCGTGGTCAGCGTGTCGTTCGTGCTGCCGATCGGTATCGTCTGCGCCGCCGTTGCCTGCACCCCGAGCGTCGATGCTGCCGTCCCGGTCTGAATCGTCAACGAGCCACTCAGCACGTCCCCGGCGCCCTTCAACTCGTCCGTGTAGGTCGACGAGGTCGACGCCAGCTTCGAGACGTAGACCGTATGGCTGCCCGCAACCGCCGCGCTGCTCGCCGCCGTCAGTGTCAGCACACTCGTGTCGGAGCTCGAGCCTTCTTTCGCCGCCAGCACACCATCAAAGTTCGTCAGCGCCGAAACCGCCGTGGACAGCGCCGCCAGGTGAGTCCCCACCGTGGTCAGCGCGGTATCCTGCGTCTTCAGCGTCGCCAGCTGTGCCGTCCACGGATTCTCGACAGCCGATGAGAGCGCCACGATGGACGCCACCGTCGTCGCCACGTTAAAACCCGTGCCGCCCGTCGCCGCTCCGAAGTTGATTCCAACCGTTCCCACATCGTCCTCCGCCAACCACCAACTCCGGGTGCCCCGTCTCAGGCGGTACTGGGCCTGAGGTGGCAGGTTCACCCTCCCAACCTGCAATCCCCCAGCCAACCCGAGCCCGGCAACCGTTAGAACCGGTTCATCAAGCGACCATCGGGAGCACCACGCCAAGCTGATCGAAGTGACAACGTGACCGCCGCACGCGCAGTGGGCCCGTCCGGCAGGACAGCAAAAGGGACAGGCCCTCGCGGACCTGTCCCTCTCGTCTTCCTGCCCCGCCGCCGGTTAGCCCGCGGGACCGTTCGTCTTATTGCAGCAGCTTCAGCACTTCCTGCTGCACGCTGTTCGCCTGGGCCAGCGCGCTGATGCCCGTCTGGCTCAGCACCTGGAACTTTGCCAGATTGCTCGTCGCCGCACCGTAGTCTGTGGACTGGATGCTGCTCTGCGCCGACGTAAGGTTCACCGACTCCGCCGACGCCACGTTCGAAGCCGCCGACAGCTCGTTCACATCCGCGCCGATCAGCCCGCGCTGATACGCCACATTGCCGATCGCCGTCGTCACCGTGGTCAGCACCGTCGCCGCCGACGCAGCCGTGAGCGTCGCCACGCTCGTCGCCGTAAAGTCGGTGCCCGCACCCGGACTGGTCCCGGCGCCGGTCGTCGTCGACGCAGTCGTCTGCGTCACCGCCGAACCTGTCACCGCGATGTCGTTGGTCCCGGCCGTGCCCGCGCCGTCGTTCTGCCCGGTGATAGTGATCTTGTTCGCGTTTGCGCCCGTTCCCTGGGTAGCCGTAAGTCCATCCGCGCCGTACGCCGTGTTCAATTGCGTCACCGCGCTGGCAATCGAAGACCCCGCCGTAATGGTGACCGCCACTGCCGTTCCACTGTTGACGCCGGCGGAGGTGATGCTCAGCGACCCGCCGACAGTGTTCGTGGCCGCGCTGAAGGTGAACGTCGCGCTCGGCGACACAGTACCGGTAGACGCCACAATCGCGGCACCCGTCGGGTTCGTCACGTTCGAAGTGGTTCCCGCTGTCGTCGTGCCCGCGCTCGGTGCCGAAACGCCCACACCCGATGCGCCCAGCGTACCCACCGTCTCCGAGAAGCTCGTCGCACCCGAGGACGTACCGTCCGAAACGAAAACCGTCTTCGCCGCAGCCGTAAACACCGAGTTGCCGTTGAAGTTCGTCGTCGAGCCGATGTTCCCGATCTCCGTCAGAATGTTCTGATACTCCGCATTCGCCGAGCTCACCTGGTTCGTATTCAGCGTGCCGTTCGCCGATTCAGTCGCCAGCGTCACCGCACGGTTGAGCAGGTTGGTCACCTGCGAGAGCGCGCCGTCAGCGGTCTGCAACAGACCGATGCCATCCGCTGCGTTCTGCGAAGACTGCGTCAACGCCGATACGTTCGCCTGAAGACCCGAAACCACCGACAAACCCGCCGCATCATCCGATCCGCTGTTGATCCGCGAACCCGACGAAAGCTGCGTCAAGGTGTTCTGCAGGCTGCTCTGCGTCTTGTTGAGGTTGTTCTCCGCGTAAATCGCCGCTGTATTGGTAAGGACACCCAAGGACATTTGTTCCGCTCCTGTACTTCCGGTTTGAGTTACCGCGGCGCCTGTCCCGGGTGCCGGTCGCCGCCGCACCAAAGAACTCAACGACTCCAGCTTGCGGAAGGCTCCGCGTTCCCTCACTCCATCGGCATCTTCCCGCACGACTTTATCAATCTGTCCAGCCCCATCCTTCACCCATCCCACCCGCTCGTACTCATAACCGCACAACACCGGATCGCATCCACGCACCTTGCAAACCCAAAGAATGCAATCGGCACGCCACGCCACGGCCCGTCTCACAGGTCATTTCTAAGATGGAGCCGCCCCGCCCGCTTTCAGGGACAGTCCTCCTCCATCACTCTTGCCATAAAGTCGGCATCCGCCGCCAGCCCGCCCGTCCTCGCGTCCCCGCTCCCCCCGCCGATAAAGCCCTCATGGAACGCCTCCCATGATTCAGCTCACCCGGCTCAACACCCACCCCATCCTCGTCAACTGCGACCTCATCAAGTTCGTCGAGAGCTCGCCCGACACCACCCTCACCCTGCTCCATGGCGAAAAGCTCATCGTCCTCGAGTCCCCGAGCGACCTCGTCGAACGCATCGCCGCCTGGCGCTCCCGGCTCCTCCACCTCGCCTGGCCCGACGGGCTCCACGCCCACACCGCCGCCCTCCATCCCGCGCCCCGCACCGACGAAAGCGAGTAACCCCCATGGACATCGCCAGCATCGCCGGCATCATCCTCGCCCTCGTCGGCATCCTCGGCGGCATGATGATCGAGGGCGGCAACCCCATGGAGATCGTCAAGCCCACCGCCGCCATGATCGTCATCGGCGGCACCGCCGGAGCCTGCATGCTCCAGTTCCCGCTCTCCATCTTCATCGCCGCCTGCAAAAGCATCGTCAAAGTCTTCCTGCACAAAGGACACGACGGCGAAGCCATCATCCAGCAGATCGTCGGCTACGCCAACATGGCCCGTAAAAACGGCATCGTCTCCCTCGACGGCGAGCTCAAGAAGATCGAAGACCCCTTCCTCAAGCAGTCCCTCATGCTCGCCGTCGACGGCACCGAAACCTCCGAAGTCCGCAAGATCATGCAGCTCGAACTCGACAACAAATCCGAGATCGAAGAAAAAATCCCCGCCGTCTTCGAGGCCGCCGGCGGCTACTCCCCCACCGTCGGCATCATCGGCGCCGTCATGGGCCTCATCCAGGTGATGAAGAACCTCTCCGACATCGATGAAGTCGGCCGCGGCATCGCCACCGCCTTCGTCGCCACCATTTACGGCGTCGCCATCGCGAACCTCATCTGCCTGCCCGCCGCCGCCAAACTCAAATTCCGCCACCGCGAAGAGGTCATGATCAAGGAAATGATGCTCGAAGGCGTCATCTCCATCCTCGAAGGCATGAACCCCCGCATGATCGAAACCAAACTCCGCACCTTCCTCTTCGACGCCAAACCCGGAGCCCCACCCGCCGCCGCCGAATAACTCGCTTATTCGTTGTCATGACGCCGCGAAGCGGAGGAATCCGCTTCTCCCACGAGGCTCCCAATGTCAAAGAAAAAACATCCCGAACACGTCAACCACGAGCGCTGGCTCGTCTCCTACGCCGACTTCATCACCCTGCTCTTCGCCTTCTTCGTCGTCCTCTTCGCCTCCGGCCAGAGCGACAAGCGCAAGTCCATCAAGCTCGCCGCCGCCATGCAGTCCGCCTTCCTCTACAACGGCATCTTCGACCAGCACGCCAAAACCCCGCCCCTCACCGACGACCCCGCCAGCGCCCCCGCCGCCGTCGCCTCGCCCGTCATGCTGCCTCTCCCCGCCACCCTCAACGGCGACCAGCCCAACCACACCAGCCTCAACGCCAACACCGAAATCCAGCTCCAGCAGCACCTCCAGCAGGCGGTCTCTCAGGCCGTAGCCGCCCACCAGTTCCCCGCCTCCGCCATCACCATCCATACCTCTCCCGAAGGCCTCGTCCTCTCCCTCCGCGAGGCCGGCTTCTACACCTCAGGCTCGTCCGACGTCCTCCCCGCATCGCTCGCCGGCCTCCGCACCCTCGCCGCCGCGCTCCCCCCCAATGCCCCCATGCGCATCGAGGGCCACACCGACAACATCCCCATCCACACCCCCCAGTTCGCCACCAACTGGGAGCTCTCCACCGCCCGCGCCGCCGGCATCACGCGTTTCCTCATCGAAAGCCACTCCGCCGACCCCGCCCACATCGCCGCCGCGGGCTACGCCGAGTTCCATCCCGTCGCCGACAACGCCACCGAAGAAGGCCGCTCGCGCAATCGGCGCGTAGACATAGTCCTCCTCACACAAGTCGCAGCCCCCACTCGCGAAGCGAGTCCAACACCCCACGAAGGTCCTGCCGCAGGCCCCGTGGTGCCCGCCCGGCATGAGGGCGAACTTGCCGTTGCCCCTAAGCCGTAACCCCAAGCACTTTCACAATCACCCGCTTCGATCTCTGCCCGTCGAACTCCGCATAAAACACCCGCTGCCAGGTCCCAAAATCAAGCTTCCCCCGAGTAATCGGCAAAGTCGTCTCATGGTGCAGCAGCAGCGCCTTTAAGTGTGCATCCGCGTTATCTTCCCCGGTCTGGTGATGCTTATACCCCGGCCACCGCGGAGCCAGCTTCTCGAGCCAAACGCCGATATCCTCAATCAGCCCGTCCTCGTTGTCATTCACATAGATAGCGGCCGTAATATGCATCGGTGAAACAAAGCAGAGCCCATCCACCACCCCGCTCCGCCGCACCACCGCCTCCACCTCCGGCGTAATATGCACCATCTCATACCGCTCCCGCGTGTTGAACGTCAGATACTCCGTATGCGCCTTCATCTCAGCCAAATCACCACCCCCAAACCCACATCCTAACCGCACCCCGGGCATCCGCCCGATCCCGCCCTGATCGGCCCTGATCCGCGTTAACGCCTCTTTTCAGAACCAGCTACACTCCCCCCATGCGCCCGCTAACCCTCCTGGCCGTCCTCACCGCAGCCCCCTTCGCCCACGCCCAGTGGACTCTCCAGGACGCCCACACCACCGCCGACCTCCGCGGCATCGCCGCCCTCCCCAACGGCACCGCCTGGGCCAGCGGCTCCAGCGGCACCATCCTCCGCACCGAAGACGCCGGCTTCGTCTGGCAGCTCTGCGCCGTCCCACCCGGCGCCGAACACCTCGACTTCCGCGGCATCCAGGCCTTCGACCAGAACACCGCCCTCGTCATGTCCAGCGGCAAAGGAGACCTCTCCCGCCTCTACAAAACCACCGACGGATGCCAAACCTGGAAACTCCTTTTCACCAACCCAGACTCCCAAGGCTTCTGGGACGCCCTCACAGCACGAATCACGGAAGATGATCCCCAACACGCCTGCACTGCAGGAGCGAAGATGATCACGGGCTCGATCTTCGGTGACCCTGCTGTCCACAAGTCCAACCCATCCGACAGGACCGAGCACCCTAGTTTCTATCTTGCTCAGTTCACAGTTGCTCTCAGCTGCGGAGATGATGAGCTCAGGCCCAGCATCTCGTCTATCTTCAGCACTCCCGGAGAGAGCGCTTTTGCGGCGAGCAACTCAGTATTGAAGCAGCTTGGCCCGGACACCTGGTGGATAGCTGCTGCTACCCGACTAATTCAGTACAGCAAGGGGTTTACACGGCCGAGTAACTATGAGGTGCAAACTGAATGCGACATCTATTTCCCGACTCCGCGCGGTATACCCTCCGCGGGCGTCTTCAGCTTCGCCATCCGCCCCGGCTCCATCGCGTCGTACAAACCTGAAGATGTTACGAAGACTTTCTATTGGAAAGCACCGTCATGCCACAAAGCCGACGTCGTTGCAGTGGGTGGCGACTACCTCAGTCCGGACACTAATGTAAACACTGCCGTCTTCACTGCCGGATCCAACAAGTTCCTTCCTGCGCTCACCCCACCCCACGGCTACCGCTCCTCTGTAGCCTACGACCCCACCCACAAAACCTGGATCACCGTAGGCCCCAACGGAACCGACATCTCCACCGATGACGGCCGCAACTGGCACGCACTCAAGCCGAGCGCCAGCGAGGCTCCCGACACTGACAAGAACTGGAACGCCCTCTCGCTCCCCTACGTCGTCGGCCCCCACGGCCGCATAGCCCGCCTCCGCGAAGACGCCCTCAAGTAGCTGGTCTTCTCTTTGCCTTCCCTCTTCCCTGTACCCTCTTCCCATGCGCCTCTACGTCGCCACCTCCAACCCCGGCAAGCTCCGCGACTTCGCCTGGGCCGCACGCGCCTTCCCCGATCTCCAGATCGAGCCCCTGCCCAACCTCGCCTCCCTTGACCCACCCGACGAAACCGAAGAAACCTTCGAGGGCAACGCCCGCCTCAAAGCTCTCGCCTACGGAGCCCTCGCACCCGAAGACTACGTCCTCGCCGACGACTCCGGCCTCATCGTTCCCGCGCTCGACGGAGCCCCGGGTGTCCGCTCCGCCCGCTACGCCGACGACGAACGCTTCTACGGCGACCCTACCCTGACCACCGACCAGCGAAACCTCCAGTGCCTGCTGGAAACCGCCTCCCACCTCACCGGCGAACACCGCAAAGCCCACTACACCGCCGTCCTCGCCGCCGCACGCCACGGCGAAATCGTCGCCGTCGCCACCGGCCAGGTCGACGGCCTGCTCCTCACCGCCCCCCGCGGAGACGCCGGCTTCGGCTACGACCCAATCTTCCTCATCCCTTCCCTCGACCAGACCATGGCCGAGCTCTCCCCCGACACGCGCACGCGCCTCTCCCATCGAGCCCGAGCCCTCACCACCCTCCTGCAATCCTTACTCACCACTTAGCTATTTCCCAGGCGACCAACGGGAGCACCGCGCGAGCGTATGGAAGTCACGAAGTGACCGCCCGCCCGGCGCAGGGGCGACTTTGCCGTTGCACTTCCAAAATCGCACAAACCCTCCGCTAATCGCACACCCGCCTTGACCCTCCAATCCACGCAGCGGAATAATCACACTGCCGCCGGATACGCGCGACAGGAGACCTCATGGCCGCAGCCGCCCCCGTAGCCCCCGCCGATCTCGGCACGCCAACAAAGGGCGTCCAGCCCCTCCGCGCCGGCCAGGGACACTCCTTCCTCTGGCGACGCCTCCACTCCCTCTCCGGCATCATCCCCATCGGCGCCTTCCTCATAGAGCACATCCTCTCCAACTTCGAAACCTGGAACGGCCCCCTCGCCTACGCCCAGCAGGTCAAATTCCTCAACTCCCTGCCCCTCGTCCGCGTCCTCGAGTGGACGCTCATCTTCATCCCCCTCGCCTTCCACGCCCTCTACGGCCTCTTCATCACCTTCCGCGGACGCGTCAACGTCAACGTCTACCCCTGGGCCTCCAACTGGATGTACATCACCCAGCGCATCACCGGCCTCATCGCCTTCGCCTACATCATCCAGCACGTCATCCGCCAGCGCTTCCTCGGCGTCCAGCTGCCGGAGCATCCCGGCGCCGCCTTCCACAAAGTTCAGGTCGAGCTCTCCAACCCCTGGATGCTCGCCATCTACGTCATCGCCATGATCGCCACCTGCTGGCACTTCGCCTACGGCATCTGGCTCTTTGCCGCCAAGTGGGGCATCACCCCCGGCGACCGCGCCCGCAAGCGCTTCGGCTACCTCTGCGCAGCCGGCGGAGCCGCCCTCTGCTTCCTCGGCCTCATCAGCATCTACGCCGTCGTCTACAAGTACCCCAACGCCCCCGCCGACGTCATGCCCGCCCAACCCGCCGGCATCACCCTCCCCGCACCGACAACAGCAGCTCCCGGCACCACCAACCCAACCCAGCCCGGTGAGGTGCGATAACTTTGCCGGATAGTAGAACAGCGCGTTTTCTTGCAGCCGTCGCACTCGCCGCGACCTTGTTCGCGCTTCCCGCCCCGGCCCAGAGCTTTACCTTGCTCGTTCTGAATGGCAAGTCAGGGAAGCCGATGAAAAGCGAACGAGTCCTCATCGAAGGCCTGCGGCAGGGCTACATGGCTGAGTACAGGACTTCAAACCAAGGTGAAGTCACCCTTAGTCCCAGTCCGGAAGACAGCTTGCGCGTCACGGTGATTGCTTCGATACCTTGCGCTGAGCCTGACACCAAAGCGAATGCGCAGTACCCCGTACCGTCGGTGATGTGTAGCGGATCGTCTCGCCAAACACATGCGGACACCACCGACAGGAGCCGCATCCCGGCGAACTGATCGTGTATGTACGCTCCGCGACTTGGCTTGAGCTCTTCAAGAATTAGCAGCACCAGAGGAAGACACATGGCAGCCGCAACACCCCGCATCATCGTCGTCGGAGGAGGCCTCGCCGGCCTCTCCGCCGTCATCAAAATCGCCGAAGCCGGCGGCAACGTCGACCTCTTCTCCATCGTCCCGGTCAAGCGCTCCCACTCCGTCTGCGCCCAGGGCGGCATCAATGCCGCCAAAGACCTCAAAGGCGAAGGCGACACCGTCCTCAAGCACTTCGACGACACCGTCTACGGCGGCGACTTCCTCGCCAACCAGACCCCCGTCAAGCAGATGACCGCCCAGGGCCCCGCCATCATCGACCTCCTCGACCGCATGGGCGTCCCCTTCAACCGCACCCCCGAGGGCCTGCTCGACTTCCGCCGCTTCGGCGGCACGCTCTACCAGCGCACCGCCTTCGCCGGCGCAACCACCGGCCAGCAGCTCCTCTACGCCCTTGACGAGCAGGTCCGCCGCCACGAATCCGAGGGCAAAGTCCAGAAGTACGAAGGCTGGGAGTTCCTCTCCGCCGTCCTCGACGCAAACGGCGTCACCCGCGGCATCTGCGCCATGAACCTCCGCACGATGGAGCTGAGAACCTTCCCCGCCGACGCCGTCATCATCTGCACCGGCGGCATCGG